>NZ_LNRD01000039.1:0-1148 GCF_001557775.1 Vibrio sp. MOR3 | reverse complement strand
ATCTTAGCAACAACACCAGCACCTACAGTACGGCCACCTTCACGGATAGCGAAACGTAGACCTTCGTCCATTGCGATAGGAGCGATTAGTTCAACAACCATTTGGATGTTGTCGCCAGGCATTACCATTTCTACGCCTTCTGGTAGAGAGATATCACCAGTTACGTCAGTTGTACGGAAGTAGAACTGTGGACGGTAGCCTTTGAAGAACGGAGTATGACGGCCGCCTTCGTCTTTAGAAAGTACGTATACTTCTGACTCGAACTTAGTGTGTGGAGTGATTGAACCAGGCTTAGCTAGTACTTGACCACGTTCAACTTCGTCACGCTTAGTACCACGTAGAAGTGCACCAACGTTCTCACCAGCACGACCTTCGTCTAGAAGCTTACGGAACATTTCAACACCAGTACATGTAGTAGTAGTAGTGTCTTTGATACCTACGATAGCAACTTCGTCACCTACGTTTAGGATACCACGTTCGATACGGCCAGTTACTACTGTACCACGACCTTGGATTGAGAATACGTCTTCGATAGGCATTAGGAATGGCATATCTACTGCACGCTCTGGCTCAGGAATGTATGAATCTAGCGCTTCTGCTAGTTCAACAATCTTAGCTTCCCACTGCTCTTCGCCGTTTAGTGCGCCTAGTGCAGAACCTTGGATAACTGGTAGGTCATCACCTGGGAAATCGTACTCAGATAGAAGTTCACGAACTTCCATTTCTACTAGCTCTAGAAGCTCTTCATCATCAACCATGTCACATTTGTTCATGAATACGATGATGTAAGGGATACCAACCTGACGGCCTAGTAGGATGTGCTCACGAGTTTGTGGCATTGGACCATCTGTCGCAGCAACAACTAGGATACCACCGTCCATCTGTGCAGCACCAGTGATCATGTTTTTAACATAATCCGCGTGTCCTGGACAGTCTACGTGTGCGTAGTGACGAGTTGGAGTATCGTACTCAACGTGAGAAGTTGCGATTGTGATACCGCGCTCACGCTCTTCTGGAGCGTTATCGATAGATGCGAAGTCTTTAGCTACACCGCCGTAAACTTTAGCAAGAGTAGTACAGATAGCTGCAGTTAGAGTTGTTTTACCGTGGTCAACGTGGCCGATAGTACCAACGTTAACGTGCGGTTT
>NZ_LNRD01000038.1:0-1172 GCF_001557775.1 Vibrio sp. MOR3 | reverse complement strand
AAGTAACTTTGAGAGAACTACTTGGTTTTCCGAGACGTCGGAAACCGCTACATCGGAAAATCAATTGGAGAAATCACCATGGCAGTGAATGTAAACACAAACGTATCAGCGATGACCGCTCAGCGTTACCTAAACAACGCAAACTCAGCACAACAAACTTCTATGGAGCGTTTGTCTTCAGGTTTCAAAATCAACAGCGCGAAAGACGACGCTGCGGGTCTTCAAATCTCGAACCGCTTGAACGTACAAAGCCGTGGCCTGGATGTGGCTGTTCGTAACGCGAACGACGGTATCTCTATTGCACAAACTGCTGAAGGTGCAATGAACGAGACAACCAACATCCTGCAACGTATGCGTGACCTATCTCTTCAATCTGCGAACGGCTCTAACTCAAAATCTGAGCGTGTTGCGATTCAAGAAGAAGTAACGGCACTGAACGACGAACTAAACCGTATCGCTGAAACGACATCTTTCGGTGGTAACCGCCTACTTAACGGTACTTACGGCACTCAGTCTTTCCAAATCGGTGCGGACAACGGTGAAGCAGTAATGCTTAACCTAAAAGACATGCGCTCAGACAACCAAATGATGGGCGGCGTGAGCTACCAAGCTGACAACGGCAAAGACAAAAACTGGAACGTTGCTGCTGATAAATCAGACATGAAAATCAGCCTAACGGACAGCTTTGGTCAAGAACAAGAAATCAACATCAGCGCGAAAGCGGGTGACGATATCGAAGAGCTAGCAACTTACATCAACGGTCAAACAGACCTAGTGAAAGCGTCAGTAGACCAAGACGGTAAGCTGCAAGTGTTTGCGGGCAACAACAAAGTGGAAGGCGACGTTGAATTCTCTGGCGGCCTATCTGGTGAGCTAGGTCTAAACGACGGTAAGAAAGTAACGGTTGATACTATCGACGTAACATCAGTAGGTGGTGCACAAGAGTCTGTGGCCATCATTGATGCCGCATTGAAATACGTAGACAGCCACCGTGCAGAGCTAGGTGCTTTCCAAAACCGTTTCAACCACGCAATCAGCAACTTGGATAACATCAACGAGAACGTGAACGCGTCGAAGAGCCGTATCAAAGATACCGACTTCGCAAAAGAAACGACTCAAATGACCAAGTCACAAATTCTATCGCAAGCGTCAAGCTCAATCCTTGCGCAAGC
>NZ_LNRD01000037.1:0-1402 GCF_001557775.1 Vibrio sp. MOR3 | reverse complement strand
TATCAATCTGTGTGGACACTCATCGTGAGTAATCATCGTATAAGGAGGTGATCCAGCGCCAGGTTCCCCTAGCGCTACCTTGTTACGACTTCACCCCAGTCATGAACCACAAAGTGGTAAGCGTCCTCCCGAAGGTTAAACTACCTACTTCTTTTGCAGCCCACTCCCATGGTGTGACGGGCGGTGTGTACAAGGCCCGGGAACGTATTCACCGTGGCATTCTGATCCACGATTACTAGCGATTCCGACTTCATGGAGTCGAGTTGCAGACTCCAATCCGGACTACGACGCACTTTTTGGGATTCGCTCACTATCGCTAGCTTGCTGCCCTCTGTATGCGCCATTGTAGCACGTGTGTAGCCCTACTCGTAAGGGCCATGATGACTTGACGTCGTCCCCACCTTCCTCCGGTTTATCACCGGCAGTCTCCCTGGAGTTCCCGACATTACTCGCTGGCAAACAAGGATAAGGGTTGCGCTCGTTGCGGGACTTAACCCAACATTTCACAACACGAGCTGACGACAGCCATGCAGCACCTGTCTCAGAGTTCCCGAAGGCACCAATCCATCTCTGGAAAGTTCTCTGGATGTCAAGAGTAGGTAAGGTTCTTCGCGTTGCATCGAATTAAACCACATGCTCCACCGCTTGTGCGGGCCCCCGTCAATTCATTTGAGTTTTAATCTTGCGACCGTACTCCCCAGGCGGTCTACTTAACGCGTTAGCTCCGAAAGCCACGGCTCAAGGCCACAACCTCCAAGTAGACATCGTTTACGGCGTGGACTACCAGGGTATCTAATCCTGTTTGCTCCCCACGCTTTCGCATCTGAGTGTCAGTATCTGTCCAGGGGGCCGCCTTCGCCACCGGTATTCCTTCAGATCTCTACGCATTTCACCGCTACACCTGAAATTCTACCCCCCTCTACAGTACTCTAGTCTGCCAGTTTCAAATGCTATTCCGAGGTTGAGCCCCGGGCTTTCACATCTGACTTAACAAACCACCTGCATGCGCTTTACGCCCAGTAATTCCGATTAACGCTCGCACCCTCCGTATTACCGCGGCTGCTGGCACGGAGTTAGCCGGTGCTTCTTCTGTCGCTAACGTCAAGTAATGCAGCTATTAACTACACCACCTTCCTCACGACTGAAAGTGCTTTACAACCCGAAGGCCTTCTTCACACACGCGGCATGGCTGCATCAGGCTTGCGCCCATTGTGCAATATTCCCCACTGCTGCCTCCCGTAGGAGTCTGGACCGTGTCTCAGTTCCAGTGTGGCTGATCATCCTCTCAGACCAGCTAGGGATCGTCGCCTTGGTGAGCCATTACCTCACCAACTAGCTAATCCCACCTAGGCATATCCTGACGCGAGAGGCCCGAAGGTCCCCCTCTTTGGCCCGTAGGCAT
>NZ_LNRD01000036.1:0-1427 GCF_001557775.1 Vibrio sp. MOR3 | reverse complement strand
ATGAAGTGACCCCGTAAAGTTGGACATTTCTGTTAAGCGGCTTTCAAGGCCTGAGTTCGATACTCTATCGGAGTCAGGCCTTTTAGCTTCACCTTTATACGTTTGGTATTGTAGTACTCGATGTATTCTTTAATTTGCTCTATCAGAGTATCTGCATCTTCAAAGCTCTGATTGTGATACATCTCTGTTTTAAGTAAAGCAAAAAAGTTTTCTGCAACAGCATTATCCAAGCAGTTACCTCTTCTCGACATACTTTGTATTAACCCACTCTCTTCGATTTTTTGCTGATATTGTCGATGCCGATATTGCCAACCTTGATCGCTATGTATAATTGGCTTTGAGTTCGGTCTAAGCTTTGATATCGCTTCCGTCAACATATCAATGACAAGCGGCAAACAGGCATTTTTAGCTACTCTATAAGCAACCACCTCTTGAGTAAACAAGTCGACAACCGGAGACAAGTACACTTTCTGCTCTTTGACTTTGAACTCCGTAACGTCAGTTACCCACTTTTCATCTGGCTGGGACGCACTAAAATCTCTTTCAAGTATGTTGGGAGCCGTTCTTCCAAACTCACCTCGATATGAACGGTACTTTTTAATCCTGACCGTTGATTTAAGGTTTAGCTGAGTCATAAGCCTTTGAACCGTCTTGTGATTCAACATGAAGCCTCGCTTTTTTAGTTCCAAGTGAATACGGCGGTAGCCGTATCGCCCCTTATGCTCATGATAAATTGACTTTATCAACCGCAGTTCACTTTCGTAACTATCAGTACGCGTGCTCGCTTGAGCCTGATAATAAAAGACACTTTTCGCCAGTTGCAGAGTTTGCAGCAGGTGCTTCAGTGGGTACTTACCTTTAAGAGTTAGAGCTATGACCGCTTTTTCTTTGTTCGACGGTTCTTTTCTTGCTCCAACTCTTCCAACTTTTTTAGAACAGCATTCTCAGTTCGTAAGTAGATCAACTCCTCTCTTAGCTCCTCAAGTGTCATTTCATTATCTGGTTTAGTGGTACGTTGAGGTTGCTGTTTCATTGAAGGTCTTCCTTTCTGGCGAATTTTGAGCCCTTTGATACCGAGCTCGTTAAATCTTTTGAGCCAGACAGATAGTATCCCAGGGGACGAGAGGTTAAATACTGCGCTAGTGTGCGAGAGAGACCAGTCATTCGTCCACATTAAATTTAATGCTTTTAGTTTTGTTTGAGCAGAAACAGCATGTTTAGTTGGTAAAAATGAAGCTGCACCATGGATAGCAAAAACTTGGGCCCAATACCGAATCTGTCTCGAAGAAACTGAATATTGCTTTTCTAAATAACTAGATGACGTACCATTTAAGCATTGTTTAGCAATGACACATTTTAGCTCGCGGCTATATTTGGACATAAAAAGACCCTCAATAATTGGTGTCCAACTATTGGGGGTCAGTTCA
>NZ_LNRD01000035.1:0-1505 GCF_001557775.1 Vibrio sp. MOR3 | reverse complement strand
CTGTCTCTTATACACAAATCCCCAAGCTTGTAGCTTGGGGATTTTTTTTGAACTCTTTCAAGTGTGTGTGATCTGATCACTTAGTAATCCTTACTGAAACACTAAGATGACACACTCAGACGCTAAACTTTGGGCACAAGAACAATTTGGACAAGCACAACTTAAAGACCCTCGAAGAACACAACGCCTCATCAGTTTAGCGACTTCCATTGCTAATCAACCAGGAGTCTCCGTGGCTAAACTTCCTTTTTCTCCCGCCGATATGGAAGGTGCATATCGCTTTATCCGCAATGAAAACATTGATGCAAAAGACATCGCTGAAGCAGGTTTTCAATCAACTGTATCTCGAGCTAACGAGCATGAGGAATTACTCGCGCTTGAAGATACAACAACGCTCAGTTTTCCTCATCGAAGTATAAAAGAGGAGCTCGGGCATACTAATCAAGGCGATAGAACTCGAGCTCTCCACGTACATTCGACGTTACTTTTTGCACCACAAAGCCAAACCATTGTCGGTCTGATAGAGCAGCAGCGATGGAGCCGAGATATAACCAAGCGTGGGCAAAAGCATCAACACGCGACTCGTCCTTATAAGGAGAAAGAGAGTTACAAATGGGAGCAAGCTTCTCGTCGTGTCGTTGAACGTCTAGGGGATAAAATGTTAGATGTTATCTCGGTCTGTGACCGAGAAGCTGACCTATTCGAATACTTAACTTATAAACGTCAACATCAGCAGCGCTTTGTCGTTCGCTCAATGCAAAGTCGTTGTCTAGAAGAGCACGCTCAAAAGCTATATGACTATGCGCAAGCCTTACCAAGCGTCGAGACAAAAGAGCTTACCATCCCCCAAAAAGGAGGGAGAAAAGCGAGAGATGTAAAGCTTGATGTTAAATATGGTCAGGTGACATTAAAGGCTCCGGCAAACAAAAAAGAGCACGCAGGCATACCTGTTTATTATGTTGGTTGCCTTGAGCAAGGGACATCAAAAGACAAGTTAGCATGGCACCTCTTGACGTCGGAGCCAATAAACAACGTTGAAGACGCTATGAGAATTATCAGTTATTACGAGCGCCGATGGCTGATTGAAGATTTCCATAAAGTCTGGAAAAGTGAAGGGACAGATGTGGAGTCACTCAGGCTACAAAGTAAAGATAACTTAGAGAGATTAAGTGTCATCTATGCCTTTGTTGCTACGCGTTTATTGGCGTTACGCTTCATTAAAGAAGTTGATGAGCTAACGAAAGAAAGTTGTGAAAAGGTATTGGGCCAAAAAGCTTGGAAGCTACTGTGGTTGAAACTAGAAAGTAAGGCGTTACCTAAAGAAGTGCCCGATATGGGCTGGGCGTACAAAAATCTTGCTAAATTAGGCGGTTGGAAAGATACCAAGAGGACGGGTAGAGCTTCAATAAAGGTGCTTTGGGAAGGGTGGTTTAAACTACAAACCATCCTTGAAGGCTACGAACTCGCAATGTCTCTTGATCACTAGACTTGTGATCAAGAGACAG
>NZ_LNRD01000034.1:0-2203 GCF_001557775.1 Vibrio sp. MOR3 | reverse complement strand
GAAAGGCCAATCAAACCTGGAGATAGCTGGTTCTCCCCGAAAGCTATTTAGGTAGCGCCTCGGACGAATACTACTGGGGGTAGAGCACTGTTAAGGCTAGGGGGTCATCCCGACTTACCAACCCTTTGCAAACTCCGAATACCAGTAAGTACTATCCGGGAGACACACGGCGGGTGCTAACGTCCGTCGTGGAGAGGGAAACAACCCAGACCGCCAGCTAAGGTCCCAAATTATTACTAAGTGGGAAACGATGTGGGAAGGCTCAGACAGCCAGGATGTTGGCTTAGAAGCAGCCATCATTTAAAGAAAGCGTAATAGCTCACTGGTCGAGTCGGCCTGCGCGGAAGATGTAACGGGGCTAAGTAATAAACCGAAGCTGCGGCAATGAAGTTTACTTCATTGGGTAGGGGAGCGTTCTGTAAGCCGTTGAAGGTGTGTTGTAAAGCATGCTGGAGGTATCAGAAGTGCGAATGCTGACATGAGTAACGATAAAGGGGGTGAAAAACCTCCTCGCCGGAAGACCAAGGGTTCCTGTCCAACGTTAATCGGGGCAGGGTAAGTCGACCCCTAAGGCGAGGCCGAAAGGCGTAGTCGATGGGAAACGGGTTAATATTCCCGTACTTCTTACAATTGCGATGGGGGGACGGAGAAGGCTAGGTGGGCCTGGCGACGGTTGTCCAGGTTCAAGTGCGTAGGCTGAAGAGTTAGGTAAATCCGGCTCTTCTTAAGGCTGAGACACGACGTCGAGCTACTACGGTAGTGAAGTCATTGATGCCATGCTTCCAGGAAAAGCCTCTAAGCTTCAGATTGTAAGGAATCGTACCCCAAACCGACACAGGTGGTCGGGTAGAGAATACCAAGGCGCTTGAGAGAACTCGGGTGAAGGAACTAGGCAAAATGGTACCGTAACTTCGGGAGAAGGTACGCTCTTGATGGTGAAGTCCCTTGCGGATGGAGCTGACGAGAGTCGCAGATACCAGGTGGCTGCAACTGTTTATTAAAAACACAGCACTGTGCAAAATCGTAAGATGACGTATACGGTGTGACGCCTGCCCGGTGCCGGAAGGTTAATTGATGGGGTTAGACTTCGGTCGAAGCTCTTGATCGAAGCCCCGGTAAACGGCGGCCGTAACTATAACGGTCCTAAGGTAGCGAAATTCCTTGTCGGGTAAGTTCCGACCTGCACGAATGGCGTAATGATGGCCACGCTGTCTCCACCCGAGACTCAGTGAAATTGAAATCGCTGTGAAGATGCAGTGTACCCGCGGCTAGACGGAAAGACCCCGTGAACCTTTACTACAGCTTGGCACTGAACATTGACCCTACATGTGTAGGATAGGTGGGAGGCTTTGAAGCGCAGTCGCTAGATTGCGTGGAGCCGTCCTTGAAATACCACCCTTGTAGTGTTGATGTTCTAACGTCGACCCCTTATCGGGGTTGCGGACAGTGCCTGGTGGGTAGTTTGACTGGGGCGGTCTCCTCCCAAAGAGTAACGGAGGAGCACGAAGGTGGGCTAATCACGGTTGGACATCGTGAGGTTAGTGCAATGGCATAAGCCCGCTTGACTGCGAGAATGACAATTCGAGCAGGTGCGAAAGCAGGTCATAGTGATCCGGTGGTTCTGTATGGAAGGGCCATCGCTCAACGGATAAAAGGTACTCCGGGGATAACAGGCTGATACCGCCCAAGAGTTCATATCGACGGCGGTGTTTGGCACCTCGATGTCGGCTCATCACATCCTGGGGCTGAAGTCGGTCCCAAGGGTATGGCTGTTCGCCATTTAAAGTGGTACGCGAGCTGGGTTTAGAACGTCGTGAGACAGTTCGGTCCCTATCTGCCGTGGGCGTTGGAAGATTGAAGGGGGCTGCTCCTAGTACGAGAGGACCGGAGTGGACGAACCTCTGGTGTTCGGGTTGTGTCGCCAGACGCATTGCCCGGTAGCTAAGTTCGGAATCGATAACCGCTGAAAGCATCTAAGCGGGAAGCGAGCCCTGAGATGAGTCTTCCCTGATACTTTAAGTATCCTAAAGGGTTGTTCGAGACTAGAACGTTGATAGGCAGGGTGTGTAAGCGTTGTGAGGCGTTGAGCTAACCTGTACTAATTGCCCGTGAGGCTTAACCATACAACACCCAAGGGGTTTTGATGGACTCAATGCAAGAACGATTGAATGTGTAGTAGAACTTAAAATCAGTTTTCCAGATT
>NZ_LNRD01000033.1:0-6660 GCF_001557775.1 Vibrio sp. MOR3 | reverse complement strand
TGGTAGTCGCACTTGCCAATAAGCTAGCAAGAATAGCTTGGGCGGTGTTGTACCACCGCCAAGCTTTTAAGGCTGTATAGCCATAACCAAGTTTGCAACGCCAATGAACGTGATGACAAAAACGGTCTATCGGCCAGATTAGTAACCTGATACAAAAAATAGCACCTAGTTGCTTTGGGGCTTTTAAGGATAATCTGGCGCGGATATCATCGTGGAGCGGGAAGTTAATGTTCCCAACGTGGACTCCGAATACATTAGCGCAAACCAACTCCGTTATTACTAAATTGTAGTTGCAATAACGGGGCGGACCATACATTTTTTATATCTGCCTCTTGTGTACTTCTTACCTCTATTTCTACTAATGACGCTTGTTATATAAGAGGAGAGGGCTTTTCATTCTCTATTCTCTATTCTCTATTCTCTATTCTCTATTCTCTATTCTCTATTCTCTATTCTCACCACCTTAGCATTCTGCTTCTTACTTCTTACTTCTTACTTCTTACTTCCTGTCTTAGTGCCGCTTCATATCGAACGTTTGGGTTTCGGCCTTAGCCTTGCGTATTTAAAACCGATCACAAACATGCAGTTGTTTATGTGTAATAACGCTTGTACTTATGCATCGTTGAGTAAAAGAGGAGGGGAAGTTTGATGTAAGTCAATTGGTCAATAAGGGTAGGAAAAGTCTGCATCAACAGTTTGGGTAATCAGGATAGGGTTATCTTGATGTTGATAGCGGTTGATAAGGTTGATGGAAAATTTGTTGAGGTTGATGTTTTTACCTTTTCGACATGAGTGCTTTAGTTTTTTATCTTAAGTTACTGTATATGCTAGCTTTATGTTTTTTAGTTTATCAGGTTTATCTCAACTTTATACCGATGGGCTAATTGTTTTATTGATAACCCCAAGTTTATTTTTTTCCCAGTTTTTGGGCGTAGTCTTCACTTCGAAAGTTAGCGAGGTCGAGCAGGTTCTTCCTCATAGCATCTCGCTAATAACCATTCAGTTTGAGTCATGTTGACTCGAGTAGAATAGATTTGGAGATGTTATGTCATCGAATGCGAAAAAAATCGGTCTTATTGCCTGTACGGGTGTCGTAGCCGGTAACATGATGGGTAGTGGTATCGCACTATTACCTTCTAGTCTTGCCTCTGTAGGCTCTGTTTCAATCTTCAGTTGGCTGATCTGTTTGGTCGGTGCACTGAGTCTGGCGTTCGTTTACGCTCGTCTGGCAACCAAAAACCCACAAGAAGGTGGTCCTATCGCTTATGCTGGCGAAGTGTCTCCGGTATTTGGTTTCCAAACGGGCGTTCTTTATTACCACGCGAACTGGATTGGTAACCTGGCTATTGCCATTACAGGTGTTTCTTACCTTTCAGTATTCTTCCCTGTGCTCAATAACCCAATCCCAGCAGGTATTGCGACGATTGCATCGGTATGGATCTTCACTTTCGTCAACCTACTTGGTGGTAGCTGGGTAAGCCGTCTATGTACGCTTGGTCTAGTTCTTATCCTTATCCCAGTTGTTGGTACAGCTGCATTTGGTTGGACGCACTTCGATACTGCGCTTTACAGCCAAAACTGGAACGTATCAGCAGGTACTGACAGCCACGCGGTAGTAACAGCGGTTCTTATCTGTCTATGGTCATTCGTAGGTGTGGAATCAGCAGCGGTATCGACTGGTATGGTAGAAAATCCTAAACGCACTGTACCACTAGCAACTATGTTAGGTACTGGTATCGCGGGTGTGATTTACATCCTCTCAACTCAAATGATCAGCGGCATGTTCCCTGCGTCAGAAGTTGCGGCATCAGGTGCGCCATTTGCACTAGCAACCACTGAGCTATTCGGTAGCTGGACAGCACCATTTGTATCAGCATTCACAGCGCTAGCATGTTTCACTTCGCTAGGTTCTTGGATGATGCTAGTAGGTGAAGCGGGTAAACGTGCTGCGAGCGATGGTAACTTCCCTAAAATCTACGGTGAAACTGACAAAAACGGTGTGCCTAAGAAAGGTCTAATCCTTGCGTCAATCAAGATGACTGCACTGATGGTTGTACTGATGTTCTTCAGCTCTAAAACAGCACACGCATCAGACCTATTCAACCAGCTAACGACTGACGCAGTGCTACTAACTATGCTGCCTTACTTCTACTCAAGCATTAACTTGATCCGCTTCGAAGGTATGACAACACGTAACGGCTTCGTAATGCTGTTCTCTGGTGTGGCTTGTCTGTTCTGCTTCATCGCACTAGCGGGTGCAGAGGGCGGTACGCTAACAGCAACCTTCATCGTTTCTCTAGTTATCTTGATGTTCTACAGCAAAAAAGCAGGTCTTGCTCAGTACTTGAAAATGCACGCTGACGATATGCCTGCCCAAGCAAGCAACTAATCCCCAAACGCTGGCACTACGGTGCCAGCCCATAAACCCCAAATTCACGCGGCGCTCACCTTACTCATTGCCTGTAAATGGCAAAGAGCGCCCTCATTCGCCTTGGAGATGTCCAAATGAATATATTCGCTATCTTGAACCACATGGGTGTGTTCTTTAAAGAAGAGCCAGTTCGTCAACTTCACGCTGCTCTTGAGAAAGCGGGCTACGAAGTGGTTTACCCAGTAGATGATAAAGACTTGATCAAAATGATTGAGATGAACCCACGCATTTGCGGCGTGCTGTTCGACTGGGATAAATACTCACTAGAGCTATGTGAACGAATCAGCCAAATCAACGAAAAACTACCTGTTCACGCATTTGCTAACGAACAGTCTACTCTAGACATTTCACTAACAGACCTACGTCTAAACGTGAGCTTCTTCGAGTACGCTTTGGGTATGGCTGACGACATCGCTATCAAAATCAACCAAGCGACTGAGGCATACAAAGATGCCATCATGCCTCCATTCACTAAAGCACTATTCAAATACGTAGAAGAAGGTAAATACACCTTCTGTACTCCAGGTCACATGGGTGGTACTGCATTCCAGAAAAGCCCTGCTGGTAGCATCTTCTACGATTTTTACGGTCCAAACACATTTAAAGCGGACGTATCAATCTCAATGCCTGAGCTAGGTTCTCTACTAGACCACTCAGGTCCACATAAAGATGCAGAAGAATACATCGCACGCACATTCAATGCAGACAGCTCGTACATCGTAACTAACGGTACGTCTACATCGAACAAAATCGTTGGTATGTACTCAGCACCTGCGGGCAGCACAGTACTGATTGACCGTAACTGTCACAAATCTCTGACTCACCTAATGATGATGAGCGACGTGACACCAATCTACTTCCGCCCAACTCGTAACGCATACGGCATCCTTGGTGGTATTCCACAAAGCGAATTCAGCCGCGATGTCATTGCAGAGAAAGTGGCGAAAACACCAGGTGCAACAGCACCAACTTACGCGGTAGTGACTAACTCAACTTACGATGGCTTGTTGTACAACACACAATTCATCAAAGAGTCGCTAGATTGTAAACACATCCACTTCGACAGTGCTTGGGTGCCTTACACTAACTTCAACCCAATTTACGAAGGTAAATGTGGTATGAGTGGTGAAGCGATGCCAGGCAAAGTGTTCTACGAAACACAATCAACACACAAACTGTTGGCAGCGTTCTCACAAGCTTCAATGATTCACGTGAAAGGTGACTTTGATAAAGAATCTTTCAACGAAGCATTCATGATGCACACTTCAACTTCACCTCAGTACGGCATTGTTGCTTCTACTGAAACTGCAGCGGCAATGATGCGCGGCAACACTGGTAAGAAGTTGATGCAAGACTCTATCGATCGCGCAATCCGCTTCCGTAAAGAGATCAAACGCCTAGAAGCAGAAAGCGACAGCTGGTTCTTCGATGTATGGCAACCAGAAAGCATCGATACCACAGAATGTTGGAAACTAGACCCTAGCGACACATGGCACGGCTTCAAGAACATGGATGACAACCACATGTATCTTGACCCAATCAAAGTAACGCTACTGACTCCGGGGATGAACAAAGAAGGCGAACTAGAAGAATCAGGCATTCCTGCTTCGCTGGTGGCTAAATTCCTAGATGAGCGCGGCATCGTGGTAGAGAAAACAGGTCCATACAACTTGTTGTTCCTATTCTCAATCGGTATCGACAAATCAAAAGCAATGCAATTGCTACGCGGTTTAACTGAATTTAAACGTGGCTACGACTTGAACCTAACCATCAAGAGCTTCCTACCTTCGCTATACAACGAAGATCCAAGCTTCTATGAAGGCATGCGCGTTCAAGAACTAGCACAAGCAATTCATGACCTAACTAAGAAATACAACCTACCAGAGCTAATGTACAAAGCGTTCGATGTACTTCCAGAAATGAAAGTAACACCACACGCAGCATGGCAAGAAGAGCTTCGTGGCAACATCGAAGAAATCAAACTGGAAGAAATGGTTGGCCGCGTAAGTGCGAACATGATCCTTCCTTACCCTCCAGGTGTGCCACTAGTACTTCCTGGTGAAATGGTGACTCAAGAGTCGCGCCCTGTGCTGGACTTCCTAGAGATGCTTTGTGAGATCGGTGCGCATTACCCAGGTTTCGAAACCGACATCCACGGTCTATACCAACAAAAAGATGGTAGCTACACCGTAAAAGTATTGAAGAACTAAGTTCCTCTCGAAGATGACGCCATTGGGAATGCAAGCATGCTCCACTCTTACGAGCTCAATGCGTCATCGAACAATAACGACATTTAGATATACCCTTAACTAATCTGTCGTAAAGAGAAGGGCAAGGATGCTCTGATCTTTTCTTCTATATATAGAAGAAACAATTTTCCAAGACTTCACCTGAAGTACCCCAAATAAAAAGCAAAGACCAAAAGAGCAGCATGAAAGTGCCGCTCTTTTTTGCTATCTATATAGAAGTATATATAGAGGAAAGATACCAACAGCCAAATCAGGCGAACTCCATTACGATACGGCCATTAATTTCACCTTTCTCCATGTCAGCAAAGATGTCATTGATATCTTCAAGCTGTTTGACTTCAGTAATCGCCCTTACCTTTCCATCTGCGGCGAACTGTAAGCACTCTTGCAAGTCTTTGCGTGTGCCGACAATAGAGCCAATGACCTTCACTCCATTAAGAACAGTATCAAAGATAGGGATTGGCATTTCTTCTGGTGGTAAGCCGACAAGCACACATGCACCGCCGCGACGTATAGAGTGATAAGCCTCTTGGAATGCTGGCTTGGATACCGCAGTACACACAACACCGTGTACGCCGCCATTGGTTATGGCTTTAATACGCTCAGAAGGCTTTTCTTTCATAAAGTCGATGGTGTGTTGCGCACCTAAACTTTTAGCTAGTGCGAGTTTCTCGTCACCAGTATCTACAGCAATAACATTCATGCCCATTGCTGCTGCATATTGAATGGCTAAATGACCTAAACCACCTGCACCGACAATTGCCACCCATTGACCTGGTTTTACATCTGTTACTTTGAGTGCCTTATAAGTGGTAACGCCGGCACAGAAGAGGGGAGCTGCATCGACATAGCTTAAGCCCTTTGGAATTTTCACTACGTAATCACCGTGAGCAAGACAGAACTCTGCATAGCCGCCATCAACGGAATAACCAGCGTTATGTTGATCTAAACAAAGTGTCTCTTGCCCTTCCAAGCAATAGTCGCAATGACCACACGCACTATATAGCCAAGGCACGCCAACACGATCACCAGCTTTAAGATGGTGTATCTCACTACCGACCTCGACTATTTCTCCCACTCCCTCATGGCCAGGTACGAGAGGCATCTTAGGTTTCACAGGCCAATCGCCGTGGCAAGCGTGTAAATCGGTATGACAAACCCCGCAGGCATGAACTTTGACGAGTACATCACGAGGCTTAACGTTAGGTAGAGGAATGTCTTGAATGATGAGTGGACCTTTAAATTCACTAACAACTGCGGCTTTCATGTGTATCTCTCCATTTGATGATAACGATAATCATTCTTGATCGATATGTGATAGAGTGCAGTGATCTGAATCAAAAATCGATTTTTAGCTCAATAGACCTTGGTCGAAACAAGTTAATAGCTAAGAAAAAGAGGTTTATTTAAGAGAGGCGATGTCGAAACTAGGGTAGTTTCAGAAAGAAGAACATAGTTAGACCTCTTCTATTAAGGCTTGGTGCCCCTAAATTTTAGCTAAATAGGGGTCAAAGTGTCTTGTATCTATACGATCTGTTCATTGTTTGTTCGGTTGGGCGTTTTTTAAAAAAAAGGGGTTGCGCTCATTTCTGAATTCCCTATACTGCGCATCCACCGACACGGAGTGAGACGAAAGTCACACGGCGAGTCGGGAAGAGAGAAAAAAGAATTTGAAAAAAATGCTTGACTCTCTCACGGTGTGAAGTAAGATACGCACCCCTAACGACGAGCAACTAAGTTGCTGAAAATGTTAGAAAAGCTCTTTAAAAATAAGAACCTATCAATCTGTGTGGGCACTCGTTGATGATAATCCAATTAGATACCTTGGTATCAAATTAGGTTTCAATGAACTGAGTGACCAATCAAGTCTTCGGACTTGGCACAGTCAATTCATTATCATTCTGTTGGAATGATAATAGCTTTAAAATTACTTCTTACTTTCGAGTAAGGATGAGTTTTGAAGTCAGTATTCATTGAGCC
>NZ_LNRD01000032.1:0-6899 GCF_001557775.1 Vibrio sp. MOR3 | reverse complement strand
TATCGATAGATGCGAAGTCTTTAGCTACACCGCCGTAAACTTTAGCAAGAGTAGTACAGATAGCTGCAGTTAGAGTTGTTTTACCGTGGTCAACGTGGCCGATAGTACCAACGTTAACGTGCGGTTTCGTACGTTCAAATTTTTCTTTAGACATGAGTAGTCCCTCTAGGTACGGATTTAGGTGGCCCGAATTGACCACGCAACCAAAAAAGATAATTGGTAAATCTTATATCAAAAGGAAATAACTTTGAGAGCTGGTGCTGATAGGCAGACTCGAACTGCCGACCTCATCCTTACCAAGGATGCGCTCTACCACCTGAGCTATATCAGCACTCAAATTAGAGTGGAGCGGGCAGCGGGAATCGAACCCGCATCATCAGCTTGGAAGGCTGAGGTAATAGCCATTATACGATGCCCGCAACACGTAACTCTGAGAGCTATTTCCTTAAGAATATGGTGGAGGGGGACGGATTCGAACCATCGAAGGCAGTGCCGGCAGATTTACAGTCTGCTCCCTTTGGCCACTCGGGAACCCCTCCAAAATTTCATGCCATTCTTACTACAATTGCTTCTTAAAGAAGCAGGAAAGAATGGTGCCGACTACCGGAATCGAACTGGTGACCTACTGATTACAAGTCAGTTGCTCTACCTACTGAGCTAAGTCGGCATAAGTGGTGCGCATTCTATTGAATGATTTTCTAGGTTGCAATAGGTATTTTAAAAAAAATCGTAAAATTTAGCTTTTTAGATTCAATTGCTGCAAATTCATACAAACCTCACTTTTTAAAGCAAACTTTCGAGCTTTGTCGTTTGCTTTAAACGATGCTTGTTGTATGTTCTTGCTCTCTATTAAACCAAGGATCAAAGAGACTCATGAGTCCATTTTTGTCATTTGACCGTGCTGAATGGGCAGAACTACGAAATTCTGTCCCGATGACACTCTCTGAAGACGACTTAACCGCGCTTCAAGGCATTAATGAAAACCTCACTGTAGAGGAAGCGGTAGAGATTTACCTTCCTTTGTCTCGTCTATTGAACTTATATGTTCAAGCTCGTCAGAGTCGCAACTCAGTATTACAGCAATTTCTCAATACAGAAGAGCATGCTCCTCCATTTGTCATCGGTATTGCTGGTAGCGTTGCGGTAGGGAAAAGTACGACTGCGAGGCTGCTGAAGGCCCTTCTATCTCGCTGGGAGAATCATCCAAAAGTCGCGTTAGTGACAACCGACGGTTTCTTATATCCAAAGAAAGAACTGGAAGATAAGGGCATCATGCATCGCAAAGGCTTTCCAGAGTCGTACGACATAAAGCGTTTAGTTGAGTTTGTTTCCGATGTGAAAGCAGGTAAACCTGACCTTACAGTGCCAGTCTATTCCCACATTACCTACGACATTACCGAAGAGCTTAAAACTGTTGAGCAGCCAGATATATTGATCATTGAAGGTTTAAATGTTTTGCAAAGCGGTATGGATTACCCACACGATCCACATCGAGTGTTTGTGTCGGATTTTCTAGACTTCTCTATTTACGTTGATGCTGAAACAGAGACCGTCGAGCAATGGTACGTAGAACGATTTTTGAAATTCCGTCGAGGAGCATTCACCAAACCTGGCTCCTATTTTAGCCACTATACCCAACTCTCAGTAGAAGAAGCTAGGAACAAGGCGAAGCAGATTTGGCATGATATTAATGGACTCAATTTGGAACAGAACATTCTTCCTACTCGAGAAAGGGCCCACTTAATACTGCATAAAGGACCAAGCCATTTGGTTGATAAAGTATCGTTGAGAAAGTAGTGCTGACTCGTTAATGTTAATCGGTTTTTCTTAAGGAGATCTCGCCGCCAATGTAGGTCTCCAAACCATTGTTGGTTTCTAGTACTACCCCACCTTGTTGATCGATACCTTTTACAACGCCATGAATCTCTCTTGGCCCCATAAGTAGCTTAACAGGACGGTCTATAAAATTATCTAAACGATTCCAACGATCAACAAACCCCGCCAGACCAGTCATTTCATATTCTTCTAGTGCGGTCTTCCAGTGTTCAATAAGGTTGAGTGCCAGAACGGTGCGGTCGATTGTTAAACCATCACTGACTTGATTCAACGTTGTCCAAGGCTGATCAATCTCAGGCTGTATGTCCGGCATCCCAATGTTCAACCCCATCCCGATAACAAGATGAGCGGCACCACCGGCTTGGCCTGACATTTCTACTAAAATACCTGCAAGTTTTTTATCTTGGAAATAGAGGTCATTGGGCCACTTCAACTTCACACCTTGAACGCCCATACTTTCGAGCGCTTCTACTGCCGCAATACCAACAACAAGGCTTAATCCCATTGCTGCAGCCATACCTGCGTCCAGTCGCCAGTACATAGACAAGTAGAGATTTGTCCCAAAAGGTGAAATCCACTGACGGCCACGACGTCCTCTGCCTTTAGCTTGGTATTCCGCTAAACAAACTCTTCCTTTGTCTGACTCATTCACTCTTTCCAGCAAATACTGGTTGGTTGAATCGATAACAGAGATCAGCTCGATTTGACTATCAAGTTTCGCTTTGAGTGTATCTCCGTCTAATAGTTGTAGGGGGTGCGCCAGTTGATAACCTCGGCCTTGGATACGATAGATATCCACACCCCACTCATTTAACCCTTTAATGTGCTTTGCGATTGCTGCTCGAGAGATGCCAAGGCTCTCCCCAAGTGCTTCACCTGAATGGAAATCGCTGTCGCTTAACGCTTTGAGGATATGGAGCTTTGCGTTATGTTCTTTTCTCATCGAGCAGCCTCTATCTCAGAAAGGGTTGTCTCAGCATGACTATTCATAAAACGCACTTCATGCTCAAGCTCTATTTGATACTTATCCCAAACCTTTTTCTTTACAAGAGAAGCCAAAGTCACCACATCTTCCGCGGTACAGTTATCCACATTGGTAAGCACTAAAGCTTGTAATGGGTTCACTTGGGCACCGTTAACCGAGGTACCTTTTAGCCCACACTGATCAATCAGCCAACCGGCTGCCACTTTCATCCCACCTTTTGCAGGATAGGCGACCATGGTGTCATGCTGCTGGATGAGTTGATCATAATGATCTTGACTGATCACTGGGTTTTTAAAGAAACTCCCTGCATTACCCACTTTAGTTGGATCAGGTAACTTCTCCATGCGCACTTGGCAAACTCGCTCAAATATTGCGTTAGGGCTAAGTTCTTTTTCAGGAATAGACTGTAGAGGGCCATATTGATTGACGGGTTGCCACGTTTTGGGCAGTTTAAGGCCAAGCGCGGTGATAAAACACTTCTCATACAGAGAATGCTTGAATATCGAATCACGATAACCAAACAGACATTCTTCTGCACTCATACGTATAGTTTCAAAAGTCTCTAGGTCAAGAACATCAACATAATCACAGATGTTGTTGAGCTCTACTCCATACGCTCCGATGTTCTGAATCGGTGCAGAACCCGCACAGCCAGGGATAAGAGCTAAGTTTTCAAGGCCACCAATATCATGTTTTACACACCATTCCACTAATGCGGGCCAGTCTTCACCACCATCAATATGCAGCTTGTAATACTCATCCGTTTCACTCACTTGTTTACCAAGTAATCGGTTGATAATCACAAGCCCTTCATAATGCTGAGTAAAGAGCATGTTACTCCCTTTACCTAAAAACAGTTTTGGTAATTTTTTAAAGGTGTCGTCCTTGAACAACTGTATGACATCTTCTACAGATTCAACAATCGCCAAATAGTCGCAAGTTTGCTCGATACCAAATGTATGAAAAGCCTTAAGGCTCGCGTGTTTCTTAATTTCCATAGTGGATTTGCAACGCCAGATGAGATTCTCTTAAACTATGGACATTCTACATTAGTTATCTTTTAGCCGCAGTGACAATACCAGACTCATTAATCATAGAAGTGTTAAATCCGATCAAACTTCCTCTCATTAAGAGGTTGTATAAAGCGCATTATCCGGCAGGCCGAGCCAAACGGGATGAGTTAATCATTACCGCCAGCGTCAAGAATGGCATTGTTGCGCTATTACGAATGAAAACCATCGAAAAATCACGATTGCTTACAGGGATGCTAGTCGTGCCAGAATTTCGTGGGACAGGCGTCGGCAGTGCTCTGCTTACTTATTGCGAAAACACAGTTTTCACCAGTGGTGATTATTGCTTCGCTTTTAAACATTTAGAGAATTATTACGCTCAGCATGGGTTTGAAACCATTGATAGCTCTGAATTGCCAAACTCGTTAAAAATGGCTTATTTGCGGTACGTAGACAGTGGTAAAGATCTCATTCCAATGCAATTCACCACTTCTAACGTTCTAAACGACGTGGTTTTGTAGCCAGAGAATTCATATCTTTGGTAAAATATCAGGTTCGCAATATTGCACTTAATTAAGGTACTCACACCGGTATGATAGTAAGTAGGAACCCATTCGAACAGTTGCCAAGTCTCGCAGTCAAGCCTGAAGACTTTGAAGTTCTGCACGCAGCAGAAACTTTCAGAACTCGTCTTCTTGATGCGATCAGCAAAGCAACGTCGCGAATTTACCTAGTCGCTCTATATCTGGAAGATGATGAAGCTGGACGTGAAATTTTCACAGCGCTTTATGAGGCGAAACAGCGCAACCCTGGATTGGACATCAATATCTGTGTAGATTGGCACCGAGCTCAACGTGGTCTCATTGGTGCAGAGTCATCAGAGGGCAATTCCGCGCTATACAAAGCATTCGCTAAAAAATACCAACATTCGATTCCGGTATACGGCATTCCTGTACGAGGAAGAGAGGTCTTCGGCGTACTGCACTTAAAAGGTTTTATTGTTGACGATACCGTTATTTATAGCGGCGCTAGCTTAAACAACGTCTATCTTCAATACAATGGTCGTTATCGTTTCGACCGTTACCATGTGATTCAACATAAAGCACTTGCTGACTCCATGGTCGGTTTCATCCAGAGTGAGATGATAGCTCACCCAGCAGTAAACGACCTTGCTGGTAAGGACAAACCAGAAACTAAAGAAATCAAAGCTGCAATTCGTCAACTGCGTTCTTCTCTCGCTCGTGCTGATTATGAGTTTTCGCCAGAGAGTGCAACAGAAGAAGAGGTAAAAGTGACTCCTCTTGTTGGCTTGGGTAAGCGACGTAATCAACTCAACATGAAAATCGTTAAGTTACTCGCTGCCGCTCAAAATGAAATCTTCATCTGTACACCTTACTTCAACTTTCCTAAAGCGATTCATCGTGAAGTAAAACGTGCAATGAAACGCGGGGTGAAAGTAACGATTGTTGTTGGAGATAAAACAGCAAATGACTTCTATATTGCTCCGGAAGAAGAATTTAAAACTATTGGTGGTTTGCCATACCTTTACGAATTGAACCTTCGCCGTTTTGCAAAAGCCAACGAAGCGAACATTGCAGCTCGTAAGCTTTCTATCCACTTATGGAAGCACGACAACAATAGCTTCCACCTAAAAGGTATTTGGGTAGATAAACGCTACATGCTCATGACAGGTAATAACCTGAACCCACGCGCATGGTCACTAGACTTAGAAAATGGACTATTGGTGCAAGATAACTACGCTAAGATGACGGATAAGTTTGAGCAAGAAGTAGCAAACATTCTCGAGCATACTCAACTTATCTGTACTTACCGACAGTTAGAAAAGGTAGAAGATTACCCAGAAAGCGTTCAGAAGCTTGTTCGTAAGATCACTCGCATCAAAGCTGACGGCGTACTTAAGCGTATCCTTTAGAAACTAATAAAGAGTCAAAGCCCAGTATGAAAGTACTGGGCTTTTTTGTAGGTTGTAAATCACGGTTCGCCTCCCCCTGCCCAACGAACTAAATAGACAAATATTCAGATAACAGGTACTTATCCCTCCCGAAGAAGAAAGAACCGAACCTGAATGTCGGATAGAACATCAAGTAAGCGAACGCACCCGCGTCCGACAAACTGATACTAATACGGTGGAATTGGACCTTTTTCTAAAAACCAAAAGCAAACAAGTTTTATAATCTTTGACTAAATCTTTGTATATAAAAAGAGGTGGACTGGGCCAGCACTCC
Organism: Vibrio sp. MOR3; assembly: GCF_001557775.1. Taxonomy (NCBI): domain Bacteria; kingdom Pseudomonadati; phylum Pseudomonadota; class Gammaproteobacteria; order Vibrionales; family Vibrionaceae; genus Vibrio; species Vibrio sp. MOR3. Next base: position 822 of record NZ_LNRD01000032.1, on the reverse strand, counting down.
GGAGATTCGATGGGAAATGCAGCCAAACGGACCGCGCACCAAGGGACGCCAAGTTATCCTAATATCACTTGTTAGAAGTGATAAAAACGAAAAAGGCTCCAGCATTTCTGCTAGAGCCTTAAATATGGCAGAGGTGGACTGGGCCGGCACTCCGGAGATTCGATGGGAAATGCAGCCAATCGGACTGCGCACCAAGGCACGCCAAGTTATCCTAATATCACTTGTTAGAAGTGATAAAACGAAAAAGGCTCCAGCATTTCTGCTAGAGCCTTAAATATGGCAGGGGTGGAGAGATTCGAACTCCCAACACGCGGATTTGGAATCCGCTGCTCTGCCAATTGGAGCTACACCCCTGTAGAAACTACAGTTTATCACATTGTAGATTCAAAAAAACCTCGCAAAAGCGAGGTCTTTGAAATAAGTGGCGGAGCGGACGGGACTCGAACCCGCGACCCCCGGCGTGACAGGCCGGTATTCTAACCAACTGAACTACCGCTCCGCACTGGTTAGACATTTAAGTCTAAGTTTTTGTCTTCACTTTTTCATAAAAAGTGAAAATAAAATACAAGCCTGGCGATGTCCTACTCTCACATGGGGAAACCCCACACTACCATCGGCGCTAATTCGTTTCACTTCTGAGTTCGGAATGGAAGTCAGGTGGGTCCAAATCGCTATGGTCGCCAAGCAAATTCTTTAATCTGGAAAACTGATTTTAAGTTCTACTACACATTCAATCGTTCTTGCATTGAGTCCATCAAAACCCCTTGGGTGTTGTATGGTTAAGCCTCACGGGCAATTAGTACAGGTTAGCTCAACGCCTCA
>NZ_LNRD01000031.1:0-8211 GCF_001557775.1 Vibrio sp. MOR3 | reverse complement strand
CTTAAACTCAACCAAATCATTATTTGTAAAGTCTGCAAAAATCACTTTTTCTGACAATTTGACCTCCTGACACCTAACGCCGCATTAAGGTGTGAGCGACGCTTGGCTATACTTGAGCGAAGCGAAATTGCCAAGCGTTGCGAATCACTCTTAAATGCTTTGTTATGTGCGTGCTATTTGGTTGCACTGTTCAGTTGCAGTAAGTCCCACTTGTTACCATACAGGTCTTCGAACACAACAACTGTGCCGTACTCTTCAACTCTCGGCTCTTCATTGAAAACAACACCTCTAGCTTTCATTAAGTCGTAGTCACGCCAAAAGTCATTGGTTTGTAGAAACAAGAAAACACGACCACCACTTTGGTTGCCTACAGCATGAGATTGTTCTTCAGTGCTTGCTTGTGCAAGAAGCAGATTTGTACCGTTTGAGTTTGGAGGCGAAACCTGCACCCAACGCTTACCACCACCTAAGTCAGTATCTTCGACCAACGTAAATTGTAGCTTTTGAGTATAAAACTCTATCGCATCATCGTAGTTTTTTACGACTAGAGCTACATTTCCTATTTGCTGTTGAACTGGCTGAGACATATTGATTTCCAACTATTGTAATACTCTGATTTTACGTCAATTTCGACTTTTCGAAAAAGCACATAACGCCCTGTTAAGGGGTGAGCAACGCAATACAAAAGCCGCCGCATACCACCTTAATCACTAAATTCAACGCATAGTGAAAATGCCACGCGTTGCGAATCCCTCTTGAACAGTTTGTTAGTTTTATTGCTGGCGACTCAGTAACAAGCTTGCTCCAGACATAGCCAAAAAAGTAGCACAACCTCTATTGAAGTGCTTTGCCATTTTCGGCTTCGTAAACCACTGCCTTAAGTACATTCCAAATATTGCATAAATCGATATTGCCCCCATTTCTAAAACTAGGAACGTAACCCCTAGAGCGAAGAACTGTTCATTTACATTCGCTGAAACATAGACGAACTGTGGTAGAAAGGCGGTAAAGATTAAGATCGCCTTTGGATTACCAGCGGCTAGCAAAAATTCTTGTTTAGCTAAACCTAATCGGTTGCGAGTGTTTTCTAGTTCAGAAACAGGACTTGCTTCCGAACGCCAAAGATTAAAGGCAATCCACAACAAGTAAGCCGCGCCCACAATTTTAATCGTTAGAAATAGAGTCTCAGAAGCATAGAGCACGACTGCTAAGCCAGAAGCAGCCAAGGCAATCATTACTGCGAATGCAGCAATACGACCAAGCCCAGCAATAAAAGCGGACTTGAAACCGTAACAACGAGCATTGTTCATGGACAATAGATTGTTTGGACCTGGAGTCATATTGAGCGCAAAACACGCAGGTATAAAGAACAATAACTTCCAGATTTCCACAATATTTCCTCCATAAAACTAACGCCGCATTAAGGTGTGAGTAACGCGACCACTAAACTAAACCATACCACCGTAAACACCGAACTCAACGATGGAATAACAAATGCCAAGCGTTAGGAATCACTCTTAAATGCTTTGTTATACCAATTTTCATCATGTTCGTGAAAGTCTGATTCAACTGAAATTAATCCACATTCGAGATCCGAATTCCTTTGCTGCTCTAACTCTATACAGCGCAACTCTTTCAAATAGTCTAAAAAGTTCTCGAAAGATAAAAGTTTATGTTCGTCACCTTCAATTTCATATATGAAAAAAAACGCTTCATCGTACTGTTGAGCTAGAGTGACTAGCTTATATTTAACTTCATCCCAATCACTGCGGAATACTTCATAACTCTCTAATGGCTGATGATTTTTAGCCGCATTTCGTATTGCCTCAATACTCTGACTTGTGAGGCTTCTAAGTAATTTAATTCCTTTCACTGAAAGGTTTCGCTTTGGAATTACAGCAATCAAACTTATTCCCCTTTACTCATTTGGTATAACGCCGCATTAAGTGGTGAACAACGCGACCACCCTGCCTTAAACCTTGCCACTTTTAGCACTAAAGTCGACCTAAACTGAAATTGCCAAGCGTTGAGAATCCGTCTTAAATGCTTTGTTATGTTTTAGCACAATTCGTTGATTTACTTGGCAAAGAACTGAAGTGTAGACCTAGATTTCTGAACTAAATCACAACCTGAAACGCGCTTGACCGACAGATGCGCCAAACTTAAAACAAGTAAGCCCACTTCCCTGCTAATGAGGCAACTCGATACACTTTCAACAAGCGCCCTTTCTTAGCAAAAGCAGCGCAGAACAATGGCGATTTGCCGAGGCAACTGCCAAGGTTATTGGCTGATTGGGAAATATGACCAAAGCGACTTTGAGCCAGAGAAACAAGACCACCAAACCACCCAAAAACTAGGATGAAGCAACCCGCGAACCTTGGCATGTTTTACGGGCTGAGTGGTTTAAGAACTGAGCGATAATAGTGATTTGCTGAGTCTACTCCCAACGAATGGCTAGAGGGGAAAAGAACGACTCAAAGGCCTTTAAATCATTGAAATTCCATTAAAACATAACGCCCTGCTAAGGGGTGAGCAACGCAATACAAAAGCCGCCGCAAACCACCTTAATCACTAAATGCAACGCATAGTAAAAATGCCACGCGTTGCGAATCCCTCTTGAGCAGTTTGTTAGTTTGCAAACCCAACGCGTTGATTTTACGTTATTTTAAACTTTGCAAACAATAAACTTTATGTGTTTTAATGCACTTAAATCAGGCGTAGTCTCAAAGCGGCTACTCAATGAAACCACTTGGAACAAACAACGCCGCAGAAAACGAGCTCACAACACCAAAAAGTGTTTTTGGAAAACCAATCTCACAATGCGGACTTTCAACAAAGCCACTGAAACCACGTGGAACTTACCACACCAGAGAAAACGTCGTTTCAGCGTGTAAATCGGCTTTTATACCAACAAACTCAACAAGCAGAGTTTCAGCAAAAAAGTTCAACTCATGTTAACCCAAAAATCGCCACACCAAAGAATAAATCAATAGTTAAAACGATGCCAATTTTGGATTTTCACCATGTTAGTTAACACTGAAATTGAAAGTGATACGACAATTTCGACTTTGAGCTTTTACGACTAGATCTTGCGATATAGCTGCGTTTTTCCTCTTGCAAACTAACGCCCTGTTAAGGGGTGAGCAACGCAATACCGAAGTCGCCGCATACCACCTTAAACACTAAAACCAACGCATAGTGAAAATGCCACGCGTTGCGAATCCCTCTTGAACAGTTTGTTAGAGCGCGCACTCACCATGGACTACTAAACTGATAAATCACTTTGACACTTTGGACACTTAATCGCCTTTTTGCTGATATTTGAGTCACAATACTTGCACTTTACTTGAGTCAATGGCGTCAACAACCACACTGAAACCAGATAGATAGCTATTGAAACAAGAATTGAAGTTAGCGAAAAACCAGTAATGAATGCCATAACAAGAAACATTACTACCAACAAAACGAACTGTATAACAACTGCTAGAACAACCACTTAATATCCTTATTGTTTACAAAGAATCTATAGACTACTAGCGCTATAACGCCTTGTTAAGGGGTGAGCAACGCAATACCAAAGCCGCCGTATACCACCTTAATCACCAAAACCAACGCATAGTAAAAATGCCACGCGTTGCGAATCCCTCTTGAACAATTTGTTAGCTTGATATTAACCGGCTCTTTGATACCTTCCATACAGCCATAAACCTAGCAACACTAAACTAGGTAAATACCAAGACATCGAAGGGTCATTGTACTTATTGACCAAAAGGTATACAAAATTAATAAACAAGGTTAATTCACATACTACGTAACTAACAAATAATGTTTTTAGCCATTCTAAAAGCTTTTCAGTATTTGGTTTAAACCATACTTGTTCGTCCAATATAAAGGTCAAAGACACAAAAAACGCAACAAACACGCAAATTATTCGAAGCGGATCTACTTCAAAAAGGTCTATTGATACATTCAAAAGAAAATTACTTAGCAGAAGTAGTTGAAGAAGTGGCATCCCGTCCTCTTTGCAAAAGGGCTTATGTTAAGTTCACCGGTTGTGGTTTTCATGGTTGGAAATTTCGATAGCAAGCTAACGCCTTGTTAAGGTGTGAGGTACGCAATACCGAAGCTTCCGCATACCACCTTAACCACTAAACCTAACGCATAGTAAAAATGCCACGCGTGCCGAATCACTCTTGAACAATTTGTTAGCTGCTAGCCCGGCTGCTTAGGAAAGATCTTTATATTATTTGGTATTTGATACCAATCTAGTTTTTCACTAACCCAAACATGTGCTTGAGGTTCGAAAATATCAGCTGGCGATAAATCAATTGGTTTTAGCTTTAACTTTACTGTTTCAGGTGCATCTGGGTTGAAATGGTAAATTCTGTTTCCACAATTTGGACAGAACATCGCGCAATTACGATTACCACTATCAGCTAAACGCTCCCAACTTTTCAGTTGGCCAGAAAACTCAATTTTCTCGGCATCGACAACTGCTGTGATGCTAAATGGGCTAGTAGATAACTTTTGACACTCTGTACAGTGACAAGCAAGGACCATTAATGGTTTTTCATGTAGTTCATAGGTAACTTGCCCGCACTGACATGCACCTTTAAGTGGATAGTCCATTTATCGTTCCTCCTCTGAACATGGATGGCAGCTAACGCCCAATTAAGGGGTGAGCCACGCGACCACGACACCCAATTTGGACACCGTAAACACTGAACCAAACCCAAACCAAAAATACCAAGCGTGGGGAATCCCTCTTAAATTGTTTGTTAGCACACAATTTCCAAGCTGTACTCCGCTGTATTTTCACTATTAGAAACTGTCTGTTCAAAACCCAGTTTCTTTAGTACCGAAGAGCTCCTACTATTCCAAGAATGGACGCCTGCCCAAATACTACCTTGATAACCCGAGCTACGAACATGTGATAGCAAAGCTTTGCACATTTGCGTTGCTAAACCCTGCCCCCAGAACTCCGGATTAACCCAATAAGCTAAAGCCAAACGATTTTCCTGAGGAAGTAATGTGACCTGTCCAATAACTTGGGAGTTGTGCAATCGGCGACAGCTCCAAACATAACATTTGCCCATATTCCATTCTAACATACGATTTGAACACCAATTCTCAGCTTGAGTTAGAGTTTTAATGTTTGCTAATGGAAGCGACTCAGGAAATAAATCGGAGTTCACTGCGGTTAATAAACACACTGCATCAGCGATTTCTATTGGAGTAAATACAAAACTTGAGCATTCAAATTTTCTTGCGAATTTCAAAGCCTTCTCCTTGTGTGCTAACGCCTTGTTAAGGTGTGAGGCACGCAATACCTGAGCTTCCGCATAACACCTTAACCACTAAACCTAACGCATAGTAAAAATGCCACGCGTGCCGAATCACTCTTGAACAATTTGTTATGCTCGTCTTTCCAGCAACTCCGTAATGTCCTTTTTTAGTTCATCCGAAAGACGTTCGAACTGCTCTGCTGCAACCAAATTTTCTTCACACATTAGCATGAGCTGAATAAATGCGTTATTCCGAGAATGGCCATCAAAGATAAGCTTCATTTGCTTTTCAGATGTTCTGGAATATTGGCACATGAAATGAAACCTTTCCCCTGCCAGTTCTGACTCGTCAGTAATAGTTTCAATAACTTCATTCAGTTGTCTAGTGCAATACAATTGAATAGCTTCTTTTTTAATCTCGCAAAAGACTTTCCAATCAGACTCTTTGATACTCATGCTAACCTCCATAAAGTTCCATTTTCAGCATAGAGCATAACGCCCTGTTAAGGGGTGAGCAACGCAATACCGATGCCGCCGCATACCGCCTTAACCACTAAAACCAACGCATAGTGAAAATGCCACGCGTTGCGAATCCCTCTTAAACAGATTGTTATACCTATTTTTCAACACTAGCACCAAACAGAGATTCACAGAGAATACTAAGTTCAATGTCATCGCTGCCAGATAAGTCCGAGCGCATAGCTTTTACGATTTTGCTAAAGGATACGTATGATGCATCACTGTTGAGAACCCCATGATTTTGGAAAAAAGAATGTATTGATGTCACAACTGATGTGCTACCTAGTAAAATTACTCTCGTTTTAGCTTGGTTCAATTGTTTGAGTTGCTCAACATCTCGCTGTTTCGAGTACTTTGTGGAACTAGCAATTTCAGAAACAGCATTTAAGAAATCTAAATAGGCAGAACTTCGTATTTCGATGAGTTTTTTGTTCTTTTCTGTGCGACTACCAAGCCAAAACTGAACTAATGCACTCGAAAGAACACCGCCGATTCCGATCAGAGCTACAACTACCTTAATATCCATGTTTCTCCTTATAGGTATAACGCCGCGTTAAGTGGTGAGCAACGCTACCACCAGACCTAACCCATTGTGCCGTAAACACTAAATTCAAAGCAAACCGAAAATGCCAAGCGTTGGGAATCCGTCTTAAACGCTTTGTTAGTTGCTCGGATTCACTCTGGATTTTCTTAAACTTGCCGTATGATAATATCCACCACCGTATGAGCGTCCGAGGAATAAAAACAGACCACACGTAATTATACTAATACCGACCACTACCACGTAAAACCAATCAATTGGCTTAGCGAAAGAAAATTCGGGAAGTGAATAGATTAATAAAGCACACCACAACACTGTTACATACAAGCTAATTAATTGATTTATTTTTGAAACCGACAGTGGAGAAGGACCAGTTAATAAATTCCGAACTTTATCAGCCTTAGTCCCATGAGGGTTCCTTGACAGAACCACTTTGTACAAAGGACCTGTGACTTCATCTTCTAAAACATCAACGTGTTTTTCCCAGTTCTCTTGCCAATATTTGCTTCCCCGATTTACGCAAAACCAAGCAAAGGAAAAGACTACACCAAGACAACTCAAAATTACTGACATGTCAGCTTTATTTACCGAAGACGAGGATTGTATAGCTATAAAACCTGCAAAAGTCGCCGCAATAAATGCCCAAAAATAAGTTGCCCGCTTCCAATAGAGATCAATTTCAAACTTTCGTATATCCAAAGCTTGAGCTAATGCCTCTTGCTCTTTCCCTTTAAACAATTGCTTGTGTTTATCTGGACTTAAAGCCTCTGTAGTACTGCTATTAGACAAAATTCACCTTTCAAACTCGATATTAAATTAGGGCAACTAACGCCGCATTAAGTGGTGAACAACGCGACTACCCAAGCCTAAACCTTGCCACGCAAAGCACTGAAGCCGACCTAGGCTGAAATCGCCAAGCGTTGAGAATCCGTCTTAAATGCTTTGTTATATTCGTACTCAATGCATTGAATTACTGTATAAAAACGACTTCTCTATGGTAAGCCAAATACGCCTTTTTACTGTCTGACAAGTCACTAATTTTGACTTTAAGGTCGACTCTCCACTGCACCAGTTGCGCTTCAACTTCAGCACTTGAGATCATTAGATCTCCAGTATCGGAAACCGAGATGTAGCCTTTATCAAAGAGAGCATCAATATGAGGAGCGAGCAAGAATCCATTTTCTGGGTCTAATCTCTCTTGGTTGGTCGACACTCTCCACGGTTTAATATGGCTAGCAATAAGAAATCGCGGATCAGTCGTGCCAGTAATAGGACAACTAGAAGAGATTTTGAATAGGTTTTGTCTATATCGACCCTGACCTATACGTGAAGAAGCTAACGCGATTCTTTCTGTTGATTCAGTTACCGAAGCCTGAACTTCAGCATCTAGGTTTAACTCATGTGCTTTTAGTCGTTGGACAGTACACAGACCATCTTCGTGGGATACAACAAACTCGCCACGTAACTCAAAACTATTGAGGTAGGATGCAAGAGCCTTAATTCTTGACGGAAAGCGAGTAATATCTGAACCTGAAAACTCACATAGAAACCAGTTATCTTCGATTACGATAACACTTTCTTTTAGTGCATAACCACGATCATTAAACTTCACTTTGAGAAGATCGCCAATTAGTAGAGCACTTAAATCTATCTGTGACTCTAAAGCATCATAGAACTTTGACTTTCGTTTGTTGTAGTTGATTTTTCTCATATTTTTGCCAAGTTTCCCTCAAAGAATATAACGCCCTGTTAAGGTGTGAGCAACGCAATACCGAAGCCGCCGCATGCCACCTTAAACACTAAGCGCAACGCATAGCAAAAATGCCACGCGTTGCGAATCACTCTTAAACAGTTTGTTAGTTGAAT
>NZ_LNRD01000030.1:0-21326 GCF_001557775.1 Vibrio sp. MOR3 | reverse complement strand
CATGAAAGCAGTGCTTGCCTAAATCGATACCTAAGATGTGAATGGTAGACATATGGTTCACCTCGTTCTGAGAGCCTACTCTAAGCGTAGGGCTTGAGAGTGAGGCGGACCATATAATTAGCCCCGACACAATCGAGTTTCGGGGCTTTTTGTTGTTTGCTATCTAACAACTAGTTCGATGACAGCTTGTAACGGTCGTCGATAACCGTCACTTCAGGGAACGATTTCCCCGCCTTCATCGCTTTCTCTGTTTCTTCCTTCACAGACTTATCAATCCAGAAGTTTGAAATATCCATTGGGTGCAAAATCCATTCGGTATTTTTTGTCATCCCATTCTTAGGAATCTTAACCCAACGCCAATGTGCATCACGTGTGTAAGGGACCATGTAACCAGGAACAATGACGTTTGCATCACCGATGTATTTTTGGATCTGACGAGACAAGTCGTAGCGTTTTTGTTGTTCAAACTCATTATCATACGCTTCAATCAGCTTATCTAGCTCTGGGCTGCTGTAGTTTGTATGTGCATTAGTTTGAGGCTTATTCGCATTATCTGAGTGGAAGTATTCCCAGTACGCAGGGATCTCACCAGAACCCATATTCAAAAATGCTAGTTGGTGCTTCTTCTCCAGAATGTATTTAAACGCCGAAGAACCATCAACAAGGTTTAAGGTAAACTCCAAACCTGCCAACTTCGCTTGCTCTTTTAAGTACGCAATACGTGGAGTGTGTGAGTTGTAACCGTAGGTAATCGCAAAACTCAAACGCTCACCTTTATCATTGACGCGGATACCATCCGAACCAATTTTATCAAAGCCGGCTTTCTCGAAATGTTTTACTGCCTCTGCAGCATCAAACTTCGGTGGTGTGTTGCTTGGATCATCATACTCACCGTGGCCAAAACCAAGACCATGTGGCTTACGAGAGTAGTCACCACGCATTATGTTTGCGATCATACCGTCGTAGTCTGTTGCTGCCATCACACCTTTACGCACTTCTAAGTTGTCTAGCATCGGCATTGCCGTGTTCATCCACAGACCACCCGCCCCCTGAGGCGACTGGTTGAAGCCCCAGTATTTTTGTACATAGCCTTTCTTGTACACTTCACTGTCTGTTTTATCATGCCAGAAGTTAGGTAACACCATCTCGAAGTAGTCTAAATTGCCCTTCTCGAAGTGCTTCATTGCGATGTCTTCATCACGGATCACGGTAATACGAACCTTGTCTACATTGTAACGATTTTTGTAGTAACGGTTGTTATAACCCCACCAATCTTCACCAACGTGTTTAAACGTCACGCTCTTACCTTTCTTTACTTTATCAATGTAATAAGGTGCCGCGGTAGGCTCTGATTTGAAGTTGAACTTACGAACAAAGTTGTCCGGCATACCATCTTTGTTTTCATCTTTTTCCCCTTCAAAAAAGTGCTCTGGGCGAGGCTGAAAACCATTACTTGGCATGTTGATCAGAACCATCAAAGCATCTTGGCTCTGTTCCACAGCAAGGTTTACTTGGATGGTGTAGTCATCGATTTTCTCTACGCTTACAATGCTTGTTTTAAAGAAATCGTTGTACCACGGATCAATGATGTCTTCTGACGTGTAGTACTTCATCATAAACACGTAATCATCGGCGGTTATCTTCTCACCATCGGACCATCTTGCCGTCTCATCTAACTTGAAATAAACGCTTTTGTTGTCATCGCCAAATGCCCATTCCTTAGCAAGTTGGGGAGTCCATTTACCCGTATCAGGATGGCGCTGAGCGAGTTTAGGAGTGCCATCCATTAAGTATTGGCGAAGACCAGAGTTCGCATCAGGACCGACACTGCGTAACGTTTGAGGGAAGCTTCGAATAAAAGTACGGTATGTTCCACCTCGTACCGCTTCTTCTGAAGCAAACAGAGGCTCATTATTGTTTGAAATCCATTCTACCTCTGCTGGTAGCTCAGCTGCGCTAACTTGAAAGCTGGTTGCCATCAAGGTTGCCAGTGCTGCAAATGGCAGGGTTTTTATCATTGTATTCTTCCTTGTTGTGTTTACGCGGTAAGACTGATGGAGCGACAACAAGTGAATCTCGGAGAGGCTATGCCAAGGCACAGTAAAGGAAATAATAAGCGCTAATACCAAGTGAATTCCTGTCCACTTTACGTATTAATATCAGAGAGTTTCACGAGGTCATCCTAGACCTTACAACGCAGTGAATGCATCAACCTCATAGTATTCGTTACACATTTGTAACGCAACCCATCCATAACACATGCTTGCAATTTCACATCATCACAGCGAGTTATGTTACCAAAGTGTGATCGTAGCAGTCCTATCGCCTAATCTAACACTATCCGGCGATATTCAATTCAAGCTTACACCTCAGCTTTTCCGTGTTAAAAAAAACAAAAAAGGTGAAGCACTTTCACTTCACCTTTCCATCTTCCATTTCAACAATGTTTACATATTCGCCAAACTTTCGTTGATGGATTTAAGCACTGCTGCTGGGTCGGTAGCTTGTGTAATAGGACGACCGATCACTAGGTAGTCTGAGCCTGCTTGAATCGCATCGACTGGTGTCATAATACGACGTTGGTCACCTTGCTCAGAACCTGCTGGGCGAATCCCAGGAGTAATGAGCTTAAACTCTTTACCAAGCTCACTCTTAAGCATTGAAGACTCTTGAGCTGAACAGACTACGCCGTCTAGGCCAGAGTTCTTAGTTAGCGTTGCAAGACGGACCACCTGCTCCTGAGGAGCCACGTTTAAGCCAATTCCAGCTAAGTCGCTTTGTTCCATACTGGTCAGTACCGTTACACCAATCAATAACGGGCGATCTGTACCATACGGCTCTAGGATTTCACGCGAAGCAGCCATCATACGCTCACCACCGCTTGCGTGAACGTTTACCATCCATACACCCAACTCAGCGGCGGCTCGCACGGCTTTTGAACACGTATTCGGGATATCGTGAAATTTCAGGTCTAGGAACACAGAGAACCCGCGTTTATGAAGTTCACGTACGAAATCAGGACCAAATAGTGTAAACATTTCCTTGCCCACTTTTAGGCGGCATGACGCAGGATCAATTCTATCTACGAATGCAAGCGCATCAGCTTGGTTATCATAATCTAGTGCGACAATAACTTTTTGGTCGATCATTTCATCTCCTAACTATTTTTGGTTCTTATCAAATAAAGCTTAAAAAAATGCAGCGGACAGAAACTCTGCCAGCTGCATTAAAATTATTCACCGTCCAATCCGCGGATTGGCTTGATCGTCCCCCATCCTTTACAAGATGGACAATGCCAGTAAAGGGAATGGGTTGAGAAGCCACACTTCCTGCATCGGTAATGTGGCTTCACTTTTAACTGTTCACCAACCATGGCTTGCAGTGTCGATAGACTGTCCTTTGCACGACCGTCTTCTGCTTCTGCAATATGGTAATCAATAAGACGGTAAAAGCCTTTCATGGTTGGGTTTTTCAGTAGTTGTTTCGTCAACAGCTCTTGCGCGGCACCAACGCTCTCATGATGCGCGACAAGTTGCGCCAACATTAATTCGGACGATACACCCGCCTTTTTATCGATACAGGCACGTAAGAATTCTACGAGTTCATCTTCCTGACCTAAATGGTGATAACACTCAGCAATCGTTGGTAGGACATCACTAATAAAGTCTTTATCTTGCTCAAGCACACCTGTCAGGTACTTGATGGTGTGTTTGTAATCTTCTGACTCTAAATACACCCGGCCGAGGGCAATACTCGCACGAACACATTTAGGGTCTTCTGACAGTGCTTTCTTGAAATGTTGAATCGCTTTACTGGTGTGACCATCGGCTTGGTCAAGCATGGCTAACTCACACCAGAAATGTGCAATGTTGGCACGAATACGAGTGCGCTTCTTACCCATCTTCGCCAACTGGTTTGCGTAATGAATGGCTTTTTCCCACTCACGCGTTTGTTGGTAGATGGTGACAAGTTGCTGAAGTGCACTTTCACGATGGTCTGGCTCCTCAACTAACTGTTCAAAGATTTTTTCTGCACGGTCTAAGAAACCAGAGGCCATGTAATCTTTTGCGAGCTGCTGAAGTGCGAGGTTCTTCTGATCTAGCGTGAGGCCAGAACGAGAAATGAGATTTTGGTGGATTCGAATTGCTCGGTCGACTTCACCACGAGAACGGAAAAGATTACCCAACGCTAGGTGAGTATCTATCGTTTCGTTATCAACTTGGAGCAATTCAATGAAGTGGTCAACCGCCTTATCTGATTGATCAGATAGGAGCAGGTTAAGACCCGTCACATACTGACGGGATATCTGATGAGATTGCTTCTGCTTGTCTTGCTGAGCGCTACGGTGGCCCATGTACCAACCATAGGCGGCGGCTATTGGCAATAACAAGAAGAGTAGTTCAAGCATTAAAGTTAAGCCTTATCCTTATGCCTGTTTTTCTACTGCTGGTTTTGCAGGTTGTTCTGCTTCAGCGGGCTCATACTTTTTAAGTTTCTTTTTCAGACGACGCACTTGCAGTTGAGTTTTGAACTGAATGCTAGCAAAGATAACCCATGCTATGCCAAAACCAACGACAAACACTACACCCAGCAAGGTTGATAAGTGGAACTCACCTTTCGCCAGAAGATAATTAAAGGTTACGATCTCTTGGTTTTGAGAACCTAAAGCCAGTGCAATTAAAAAGAGAGCTAAAACAGCAATGATTTTTATAATTTTCATGTTACATCACCCTTCGAGGAGTAAGTAGGTAAGATTATGCAGTAAAATGTTTCTTCAGACCATGTATATTACCAATAATCTAGTTATAAAAAAGCGGCATACACGAGAGTATGCCGCTTTTTCAAACTAATAAGAGAGCCTTAGCTATCCATATTTACGCGTTCACGAAGCTCTTTGCCTGGTTTGAAGTGAGGAACGTATTTACCCTCTAACTCCACCTTGTCGCCCGTTTTAGGGTTGCGACCTACGCGAGGCTCGCGGTAATGAAGAGAAAAACTACCAAAGCCACGGATCTCAATACGGTCACCGGTCTCTAGTGTAGAGGCCATGTGCTCTAAAATATCTTTTACAGCATCTTCTACCTCTTTCGCTGATAAATGTGTTTGCTCAGCGCAGAGTCTTTCAATCAGTTCAGACTTAGTCATAGTTGCCCTCTTTGAGTATCTTTATCACTCATTATAGTAAGTAATACTAATTCCAACAAACACTTGCTATCAATTCTAGACAATTTTTACACAAAATGTGCAATCAAAAAATGTCTTTTTTTAGCATAGTTTATCAACATTAGTATTACTACTTAGTTTATAGCAAGCATAAAAAAGGAGCCTTGCGGCCCCTTTTTAGCTTAAGCGAGTAAATTATTCGCCTTTAGCAGCTTTGAAAGCGTCAGCCATTGCATTACCAAAAGCAGCTTCGTCTTGCTTGTTGATAGATGCCATTGCTTCTTGCTCATCAGCTTCATCTTTAGCTTTGATAGATAGGTTGATTACGCGGTTCTTACGGTCTACACCTGTGAACTTCGCTTCAACAACATCACCAGCACTTAGGATTAGAGAAGCATCTTCTACGCGATCGCGTGATACTTCAGAAGCACGGATGTAACCTTCAACGCCTTCTGCGATTTCAACTGTAGCGCCTTTAGCGTCAACAGCAGTTACAGTAGCGTTAACTAGAACACCTTTCTTGTTGTCAGCAACGTAAGCATTGAATGGGTCGTTTTCCATTTGCTTAACGCCTAGAGAAATGCGCTCACGCTCAGCGTCTACTGCTAGAACAACTGCAGAGATCTCGTCGCCTTTCTTGTACTCACGTACAGCTTCTTCGCCAGCAACATTCCAAGAAATGTCAGATAGGTGAACTAGACCGTCGATGCCGCCTTCTAGACCGATGAAGATACCGAAGTCAGTGATAGACTTGATCTTACCAGTAACTTTGTCGCCTTTAGCTTGTGCTTCAGCGAATGACTGCCATGGGTTAGCTTTACACTGTTTCAGACCTAGAGAAATACGACGACGTTCTTCGTCGATCTCAAGAACCATAACCTCAACTTCGTCGCCAACATTAACAACTTTAGATGGGTGGATGTTCTTGTTAGTCCAATCCATTTCTGAAACGTGTACTAGACCTTCAACGCCTTCTTCGATTTCAACGAAGCAGCCGTAGTCAGTTAGGTTAGTTACGCGACCAGTTAGTTTGTGACCTTCTGGGTAACGCTTAGCGATTGCTACCCATGGATCTTCGCCTAGTTGCTTAAGACCTAGTGATACGCGAGTACGCTCACGGTCGAACTTAAGAACTTTAACTTGGATCTCGTCACCAACGTTAACGATTTCAGATGGGTGCTTAACGCGCTTCCAAGCCATATCTGTGATATGTAGAAGACCGTCAACGCCACCTAGGTCAACGAACGCACCGTAGTCAGTAAGGTTCTTAACGATACCTTTAACTTCAGAACCTTCTTGTAGAGTTTCTAGAAGCTCGTCACGCTCAACGCTGTTCTCAGATTCGATAACTGCACGACGTGAAACAACTACGTTGTTACGTTTTTGGTCAAGTTTGATAACTTTGAACTCTAGCTCTTTGTTTTCTAGGTGAGCAGTGTCGCGGATTGGACGTACGTCTACTAGAGAGCCAGGAAGGAAAGCACGGATACCGTTTAGTTCAACAGTGAAACCGCCTTTAACTTTACCGTTGATGATACCAACAACAGTTTCAGCTTCTTCGTAAGCTTTCTCAAGAACGATCCAAGCTTCGTGACGCTTAGCTTTCTCACGAGAAAGTTGAGTTTCACCGAAACCATCTTCAACAGCGTCTAGAGCTACGTCTACTTCAGCACCAACTTCAACTTCAAGTTCGCCAGCAGCGTTCTTGAACTGTTCAGCAGGGATAGCAGATTCAGACTTAAGACCAGCGTCAACAAGAACGAAACCGTTCTCGATAGCTACTACAGTACCTTTAACGATGCTGCCTTGTTGGAATTCTGTTTCGTTTAGAAACTCTTCAAAGAGTTGAGCAAAAGATTCAGTCATTTATTTAATCTTCAATAAATTAAACGTCCACGGGTATCCTACCGCATGGGGTTATTAAATTCGCCAGTCATCATCCTTGCGACCAACGCTCTTAGTCTAGCCGAGTGTTATTACTCAGCTAGCTTCGATTCGATATATTGTAGTGCCTTTTCTACTACTTCGTCGATACTCATCGACGTAGAATCTAGCACAAGCGCATCCTCTGCAGGGCGTAGTGGTGCCACTGGGCGGTTACGATCGCGATCGTCACGCTCTTGGATCTCGCTCAAAAGGTCAGCAAATCTAACATCTAACCCTTTCTCTTGCAACTGTTTAAGGCGTCGATTTGCACGCTCTTCTGCGCTCGCATCAAGGAAAATTTTCGCTTGTGCATTCGTGAATACGACCGTACCCATATCACGGCCATCAGCAACCAGACCCGGAGCAGTCTCAAATGCACGCTGACGGCGCAATAATGCTTCACGAACGCGTGGCAGAGCTGCTACTTTAGACGCCGCCATCCCCGTTTCTTCTTTACGAAGCTCACCAGAGACGTCTTCGCCTTCTAGAATCACTTTTACTAGGTCACCTTCAGCAACAAACTGAACGTCTAGATGAGTAGCAAGTGGAACAAGCGCATCTTCTGACTCAGTGTCTACGCCGTGGTGAATCGCTGCGAGTGCAAGTACACGATAAATTGCGCCAGAATCAAGAAGATGAAAGCCCAACTTCTTCGCCAGCAACATACATAAAGTGCCTTTACCTGCACCACTAGGTCCATCTACGGTAACAACCGGAGTTTGAGAGGACATGTTTTTCTCCACGTTGATGTGCGAATTTCGGTGCTTCCACCCAAATTCATTTCATTCTTAATTTTACGGTGCGGGAGTATATACCTAATAGCCTCAGGATACCATTTCTTTGCCCTCTCCCCAGTTCAGAATTTGCCGTTTTCTCTCTTCTGATTTTTTCTCTTTAAAACGCAATACCAAATGGCGGATTTTCTCTAAGTTTCATTTTTCCGACCCGATCACATATTAGTAATACAATATTATTGTATATTAAATCATCTTATCGACGACCCTATAAAAATTGAGAACACAATATGAAGAAATTAGCGCTTACTTTTCTTGCTGCCAGCATTGCCTCTGCGTCTGCTATGGCTGCAACTTCGTCTAATGAATTAGCGAACAAATATGAGCTAGATCCGACAAAGGCTCCAGCTCAAAACTTTGATATGACGAATTGGAAAATTACCTTGCCTGAACTAACTAAAGAAGGTGAACGCAAAGGTAAAGCATTAGAAATAGCCAAAGATGAGCTGGGCAATACAGAAAACCCTTATGTTCACCCTGAGTGGTTCTATACCAACAAAGAAACAGGCGCCGTGGTTTTTGTTGCACCAAATGAAGCACCGACCACTCCTAATAGTAAGAACACCCGTAGTGAACTTCGTGCCATGCTTGCTACGCACTACGGTGAGCCAAAAAACAACTTTGTCGTCGCTTCTCACCCAAATGCTGCTGAGTATGGTGCGATTGGTGGCGAGCTAAACGCGACCCTATCTGTTGACCAAGTAAGTACAAGTGGCAACTACAAAAAGAATGGCGCATTCGCTGTCGTGATTGGCCAAATTCATGGCTCTGACAATGAGCCTTTAAAGATTTCTTACCGCAAGCTGCCGGAGCATGAATACGGCTCTCTTTCGTGGAACTACGAGTTAAACCCAACCAAAGAACTTCAAGACGCGAAAGATGAAAATGGTAAGAAACTTCGCCAAGACATCCGCCACAACGTGTTCGGACAATACAACTTACGTAAAGGCGACGCAGACCCACAAGACGGCATCAAACTGGGTGAAATCTTCTCATACAGCGTGAATGTGGAAGGTGAGATCATGCACCTGACTTTCACTAAGAACCCAGGTGAAAAAAATGAAGTCACTAAGACATTTGATGTGAATCTAGCAGAAGGCAAATACCAAGGTCATGAAGTAGACCAAGGCTATGGTAACGATTGGATGTATTACAAAGCCGGTGCTTACAACCAATGTAATACGAAGAAAAGCAGTTCAGACTGTGAATGGCGCGGCATGGAAGCGGGTGATTATGCTCAAGCAAGCTTCTATCAGTTAGAACTGAACCAATAACGGTTAGAGCTGAACTAACAACCCTCAGCGGAAACAAAAAAACCAACTAAACAGTTGGTTTTTTTTTGTTATTTCTTAAACATTACACAATTGGCTTTTGACCACGCTCTGCAAGTTTAAGCACAACACTGTCTGCTACTTTGCCTGCAACACCGGCAAGCTTGTCTGCCAGTTTTTTCTTCTGTACGTAATGCACTGCTAGTACGGTTTTCTCTTTGCATGCCGCAACAACCAGATCGTCAGAAGTGCTGATTTCATCCACCAGCCCTAGCTCTTTCGCTTGCGTACCAAACCAGTGCTCACCGGTTGCGACTTTTTCAAGTTCTAGCGCTGGGCGACGTTCACTGATGAAGTCTTTGAACAGTACGTGTGTTTCTTCAAGTTCTTGTTTGAACTTATCACGCGCTTTGTCGGTGTTCTCACCAAACATCGTTAGTGTACGCTTGTACTCACCAGCTGTTAGCTGCTCATATTCGATATCGTGTTTTTTCAACAGTTTGTTGAAGTTAGGGATCTGCGCGATAACGCCGATAGAACCTACAATCGCAAACGGCGCAGACACAATCTTGTCTGCCACACATGCCATCATGTAGCCACCACTTGCTGCCACTTTGTCGACAGAAATCGTCAGAGGCAGACCTGCAGCTTTGATTCGATCAAGTTGAGAAGATGCTAAGCCATAGCCATGGACCATACCACCACCAGACTCTAGACGAAGCAGCACTTCATCGCCTTCACGAGCTACTGCTAATACTGCAGTGATCTCTTCACGTAGAGAGCCCACTTCTTTTGCATCAATACTTCCGTTGAAGTCCAACACGAACAGATGCGGTTCGCGCTTGCTATCAAGAGAACCTTCTTTGCTCGCTTGTTTGATTTCTTTCTCACGAGATTTGTTCTTTTCTTTCTCTTCCTTCTTAGCCGCTTTATCACGAGCTTTGATGAAAGCGTCATCGTGCAGGTGATGTTCTAACTGTTCGATTGCATCTTTATGACGCTCAGAAAGATTGGTGACTTCCAACTCGCCTTTCGCAGCACCCGATTTACCACCCGCCGATTTTGCAATAATCAGCAGCACAACCACGGCCGCAACAACGGTGATAATCTTGGCTAAAAACAGACCATAATCTAATAAAAATTCCAATGAGAGTTCCTCTATCTCATACCAGTAATAGTCATCAATATGTTACGTAGAAAAATCAGAGAGAAGGCAAGAAAATCAGTAACCTCTTGTTCTGATTGATGGTGTTCAAATAACATACCGGACAACCGTTCTGGAATTGGTATAACACATGAATTGGTGTATTGTAACCAACTTGTCACGATTACCAAGATTTTCCATTGAGAAACAGGCGCATTTCTACACCAAGATGACGTCTGTTCGTCGGAATTAGATACAATAATAAGGATTAACTACCGTGAACTACTCCGTTTCAGCAGATGCCCTAAAAGGTAAAGTCATTCTTGTCACTGGTGCAGGCAATGGTATTGGTCGCCAAGCGGCACTTTCTTACGCTCAGCACGGTGCGACTGTGATTCTACTTGGTCGAAACGTTCAAAACCTTGAATCCATCTACGATGAAATCGAATCTGCAGGTTACCCTCAACCCGCGATCATTCCACTTGATCTAAAAGGCGCAACTAAGCAGCACTACATCGATATGGCAGAAACCATCGAAGGTCAATTTGGTCGTTTGGATGGCCTGCTGCACAACGCTGGCGTTTTAAGCACGCTGTGCCCGTTTGAGCAAATCAATGAAGAAGACTTTGACGACATCATGCAGATTAACGTGAAAGCAGAAGTCCTAATGACTCAAGCGCTACTGCCTATTATGCGTAATTCAGATGCAGGTCGTATTATCTTTACGTCTTCAACTGTGGGCCATTCTGGCCGTGCTTTCTGGGGTTCGTACGCCATCTCCAAATTTGCCGTAGAAGGTATGATGCAGGTTCTCGCCGACGAACTGAGTGACACACCAATGCGAGTTAATGCCATTAACCCCGGTGCAACTCGTACTCGTATGCGTGAAAAAGCCTACCCTGGTGAAGATTCAAATACATTAAAAACACCTTTAGATATTATGCCGTTGTACCTGCATTTAATGGATCCAGCCGTCACTGATGTCAACGGTCAGTGTATTGACGCACAACCAAAGCGTAAGTGATAAATTCTCACGACCTCGCATAATCGATTGAAAAGGCAGCAAACGCTGCCTTTTTTCGTATTTCTGCCTATAAAAATCTTGCGACTTTCCATCACAGAAATATACTGTACATATATACAGGTATCTTATTATGCAAGACATTATCCAGAATTTAAAAAGCCAACATCTTGTTTGGCAAGCAAATTTAACCAAAGCTGATACACACCAGACTCTCCATAGCTCAGGTTTTCCTGAGTTAGATACCTTGCTTAGGGGCGGTTTTCCTCCCCATGGTGTCGTGGAAATGGAGTCCGTTGGCAGTATTGGTGAATTGCGTCTTTTAGCGCCTTATTTAAAAGCATCTCTGGCAAGAGGAGTAACGGCATTCATTCAGCCTCCCGCATTGATGAATTCATTGTTCCTACACAGCATTGGGTTGGACATCAACCAAGTATGGGTTGTCACACCGGAACATCAACGCGATGC
Source organism: Vibrio sp. MOR3 (assembly GCF_001557775.1). Lineage (NCBI taxonomy): Bacteria > Pseudomonadati > Pseudomonadota > Gammaproteobacteria > Vibrionales > Vibrionaceae > Vibrio > Vibrio sp. MOR3. The sequence continues at coordinate 9,539 of NZ_LNRD01000030.1, read as the reverse complement.
CTTATGGGCAGCAGAGCAATGCCTCAAAAGCGGCGTATGTAGTAACGTTTTGCTATGGCAAGATGAACTAGAGATCCACCAAGTAAAACGCCTGCAAGTGGCAAGTGAGCAAGGCGCTTGCCCTCTGTTTATGCTCAAACCTAACATGACAAATCGCTTGTCTTTGCCTGTGTCACTCAGCTTAAAACTTCACGGTCACGAGCAAGGTGTGAGTGTAGAAGTGCTCAAAAGAAAAGGCGGTTGGAGCAAAGGCAGCGTCGATATCAACTTCCAGCACCACTACCCGCAACTGGTGATGCCAAGCACAACTCGTATTCCATCCACGGTGGTCAATTTCCCATTGGCGAATCAAGGTTAGTGATATGGCTTTGTGGATATACTTGCACTTCCCTCGCCTACAGTTAGATGCACTCTTTGGTGATAACCAAGAGCAGCCCGTGGTGATTGTAGAAAGCCAACGTTGTCGGATCATTCAATACAACAAGATTGCCGAGCAACAAGGCATCAAGCCAAATATGGGCTTGGGTAGCGCGGCTTCTTTGTGCCGGGATTTGCAAGTGCATCCTTATCATCCGCAAACCGAATTGAGCAAGTTACAAGAAATTGCTCAATGGCTGTATTTGATTACGTCTGATGTCGTATTGATGCCAAGCCAAGGGGTTCTACTACGTGCAACCCCGATGCTTAACTTATATGAAGGGCTGCAAAATTACTGGCAAAAAGTCACGACTCACCTAGCAACGCTCAAGCTGAGCTTTCAGTTCGGCTGCGGCTTTTCACCCTTTTCAGCCAAATTGATGGCCTTATCTGGGAGTAATTGTTTGAGTGAAGATAAAGCCTTCATGCTACAAGCGTTACAACCTTTGCCACTGACATTGACCGATTTGTCGACCTCCACTGTCGATAAGCTACAGCGCGTTGGAGTTACAACTCTCGAAGGTTTGCTTGAGTTGCCGTTACAAGATATTGCACGCCGATTTGATATCGATTTAGTCAACTACGTTGGGCGGTTAACAGGCCAGTTCAAACATCCTGTTGATTTTTATCATCCAACGGAATCATTCCAAGTATACCTAGAATTGCTGTTTGAAATTGAAAACGTGCAATGGGTGGAAAGACCGTTAGCCAAGCTCCTTCAGCAGCTCGAAACCTTCCTCAAGCTGCGCGATAAAGTCGCGTTTGAGCTGTGCTTGACGCTCCACCAGCGAGATAAGCAAGAACAACATCTTCAATTGACTTCAGCGCAGGGCGATTACTTATATCAGCGTTGGCAACAACTGGCCAGTTTGAATCTAGAATCACTGACCTTAAACGGCCCAGTGATGGGCTTAACGTTAAAAATCGTCCGTCAAGGAGAGCCTTTAAGCGCAACTCGTGATCTCTTTGCTGGGCAAAAGGGCCAAATGAATGCATTAGAGTTGCTCTCTCTACTGCAAGCTAAATTGGGTAAAAGCGCAGTACTCAAACCGAATATCGCCTGCGACCCAAGACCAGAGAAAGCCAGTCAGTATCGCCCAGCCGACGAGCCGGATGTGTCGATTAACACCATCCCTGCGTTGTTACGCCCAGCGATGCAATTACCCGAACCTATCGCGCTACAAGAGCAAGTATCTCTCATTCATGGACCGGAGCGAATTGTCTCTGGATGGTGGGATGGCGATGAAATCATGCGTGATTACTACGTAGCACATACCAAGCAAGGGCGCTGGTTATGGGTCTTTCGCGATCAACACAAGCATTGGTTTCTTCATGGCTATTTTTGTTAAATCGGCAGTTATTTTTGTTAGGTTGTTATGAGTTACGCAGAACTATTTTGTCAGTCCAATTTTTCCTTTCTCACTGGGGCTTCTCATGCGGAAGAGTTAGTACTGCAAGCCGCTTTTTATCGTTATCAAGCTATTGCGATTACTGATGAATGCTCTGTTGCCGGTGTCGTCAAAGCGTACGCGACCATTAAACAGCACAAGCTTGATATTAAACAAATCGTCGGCAGCATGTTTTGGTTGAACGAGGAATGCCAAGTCGTGCTGCTTTGCCCTTGTCGAAAAGCCTACGCTGAGCTGTGCCGTATCATCACCAATGCCAGACGACGCAGCGAGAAAGGCAGCTACCAACTTTCCGAATGGGATTTAATGTCGATTCGTCACTGTTTCGTGCTGTGGTTACCTGCACATCAGGAAAGTGATCACTACTGGGGACGTTGGCTTAATCAACACCATTCCGAACGATTATGGGTCGCGATTCAACGTCACCTCAGTGGAAGTGATGAAGCATACACAACTCACTGTGAATTATTAGCAAACGAGTTCCAATTGCCAATTACCGCTTGTGGTGGTGTTTTGATGCATGCTGTCGAACGCCTACCTCTACAGCATGTACTCACTGCCGTTAAGCATGGATGCAATGTCGATAAACTTGGTTTTGATCGCCTATCCAATGCAGAAAGAGCGTTGCGCCCAATGAATAAGCTACTCCGCATCTATAAACCAGAGTGGCTTGCAGAAAGCAAAACCATCGCAGATTTGTGCGAATTCGAGCTGTCTGACCTGAAATACGAATACCCAGCCGAACTCATTCCAGATGGTTACACACCAGACTCTTACTTACGTTTTTTAGTTGATCGAGGTAAGCAACGACGCTTTCCCGAAGGGGTTCCAACAGACATCAATCAAACGATTGAGCGTGAACTCACACTCATTAAAGAGCTAGAGTATCATTATTATTTTCTAACCATTCACGACATTGTGATGTTCGCTAAGCAGCAAGGCATCCTCTATCAAGGACGTGGATCCGCGGCTAACTCCGTGGTGTGTTACTGCTTAGAAATCACCGCGGTTGACCCGAGGCAAATCTCTGTCTTATTCGAGCGTTTTATTAGTAAAGAGCGAGACGAGCCGCCAGATATCGATGTGGATTTCGAGCACGAGCGTCGTGAAGAAGTGATTCAATACATCTACAAAAAGTACGGGCGCGAGCGTGCCGCTTTGGCAGCCACCGTGATCAGCTATCGCTTTAAAAGTGCCGTGCGTGAAGTAGGAAAAGCGTTGGGGATTGAAGAAACTCAACTCGACTTTTTCATTAAAAACGTCAATCGCCGTGATCGTAGCCAAGGTTGGCAAGCGCAAATCATCGAATTGGGGTTACAACCAGAGTCATTAAAAGGCCAGCAGTTTATCCAGTTGGTGAATGAGATCATCGGATTCCCGCGCCATTTATCTCAGCATGTCGGCGGCTTTGTGATTTCATCTGGCCCTTTGTATGAACTGGTGCCTGTCGAGAATGCCTCGATGGAAGATCGCACCATTATTCAATGGGATAAAGATGATTTAGAAAGCTTAAAGCTATTGAAAGTCGATGTACTTGCACTTGGCATGTTGAACGCGATCCGTAAATGCTTTCAATTAGTCGAGAAGCACCACCAACGATCCCTGTCGATTGCCGAGATCACACGCCTGCAAGACGATCCGCACGTATACCGCATGATCCAAAAAGCCGATACTGTTGGCGTATTCCAGATTGAGTCTCGCGCGCAGATGAGCATGCTGCCACGCTTAAAACCTGCACGTTACTACGACTTAGTCGTGCAGATTGCCATTGTTCGTCCGGGCCCAATCCAAGGAGATATGGTGCACCCGTTTTTAAAAAGACGAAATGGTGAAGAACCGATCAGCTACCCATCGGAAGAAGTGAAAAACGTACTAGAGCGCACCATGGGCGTACCGATTTTCCAAGAACAAGTGATCAAGTTGGCAATGGTCGCGGCTGGTTTTAGCGGTGGTGAAGCGGATCAATTGCGTAGAGCAATGGCAGCATGGAAGAAGAACGGCGATCTCGCTAAATTCAAACCAAAGCTTATCGATGGGATGCTTGAACGCGGCTACGATCTTGAGTTTGCCGAACGTATCTTTGATCAGATTTGTGGCTTTGGTGAGTATGGTTTTCCTGAGAGCCATTCCGCCTCTTTCGCGGTACTGGCTTATTGCTCTGCATGGCTAAAGTTCTACTATCCCGCTGAGTTCTATACTTCGCTACTGAATAGCCAACCCATGGGCTTTTATAGCCCTTCACAGCTGGTTCAGGATGCACGTCGACACGGAGTGGAAGTACTGCCTACTTGCGTGAACCACTCACACTACCAGCACCACTTGGTAAAACGCCCCAATGGACGCCTTGGTATCCAACTAGGCTTGCGGTTAGTCAAAAGCCTTAATGAAGAAAACGCTATCCGCTTGGTTGAACACCGCCCAACTCATGGTTATCGTTCTATCCAAGAGGTAAAACAAATTCTGAGAAGTCGTCGTGATATTGAGTTATTAGCTTCTGCGAATGCTTTTCAAATACTCTCAGGTAACCGATATAACGCACGTTGGTCAGCTATGGATTCGTTATCAAACTTGCCCTTATTTAATCAAATTGAAGAGCCTGAGGTGAGCTATCAACCTCAACCTTCTGAGTACGAAAATCTCATTGAAGATTACGCCAGTACAGGGTTATCACTTAGCCGTCACCCAATTACCCTACTGGAGGAAGCTGGCAAACTACCACGCTTTACTCGTATGAAGCAGCTAGTAGAAAAAGAGCACAAGTCCTTGGTGACGGTTGTCGGTGTCGTCACAGGCAGGCAATCCCCTGGCACTGCAGCTGGCGTCACCTTTTTCACGTTAGAAGACGACACTGGTAACATTAATGTGGTTGTGTGGCGAGCAACAGCGCGCGCGCAGAAACAAGCTTATCTCACCTCAAAGGTGTTAATGGTAAAAGGAATTTTAGAAAGAGAGGGAGAAGTCACGCACATCATTGCAGGTAGGCTCATTGATTGCACTCAACACCTTGCGGGACTGCAAAATAAATCGCGGGATTTTCATTAAAGAAATGAGAATAGAGACAGATTGACACAGGGTAAACTGAATAAAATAAAGGGAGGTCGACCCTCCCTTTTCAATTCCGCTGAAATTAGTCATCAGCTTCCGCTTCCGTACGTTTTTTCTTGTATTCCCTATACAGTAACAAGGATAAAGTCATAATAACTTTAGATGTTAGCCATATCATTAAAAGGAAGTACCCTATACTGATGAGTCGAGTTGACTCGTAGGTGAAAAGTAACGTGATATACCTGACATATTTCACTGTAAAAAATATGTAAGTAAAGTATAGCAACTCATGAAGCAGACATCATAAAAACTTATGAATGAGTTTGTAACAAGATAATTATACCTTGGATAACCTAAACCACCTGACGCAAACGTTCTTGTGCGACTTCCACAAGAAGATCTGGTTGGAACTTAGATATAAAGCGGTCACAGCCCACCTTTTGCACCATAGCTTCATTAAAACTCCCACTTAAAGAAGTATTTAGCGTGATGAACAGTTTGGACATTCTCGGATCACTACGGACTTCATGCGTCAGTCGATAGCCATCCATTTCTGGCATTTCAGCATCAGTAATCATCATCAGTAACTCGTTCGCGACATCTTTACCTTCGTCACACCAACGTTTTAATACCGTCAATGCTTCAAGGCCATCTCGGCACTCAATAATATTCAAACCTAATTGAGACAAGGTATCACGTACTTGGTTACGAGCTGTTGAGGAGTCATCCACAATCAGCACATTACGACCAATCATAGCTTGAGCAAGTTCGTGGTCTAACACGCCTTCAGAAATCGTGACATCGTAATGGATGATTTCCGCTAACACCTTTTCTACATCGATGATTTCGACGATTTGAGAGCTATCCCCTTCTTTCACTTGGGTAATTGCCGTGAGGTAGTTAGAGCGACCAGATGTGGAAGGTGGAGGCTGAATTTCGGTCCAAGCCGTATTGATGATGTTTCGTACAGGCCCAACAAGGAAGCCTTGAACTGAGCGGTTATATTCCGTGATGATCAGGTTTTCTTCTTCCGCTTCACCACGCAAAGGGGGAAAGCCAATTGAACCACGCAAATCAATCACAGGTACTGCTTCACCACGGAGAGAAGCGACACCACGAATATTGTAGTGTGAACCAGGTAGCTTGGTCAGTGGCGGCAGTTTGATCACCTCTTTCACTTTGAAAACGTTGATCGCAAATAACTGGCGACTATTTAATGTGAACAGCAAAAGCTCCAGTCGGTTCTCACCCACTAGATTCGTACGCTGATCCACTGTATTTAACACTCCGGACATACCACTACCTAACTCTGAATAACTATCCTTCACTCTTTAAAGAAAACCGTGCTGAAACAACAAAGTAAAACTTTTGTATGAGTGTTTTACATTACTTAGGGAAATTACATTAATGCTATTGATATAGCAATGAAGCAAAGCTCAGATTGGCGCTTTGCATCAAATTGGCGATCAAAAAAGGGTGAACTCTTAAAGCTCACCCTTTAAAACTACGCCACAACAATACGGGAAATTAGCCTTCAATTACCTTCATCAGTAACTGACCATCATACAAAGCTTGTTTGATAAGCGCGGCACCCGGCATAGTCGCTTGTTTGTAGAAACGAGATTCCACCAGCTCAAGATCTTGGTGGTAGACCGGTAAACTCTGCTCTTCAATGCAGCGGCGAACGGCAGGATAAAGCACCTCTTTCGCTTGGTTGATTACCCCACCAATCAAAATCTTCTCTGGGTTAAACAAGTTGATCACAATAGCAATTGCAGATCCCAAGTAACGACCAAGCTTCTCGATAACATCGACAGCCAAAGGATCGCCATTTGCCGCCGCCTCACAAATACTTTCGATGCTCATTTCTTCCTGATCAGCAAGAATTGAGGGTTCGCCATCAGCAATACGAGTCACCACTTCTTCACGAATAGCTTGTGAACTCGCAACGGTCTCTAAGCAACCAATGTTACCACAGTGACAACGTTTACCATTCGGATCAATTTGAATATGGCCAAGTTCACCAATGTTACCATGGCGGCCCTGTAGGACACGCCCATCTAAGATGATACCGGCCCCCAAGCCGTGGTGAATCGAAATCAGAACCGAGTTATCGTTCTCTTGTGAGTGACCAAACAGCTTCTCAGCCAATGCCCACGCACGTGTATCGTTGGCAATAAACACTGGTAAACCTGTTGCTTTGTAGATCTCAGGCCCTAGAGCAAGGTTCTCAACATTGTAATGCGGCATTTGCAGCACAATACCCTGCTCTGAGTTCACCAGACCAGGCAACGTGATAGCAATACTAGTCACACGATCAAGTTGATCGGCATAGGTTTGAAAGAATTCATCAATTTCGTAGAGTAAGCGTTCCAAAACATCATCTTGATCGCGCTCGTGGATATCGATTTTGGTATCGATAAGCACATCCCCACCAAGTTCATGCAAAGCAATGGTCAAATACCCTCGCCCTAAACGCATCGATAAGAATTGCCAGCCTTCATTATTGACTTGCAAACCTACCGCTGGACGGCCACGACTGGTCGCCTCTTGCACGGTAGTTTCATGAATCAGATGTGCTTCAATCAACTCTCGAGTGATCTTAGTGATACTCGCAGGTGCAAGCTCACTTTTCTTGGATAAATCGATTCGAGAAATTGGACCCTTCAGGTCAATTAGTTTGTATACACGACCAGCATTGACCTGTTTGATATGATCAATATGGCCCGGTTGAGCCATGTACATCTTGCACTCCGAAATTCTATAACGGGATAATTTTTTTACTTTGCGAAGTAATTGTGAAGTGAATTGATAAATCCCCGTGACAAGCATCACGTATAAACATGTTTGTTTGTGTATTCAATCAAATAACGAGAAATCTACTCCTGTTAAATTGTTTGAAAATTGACTTATTTTATTCATCAAATTAGGAAGCAAAGCCTGAGACTCAGCGTTTTTTCAGCACTTTGACCTAAATACGAACAATATGTACATAGTGTGCATATACTTAGCGAGAATAGAATTCCAGTTATCTCGTCCTACACCTGCATTCTTCGGAGAATCTATGACTTCTATATTGAGAAGAACAAAAATCGTCACAACGCTAGGCCCTTCAACCGACAAAGACAATGTCCTTGAAGAAATCATCAAAGCGGGCGCAAACGTCGTACGTATGAACTTTTCCCACGGTACGAGCGAAGACCATATTCAACGAGCCAATAAAGTCCGTGCGATTGCGGCTAAACTGGGTCGACAAGTTGCTATTCTCGGCGATTTACAAGGTCCTAAAATACGAGTCTCAACTTTCCAAGATGGTAAAATCATCCTCAGTGTCGGAGACAAGTTCACTTTAGATAGTGACTTACCTAAAGGCGAAGGCAACCAAGAATCGGTTGGCTTAGATTACAAAGAACTTCCACAGGACGTCTCAACTAACGATATCCTGCTACTTGATGATGGCCGAGTACAGCTCCAAGTTTCCAGCGTTGAAGGAAATAAAGTTCACACCCGAGTCACTGTTGGTGGTCCATTGTCCAACAACAAAGGCATCAACAAAAAAGGTGGCGGTCTTTCTGCGGATGCTCTAACAGAAAAAGATAAGGCAGACATCCTAACCGCAGCAGAAATCAAAGTGGATTACTTAGCCATCTCATTCCCTCGCAACGGGGAAGACATGAACTACGCACGTCGTTTAGCGCGTGACGCTGGCTTAGAAGCGAAGCTTGTCGCTAAAGTCGAGCGAGCAGAGACGGTAGCGAACAATGAATCAATTGATGACATCATCCTCGCTTCCGATGTGGTGATGGTGGCTCGTGGTGACTTAGGGGTAGAAATTGGCGATCCAGAGCTTATCGGCGTACAGAAAAAGCTGATCCGCCGTGCGCGTAGCTTAAACCGCATTGTTATCACTGCAACCCAAATGATGGAATCTATGATGGCCGCACCGATGCCAACTCGTGCAGAAGTGATGGACGTTGCCAACGCCGTGCTTGATGGTACAGACGCCGTTATGCTTTCAGGTGAAACAGCTGCGGGTTTATACCCAGTAGAAACCGTTAAATCCATGGCAGAAGTCTGTATGGGTGCAGAAAAAATGTCAGAAGCAAGCCTCTCGACTTACCGATTGGATCGAACGTTTGCGACCGCAGAAGAGACCATTGCAATGTCGACTATGTATGCTGCCAATCATATGGAAGGCGTAAAAGCGATGATTTCATTAACAGAATCAGGCCGCACAGCATTGATGATGTCACGTTTGAGTTCTGGTCTACCGATTTTCGCACTCTCTCGTAACGAGTCCACATTGAACCGTGCAGCACTATACCGTGGTGTAACACCAGTGTTCTTTGATTCTAAAGGGGGCGCTGGATTGACGACCGCTCACGCGGCAATTGTAACGCTTAAAGAACAAGGATTGCTCGATGAAGGGGATCTCGTGATCTTCACTCAAGGTGATGTCATGGATGTGGTTGGTTCAACGAACTGTATGCGAATCCTATCTGCATAGCATTTGACTCGAATACATGACAAAGGCTCCAACTGGCTGTCTCTTGATCACAAGTCTAGTGATCAAGAGACATTGCGAGTTCGTAGCCTTCAAGGATGGTTTGTAGTTTAAACCACCCTTCCCAAAGCACCTTTATTGAAGCTCTACCCGTCCTCTTGGTA
>NZ_LNRD01000003.1:0-518405 GCF_001557775.1 Vibrio sp. MOR3 | reverse complement strand
TGAGGCGTTGAGCTAACCTGTACTAATTGCCCGTGAGGCTTAACCATACAACACCCAAGGGGTTTTGATGGACTCAATGCAAGAACGATTGAATGTGTAGTAGAACTTAAAATCAGTTTTCCGAATTAAAGAATTTGCTTGGCGACCATAGCGATTTGGACCCACCTGACTTCCATTCCGAACTCAGAAGTGAAACGAATTAGCGCCGATGGTAGTGTGGGGTTTCCCCATGTGAGAGTAGGACATCGCCAGGCTTGTATTTTATTTTCACTTTTTATGAAAAAGTGAAGACAAAAACTTAGACTTAAATGTCTAACCAGTGCGGAGCGGTAGTTCAGTTGGTTAGAATACCGGCCTGTCACGCCGGGGGTCGCGGGTTCGAGTCCCGTCCGCTCCGCCACTTATTCAGACAAAAGCCCCAGCAGAAATGCTGGGGCTTTTTCGTATCTAACAACTCAATTCATGCATGAGTCTCGCTTGTGTGTAAGTCCAATTGAACGTAAGCTCGGACTAGGCGTCCCCACGGTTCCGCTACTTATTTGGAAACCCAGCCTTCGGAATAGGTTTTGTCGTTTCTGATATCCTCAGATCTCTGTGTTTGCTGTAGAACTCGTTGTGTTAGGTAAAGATCTTATCTCTCTTGTCAGTGTCCATTTTCTAAATCTTAAAAGTAACTAAGGGTAAGTACTTACTTATTCTCATCACTTTGCTAGCAATACCTTTGTTATGTGAGTCGTGATGTCAGCTACCTCTAAGTGCTGTTACATATTTTGCATTCGAGGTTTACTGTAAATAAAAAGCCCGTTGCTTGCGTAACGGGCTTCGGATTCCAATTTGTATAGATATCTCTAAAGGGATATATACTTACTTTCTGCGACTTCCCATAGGGCTTTAACTAACGGGTTTTCTAGCTGGCGTTTAATACAGCAAACACCGAGTTCGAATGGTTTGATAGGCAGAACTTTCAGTCGATTTATCTTCTCTCTGACAGGGCTATTGTTGATTACCACATCCGGTGCGATACCTACGCCACAACCTAAAGCCACCATACTGACAATGGCCTCATGCCCTGCTACTTGTGCGTAGATGTTTGGTTTGATCTTCATTTGCTTAAACCAAACATTCGCTCTTTCTCTTGCTGTGCCTGCTTCTGGGAGAATAAAAGGGATCGTTGACCAATCCGGGGTTTCTTTTTGTAGTTCTTCTGCGAAGCTGCTGATTCCAACCGGAGCAATAACCGATAGAGGTATCTCGCTGATTGGTTCAAAAGCCACTTTAGCGGGTAGTTGGTCTGGCTTTGCCGAGATCGCGATATCAGCCTCATCCGCCATTATCTTATCGATAGCTTGGGCTGGATCACCAGTAGAGAGTTTGAATTCAATAAATGGGTGTTGTATGCGGAAATCGGAAATAAGCTCTGGGAGGTGACTGTAACTTGCAGTTACCGAGCAAAATAAACGTATCTCCCCCTTTAGCTCATCTTCCGTTCCTTTGACGTAGCTTTGGTATTGCTGCCATTCCCCCAAGATCTTTAGTGCAACAGGCAATAACTTCTTTCCTTGAACCGTCAATTCGACACTTCGATTATCACGCAAGAACAGCTGTTGATGCGTTTCTTCTTCCAATTTCTGGATCTGCCGACTCAGTGCGGAAGGGCTGATATGCATTGCTGCCGCTGTCTTAGCGAAGCTTTTACTATCACATAGATGAATGAATAGTTGTAGGCTTTTGATGTTCATTAAATCTTTACGTCCATGTTGCATTTATTGCAATAAGTAATTGTGAATATATCACTTTCAGCAACAGAATGTCTGTTTTAGTATGAACTCATTCGGTAACACAAATACCGACCTCTATGGAAGAATGTTAAGGAGCACCCAGATGGCTAACTATTTCAATACCCTAAACTTACGTGAGCAATTGGACCAACTTGGTCGTTGTCGCTTTATGGACCGCGAAGAATTCGCATCAGAAGCAGATTACCTAAAAGGTAAGAAAGTGGTCATCGTAGGTTGTGGTGCTCAAGGCCTTAACCAAGGTCTAAATATGCGTGATTCTGGTTTAGACGTTGCTTACGCTCTACGCCAAGCTGCGATCGACGAGCAACGTCAATCGTTCAAAAACGCAAAAGATAACGGCTTTGAAGTAGACAGTTACGAAAAGCTAATTCCACAAGCTGACCTAGTAATCAACCTAACGCCAGACAAGCAGCACACTAACGTTGTTGAAACGGTAATGCCTCTCATGAAAGAAGGCGCAGCACTAGGCTACTCACACGGTTTCAACGTAGTTGAAGAAGGCATGCAAATCCGTAAAGACCTAACGGTTGTAATGGTTGCGCCTAAGTGTCCAGGTACAGAAGTACGTGAAGAGTACAAGCGTGGCTTCGGTGTCCCTACACTAATCGCTGTTCACCCAGAAAATGACCCTAAAGGCGAAGGCTGGGACATTGCGAAAGCATGGGCTGCTGGTACAGGTGGCCACCGCGCAGGTTGTCTAGAGTCTTCATTCGTAGCGGAAGTTAAATCTGACCTAATGGGTGAGCAAACTATCCTATGTGGCATGCTACAAGCCGGTTCTATCGTGTCTTACGAGAAGATGATTGCTGACGGTATCGACCCAAGCTACGCAGGTAAACTTCTACAATACGGTTGGGAAACAATCACTGAAGCTCTTAAGTTTGGTGGTATCACTCATATGATGGACCGTCTATCAAACCCAGCAAAAGTAAAAGCATTTGAGCTTTCTGAAGAGCTAAAAGAGCTAATGCGTCCACTATACAACAAGCATATGGACGACATCATTACGGGTGAATTCTCCAGTACTATGATGGCTGACTGGGCAAACGACGATGCAAACCTACTAGGCTGGCGTGAAGAGACGGGTGAAACCGCTTTCGAAAACTACCCTGCAGGCGACATCGAAATCTCTGAACAAGAGTACTTCGACAACGGCATTCTACTGGTAGCTATGGTTCGTGCTGGTGTTGAGCTAGCATTCGAAGCAATGACAGCATCAGGCATCATCGATGAGTCTGCATACTACGAGTCACTGCACGAGCTACCGCTAATAGCAAACACAGTTGCACGTAAGCGCCTATACGAAATGAACGTGGTAATTTCAGATACAGCAGAGTACGGTAACTACCTATTTGCTAACGTAGCAACACCGCTACTACGTGAGAAGTTCATGCCATCAGTAAGCACAGACGTAATCGGTAAAGGTCTAGGCGAGTCGTCTAACCAAGTCGATAACGCTACGCTAATCGCAGTAAACGAAGCGATTCGTAACCACCCAGTAGAGTACATCGGTGAAGAGCTACGTGGTTACATGACGGATATGAAGAACATCGCAGTAGGCGGCTGATTTCTATCTAAGTCAGTAAAGAACTCCGGATAGACTGGGGTCAATAAATACAACATACAACACAACATCTAATTAAAAGGCTTGGTCGCCGTTGACCAAGCCTTTTTGTTTTTATGAAGACGGACTGTTTCCTTCGAACCGTGGGAGTGCTTCGCTGTTAAAATCGGACGTGTTCGTTGGGATAGAATTGAAAGAAGTAGAGGTATATGTTGACTGGATTTGCCCTTAAGAAGGCAAAATTGAAGCGAATCCCGAATCCCGAATCCCGAATCCCGAAAACAAAAAGGGTTGACGTACATACGCCAACCCTTAAGAATTTTCTCGCTTCTCGCTTCTCGCTTCTCGCTTCTCGCTTCTCGCTTCTCGCTTCTCGCTTCTCGCTTATTTATCAGCTAGCTTTTCTTCAAGCTCAGCCAATTTCTTTTCCATTTCTGTCAGCTTTTGACGAGTGCGCAGCAGAACTTGAGTTTGTACGTCGAATTCTTCACGGCTAACAACGTCTAGCTTGTTTAGCTGACCTTGGATGACTTGGCGAACTTTTTGATCAACATCCGCGCCTAGTTCTTTTACTGGCTGTGGCATTGATTCGTGAATTTGTTTAGCGATTTGCTCTAATTTCTTTGGGTCAAACATAGTGGCTAAAACTCCTTTTGATTTGCCCACATTCTATTTAATTGATACGTGAAAGTCGCCATTTAGATGGTAAAAAAGAGAGCAGCAATAAAAAAGGTCACCGAAGTGACCTTTTTCTTAGTGCTTTTATACTTACTTGTTATCAGCTAATTCGCGGTGAGCTGCTTTCGCTTCATCCACTCGAGCTAGCTTTTCCAAGTCTTTGTCTTCAACAAACACTGGTAGTGGCTTGTGTTTCTCAGCAAGGTAGCTGTAAATCACTGGCAGTACGAATAGTGTAAATAGCGTACCGATCGCCAGACCAGCAACGATTACGATACCGATACTGAAGCGTTGCTCAGCACCTGCGCCTGTTGCGTACATCAATGGGATAAGACCTGCAATCATCGCTGCCGTCGTCATCAGGATTGGACGAAGACGAACTTTTGCTGCTTCCATTACCGCATCGATACGAGACAGTTTGTTGTGTAACTGCTCTTCTTTCGCTACCTCACAGATCAAGATACCGTGCTTGGTGATCAGACCAACCAGGGTAATCAAACCAACCTGCGAGTAGATGTTCATCGATGCAGTCCCCCACGCCAGAGCAATCAATGCACCACAAACCGCAAGTGGTACTGATACCATGATTACGATTGGATCGCGGATAGATTCAAACTGAATCGCCAGTACTAGGAAGATGATTGCTAGTGCCAAACCGAATGTTGCGTATAACGCACTACCTTCAGTTACGAACTGACGCGCTTCACCCATGTAGTCATGGTTGTAGCCTGACGGCAGTTTGTTTTGTGCCACGTCTTCGAACCAGTTGATCGCATCCCCCATTGCAACACCAGGAGCTGGTACAGCACCAACAGTGGCTGAGTTTAGCTGGTTGAAGTGAGGCAGTGCACGAGGCTCTGCGACCACATCAATTGTGATCAAACTACCCAATGGTACTGCTTTGCCGTCAACTGAACGTACGTAGTAATTCTTCATCGACTCTGGGTTTAGACGCCACTTACGTTCAACTTGAGGGATTACCTCGTATGAACGACCATTTAGGTCGATACGGTTTACATAACCATCGGCCATCATGGTACTTAACGTGACACCAATGTCTTGCATGGTCACGCCGTAAGCGCCGGCTTTGTCTTTATCGATGCTGATTTTCATCGTTGCTGAATCGTAGTTCAGATCCAGATCCGAATACACGAACAGTGGACTCTTCGATACATCGGTCAGAATATCACTTGCGATAGTAAACAGGCTTTCGAAGCTGTTTGGCGTAGTCACAACGAACTGAATTGGTAGACCTGAACCTGCACCTGGAAGTTCTGGCATTTGGAAAGCCGTTACTGACATACCTGGTACATGAGAAACTAAGTCACCCACACGTTTGGTAATGTCCGCTTGGCTTGCCTCACGCTCACTCCAAGGTTTCAGTGTTGCTAGACCGAATGCTTGGTTCGAGTTAGGTACACCGTTAAACACCTGAGCGTATTCTACTTCTGGCTGGTCAGACAGAATCTTGTTTACATCGTTCATGGTGCTTTGGATGTAATCCAAGTTCGCATTTGATGGGGCTGTACCCATTAAGACCACAACGCCTTTATCTTCCGATGGTGCTAGTTCACTCGGAATGAACTTAAACAAGATCGGTAGACTCGCGAACACGATGATCGCAAAAGCAATGATAACCGGACGATGAGCCATGACTGCAGTTAGCATCTTCTCGTAGCGGTTGGTCATGCCATCAAGAACGTGGTGAACTTTTTGCTCAAACTTGCTTGGCTCTTCGTTTGCCTTCAGCATTTTTGAACACATCATCGGTGACAGAGTCAACGCGATGATACCGGACACAAATACAGCACCCGCAAGGGTAAGAGCAAACTCTTTAAATAGTGAGCCTGTAATACCACCCATCAGAGCGATAGGCGCGTATACAGCACCTAACGTCAGTGTCATCGCGATTACTGGGACAGCAATTTCTCGTGTACCAATGATCGCAGCTCGGAACGGTGATTCCCCTTCCTTGATGTGTCGATCGACGTTCTCAAGAACAACGATCGCGTCATCCACCACCAGACCGATGGCGAGTACCATTGCCAGTAGTGTCATCAAGTTCCAAGAGAAGCCCATCGCTTGCATCACCATTGCCACACCAATCAATGATAATGGGATAGTAACGATAGGGATGATTACCGCACGGAATGAACCTAGGAACAAAGTGATAACGATAAGTACGATGACTGCTGCTTCAAGAATGGTTTTCACAACTTCGTGAATCGATTCGTTGATAGCAATAGTCGAGTCGTACATCACATTCATCTTGATGTTACTTGGCAAGTTACGCTCTAGTTGAGGTAACAACGTCAGTACATCTGCTGCAATATTGATCGGGTTGGCACTTGGTGCTGCGTTAATCGCTGCAACCACGGCTTCTTGACCATTAGCACTAGCACGGTAAATATCGTGGCTCTTCTCTAGCGTCACTTTCGCAATGTCACCAAGGCGAATTACATCACCCTCACCGGTTTTCACCACAAGTGCTTCTAGTTCCGCAACGTTGGATACCTGAGTATCTGCACTGCCGTTGTAAAGTACGAATTCACCTGTCGCCTGACCAGTTGCCGACTGATAGTTGTTGGCGTTTAGTACGGTCATTACGTCAGTTGCTGTCAGCTTAAGTGCCCCCATTTTTGCAGGGTCTAGCCATACGCGCAGTGCGTATTTCATACCACCGTATAGGTCAACTTTCGATACACCGTTTACCGTGAATAACTGCGGGTTGATTACACGCTCAAGGTAGTCCGTGATCTGGCTTGAAGACAGCTCATCACTGGTGAAACCAATATACAGTACTGCCGTTGTCGAACCTGTCGACATGGTTACCGTAGGGTCTTCCGCTTCTTTTGGAAGCTGCGAACGAACCGAGTTGGTTTTCGCCAGAATGTCAGACAGCGCCGCATTCGGATCAGTGTTTAACTTCATGTTTACGGTGATGGTAGAAGTACCGAGTACCGAGGATGAAGTCATGTAGTCGATATTATCGGCCTGAGCAACGGCTTGTTCCAAAGGCTGAGTAATGAAGCCTTGGATTAAGTCGGCGCTGGCACCGTAATAACTGGTGGTTACAGTAACCACCGTATTTGTCATTTCAGGGTATTCACGAACCTGCATCTTGAATACGGCTTGCAAACCAAGCAACGCAATCAAAAAACTGATCGATACCGCTAAAACTGGACGTTTAATAAAAACATCGGTAAAGCGCATGATGCCTCCAATTAAAGCATTGGTGTTTCAGCAGGTGGTGTCAGTGCCGAATCTTCAACGATGGTCACTTTCGCATGGTTACTAAGGCGTACTTGCCCCGACGTTACCACTACGTCACCTGGTTTCACGCCTTCTAGAATATGCGCGATGTCTTTAGTACGCTCACCCACTTTCACAACGTGTTGCTTAACGCGTTTTTCACCGTCTTCTTCAGTAATGATGTACACGTTGTCGCCGTATAGCGTAAAGGTGATTGCCGTTTGTGGCAGAGTCACTTGATTCTCTAGCTTAGGCAGGATGATGTTTGCACGTGCGAACATACCGCTGCGAAGCTTGCCATCGCTATTTGGAATGTCTGCTTGGACTTGAATCAAACCACTTTGTACGTTTACTGCTGGTTCAATCGCAGAGATCGAACCTTTGAAAGGCTTGTCAGGGTAAGCGTCTACAAAGATATCCACTTCTTGGTCTAGCTTAATGCGTGAGATATCTGTTTGAGGCACAGTGAAGCGTAAACGCATTACTGTTGTATCTTCGAGACGTACGATGTCAGTACCTGCTTGTAGATATTGACCTAGATACACATTACGAATACCAACCACACCAGCAAAAGGTGCTTTTATTTCACGGCGGTCGATGGTCGCTTTCAAGCTCTCAATGTCCGCTTTAAGTGAGAAGTAGTTTGCTTCAGCTTCGTCGTACGCTTCTTTAGAAATCGATCCTTTCTTATAAAGACCTTGGTAGCGTTTGTACTTAGCTTGAGCTGCTGGCAGTTTTGCTTGAGAGCTTTTTAGGTTTGCTTTCTCAACATCAGAGTCCAGAAGAACCAGAGGTTGGCCTTCTTCCACTTGAGTACCAGAGTCGAAAGAAATCTTATCAATCACACCGCTGGTTTCGTTTGCAACAGTGACACCTTGGTTAGGTTCGATAAAGCCAATCGCTTCGATGACAGGAACCCAATCTACCGCTTTTACTTCCGTAACGGTAACAGGGAACTCTGGCTCCGGACGATTCGCCATGTATTCAGCAATTTTCTGTTGCTTGAATAAGTTGAAACCTATCACGCTTCCGAACAGAAGAACCGCGATAAGCAACATAAAGAAAGTCCACTTTTTCATTCTATTAAGAACTCCAAGTTAGTGTTTAATAATTGCATCCCAACTGGCTTCAACGGCTGCTTCCAGCGCATTGTCGTCCAGCTGATAAAATCCCAAAGCATGTTTTCTCGCAAGCGCAACACTAGCTTCGAAACTTAACCCTGATAGAATTTCGTTATCGAGGGGTTTGAATACCCCTTCCGCTTTGCCTTGATTAAAAAGACGATCTACTTGGGCAAACATTTGCCTTTCAAGTTCCCTCGTCCCTTTACGATTTCCACAAGGCAGTGATTCATATTGGACACGATTACTTAAGGTGTCTAAATTTGATCCAGCAAGGTGCCAAATATTGAGCCACATGGTGCGGTAACGCTCTTTCAGGGGCATATCGTCATGAACATCCGCTTGAACGGCGTCCGCAATACGTTTAGTTACAGTAAGGCGAACCTCTTCCAAAAGATGTTCTTTATCTGAGAAATATCGGTAAATCGTGCCAGCTGCAACACCTGCTTCTGTAGCAAGTTTGTGCATGGAAAGACCATGAAAACCTGATTCAGCGATTAAGCGCTCGGCTGCTGCAATGATTTGTCCGTATTTATCTCCAGCAGTGTTATTGGACATAACGCCACCACCCAATGAATGAACGTTCATTCATTATAGCTTAAACTCTGGCCACGTATGCAACAAAATGTTGCATCTATCTGTGTAAAAATTACGTGAAAATCTCCGTAGCTTTCACGCGGTCACCCCTTTATCATAGGCGCCATAATTACCACCCGCAGAGAATTTCTATGAAGCTGAACCCTAGACAAGATGAAGCCGTTAAGTACGTATCAGGCCCATGCCTCGTGCTGGCTGGTGCAGGTTCGGGTAAAACTCGTGTAATTACCAATAAGATTGCTTATTTGGTTCAGCAGTGTGGCTACAAGGCACGCAATATTGCTGCGGTTACCTTTACCAACAAAGCGGCGCGTGAGATGAAAGAGCGCGTCGGTCAAACGTTAGGTAAATCAGAATCGAAAGGTTTGATGGTTTCGACCTTCCACACCTTAGGTTTGACCATCATCAAGCGTGAGTACAAGCATCTTGGCTTGAAAGCAGGCTTCTCCCTCTTTGATGATCAAGACCAACTTGCACTACTGAAAGAGCTGACAGAAAAGCAGCTAGATGGCGATAAAGATTTATTACGTCAACTACTAAGCAGTATCTCAAACTGGAAGAATGACATGCTGACACCAGAACAGGCAAAAGCGCTTGCTCAAGGTGAGCAGCAGCAATTGTTCGCGTTCTGTTTTGAGATGTACCAAAAGCAGATGAAGGCATACAACGCGCTCGACTTCGACGATCTGATTTCTTTGCCAGTGCAACTTCTGCGCAATAACGAAGAAGTGCGCCAACGCTGGCAAAATCGCATTCGCTACTTGTTGGTGGATGAATATCAAGATACCAACACCAGCCAATACGACTTAGTGAAGTTGATTGTCGGTGAGCGTGGTCGTTTGACTGTGGTAGGCGACGATGACCAATCCATCTATTCATGGCGTGGCGCTAAGCCGCAAAACTTGGTGTTGCTTGGTGAAGACTATCCAAATTTGCGTTTGATTAAGTTGGAGCAGAACTATCGTTCGACTAGCCGTATTCTGCGCGCAGCTAACATCTTGATTGCGAATAACCCACACGTGTATGAGAAATCACTGTTCTCGGAAATTCCTGACGGTGAAAAACTCAAAGTGTTGCTGGCGAAAAATGAAGAGCACGAAGCGGAGCGTGTGACGGGTGAATTGATTGCGCACAAGTTCCTAAACCGCACCGAATATAAAGATTATGCGATTCTATATCGTGGTAACCACCAATCACGTTTGATTGAAAAGTCACTGATGCAAAACCGTGTGCCATACAAACTGTCTGGCGGCACATCTTTCTTCGCTCGAGCTGAGATCAAAGACATCATGGCTTACCTACGTGTGTTGGTGAACTCAGATGATGACAACGCGTTCCTACGTATTGTGAATACGCCGCGTCGTGAAATTGGTCCCGTGACTTTAGAGAAGCTGGGTAGCTACGCCAACATGCGTGGTAAGAGCTTGTTTGAAGTCAGCTTTGAAATGGGACTAGAGCAGCACCTAACCGGTCGTGGTTTAGAGAACCTACGCCGCTTTACTCAATGGTTGGTTGCGATTGCCGATCAAGCTGAGCGTGGCGATACGGTTGAAGCGGTGCGTTCGCTTGTGCGTGATATTCATTACGAAGATTGGCTATACGAAACGTCAGCAAGCCCGAAAGCGGCTGAAATGCGTATGAAGAACGTTTCTGACCTTTACTCTTGGATTGTGGCTGACCTAGAAGGTGACAACTACGATCAAGAAGAGAAGACCATCAAAGAAGTCGTTCAACGTTTAACATTGCGAGACATGATGGAACGCGGAGAAGATGATGAAGACAGTGATGCCGTTCAATTGATGACGCTTCATGCATCGAAAGGTCTCGAGTTTCCTTATGTATATTTGATTGGTTCGGAAGAGGGAATTTTACCGCACCAAACCAGTATTGATGAAGATAACGTCGAAGAAGAGCGTCGATTGATGTACGTGGGAATTACGCGTGCTCAAAGAGAATTAACCTTTACGATGTGTAAAGAGCGTCGCCAGTTTGGTGAATTGATCAAACCGACACAAAGTCGTTTTTTAGATGAACTGCCATTTGATGACGTTGAATGGGAAGTAAACAAAAAACCAGTATCGGCAGAAGAGCGCATGGCAAAAGGCCAAGCTCACATCGCTAATATTCGAGCGATGTTTAAGAAGTAGGACAGCGTTGTTCTAATTTGCTAAAAACGAAAAAGGCTTGCCAAGTGGCAAGCCTTTTTCGTTGGTGTCTTTATTACAGACCTTCAATCATGTGGTCGATGGCTGCGATGATTTCGTCATCAGAACAGTCCATACACGTACCTTTTGCTGGCATTGCATTGAAGCCTTGGATCGCATGGTTGGTTAGCACGTCTTTGCCTTGTGCAATACGTGGTGCCCAATCCGCAGCATCACCTGTTTTTGGTGCGCCACTTACGCCAGATGCGTGACAAGCAATACAGAAAGTACCGTAAACCGCGGCGCCATCACGTGGGCCAGTTGGTTCTGCTTTTACTGGTTCTGCACCTGCTAGATAAACATCACCGACAGGTTTGATGCGTTCTGCGATCGCATCGTATTCAGTTTGGCTGATGTCAGAAGCTAAAGCTGCCGTAGAAAAAGTTAAGGCAGCGAACAAAACGCTAATCATTCGTCGAGACATATCCATTAAACCCACTTCACATTCCAAAGGTAAGTAACTTACCTATTTATATAGTTAGAGTATTTAGCCCTGTTGGATTCGGTTTTGCTGCATGGCCTGAATACTATGCAAAAAACCGTTCCTAACGGTCTAAAGTGATTGAACAATCTGGTTGCGACTGTTAAATCAATGTAAATAATGGGTGATTATATCCCGATAAGTTGTTGCAATAAACAACAAGTTATCCATGACAGGGCGTGAATCACATCAAAAATTCACTTTAAAGGCAGATAACTGTCGAAAAAGAGACCAAACGAGAAAAAAAGTAAAAAAAGTACTAGACGGCATAGTGTGATATCCGTATTATTCCTCTCCGCCGATGGGGCATGCGCCCGTAGCTCAGTTGGATAGAGCGTTGGCCTCCGGAGCCAAAGGTCGAAGGTTCGAATCCTTTCGGGCGTGCCATTCCGGAATACAAATTAACGGCACAAAATAGTGGTGGCTATAGCTCAGTTGGTAGAGCCCTGGATTGTGATTCCGGTGGTCGCGAGTTCGAATCTCGTTAGCCACCCCATTATTTCGGTAACTCATTAATTGATGAAGTTTCCAGTTTTGATTCAAATATCCCAAGAGTCGAAACAAAATTCGTCGGTGAATAGCGCAGCTTGGTAGCGCATCTGGTTTGGGACCAGAGGGTCGGGGGTTCGAATCCCTCTTCACCGACCATCATTTAGTTTATGGCTATACTAGAGCGGTAAACAACACAAATTGATGGTGGCTATAGCTCAGTTGGTAGAGCCCTGGATTGTGATTCCGGTGGTCGCGAGTTCGAATCTCGTTAGCCACCCCATTAATTTAAGGTGACTTCTTAGTTGAAGTATCCTGTCTGATTTGAGAGAATCAGCAAATACAGTTCGGTGAATAGCGCAGCTTGGTAGCGCATCTGGTTTGGGACCAGAGGGTCGGGGGTTCGAATCCCTCTTCACCGACCACCATTAGAAAGCCTGCTTCTTAGCAGGCTTTCGTCATTTTAGAGCTTATGATCTCGCTTTGACTATATAGTCGGCAGTATTTCAATGGGTTTGAACCTAAGTGGGCTTCGCCTGAAGTTAGAATATGGCTCTTCATCGACCGCTATTGAAAGCCTTAGTCGAAAGACTGGGGCTTTTTTACATTTCTCATCCTCAAAAACTCTCACGCCGCTTTCAATTCCACCAAAAATGTACAGCTTTGGGAGCTTTTGACCACCCATGATCCAAATGCTTTTTGAGCTGATAAAAGAAACCCCAGCACGGAGGCTGGGGCTTTGTATTTCTTGAGTTAAGTGCTTTATTGAGCGAGCGTTTTTAGAATTTCATTCAGCTCAACGGTCTCTTTCACTTCATAGTTTGGCTTGATGTCGGTTGGGTTTGCTGTGCCTGCCTCGTTAACCCACACACTCGGAATGCCCATATTGTTGGCACCCGCAATATCGGCTGGTAGAGAGTCTCCAATATGAATCACTTCTTCTGGTTTTGCGTCAACAAGGTTGAGTGCTTTGTGGAAGATACTTGCAGCAGGCTTCTCTTCAGGCTCTTCGCCACCGACGATGATGTGATCCACCCATTTACTCATTTGTGTCGCTTTGAGCTTTGGATGTTGCGAGAAGATAGGGCCGTTAGTGATTACCACCAACTTGTAGTGTTGGCGTAGCTCCGTCAGCATTTCCTTCACGCCAGGGAAGAACGTAAAAGCACCCATGCGAGCTGAATCGAAGAAGCTTTGTGCCTGCTGGGCTTGTTCTGCATCGATCTCGATACCTTGTTCTGCCAAGATGGTTTGGATTAAACCGCAGCGGAACGCATTTTCATTAGGTAGAAGAGAAATAAGTTGAGGGAATTCGTCGTTTAACTTCTTATATACGCCTTGCAAGTAGCGCTGTACGAAGGCTGTGGAGTCAGCGACCTGAGGGTAAGTTTGAGTAATCCAATCGGCAAACTCTTGCCCTGCCACTTTATCGGCTTGAGATGTGCCACATAAAGTCTCGTCCATATCAAAAAATATCGCTTTAAGCACAAGGGCTCCTTCATTCACTACTCGACGTTGGGCTTTAATTATCTCTTATCTTACTCAAAATGACAGTGGAAAGCGCAAAATCACCAGTTCAACACGTGCTTTTTAAGGGCTAATCAGGTTGCTGATACGGAGTTTTCTACTGCATCAAAATCACTTTAATCACAAAATCGCATAACTGACGCATAACCAAGGTTAGGTGACAGATTTCATTTGTTTTGCAGATCTGCTCACGTTTTCACCTCTATGTGTGTAGGGGGATTTTGGCTTTTTATATATGCAGACTATTTTGTTAGTAACATTTTATGTCGAAAAGTCCCAATGGGAACGGAATATTGTTTGGTAAATGTTAATGATGGTGCGTGAATAATAGGGATACTATCAATAGTGAGTTTATGCGTGAATTTAGAGCATTTTTCTGTTTTTATTGGTGCGTAGCGCACAAAAATGGTGTGTTATGAAAATGGTTAAATACTTGTTAATGCATTTCTATTCGCTCATTGTGCGTGTAAATAATGTTTTTTCGGCGGAATATACTTTAATTGTTGCTTTTTTGTGTGATTTTTGCCAAATTGTTTCCGCATTAAGATTTCAGAGTATTATTCTGAATTTGAACGGATTCATTCAGGTAATGAATGGCGCTTTTATTGCGCGATTCGATACCACAGACAAGGCAGTAGAGGTCTGAAATGTCACTATTAGAGGTGAAAAACCTTCGTATAGAATATCCATCCCGTCATGGTGTCCATGCGGCCGTGAAGTCGCTTTCTTTTCATATCGATCGTGGCGAAATTGTGGGTGTTGTTGGCGAATCAGGTGCGGGTAAATCCACCGTTGGTAACGCCGTTATTGATTTGCTTAGCCCTCCGGGTCGTGTTGCCAGTGGTGACGTGTACCTTGATGGAGAGAAAATTTCTGGTTTGACGCCAGAAGCGATGCGTAAGGTTCGCGGCTCTAAGATTGGCTTTATCTTCCAAGACCCAATGACCTCGCTTAACCCTCTATTTACGGTTGAGCAGCAATTGAAAGAGACCATCCACGCAAACATGAAGGTGTCGGATGAAGAGGCGTATCAACGTGCGCTTTCTTTAATGCAACAGGTTGGCATTCCGCAACCTGAAAACCGTCTTAAACAGTACCCACACCAATTCTCTGGTGGTATGCGCCAGCGTGTGGTTATTGCTATCGCACTGGCTGGTGAGCCAGAACTGATCATCGCAGATGAGCCAACTACGGCACTCGACGTATCAATCCAAGACCAAATCCTAAACCTTATCCGTGAACTGTGTATCAAGAACAACGTAGGTTGTATGTTGGTGACGCACGACATGGGTGTGGTTTCAAACGTGACTGACCGTGTTGCAGTTATGTACCGCGGTGATTTGGTGGAGTTTGGTCCAACCGCCAAGGTATTGGGCGATCCTGACCACCCATATACGCGCAGCTTGATTTCTGCGGTTCCTCGTTCTGACATTAAACTCGATCGCTTCCCGCTAGTGAGCTACATCGAAGAAGCAACAGAGCTACAAGAACTGGACATCAAGAACCACTGGTTAGGCCAAAGCCAAGACCAACGCGAATACACAGGCCCTCTATTGGATGTGAAGAACGTAAATCTACGCTTCGTGACCAAAGATTCGTTGTTTGAAAGCCGCCGTGAATACGTACAGGCTTCAAACAATGTTAGCTTTGAAGTGCACGAAGGTGAGACGTTTGGCTTGGTGGGTGAATCTGGCTCAGGTAAATCGACCATCGCACGTGTAATTGCTGGCTTGTATGAACCAAACTCAGGCCAAGTAAGCTTTGAAGGCATTGACCTAACGGCACTGAAATCAGAAAAAGCGCGTCGTCCGCTGCGTCGTCAAATGCAAATGGTCTTCCAAAACCCATACACTTCAATGAACCCGCGTATGAAGATTTTTGACATCATCGCGGAGCCAATTCGTTTCCATAAGCTCACTAAGAATGAAGCGGAAACGCGTCAGATTGTGAATGACCTGCTTGATCACGTAGGTTTGGGCAAAATGGCGGGCGTCAAATACCCTCATGAATTCTCCGGTGGTCAGCGTCAGCGTATTTCTATTGCGCGTGCACTGGCGACCCGTCCTCGACTACTGATTTGTGACGAACCGACATCAGCGTTGGATGTATCGGTACAGGCACAAATTCTGAACTTGCTAAAAGATCTGCAAAGTGAGCTCAACCTCACCATGCTGTTTATCAGCCACGACTTACCGGTTATTCGCCAAATGTGTGACCGAGTGGGTGTGATGCAGATGGGTACGCTACTGGAAGTGGCGCCAACTGAGCAGCTATTTACCGCTCCTCAGCATGAATACAGCAAGAAACTGATTTCTCTGATGCCTGAATTCACAGGTTTGAGAGAAGAAATCAAAACGGCATAAACCAAGTTTTTCGCTTGGCTGACCATCAAGGTCAACAAACCTTAGTCATAACAAAGACGCAAACACAACAAGGGATTCGAATTCCCGCATGAAGGAGTTATGCAAATGAAAACCATGAAAAGCAAATTAGCAGTGGCGCTAATGGCAGCGGGCCTAAGCTTTAACGCAATGGCAGCAGATATCAAAGTTGGCTACGCAGCTGACCCAGTATCGCTAGATCCGCATGAGCAGCTATCAGGCGGTACGCTGCAAATGTCACACATGGTATTTGATCCACTAGTTCGTTTCACACAAGACATGGACTTTGAACCTCGTCTAGCAGAAAGCTGGGAACGTGTGAACGATACAACGGTACGTTTCAAGCTACGCCAAGGTGTTAAGTTCCACTCTGGTAATGACATGACGGCGGACGACGTAGTATGGACTTTCGAACGTCTACAAAGCTCTCCAGATTTCAAAGCTATCTTCGACCCGTACGAAAAAATCGTGAAGGTTGACGACTACACAGTGGATCTAGTGACTAAAGGTCCTTACCCACTTGTGCTGCAAACGGCGACTTACATCTTCCCAATGGACAGCAAGTTCTACTCTGGTAAGACAAAAGACGGCAAAGACAAGTCTGAGCTAGTGAAGCACGGTAACTCATTTGCATCGACTAACGTATCTGGCACGGGTCCATTCATTGTGACTTCTCGTGAGCAGGGCGTAAAAGTGGAATTCGAACGCTTTAAAGATTACTGGGACAAAGAGTCGAAAGGTAACGTTGATAAGCTAACGCTTGTACCAATCAAAGAGGACGCAACTCGTGTAGCTGCGCTACTTTCTGGCGGCGTTGACATGATTCACCCTGTTGCGCCAAACGATCACAAACGTGTGAAAGATGCAGACGGCATCGATCTAGTAACGCTACCTGGTACTCGTATCATCACGTTCCAACTAAACCAAAACAGCAACGAAGCACTGAAAGACGTTCGCGTTCGCCAAGCGATTGTTCACGCAATCAATAACGAAGGCATCGTGAAGAAAATCATGAAAGGCTTCGCAACGGCAGCTGGTCAGCAAAGCCCGGCAGGTTACGTAGGTCACGATGACAAACTGGTTCCTCGCTACGATCTGAAGAAAGCGAAAGAACTGATGAAAGAAGCAGGCTACGAAGATGGCCTAACGCTGACGATGATCGCACCGAACAACCGTTACGTGAACGATGCGAAAGTAGCGCAAGCGGCGGCGGCAATGCTGTCTAAGATCGGCATCAAAGTTGATCTAAAGACCATGCCAAAAGCGCAATACTGGCCAGAGTTCGACAAGTGTGCGGCAGACATGCTGATGATCGGTTGGCACTCAGATACGGAAGATTCAGCAAACTTCAACGAGTTCCTAACCATGACTCGTAACGAAGATACTGGTCGTGGTCAGTACAACTGTGGTTACTACTCAAACCCAGAAATGGACAAAGTAGTTGAAGCTGCGAACGTAGAAACGGATCCTGCGAAACGTGCAGAAATGCTGAAAGGCGTAGAAGCAACACTATACAACGACGCAGCATTCGTACCGCTACACTGGCAAAGTGAAGCGTGGGGCGCGAAGTCTAACGTGAAAGCGGCAGACATCGTTAACCCAATGGTAATGCCTTACTTCGGTGACCTAGTGGTTGAATAATCACGGTTAGTCGATTTTGAGGAGGGATGGATGTCCCTCCTCAACTTAAAGCACTCGACTCAGTTTTGTTTCAGTCGGACTGAGTTGGTTTTACAGACTGAATTTTTTCTCTGAATAGAGATCTATGGATAGTTAAGGGGCAAGGAATGTTTTCGTTTCTGGTCAAGCGCCTGTTTCAGGCACTGATAGTGATGTTTGTGATCAGTTTGGTGGCGTTTGCCATTCAGGACAACCTGGGTGACCCGCTGCGTGAGCTTGTAGGTCAGTCGGTTTCAGAAGCGGAGCGTCAAGCGCTGCGTGACGAACTGGGCCTGAACGATCCCTTTATCACAAAGTACACTCGCTTTGTGGGCAATGCGCTACAAGGTGATTTAGGTACATCTTACTTCTTCAAGCGACCTGCGGTTGAGGTCATTCTCGATAAACTGGTGGCGACGCTAGAGCTCGTGTTTGGTGCGACGCTCATTATCATTCTTCTCTCAATTCCTCTTGGGGTGTACTCCGCGATTCATCCGAAGAGCATCTTTACCAAATTTGTCATGGCGATGAGTAGTGTCGGTATCTCGATTCCGGTGTTCTTAACCGCGATCATGCTGATGTATGTATTCTCCATTGAGTTGGGCTGGTTGCCTTCCTACGGGCGGGGTGAAACGGCTAATATTCTTGGCTGGGAATCTGGCTTTTTTACCATTGATGGCATCAAGCACTTGATTTTGCCGTGTGTGGCACTGGCTTCGATCATGTTGCCGCTGTTCATCCGTTTGGTTCGTTCAGAAATGCTGGAAGTGCTGAGCTCGGAATACATCAAGTTCGCCAAAGCAAAAGGCCTGAACTTAAACAAAATTTATTACCAACATGCACTTAAGAACACCATGCTACCTGTTCTGACGGTGGGTGGTGTGCAGATTGGTACCATGGTGGCTTACACCATTCTTACTGAAACCGTGTTCCAGTGGCCGGGTACGGGCTTTCTTTTCCTTGAGGCAATCAACCGTGTAGATACACCGCTGATCACTGCCTACGTTATCTTTGTTGGTCTGATTTTCGTGGTAACCAATACCATTGTTGATTTGCTGTACGGCATCATCAACCCAACAGTGAACCTAACTGGAAAAGGAGCTTAATCATGAGCCAATCAAATGTAACGGCCGCTCCTGAAGCAGTACCTTCTGCGTGGCAACGTTTTAAAAACTCGGATTTCTTGTACTACTTTAAGCGCGATAAAGTCGCGATGGCCAGTTTCACTGTCTTTATGGTGTTTTTGGTGTTGGCGATTGCTGCCCCTGTACTGGCACCGACAGACCCTTATGATCTCACGTCTATCGACATCATGGACTCGGAATTGCCGCCTTCTTGGATGGAAGATGGCGATGAGCGTTTTGTGTTAGGTACTGATGAGCAAGGCCGCGATATTTTATCGACCATTCTTTACGGCTCTCGCCTGTCTTTGACCATCGGTTTCCTTGCGGTTGGTCTTCAGTTGGTACTGGGTATCATTATTGGTTTGTCGGCGGGTTACTTCGGCGGTCGTATCGATAGCTTCTTGATGCGCTTTGCAGACGTACAGTTATCGTTCTCGACCATGATGGTGGCGATCATCGTCTCGGCAATCTTTAAAGCCAGCTTTGGCAGTGACTTCTACAGCCAATATGCGGTAGTCATGCTGGTGGTGATCATCGGTGTGGCAGAATGGCCGCAATACGCACGTACCATTCGCGCCTCGGTATTGGCAGAGAAGAAGAAAGAATACGTCGAAGCGGCGCGTGTGATGGGCTTTAAAGCACCTCGCATCATGTTCCGTCACATTCTGCCGAACTGTCTATCACCAATCCTAGTTATCTCGACAGTACAGGTTGCGAACGCAATCATGTCGGAAGCGGCACTGTCATTCCTAGGCTTAGGTCTTCCTGTGGACCAGCCGTCTCTAGGCGCGCTAATCAGCATCGGCTTTAACTACATCTTCTCTGGTGCATGGTGGATTACCGCCTTCCCAGGTATCGTACTCGTGACACTGGTATTGGTGATTAACCTACTTGGCGACTGGCTACGTGACGTGTTCAACCCGAAAATCTACAAGGGTTAATCACTAAAATACGCACCTATACGTTGCCTATTTCATAAAATTCTTTCTAAACTGAGAGCCGGATGCAATTCCGGCTCTTTTTTTGCTTATCACTTTTTATTCATGTTTTATTGACGCTTTGTCGCGATAATTTCATCACCTACTGTTCAGAGTGAAGCGTATGGAAATGAAGAAGGCACAACATTCCTCTCGTATCGTCCAATCCGGCTTGAGCCTTGGATTGCTGTTGGCGTGCACCCAATTTTCGACACCGGTATTCGCGGAAGGTTTTCTTTGCCAAGCCTCTCAAGCGAGTAACAAAGAACTGCCAGTACTTGAGCAATCTTGTCCGATCGGGAAAGGGGTATGGGGAAAGAAAGTGCCGCAGGGAGGCAATGATTTCTTCTGGATTCAATGTGGCTTGTTGCCAAAACCGATGTCTTTAGCCAAAGCCAAGCCGATCTACGGCAAAATCACCACCGATGTTTGGATGAAGCCGGAGCAAAAAGGCTACCGATGTCTTATTGGTCCTTATACTGAATTTGCTAAAGCCTCGCAGGACTTACAGCGAGTCAAAACCTTGTCGACATACAAAGAAGCCTTTATTCGTGTGGTTGGCAAAGGTACATCAGAGCCAGTGAAGCAAACTAAGCCAATGCCCAAGCCAGTTTCGAAACCAAAACCAGTCGAGCCAGTGGCCGCCTCTCGACCTGATACAGGGGCATTTCAGGCCAAAGAGGCACCCGCAAAACAAACTGTTAAGCAAACTTCGGCGACCCAAGTTGCCGAAAAGCCTGCCAAAATGACTAAGCCTGCTCAACCTGCGATCAACAGTAAGAACGTTCAGGTTCGTTTGAAAACTATCTTACAAGGTAAGACGTTTGTGGTGCCGTACTTGGTCGAGAATAACAACCAGTTCTACATGGAACATGGCAAACCGTGGAATCGCTTAAATTACGCGAGTTCGAAGCAAGTGTGTCAGCAATTGGGAATGAACTTGGCGAGCGCGCCTGAGTTTAAAACGTTGCGTGGCTCTGGTGTGATGGAAAAAAATAATTGGCCATTACAATTGCCGTACTGGGGTAAAGATAAGAAGGGGCTATTTGCTGACCGAGAGCCCAATCAGTTAACAGGCACCTCGTTGCTGAATGTGGTTTGTGTGAAATAGTTAAACTGATACAAAAGAGCCCCGCTTGAGCGGGGCTTTGTATTTATGAGCCTCTAGTTATCACTTTTCAAAACTAAAGATAATGCGTTCTGCTTCGTCGGTACGCTCTGGGGTCGCTTCGATAGTGTAAAGCCCCTCTGGAATCGCAACTGATTGATCGAAAGGCATTAAGTCGATGTAACAAGAGCCTTCAGCATCTCTATATTGTGGTTGGCTGCTGAAGTAGTTGTTAGCACTGTAGTTGTCACCGTGGACTTGGATACTACCGTAGTCGAGATAGATATCTTTTAGGATTTCACAAGTTTTTGCATTACGACCATAGATTGAAGCTGAAGTGTATGGACTGCCTTGGTAATCAAATTGTTGAACGATGCCAGAAACTTTCAGTTCAGTTACCACAATATCATTTGCGCCTTCTTCAGATGGCATCGCAATGAATGTTTCACGGTCTACCCAATTAGCATCTTCTTGAGATTCGCTAACGTCGTTGTTAAGCGCTTCTTCTACATATTGAGCATTTGTGTGGTAAGAATACAGCTCGGTAGATTTCTCATCGCCTTCTTCATCTGTGAATGACACGAGGAAATGCTCGTCGTCATCAAAAGAGTGCTGTTTGATGTCATCCAATGTCATTTTCATACCATCTTCTTGGGAGATAATTTTGCCATCAACGATTGTGTATGGAACACCTTCTGTAAACTCTGACATGTCTGTGTCACAAGTTGATAGGTTGTCGCTATCTCGATCGTTCCAGTACATCGTTTTCGTGTTCGCATCTAGGTAGATTGAATCACACCATGCTTTAGCGAAGTTGGTGCCATTGTGACCAATTTCTACGAAATGTAGGAACTTACCTTCTAACGGATGTCCCGCAGGAGGAGGAGTTACGTCATTAGCTGGTTGAACGTTTGGCAGTGTGATCGTTACGTATTCAGAAATTACGGCATCGTCAGCATCTGGGTTTACACCTGCTGCAATCACGAATGAACCGTTTTTCGTTGCACTAGTTGGTGTGCCAGAAACAGTCAGTGTGCCGTTGTTATCAATATCGACTTTTAGACCCGGAACGGTTGTTGCGTACTCATCTTCTTCTGTTCCAGCGTAGTATTCGATTGCACCTGACGTGTGCTGAGCTTCAAAGACTTCAGTAATATTGAAATCTGCATCAATAGCTTCACCAACTTTTAGTGCTGTTAGCTGTACTGTTATTTCTTGTTGAAGTTCTGCAAGATCACCGCGATCAATTTCAATCGATGCTTCAGGTTGTTTTTCAATGTCATCTAGCTCGAAGACTTTGTAAGTTGTATTGATACCGTCAAATGCAGAGATCGTGATTGTTTGACCTTCAGAGTAAACGCGAGACGGCTTACCTGTGATCTTCAGCTCAGTTAAGCCTTGTGTTTCTACAAGCTCAAGCATTAAGCCATCAACAGATGTGTATGCTTCAAATGCAAGCTTTTCGCCGTCAAAGAACAAGTTGTCAACACGGAATTGTTCATTCTGAACTTCAACACCTTGGTATAGCTCAATACTGTCAATCCATTTTTCGATTGTGTCAGCGGCTTCTTTGTTGATTGTTGGTGCTGGGTTTTCAACGTTTACGTGTAGGTCGAAAGCGGTTGTTACAGCACCAAAGGACTTATCTTGCTCTTGTGAGTTGTAGTCAGTTGCCGTTAGCTTGATTTGGTAAGCAGGACGAACTGGAGTCAGCTCACCTGAAATCGTCAACTTGCCACCATTGATAGCCGTTGTTGTTAGTTTTTTGACTACAGAACCATCAAGTGTGATGACACTTACTGTGATGTCGATGTTTTCGTTGTCGTCATCTTCAAAAAGAGCAAGTTCACCAATAGCGAGAGGTAGCTCTAGATTGATTGAGTGGCTTTCAAGAGGTGTCAGTTTTGTATTGATAGCTTTTACAACGCTCTCATTTGCAAATAACTTGCTGTTGATAACTGGTTCGCTCACTACGCCATTGTTGACTTCAATAACTGGTTTGAAGTTTGGATCGTCTAGTTTGTCTACGTTGTTTTTATCGTTCACGACGTCAGTTGCTTTATCCGCAATAGCAATAACGATTTCTGCAGAGTAGCTGTCTTTTGCTTGTGCTTTAGACTCGGTTAGAATCTGAGCCGTTTTATGTAAAGCGGTATTATTAGCGGCGATGACATCAGTAAATGCCGTATCACCTTCGATACCTAATGTCTCATTTACTTTGTCTTTCGCTGCTTGGATTTTTTCTGGTGTTGGGTTAGCGCCAGCTTGGATTGCAACAAGGTCAGTCAGCGGAGAGATAACTTTCTCACCCGGAAGTGTACGGAATACAACCTCATGAGCCATAGCTTGGGTTGGGTTGTCCATATCAACCGTGTATGTACCAGCAAAAAGTTGTGGATCGCGAGCAATCAGTTCAGCTTGAACAGTACCACCCGGAACAATGGTTTGAATCGCAAGATTCTTTTCAGCAGAGTATTGTTTGTCTGTTAGCGTCACCTTACCCTCATCATTGGTTAGACCAATAATTGGGTCGTTGCTATCTAGCTTTCCATTGTTGTTTACATCTTCAAAAACGACTGCTTCTTTGAAGTAACCATCAAAGCCTGTGATCACTACACCAGAATTACCACCGTTTGAACTACTATCTGAACCACCACAACCTGTTAGCGCGATAGCCACTGACGCTGCTAGTAAACTCACCTTATTCATTGTTTTTAATCCTTGTTTCGTTTCCGAATGAGAAAGTCGCTTTTTATTGTTTTATCTCCAAATCTCACTAGTGAGATTGGAAAAGCTGCGCATTTTGGATCGATTTTGGAAGCAGCTTCAAGATACGAAAAACCGCAAAAAAACCGTAAAAAAACTTTGAATATTTTTTTGTTGAGTAGATTAGTTGTTTAAATTATCAATAGTGGTGCTGATTATGGAATACAACGACTTATTTTGAGTTTTTAGTTAATTTTTGAGTGGTTTTCGTACCAAGAGGATCGTGATAAATCATATTGAGCTTAAGTTCTTCAACTTCACTGGCGTACTTAGGTAAGGGACGTAAAATATAGCTGTAAGCTTCCCCATGAAGAAAGACGTCATTGGCATGGTAATCATTGTTGAAGTAAACAAAGGCATACGCGGACGGTATTGGTGCAGTGGCACAATGGGTGTTGTTGGAATAAGACACGATATCATTGAACATGCCTTCGCCCGCAACAATTGAAGCGTCCCAAAATAGGCACATTTCATGACTGAAGAAGTCGCTATTGGGTGCACTTATGTTGAGGTCGGAGTCGAAACCATCGTAATACTCATCACCTTGAGCAAACCGTCTATCAAAAATGTAGTTGTTGGCGAGTGTATGGCGATAACCCCCTTCAGTCGGGATGAGCAAATCAAACAGTGTGAAGTGCTCAAGATCCTTTCCAGTATTGACGTTCAAACGTTCTTCCATCGAACGTTTGTTTTTCTGCATGGTGTAGCTTTCGAAACGATTATTGTCGAAGACAGTAATAAAGTAGTTTTCGGTTTCTTTATGCACACGCGAGGTATAGACCTTTTTGGTGGTCCATATTTGTTGCGTTCTGTCGGTTTGCACAATCAGTGAATCATCGCTGATCTGATAGCTGCCCACTTTCTTTAGTTCATTCTCTTCTGGGCAACGAGTTTTGTTGTTGGCTGCGGCATAAAAAACGTCGTCATCGATAAACTGAAATGCCTCGCAATACACGACTTCATACTCGAATTTTTTCCCACCAAGCAAAGTTGTGGATTCAAGACGATAGACAATGCCATCAATGAGGGGGTGCTCAGTGTTATTTTGTTCTTCAATCACCGCTGGCAGTTCAAAACGTGTGGTAACCCAAGCATGATCTTCCGAGCCATGGTGGTCATCTCGTGCAGATACAGCCAAGAAGGTGGTTTGGTCGAAGGCTTGTGGCGCACCTTGAAGCATGATTTGCCCCTGATTGAGCACACTTAACCCGTTGGCATTTTCTAGCCAAATACGAGTTGTGAGCAGGTCACCTTCCGGATCTTCAAATAGCTGATCTAACCCTAGCGAGTAGTTGATGGGGTTGTTTTGTGTAAGCTCCCAACCAAAGATGATCGTTTGTAGTTGTTGTTCCACGGCAAGGTTAATGATCGGTTTGCCGTTGTTTGTCGCATCGTTATTTTGGTTGCTACTGATGTAAGTTTGAGTCAGGTCTCCGGAGTAATTGACCACCGATGATCCAAAAGCATCTTGAACCTGTTCAGGTTGCTCTGATAACGCAGATTCGAGTGCTTTTTCAAAGGCAAGTTCGTTGTTTCGTTCCAAGACTGATGAGGTTAAGGCTTGCTTTACTTCAATCAACGAAGTGCGCTCACCTTGGGACGTTTTTCTCTTATCTAGGCCATTTTGTGCTGGCTCTATATTGGCAGCCGCAGCGGCTGCTTGTTCGTCTGAAAGCCAGTAGCTTGCCATTAAGCAAACACCCAGTGCGCCTGCAATCCAGTATTTTTTCGTCATGATATTACGCGTGCGCCATTCTAGATTGCAGCCAGCTGCGCGAGAACTTAAGGTCTTTTTCAATCAAACTGGCGCTGCATTCGAGCAGTTCACAGATCTCTTGGTTTTTCATGCCCATCAGATACTTGAGCTTTAATGCGTTAGATTGGCGCGGATAGCGTACACTAAAGTTGTCGAGCGCTTTGTCCATGATGATGAGTTGCTCGAAGCGATCTTCTTCCTCTTTCATCAAGGTGATGTGTTGGCGCTTCTGCGCTTGATGAGCACGTGCATTGTCGATCAAAATCTGGCGCATTACCTTGGCGGCCATCAAGAAGAAATCGCGCTTGGTTTCAATCTCACTCATGTCGCAACTAGACATCTTTAAGTAGGCGTCATGGATTAGTGCCGTGGTGCTGTTCACGCTGTCTGCCAGTACCTTATTGTCGGTGCCGTATTTTTCGGCATTGCGCTCGCGCTCTTGCTGAGCAATTTTACGCAATTGAAGATAAGCGAATTGGTATAACTCACTTTCCGCTTGTTTGTTACCAGCTTGCCATTGCTGAATGATTTGCGTCAGGGTGGAATTGGAAGCCATGGTTATACGTCCTCACTTACTTTTACAAACTCAGAGATGGTGTGGGTTTCAATACGGTCAGAGCCATCACGGTTACGACTGATGTCTTGCTGGTAGCGATACAAAATACCTTGTTCCCACGTTTTGCCTGCTGGCAGGTATTCCCACGTGGTGTAGTTGATTTCAGAAGGGGTTGGTGACCAACGTACCATCACATTCATCTGCGCTAGTTCTGCGCTCGGCTCATCGTTGTTGACCCACCACATATCCAAATAGTCGTTGGTGACATCTTGGGTATATAAGCGGGTGTCGGTAGGGCAGGTGATGGCATCAACAGGTAGACGCAATACTTGGTTGTAACGCATCAACAAACAAGATTGTTTCATTGAATCACGTAGGTACTGGGTTTGTTGCCACACACCTTGGTAGGCAATTTGGCTATCGATGGAATCGGGGTAGGTGAACCATAGCATTTCAGTACGGTTTTGGTGCTGGATGTGCTCGTTTTGACCTAACCCTTGCACTTTTTCCATCAAAAGTCGGGTGCTTGGGTCAAAGTTGAGGGCAACAGAACGATATTTCCAATCGCCTTCATCGTCGTAGTCTTCCAGTGAGAAACCGTTGAGATCGTTACGTGTGCAGCCGGTATCGGAACAGCCAACCAAGCTCTCCCATTCAGAAAACTTTTCGATAGGCTCGACAATGTCTTCGGTTATGCTGTGGTTACGTGCTAAGAAACAACCTTGGAAGTAATCACCAATGCTTGGATGCTGAATAAGAGACGTTTCGGTAATGGTGAAGTTAACCTCGCCAATCGGTGGGCGATAACGTGGATGATGTTGGTAACGAATATCAAATGCACAAGCGCGGCCTTGCCAGTCCTTTTTCTTGATGATGATGTTCTTAAAGCGCACGTTTTTGGGCTCAAAGATGATTTCATTCGAAGCAAAGTTTTTCTCAATATAGGTTTGGCTTTCATTGAGATGCTCCACCGCTTCTTCTACCGAAACCCAATCTAAGTTGAGCTGATGTTTGGCATTATCAATGACATTGAGATCGAGGCGTTTGAGTTGCGCTTGGAAGGCTGGGTCAGAGAGAACCTTGTTGGCTAACACAATCTCTTGACGATTTTCTGGTGTGCTATCGAGAGAAAGCAACAAGCGGGTCATATTGATACTGCGACTTGGCTTGGTGGTTGCCATGGTTGGAGTCAAGACTTCTTGGCTGGACATAGTCGTCAGTAGATAGCCTTTGTCGTCATTACCGAGGAAAAAGCTGATGACATCGCCTGGATGATAATCAAATGCACCTTTCTGCGTAAAACCAGAAAGGTTGGAGGTCGTTTTGTAATACAGTCCCGTCACCGGAGAGTCGATGAAAAAACCTTGCTTGATGGTAGGCGTGACTGCTTCTGACACCTCGGGTGCAGAAGTCATGTTCGCCCAAGCTGGGGCCATCGCTAAAGCGGATAGCCAAATCGCCATGGAACGTGTGTACATCTTTGTGTTTAAGCCTTTTTGTGTTTTAGCCTTTCTGTTTAGTGCGAATATCAGGTGCACAATTTGGCTGACAACTTATTGCGTTTGTTAGGTGCTTCTCTGGCACCGGTGTCATCATCGCCAATAACATTTTTTGTTTTATGTGTTTGGGGATATCTGGATTAGACAGAATCCGTCTACGTGTCAGCTCCATCATGGCACTGACGGACATATGCTCGACATTTTGCCCCTTGGCATGGAAGACAAGGCGTGTTACTTCGTACATGATGTCTTCTGCAATCTTCTTCTCTTGTTGCAGTTGGATGTTCTTTTGAATCAAAGTGTTACTAAACAGCAAACCTGACAACACTAAGATTGCGGACAATACCGATGGCAGCGGTCGGCGCTGTACTAGACGAAGTATGCTGTACAGAGGCCAGTGCTTCTTTTGTTCGATTGGACGGTGCTCAAGAATGTTCTCAATATCTAACCGTAAGGTGCGCACATTGCGGTAGCGTTGCTTTGCTATAGAGCGAGTTGCTCGACGGATCACCCAATACACATCAGACCAAACTGGTGGGTTTGGAAACATCAGCGCCAGAATCTTACCCAGTGAATACACATCACTTTGCTCCGTTAAGAACTGGCCTTTTTGTTGTTCGGGGCTGGCGTAATGTTCACTAAAGGCGATTAAGCCTGAATGCGATTCTTCAGAATTCGACTGCGCTTTTTGTGTTAGGTTAAAATCGAGCAGTTTTGGCCGCTTGTTGCGATCAATCAGAATGTTTTCCGGTTTGAGATCCGCATGCAAGACCTGATGCTGGTGGGCGTGTTCCATGGCCTCACAGATCTGCTTGAACAGCAGTAACTTATCGTCGTCTTCCATTGGCAGTAACGAAAGGTAAGCGTCCAGGGTTTGGCCAAAAACTCGTTCCATCACGATGTAAACCGAATCATCGTGTAGACCGCCATCGAACACTTTGGCAATGTATGGATGATTCAAGCGAGCCAGCAACTGCGCTTCATCAAACAATGCTCGTTGTCCTAAAACCTGACTCAAATTGCTTTGGATAAACTTGATTGCAAGGTCTTGCTCAAACGTCTCATCAGCGCGCTGTGCCGCGTAGACTACTCCCATGCCACCACGACCTAATTCATGGGTAAGGCGATATTTACTGATCACTTCTCCACTTAGATCGACTTCATGGTTCGTGGCCTGATGCGCGCAAAAACCGAGCAACTGAGTGAGTTGTTCCTGTTGTTGGTCGATAGCCAAAAGAGGGGCGATTTGGAGGTAAAGCTCAGGTTGACTCTTCTGCAATGTTGCCAGGTATTGCTGTTGTTGAGAGTCGTCCAGATCAAGCAGGTGATAGTAAATCTGGGTTTTGCTGGAGCCTAACTGCACTATACTTTTTATCTTATTTTTTTAGGTACGGCAGTTTATAAGAAACTTAATATTAATGTCATTTATTTATTCGGCTTTGAATCACAATTATGAGAGCGCAATTTGGTTACTGTGTTTTTATTAAGCTTATGATTTTGTTGATTATATGGTGAATAATCTCTACTTGGCTTGTCGCGAGCGGGCGTATTGGTCATAATGTTACTAGTAACATTACTGATAAATTAGATATTTATGGCTCAACATAATAAAAAATCACGAACGACATTGCAGGATGTCGCAGACAAAGTTGGCGTAACTAAGATGACGGTATCGCGTTATATGCGTAATCCGGAGTCTGTGGCAGAAAAGACTCGAGTAAAGATCGCCGCAGCGATTGAAGAGATGGGCTATATCGAAAACCGTGCTCCGGCGATGTTATCTAAGTCTTCCAGTAAAGCGATTGGTATCTTACTGCCTTCACTGTCCAACCAAATTTTTGCTTCTTTTGTTCAGGGCATTGAAACGGTCACTAAAGCTAATGGTTACGAAACACTGCTCGCACACTTTAGTTATGACGAATTGGAAGAAGAACGCAAAATCGCGTCGCTGCTTTCTTACCAAGTTGATGGCTTAATCCTAACCGAAAGCCACCATACCCAACGCACTTTACAGATGATCAAGAACGCCGGTGTGCCCGTGGTCGAAACCATGGAACTGCCAGAGCAGCCGATTGATATGGCGGTCGGCATGGATCACGAAGATGCCTCTTATAGCGTCGTAAAGCGTATGTTGGAATCTGGCAAGCGCACCATCGTTTACTTCGGCGCTCGCTTGGATACGCGAACAAAATTGCGTATGCAGGGCTATGACCGCGCAATGACTGAAGCGGGTTTGGAGCCAAAACACGTCCTAACGGGTGATCACTCAAGCTTTTCGCTGGCGCATGATTTATTAGAGCGTGCACTTGCAACTTACCCTGATCTTGATGGCGTTTTCTGTACCAACGATGATATTGCTATTGGTACCTTGTTAAGTGCTCAACAACGTGGCATCAAAGTGCCAGAACAACTTGCGGTCGTTGGCTACAACGCTTTAGACATTGGTCAAAGCATCAGTCCAAAACTGACCAGCGTGGATACGCCGCGTTTTGAAATTGGTGAAAAGAGTGCAGAGTTGTTGATTGCGCGTCTAAAAGGGGAAGCTCAAGAAGACAAAATGGTCGATATGGGTTACCGAATTACCGCAGGCGAGAGCGTTTAGTCCGCCATTATTTCAGTTTCATCACTAGGGTGCCGTTATGCCACATCAACTTGATGCGCTAGACCTCAATTTAATGCGCTTACTCAAAGCCGTGGTGGATAACCGCAGCATCAAGTTGGCGGCGATGCAGCTTGGTATTTCGCAACCCAGTGCCAGCCGTGGTGTGATGAAGCTGAAAGACGTGTTTGATGATCCATTGTTTGTGCGTAAAGCGCACGGGGTGGAGCCATCCCCAATGGCAATTCGCTTAGCTGCGGAGTTTGATAACATGCTGTCGCCGCTAGAAAAAGTGGTCCAGGAGTTTTCGGACTTTGACCCGCTCGAATACCAAGGTCAGATTGCGATTGTGACCGACCCCTATTTGATGGATGAGCAAGGTCAGCGTTTATTGCGCGGTTGCCATCAAGCCTTTCCTCAAGCTTCATTTGTCTTCTCAAGTTGGAACATCTATTCCCAAGACGAGATGTTAGAGGGTGAGCATGACTACTGTATTCTCGACCAAGAAACTGAGTTGTCGAAAGACATCTACATGCGTCCATTGTTTGTCGAAAAACGGGTGATTTTGGCTCGTAAAGACCATCCAACCTTATCTCAAATCAGCAATGACTGGGATACGGTGTCGGAATTGCCACTGGTCTCTCTGCCTGCTCCTGCGTCTTACAATCCACTTTGTACAGTTGAATCTGAGTATCGCCGTATGGGTTACGAGCCTGTCGTACTACTTAAATCCTACAACTTGCGCGTCGCTTGCCAAATGCTGCTTGAGACCGATGCCATCATGTATGCTAGCCAAAGTACCGCGCACTTGATGCACGAACTTGCGTCTTACCCAATGCCAATGGTCAACCGAGAGTTCAGCCAATTTGTTGTTTCGGGGGGGTATTTACAAACTTATCGCAACCACCCATTGCATCGCCATTTGCACCAAGTGGTGCAGCAAACCCTCAATACGCCATTAACGTGATCGGATAAGCAAACTGTCCTTTGAGATATTCAAAAATGAATATCTCAATTACCTGTCTGTTTTACTGAAGAAGGGCTAATCTGACTGCAAATAGTCAGGAGAAGCGGCTCTTTTTATATAATCAATTCTTTGAATGTCTGATTCTTAAAGGACATTCACCATTCTCCGTTATGCAGTTTTTTAATTTCTGGGGAGGATGAATCATGCTCATTGCACGTCTATTTTTATTGCTTGCCATTGTTGCCGAAGTTGCTGGCACCAGCACCATGTCGTATATCGGCGAAAGTAATGCGTGGGAAGGCTATCTGGTGATGTACGTTCTGATCGCCATTTCCTATTACTTCCTGTCGAAAGCAGCAAAGAAAATCTCTATCGGTGTCGCGTACGCAACGTGGGAAGGCTTGGGTATCGCCTTGATTACCCTAGTTTCTATCGTTTTATTTGATGCCAACTTAAGCGCGCAGCAGTTGCTTGGTTT
Organism: Vibrio sp. MOR3; assembly: GCF_001557775.1. NCBI lineage: Bacteria > Pseudomonadati > Pseudomonadota > Gammaproteobacteria > Vibrionales > Vibrionaceae > Vibrio > Vibrio sp. MOR3. Next base: position 486,823 of record NZ_LNRD01000003.1, on the reverse strand, counting down.
GGCGTTGGCAGTGGTCGGTATCGTGTGTGTGACGCTCGGCGAATCACACGGTCAGCCTCAACAAAAAGATGAGTTGTCACGCTCATCGAATGCGAGGGGTTAATCATGAGCCAATTTTTTACTGTTTCATTTGGATTTGTTGTTATGGCGGCGTTGGTCGACATTATGGCGAACATGGCGCTGACTCGCTCTAAAGGCTTTAAGCACAAAGGGTGGGGCATCACTGCGATTGTATTGGTGATGGCGGCGTTTACCTTGCTTGCTCAAGCGGTAAAAGAGATTGACCTTGCGATCGCATACGCCTCTTGGGGCGCGATAGGTATCTTAGGTACCGCGATTGGTGGTGCTTTGCTGTTCAAACAAAAGCTTAAGCCGATTGGCTGGTTTGGTATCTTTGTGGTGATTGCAGCAGTTGTGGTGATGAAGACGGCTTGATGATTGAAAGTTATCTACGAAGCAAAAAGCGGAGTGCACAACACTCCGCTTTTTCTGTTTTTGAGGGGCTTCCCGCCCTACACAATAAAGCTTGCGCCTTCTTCTGCGCTCGAAACGCTCTGACGAATCACGCTAAAGAAACCACGACCCCAAGTCTGTTGTTTCGCTTCAGTGTCCATCTCTAACAGTTCACGACCCGCAACGTCGCTTAGGTTATTCAACTCGCCAGTTTGGCAATCAACGCGGATGATGTCGCCATTGCGCACCAAGCCAATCGCGCCGCCACGAATCGCTTCTGGAGAAACGTGGATTGCTGATGGAATCTTACCGGATGCACCCGATAGTCGACCGTCCGTCACTAGCGCGACTTTAAAGCCCGCTTTCTGCACGTTGCCTAGGATTGGCATCAGTTTATGCAGCTCTGGCATGCCGTTCGCTGCAGGACCGTTGTGCGTCACAACCACGATGCAATCTTGGTTTAGCTCACCGCGTTTGTACGCTGCTTCCACTTCGTGTTGGCACTGGAATACGATCGCAGGCGCTTCGATGATGCGCTGCTCTTCTTTCACCGCAGACACTTTTACCACGGCTTTACCCAAGTTACCGTTAAGTACGCGAGTACCACCAGTGTTTTGGAAAGCTTGCGTTGGCGCAGCAATCACTTCGCCGTCTTGGCTGCCACCACATGGTGTCCAAGTCAGTTTACCGTCAACTAGCGTAGGTAGCCTCATTTGGTCTTCGAATTCGCCGAATACCGGTTTCACGTCCCGGTGAAGCAAGCCTGACTCGTCCAAACGATGCAATAGCGCAGGTACGCCGCCCGCTTCTTGGAACGCGTTCATGTCAGCTGGACCATTCGGGTAAACGCGCGCCAATAGTGGCACGACTTCAGATAGGTCACTGATGTCTTGCCATGTCAGAATCAAACCCGCTGCACGCGCCACTGCCAACATGTGGATAGTGTGGTTGGTGCTGCCGCCCGATGCCAACAGAGCAATAATACCGTTGATCAGGCTCTTTTCTGTGACCACTTCAGACAATGGACGGAAGTTGGCTGAACCTGCATTCATTGCCGCGATTTTCAGAGCTGCATGATCGGTTAGCGCCTTGCGTAGCTCAGTATGTGGATGGATGAACGCCGAACCTGGCAGCATCAAACCCATGGCTTCAAATACAAGCTGGTTGGTGTTTGCCGTGCCGTAGAAAGTACACGTGCCCGCTGAGTGGTAAGCGCGACACTCCATATCAAGCAGTGCGTCTTTGCCAACTTCGCCCGCCGCGTATTTTTGGCGAACGTCGACTTTCTCTTCATTGCTGATGCCCGTTGCCATTAAACCTGCTGGCACAAATGCCGTTGGTAGGTGTGCGTAAGACAGCGCGCCCATCAATTGTCCTGGTGCGATTTTGTCGCAGATCCCCAGAAGCAAAGTCGCATCGAACACGTTGTGGCTCAGTGAAAGTGCCGTCGATTGAGCAATTAAGTCACGAGAAAACAGTGACATGTCCATACCGGCTTGACCTTGAGTCACGCCATCACACATTGCCGGAACGCAGCCAGCAACTTGCGCAGTGTGACCGTAGCCAGACAGCACTTGTTTGATTTGATCAGGGTAGTGTTGGTAAGGCTGGTGGGCACTCAGCATATCGTTGTAAGCACTGATCAGCGCCACATTCGAATGAGTGAAATTCAGAATGCTTTTCTTTTCTGAAGAACATGATGCTGCAACAGCGTGAGCCAAGTTACCGCAAGACAGACCTACACGACCTTTGCCCGCTTCGGCTTGGACTTCAGTGCGAGCAAGAAACGCTGCACGCGCCTCTTGGCTGCGCTCAACTAAGCGCTGGGTAACGTCTAAAATTACTTGATGAGTCATGCCATTGCCTCGTCTTGCACTAGGATTAACTCAGCGGCATTCGACACAACGTCTTCGATGGTTGCATCAATGCTGACGAAAATGGTGCGAGGCTCATCTTCTGGGCGTTCTAGGGCTTCGAACTGGCTGTTGACCATGTTCTCTTTCATGAAGTGACCTTGGCGAGCACGCATGCGTTCAAGGATCAATTCTTTGCTGCCGTCTAGGAATAGGAAACTAACATTTTCGTTACCGTCGCGGATTTGGTCACGGTAAATCTTTTTTAGTGCCGAGCAGACAATAATGCCGTGCTCGTTTTTGCTTTCTAAGCTATAAGCAGCGTCGCGGATACGTTCTAGCCATGGTTTGCGGTCGTCGTCATTCAGAGGCTGACCTGATGCCATTTTCTGAATGTTTGCTCGTGGGTGAAGGTTGTCTCCATCAATGAATTTACGTCCTAGCTTTTCTGCTAAGTGCTCACCAATTGTGGTTTTGCCACTCGCACAAACGCCCATAACGACGACACTACTACCAGCCATAACTTATCCTCATAACAAATTTGCGCGTGATCTCAATTTTTGAATTCACTTTAAAATATGGGTTTATCTTATTCATGTTATCGGTAACATGTTACCGGTAACTCAAATAAATGTGAACCACGACACAAACAATAATTCTTAAAGGTGAACCCATGGAACAGCTAACCCAAGCTCCAGACCCTACGTTCCTACTAACGATTGCCGTCCTCGCGATTGCAGCGTTACTTGTATTGATTATTAAGCTAAAAGTGCATGCTTTTGCTTCCCTAACTATGGTGAGTTTAGGTACTGCGATTGCGACTGGCGTTTCTTCTGACCAAGTTGTCCCAACCATGATGAGTGGTTTTGGCGGCACGCTGGCTTCAGTTGCATTGCTGGTTGGTCTTGGCGCAATGATCGGTAAGATTTTGGAAGTAACTGGCGGTGCGCAAGTGCTGGCAGATACTTTGATTGGACGCTTCGGTAAAGAGCGCGCACCATTTGCATTGGGTGTGGCTTCACTACTGTTCGGTTTTCCAATCTTCTTTGACGCTGGTCTAGTGGTAATGATGCCAATCATCCTAAGTGTGGCAGCACGCTTTGGTGGTTCGCCAATCAAATACGCACTACCAGCAGCGGGTGCGTTTGCCGTAATGCACGGCTTTGTTCCTCCGCACCCAGGCCCTGTTGCAGCAGCAGAATTCCTAGGCGCAAACATTGGTCTACTGCTTGTTGTTGGTATCCTAGTAGCTATTCCAACTTGGTACCTAGGTGCTTACCTATTTGGTCTGTACGCGGGCAAGAAATTCGATATCCCACTATCAAAAGCGTTCTTCAACGGTGAAACACAAGTTGATGAATCTAAGCTGCCAAAATTTGGCACAGTAATGACCATCCTAGTACTGCCTGTACTGCTAATCTGTTTAGACACAGTACTGAACACGCTAGCGGTTGCGGGTGTGATTGATGGCAAAACAGCACTGGTTGAGTTCCTACGTATGCTAGGTAAAACGCCAGTAGCCCTTCTAATTACTCTGCTTGTGTCTCTTGCGGTATTCGCGAAAGACTACGGCATGGCAAAACTTGAGAAGCTGTGTGGCGACTCATTGGCTCCGATCTGTGGCGTTATCCTAGTAACCGGTGCGGGCGGCATGTTTGGTGGCGTACTGCGTGCAAGTGGTATCGGTGATGCACTAGCAGACGTTCTGACTGACACAGGTATGCCAGTTATCGTAGCAGCGTTTGTTATCTCTACCTGTCTGCGTGTTGCTCAAGGCTCAGCAACCGTGGCACTAACGACAACTGCAGCACTTATCGCACCAGTAGTGGCAGCATCAACTGGTTTGAGCGAGCTAGACCTATGCTTTATCGTTATCGCGATTGCAGGTGGTGCAACAGTGCTTTCTCACTTCAACGACTCTGGTTTCTGGCTAGTATCTCGTCTACTAGAGATGGATGAGAAAACAACGCTAAAAACTTGGACGGTAATGGAAACTTTACTTGGTAGTATCGCGTTTATTATCGTAGCAACATTAAGCTTTATTCTTTAGAGGTTACCCATGACAACACTTGAACAACGATTAAGAGAAATCAAAATCGTCCCAGTTATCGCAATCAACGATGTAGCACACGCTCTGCCACTGGCAAAAGTGTTGGTAGAAAACGGTTTACCATGTGCGGAAGTGACATTCCGCACTGAAGCGGCGGCTGAGTCGATCCGCATCATGCGTGAAGCGTATCCAGAACTGTTGATCGGTGCTGGTACAGTGCTGACAACAGAGCAAGTGGACATCGCGATTGACGCTGGCGTGGACTTTATCGTGAGCCCAGGTTTCAACCCAACTACAGTGAAATACTGTCAGCAACGCAACGTGACAATCGTACCGGGCGTGAACAACCCAAGCTTGGTTGAGCAAGCGATGGAAATGGGTCTACGTACCCTGAAGTTCTTCCCTGCTGAGCCATCAGGCGGCGTGAACATGCTTAAAGCACTAACGGCAGTTTACCCAGTGGAATTCATGCCAACAGGTGGTGTAAGCCCATCTAACGTGGAAGATTACCTAGCGCTGAAATCGGTTGTCGCTTGTGGCGGTACTTGGATGGTTCCAACCGCTATGATGGACAACGGCGATTGGGAAGGTATTGCAGAATTGGTTCGCGCAGTTAAGTAAAACGCGCAAACGGCTCCGAAATATCCCCGAACGTTTTAAAACGTGAATAGAAAAAGGGTCATCAAGTAATTGATGACCCTTTTTGTTTATCCAGACAAAGCAATTTTGCGATTGAAGCCTAAATTGCGCAAAATTATAATATTATGCAATCAAAGACGTAGCGATTACATATTCACGATGCGGAGTATGGCTTAATTTCACCATGGCGCTAGCATAGAACGACAAGAGGCTTTCAGAAGATGCTACCTATAAATGATCTAATTGATATAAAAACGCTTTCTGAATCCTCTGAGCTTGAGTTTAAGCTTGCTCAAGGAAAAGATGGTGGCGGGAAGCTTCCTGATGACTTTTGGTCCACATATAGTGCTATGGCTAATAGTCGTGGTGGGTATGTTGTACTGGGAGTAAGGGAAAAAAGAGGGCAGTTCAATGTTGTTGGTATACAGAACGTAGAAGTCGTCAAAAAGCAACTTTTTGACATCGCTAATAACAAGAAGAAAGTTAACGTTAACTTACTAAGTGATAATAATGTTAAAGAGATGAAAGTCGATGGACATTCTCTTCTTGTTGTGGAAATACCAGCAGCACGACGAGAGCAAAAGCCGATTTTTCTAAACAATCAACCGATGACAGAAACGTACATACGTTTGTATGAGGGAGACTGTCGATGTTCTGAAGAGCAAGTCAGGCGTATGCTTGCGGAACAAATTGAAGATAGTCGTGATAATCGAGTGTTACAAAACTACGATATGTCGGATATCAATTTGGACAGCTTGCAGGCATATCGACGATTGTTGTCCGTATCTAAGCCTGGGCACCCAGCTTTGGAGTTAGATAACTTTGAGTTTCTTCGCAGTGTTGGAGGATGGAAAAAGGACAGACAATCTGGTTCTGAGGGAATGACATTGGCAGGCGTTTTGATGTTCGGAACTTGGGAGGCCATCCAAGACGCCGCTCCGAATTATTTTGTTGACTACCAAGAAAGACCTGAAGCGAAAACTGAGAGGCGATGGATTGATCGAATCTGCCCTGATGGGACTTGGTCTGGTAACGTATTTGATTTTTATCGTCGAACATATAGAAAGTTAACAGAAGATTTAAAAGTGCCGTTTGAGCTAAAAGATGGTATTAGACAAGATGAAACTCAGGTACATACAGCACTACGTGAAGCTTTAGTTAATACGTTAGTTCATGCTGATTACACCGGCCGCCTATCCATTTTAGTTGTTAAGAGGCCTGACCTATTTGGCTTTCGCAACCCTGGTCTTATGCGTATTCCTCCAGAACAAGCCATCAAAGGTTATGAGAGTGATTGTAGAAACCGTCTAATGCATCAAATGTTTCTTCTAATAGGTGCTGGTGAGAGGTCTGGCTCAGGGATACCTAAAATATATAGTGGCTGGAAGTGGGCTAATTGGCGAGTACCTAGACTTCATGAGAAAGAAGAGCCCGAACAAACTTTACTTGAGTTATCCATAGTCAATTTAGTTTCTCAGGAGACTGCTGACTTACTGCATAAGAAATTTGGGGAAAAGATAGATACTCTGAGCGATTTGGAGCGTAGTATTGTCATTACAGCTGCAGCTGAGGGGTGGGTTGACCATGAAAGAGCTTGCCAGCTTACGAGTCAGCATTCTAGAGACGTTACATTAGCGTTGCCTAAACTTGTTGGTGGCGGATTTTTAACCCCTCATGGAGAAAAAAGGGATAAATCTTATACATTACCCGGTGTTAAACTGCCTTCTCCTGACGAAGTTTTTGCCTCTAATCCGTTATCAATAGAGAGCAACATCACGGATAGTGGGAAAATGATCACGGATAGCGAAGATTTGATCACGGATAAGCAGCTGACCACTCAACTTGACCGAGATGTGGAGGGGCGTTTTATCACTGACAAGCTACCGCATCCCTATATAGATGACTTTGAACGCCTTAGTTCATCATTGCAAAATAATCTCAGCGCAATTTCCCAACCTGCAAGAGATAAAAAACGATTACCAAATGAAGTGATGGATAGAATTGTTTTAGAGCTGTGTCGCGGCCACTTTATACCGCTAAGTATTATTGCTAAGTTGGTAGATCGTACTCCTCAGAACATTAGAGAAAAGCAATTATCGCCTTTAGTAGCACAAGGTAAAATGAAAATGGCGTTTCCTCATGCCAAGCGGCATAAAAATCAGGGTTATATTGCAGCGCTATAAATACGAAAAGGGTCATCACGTAATTGATGACCCTTTTTGTTTATCTGCTTAAATCAGCAAAGCGATCCACGCGTGATTAACGCATTGTCACGAACTCTTCAGAGCCTGTAGGGTGGATAGCCACAACAGAGTCGAAGTCTGCCTTGGTTGCACCCATCTTCATTGCTACACCGAAGCCTTGAATCATTTCATCAACGGTAAAGCCGATGCCGTGTAGACCAACAACCGTTTCTTCTTCGCCAGCACATACTAGCTTCATCTTACATGGTTGACGGTGCTTAGTGACAGCTGTGTACATCGCAGTAAAGCCAGACGTGTAGACTTTGATGTTGTCTTTGCCGTATTTCTCTTCTGCTTCTTGAGTCGTTAGACCGATAGTGCCGATTGGTGGGTGGCTGAATACCACGGTTGGTACCAAATCGTAGTCCATCTTCGCGTTTGGTTTGTTGTTAAACAGACGCTCAGAAAGTTGACGACCCGCTTTAACAGCCACTGGTGTTAGCTCGATACCACCTTCCATGATGTCACCCACACAGTAGATGCCAGGAACGTTAGTTGTTTGGTATTCGTCTACCTTAATGTAGCCACGGTCGTTCGTTGCAACGCCAGTTGATGCTAGGTTGATAGCATCTGTAGCTGGGTGGCGACCGATTGCCCAGATTAGGGTATCTACGTTTTGGCTTTCACCGTTTTCTAGGTGCAGAGTGAGGCTGCCGTCTGCTTCTTTCACCACTTCTTTTGGTACAGAGTGGGTGTGCAGCGTTGGGCCTTCCGCTTCCATTACTTCTACTAGCGTTTCGATGATCATTGGGTCGAAGCTACGTAGCGGTGATTCTTTACGGCAGAACAGGTGTGTTTCTGTGCCAAGTGCATGTAAAACGCCCGCGATTTCAACCGCGATGTAACCCGCGCCGATCACTGCAACGCGTTTTGGTTGCTCAGCAAGCTCGAAGAAGCCGTTTGAATCGATGCCGTATTCTGCACCTGGAATGTTTGGAATCGTTGGACGACCACCCACTGCGATCAGGATATGATCCGCTGTGTAGTGTTCACCGTTTACTTCAACTGTTTTCTCGTCAACGAACTTAGCAAAACCTTTGATAACGTTTACTTTGTTGTTGCCAAGAACACGGTCGTAAGATTGGTGGATACGACCAATGTAAGCCTGACGACTCTCAACCAGTTTGCTCCAGTCGAAACCTTTTACATCTACATCGAAGCCGTAGTCTTCTGCGTACAGGTTCATTGCTTCTGCAACTTGCGCGCCGTGCCACATGACTTTCTTAGGCACACAACCAACGTTTACACACGTGCCGCCAAGGTCTTGAGCTTCGATAAGCGCTACTTTAGCACCGTACATTGCCGCACGGTTTGCTGATGCGATACCGCCGCTGCCGCCGCCGATACAGATATAATCAAAATGAGTCGCCATTACTTTCTCCAAGAGCTTATTAATTTTGTCTGACAATAATTACATTGGGGTGCTGGGTGATGAACTCAACAGCCCAACGGAATTGTTGTTAATTCCATGTCCCTATCATAAATCGAGTCTAGCAATTTCCTAAATGGGAAAAAGTGACATTGCTTATGACAAATAGCGATGAAAGGATAGCAAAGCGGAATAAGGCGCTATTCCGCTTGGTGTTTTTCATGCTCAGGGGAGAGGAAAAGCATTAACCGCAGCAGCTTGATGTGCCACAGCCTGACTGGGCTTGCACGTCCTTACCATCTGCTAGATAAGTGTTGGTGAGGTAGAAGTTGCTAAACAGCTGCACGAAATCTTCCGATACAGTCTTCTCTACCAATCCTGATTCTAGGATGTGCTTTTGCCATGCCTGCATTTTTGGCAGACCACAGAAGAAGTCGTAACCAGAATGCGCTTTGACGATGGCAGCGCGATGCAGAAGCGGCAACCAAGCCATGTCCACATTGCTTAGTTCATCGGATTTGAAGAACTTGGTTTCACCAGACAGTTGGTTTTCTGCTTTTTGGAACGCTTTGATCAGCTTCTCTGCTCGTTCTTCAAAGGTTGCTTGGTCTTTGCTGCTCATCGTGCCGCATTGTGCCAAGTAGTGTTTAGAACCTAGGTAGCTCCATGCTCGGTCTAGTGCGCGTTGTTCGTTTGTCACGCCTTGCTCTAACGGACCGTATTCGTCTTCGATGTATTCGATGATGGCATCAGACTCAAACAGTGCCGTGCCAGATTCTGTCACCATCACAGGCACTTGACCGTTTGGTGAGATATCTAGGAACCATTGTGGCTTATCTTTTAGGTTGATGTATTCAATCTCGTAAGGGATCTGTTTTGCATCTAGTGCCGCAGTTACGCGTTGAACAAATGGGCAAATTTTAAAACTGATAACTTTAAGCATGGTCATTTCTCTCTATGTTTTAGCTTGTTTACATCCCTAAGACGTAGGCAAAAAAGAAAAGACGAAGCGAAGACGAAAATTTTTTTTTAGAAAATAAATAAAAAAAGCGCAACGAGGTCATCGTTGCGCTTTAAGGTTATGAAATTCGGTGTTTTTTATTCTGGAACGATCCAGTCGACTTTCCAGTGACCCGTTGCTGGCGCGATCGCTTCTTGCAGGAATGGCAGAATTTCTTTCATCTGGCTTTCCAGTTTCCACGGTGGGTTAATCACGATCATGCCCGATGCCGTCATGCCGCGCTCGTTGGTGTCTGGAGATACGCCCAATTCGATTTGCAGAATTTTGCGAATGCCAAGCCCTTCCAAACCTTCAATCATGTCTTCGATGTCATGGCGGTTTACTACTGGGTACCAAATCGCGTAGATACCCGTAGCCCAACGTTTATGGCTTTGGTAAATCGCTTGCACGACGTCGCGGTACTCTTTCGCTAGCTCGTATGGTGGGTCAATCAGCACCAAACCACGACGCTCTTGCGGTGGCAGACTGCCTTTTAGACGCTTAAAGCCATCTTCTTTGTAGATGCTTACTTGGCGATCACGATGGAACTCTTGCTCTAGTAGCGGGTGATCGGCTGGGTGCAGCTCAGTTAGAACCATGCGGTCTTGCGGGCGGATTTGCGCACGTGCAACACGCGGTGAGCCTGGGTAGTAACGCAGATTCTCGCCGTTGTTCAATGTTTTGATTGAATCGATGTAGCTTGCGATCTCTTCAGGGATGTTTGAGTTATCCCAAATGCGCGCGATGCCTTGTTTGTATTCGCCCGTTTTCTCAGACCATTCGTGAGTCAGATCGTAGCGTCCCACACCCGAGTGGGTATCGTGATAAACAAACGGCTTATCTTTCTGCTTTAGTGCATCAAGAATGAGGCTTTGAACGATGTGTTTTACCACGTCAGCATGGTTGCCAGCGTGGAAGCTGTGGCGGTAACTTAACAAATTAAACTCTCGAAACACTCTTTGATTGAGTGTGGTCTGTGATTTTTGCGCGATGGCGGTATTATACTCAAGTAACTTGAAGATGTAGAACTTCGATTCAAATCAGTTGAACTGATAGAAGGATGGTATTGAAATTTCTTTAAGTCACCCATACTTAGTATGAGTAAACAAATTGAACCTAAGTCGAATTGCCATGCTCCAACAGAGTGCTTAGCTTGACTTAGGCATAACAACACTCAAGGACAGAGTAAGCTCTCTTTGGCCCCTTCGGTCATCGCAGCATAGAGAAAGGGAACGGAAATCCCCCCATCCATGTTGTTGGCTTGCCTGTGCATTGGGTGCGCTTATTTTTATGCAAATACGAATAGGCAATTACAGAGCCAAAACACAAAAGGAATTATTCATGTCTAATCCACTTCTTACGTTTACGGATCTTCCTCCGTTTTCGCAAATCAAACCAGAACATATTAAACCTGCAGTCGAGCAGGCGATTGCGGATTGTCGTGCCAAGATTGACGAGGTACTGAAAGACAACGCCAACCCAAGCTGGGTAAGTGTTATTGCTCCTATTGAAGAAGCTGATGATCGTTTGAGTCGTGTTTGGTCCCCTGTCGGCCATATGAACTCGGTCGTAAACAGTGAAGCGTTACGTGAAGCGTATGAAAGTTGTCTCCCAATTTTGTCTGAATACGGCACTTGGGTTGGTCAGCACAAAGGTCTGTACGAAGCGTATAAAGCGATCAAAGCAAGTGAAGAGTACACGACGCTGACGCGTGCACAGCAGAAGACTATTTCTGATTCACTGCGTGACTTCGAGCTTTCAGGCATCGGTTTACCATCAGACGAGCAACATCGCTACGGTGAAATTAGCAAGCGTATGTCTGAGTTGAGCTCAAAATTCTCTAACAATGTGCTGGATGCCACCATGGGATGGACTAAGCACGTTGCCGACGAAAAAGATCTTGCGGGTATGCCAGAGTCAGCGCTTGCTGCAGCGAAAGCCGCAGCAGAAGCGAAAGAGCTCGACGGCTACCTAATTACTTTAGATATCCCTTCTTACCTGCCAGTCATGACGTACTGTGACAACCAAGAACTACGTCGAGAGTTGTACGAAGCGTACGTAACGCGCGCTTCTGATCGTGGCCCTAACGCAGGCAAATGGGACAACTCAGAAATCATCACAGAGCAGCTAAAACTGCGTCATGAAATCTCTCGCATGTTGGGTTTCAACACTTACAGCGAAAAGTCACTGGCAACCAAAATGGCCGAGAATCCTTCGCAGGTACTTGGCTTCCTAAACGATTTAGCGACCAAAGCGAAGCCACAAGGCGAACGTGAAGTGGAAGAATTGCGTCAGTTTGCTGAGAGTGAATTCGGTGTGACTGAGCTAAACGTATGGGACATTGCCTATTACAGCGAGAAGCAAAAGCAGCACTTGTTCCAAATCTCGGATGAAGAACTGCGCCCTTACTTCCCTGAATCAAAGGCAGTAAGTGGTTTGTTTGAAGTGCTAAACCGCGTATTCGGTATGACTGTGACTGAGCGCGAAGGTGTGGACACTTGGCACGAGTCAGTGCGCTTTTTCGATATCTTTGATAGTGAAGGCACATTACGAGGCAGTTTCTACCTAGACCTTTACGCACGTGAGCACAAGCGTGGCGGCGCATGGATGGATGACTGTCGTGGTCGTCGAGTGACGCTATCTGGCGAGCTACAAACGCCGGTTGCTTACCTAACGTGTAACTTCAACCGCCCTGTAGGTGATAAGCCAGCGCTGTTTACGCACGATGAAGTGGTGACTCTGTTCCACGAGTTCGGTCACGGCATCCATCACATGCTGACGCAAGTAGAAACAGGCGCGGTATCGGGTATCAATGGTGTGCCTTGGGATGCGGTTGAGCTACCAAGTCAGTTCTTAGAAAACTGGTGTTGGGAAGAAGATGCGCTGGCGTTCATTTCTGGCCACTACGAGACTGGCGAGCCTCTACCAAAAGCGATGTTAGATAAGATGCTTGCGGCGAAGAACTTCCAGTCGGCGATGGGCATCCTACGTCAACTTGAGTTCGGCTTATTCGATTTCACTCTGCACACAGAGTACGACCCAGAAGTGGGTGCTCGCGTTCTTGAAACCTTGGCAGATGTGAAGCAGAAAGTTGCGGTACTGCCTGCGGTTGAGTGGGCTCGATTCTCACACAGCTTTGGTCATATTTTTGCTGGTGGTTATAGCGCGGGTTACTACAGCTACCTATGGGCAGAAGTATTGTCTTCAGACGCGTTCTCTCGTTTCGAAGAAGAAGGTATCTTCAACAAAGAAACGGGTATGAGCTTCCTGAACAACATCTTAGAAATGGGTGGCAGTGAAGAGCCAATGGAGCTATTTAAACGCTTCCGAGGTCGTGAGCCAGAAATCGATGCACTACTGCGTCATTCCGGTATCGCAGCATAATCTCGATTGAGAATGAAAAAGGGCAGCCAAGTGGCTGCCCTTTTTATTTTTTGATTCGGCTTTTATTTTATGGATTCAGCGTTTTATGGATTTACGTTGCGATTAATTGGGTTTTGCAGCGAAATCAGGGTTTCTGTAGATTGGACTTCATCAATAGCCTGCAGCTTATCAATCAATACAAACTGCAGTTCTTCAATCGATTTGCACATCAATTTGACGAATATGTTATACGCGCCCGTGGTGTAGTAAGCTTCCACCACTTCATCGAGGGCGTTGAGTTTTTCCAACGCAGAGTGATAGTCACGTGCGGCATTGAGATTAATGCCAATAAAGCAACATACGTCATATCCTAGCTTTTTGGTGTTGACGATCACCTCAGTACCTTCGATGATGTCCGCCGCTTTCATTTTCTCGATACGAACGTGGATCGTTGCAGGGCTAACATCAAATTGTTTTGCCATTTCTGCATAAGGCGTTCGAGCATCGGCCATCAGCGTTTTTAGAATCGCGCGATCAAGATCGTCGAGTTTCGGCAGCGTCGCATTCATACAATGTTTTCCGTTGGGTATGAGGTGTAAAATTCATTTTATACGCACAACGGGCCGGATTCACAAGGTTTTAGCAGGGATAACCGCGAGGTAGCTCTGATGTCATGGAGTTGATGTGCCACTTTTTCTGTTTTTTATCGCGATGTTGTTCAGTGCGATCGTATCGGCGCAAGAGCAAAAAGTACTTGTTGTACATTCCTACCACCAAGGTTTCTTTTGGACCGACTCTGTTCAGCGCGGTTTTGCCCAGCAACTTGAAGATCACCCACTCGATATTCGAGTTTTGTACCTTGACTCTAAGCGCAGCCAAAGCCAGCAGTTCTTCAATCAACTCGAATCACTTTATCGCACCAAGCTGAGCGAAGAGCATTTCGATGCGATTGTCGTCAGTGATAACAATGCACTTGCTCTGATGCAGCGTTTGTCAGATGTATTGCAAAATACGCCAGTCATTTTTAGTGGCATCAACAATTACATTCCTACTTTGCATCAGGGACTAAAAGCCACAGGCGTGATCGAAGATATTGATTTGTTTGCCAACCTTACGCTTATCGAGCGATTACACCCAAAGCATAAGCAGATTCTTGTCGTTAGTGATCATTCGGTCACTGGATTAGCGCTTCGAGCTCAAATAGAAGAATTTCTTGATAAAAACCCGCAATATCGCGACAAAGTTCGTCATCTTGTTCCAGACAATGTCGATATGTTGAAACAGGAAGTTTCGCGACTGAACATTGAGAATGTGGTGCTATTTTGGACTTACTACCGCGATATTGATGGCAATGTTGCCACGGACAAAGATTGGCGAGACATCAATCAAGCATCGAACGCGCCTTTATTTATGGTGCATGATATTGGGTTGGGTCATGGTGCTGTGGGTGGTGTGATTCAAAGTGGTTATCGTCAAGGTTTTGAGGCGGCAAAGTTATTGGCCTATGTGCTGGATAACCCAACGCAGCCGTTGCCAGCGGTAGTACGCGCGGAATCGGACATTAAACTCGATTACCAATCGGTCGTTCGCTGGGGATTGGGGGCTGAACAAGAGGCATCGTCGGTGTTCTTCAATAAGCCCGCAGAATTTACCGAGCGCTATGCAAAAGAGATCAAATTGTTTGGTAGCCTATTTATCGTCATGGTGATGGTGATTGTGCTGCTGAGTTACTACTTGCAGCGTATTCGCCGTAGCGAGAGCATTGCCCGTGAAAGCCAAGCGATTTTGGAGTCGGTATTCGACCAGAGCATGCAGTATATGGGGATTCTCGACCACCATGGTTTGCTCAACTCGGGCAACGATCGTCTGCAGTCTTTGCTTTATCATCAGGATATACGTCTCGATCGTCCACTTTGGCATCATAAACACTGGAGTGAAGACGCACGGCAGTTGCTCGCCAACTATTTTCAGTCTCAGAATCGTAATGTGGCGACCTTTGAAGCTGAAGTTTGGAGCACAGAACATGGCGCGATGGTACTGGAAGTGTCGTTAAAGCCGTTTTCTCAACAAGTGGGTGACCAAGAACAATACTTGTTTGAAGCGCGTGATATCACTAGCCGAAAAGCAATGGAAGACAAGCTTTATCAGCGTGAGTCGAGCTTGCGTAGTTACTACGAACAGCAACCTGTGATGATGGTGACATTAGATAATAATAATCGGATTCAAGAGGTGAACCGCTTTGCTCAGCAGCTTTTAGGTTATCAACCGTTGGATATGCTGGGTCATCACTTGTGTGCATTCTACTCTGACGAAAAAGCACTGTACCCCCGCCAAGTGCTACTTCAACCACAGCAAGTGATGCATGGGGTTTGGCGTCGTGAAATTGAGTATCGTCATGCCGATGGTCATTCTGTTTGGGTTCGTGAAAATATCCGTCCATTGAGGGATTCTGACCAATTGCTGATCGTCGGTGAAGACATTACGGAAACCAAAAAGCTTGCTAAACAACTGGAATATCAAGCAAGTTACGATCTGCTGACTGATACCTACAACCGCAACTATTTTGAACTCGAACTGCAAACGGCGTTACGAGAAGTGGAAAGCCATCGTCGTGTGCATGCCATGCTTTATCTCGACCTCGATCAGTTAAAAGTCTTGAACGATACGGTGGGACATGACGCAGGCGATGCGGCCATTCAGTTTTGCGCTAGCATGCTTGAAGAAGTGCTGCCTCATAACGCGGTGCTTGCGCGCATGGGCGGTGATGAATTTGCCGTATTGCTCAAGGATTGCGATGAATATGGCGCGATCAGCGTTGCTAAACACATTATCTCAACATTAAGCGAGCAGCTATTTCGTTGGGAAGACACGCGTTTGTTCATGAGTTGCTCGGTGGGCATTCGTATTATTGACCACACCGCCGAGACACCACAAATGGTTCACGCTCAGGCAGACTCTGCGTGTCACGTCGCCAAAGAGCAGGGTCGTAATCGCTATAACCTGTTCAGTTTAGACAATGAAGAGCTGCAGCGTCGCCAGCTCGAAATGCAGAGCGTTAACTTAGTGCATGAGGCATTGTCGAATAAGCGTTTGGAACTGTTTGCTCAGCAAATACTGAATTTGCGTGGTGAAGGTTCGCCGCTGTGCTTTGAGATTCTAGTACGTATCCGTGATGCTCAAGGCAACTACTTGTCTCCAGGTATTTTTATGCCAGCTTCAGAGCGCTACAACATCGCGCACTGGATTGATAAGCAAGTTATCACCCAAACACTTGAGTGGTTTGAAGCGCGTCCCGAGGTGGTGGAAAAGCTCGGTCGCTGCGCGATTAACTTGTCCGGCCAATCGATGGGTAATCAAGAGTTTATCGACTTCTTATTGGAGCGTTTGCAGCTGTCTTCTATTCCTTGTGAGAAGATTTGTTTAGAGATCACCGAGACCGCTGCGATGAGCAATATTGACCAAGCGCTTGGCTTCTTCACTCGGGTTAAAGCGTTGGGATGCTTGATTGCATTGGACGATTTTGGTTCTGGTCTGTCTTCTTTTGGCTACTTGAAGCAACTTCCTGTCGATATCGTGAAAATTGATGGCCTTTTCGTGCGAGATATCAACACGAACGAAATGGATCGTGTCATGGTGCGCTCGATTAACGACCTTGCGAAGCAATTAGGTAAGGTCACAGTTGCTGAGTTTGTGGAAAACGACCAAATTACCGAACACTTAAAAGCACTGGGTGTGGATTACGGACAAGGCTATGCGATTGGTCACCCTCAGCCATTGGCTGAATTGGTCGAAGCACTTCAACCACTTTAAACGGACGACACTATTCTCTACCTAGATTGTCCTCAACCTAGCAATTGGAGGCGGGTTGGGGATACACTCAGCGCCAGTTAAACCGATTTTTACTGGAGCCTCCTTTTGCAACTGCAATTGATTTGTGAAGACCCATCTCAACAGTCTCACCTTGATGAACTCGCTGCGCGTTGGCAGCTTTCTCACACAGACGACAGTGACTTTGCTTTAGTTCTAACGACAGATCGTTTAGAGCTACGTAAAGTGGACGAGCCAAAGCTGGGTGCGATCTTTGTTGATTTGATTGGTGGTGCAGTGGGGCATCGCCGTAAGTTCGGTGGCGGTAAAGGGCAAGCGATCGCAAAAGCGGCGGGTCTAAATAAAGGAGCAACACCAACCATTCTAGATGGCACGGCCGGCTTGGGTCGTGATGCATTCGTTTTGGCGTCATTAGGTTGCAAAGTCCAAATGGTGGAACGTCACCCTGTGGTAGCAGCGTTGCTGGATGATGGCTTGGCTCGCGCGAAGCACGATCCAGAAATTGGTGCTTGGGTGTCAGAGCGTATGTCGCTGATCCACGCTTCTAGTCATGACGCCCTCGACCAATTAGCGCAAGACAAAGACTTCGTGCAGCCAGATGTAGTCTACCTTGATCCAATGTACCCTCATCCTGAGAACAAAAAGAAATCGGCACTCGTGAAGAAAGAGATGCGTGTGTTTCAATCGTTGGTGGGTGCCGACCTTGATGCAGATGGCTTGCTGGCACCAGCAATGGCATTGGCGAACAAACGTGTGGTGGTGAAGCGCCCTGATTACGCCAACTGGTTAGATGAACAAAAACCAAGCATGGCGATTGAGACCAAAAAGAATCGTTTCGATGTCTATGTGAAGGCGTCTATGGCGTAATTCAACTAAACGACTGACAATAAAAAACTTCTTCTTACAGCGCCCGATTTGGCGCTGTATTTGTATCTGGCGTTTGCTCAGCTTATTGATACTTTTCTCTTGCTAATTCGGTACTCTGACTGTATATCTAACTAAGAATTATTATTATTACACTTTGTTTGATGCAGTCGCTGATAGTCAGAAACTAGATAGCTGGAGTAGTAGCATGGCGAAACGTTTATGTAAGATGAGCCGAAAGCAAATCGCTGAGAGTTTGGGTGATATTCACCGCTTGGTGGTTGCGCCTAAATTCGTTTGTCGTTCTTGTGCCCGCTCTTCTGCGTCAAAAGATTCTTTGTGTAAGCCTGCTGCGATTCCTCCTCAGAGTTGCCAAGATAAACCAATTGCCGAACAACAAGCTTGTGGGTTATTGGCAGAAGCGTTGCCAAGTCATTCTCTTGCTCAAGAGGCACCTATTATGATGACGGCTGAGCAAAATATTGAAAAAGCGGCGATCGTTAAGCGCGTAGTGGAACGAGTTAAAGAGAAAAAATTGGCAGCGAAAGTCGCAGCCGCAACTACCCAGCTAGAGACGCCAGCTATGTTTGATTTGTCAGATAAAAAAGCGCTGAAAAAGGCGAAGAAGGCGGTTAAGAAACACTATAAGCAGCAAAAGAAGTTGCTTAAGTTAGCCAAAAAGCAGCAAAAATTGCTCAAACGTCAGCGCAAGCTTGAAGCGCGTAATGCCAAGCTAGAAGTATTGTTACCAACGCCATCCACTGCGTTGATGAGTGCAAGCTCGCAAGCCAAAATGCATTAATCGAATCAACAAATAAAAAACGCTCTCCAGTTGGAGAGCGTTTTTTATTGTTGGAATGTTTGTTGGGATCGATGTGTTACTTATTGGCGTAACTCATCTCTACGCGCTTCTTCACCCAAGTCTCGTTAATCCACAGCGACAGCATGATGATCGCGCCGCCAATGGCGAGTCGCATTACATCAACATCACGGTTCCAAATGACAATGTTCACTATCAAACCTGCTGGAACTAACGCATTGTTCATTACCGCAAGTGCACCTGCGTTGACCATGGTTGCCCCTTTGTTCCACGCAAAGTAACCAAAGCCTGATGCAATTAAACCAAGGTAAGTCAAAATGCCCCATTGCGTTGCTGTTGTCGGCATCTTGTCTAAGTTGCCCATCAAAGCAAAGGCGACGGTCGCTACGCACAATGCCCCTAAATAGAAGTAACCAAATACTGTGTGCTGTGGCAATTCCACAGGTTCGGTTTCCATAATGTATTTATAACCTACCTGGCCAATAGCAAAGCACAAATTGGCGCCCTGTACGACCAAGAAGCCGATCAAGAAGTTCTCATTGATGCCTGCAAATTTAATCCACGCAGCACCCAGTACTGCAATTGCTGCTGTGACCAAATACCAAGGCGAGAAACGGCCTTTCAAAAAGTCATAAATCAAGGTGACGTAAATAGGGGTAAATACGGTGAACAACAGCACTTCTGGTACAGAAAGGAGTAAGAAAGATTGGTAGTAGAAGCAATACATTAACCCGAGTTGGAAGCCACCAACGATCATCAATTTCGCAATCAGAGATTTGCTTACGCCACGGAATTTTAAGAAAGGTATGAACACGACGCTCGCCAGTGCGACACGCATGAAGACAGAAAACCAAGAATCGACCTGACCGGCAAGGTAAACGCCGATCAGGCTAAATGAGAATGCCCAAAGTAGGGTAACTGCGGATAGATAAGCCATAATAGATGAGAATCTTTATCAACAACAAAGGTGCCCGCAGTCTAACCAAGTTTTATCGTTGCGCCAATCCAAATTAGTCTTTTAGCGGTACGACCAGCATATCGACAGGCGAGCAGTTAATAAGTTGACGCGTCGAGGACAGAATCTTGCTCCAGAAATCTTGGTGGTGCCCACAAACGACCAAATCGATGTTGTAGTCTTGAATGGTATCGCACAGCTCATTATTCAGATCCCCACTACCCACTAAAGTATGCGTAATTGGGTATTCTGCGAACTCTTCAAAATTGGCCAGCTGTGTACGGGATGCTTCCATCGCTTGATGTTGTGCCTCGGCCATATTGATATCGATAAGACCCGTGTAAAGCTCGGCGTAATTCACATCGATATGAATGAAAGAGACTTTCGCATCAAGAGGCTTAGCCAGTGATACGGCTTTCTTAATCAATACTTTACTGTCGTCTGAAAGGTCGACTGCCACAAGTATGTGTTTATAACTCATATTGATATCTCCTTGATAAGGTCATAGTGTCAGATTAGCACTAAGTGTCAGATAATTTTGCTGAAGTGATCTCATATCAATATCGTGGGTACAAACTCTTGCCTCAGTAATCATGTTATAGTGGGTTATACCCAAGTGACTTTAGACCAATCATCCTCGCTGAGCCTGCTCAGCTCGAGGTTACTTGGGTATATTGCATGCACATTAATAGGAGTTAACATGCTGTCTCAAACTATGGTTGAACAATTGAATGAGCAAATTAACCTAGAATTTTTCTCATCCAATCTATACTTACAAATGAGTGCTTGGTGTGAAGACAAAGGTTTTGAAGGTGCGGCTGAATTTTTACGTGCACACGCCGTAGAAGAAATGGAGCACATGCAACGTCTTTTCACTTATGTAAGCGAAACCGGCTCAATGCCAATCCTAGGTGCAATTGAAGCTCCTAAGCATGATTTCGCAAGCCTAGGCGATGTTTTCCGTGAAACCTACGAACATGAGCAAATGATCACGGAAAGAATCAACAAATTGGCGCATGTTGCATTTACAAGCCAAGACTACTCAACGTTTAACTTCCTGCAGTGGTACGTGGCTGAACAGCACGAAGAAGAGAAGTTGTTTAAAGGGATTTTAGATAAGATCGAATTGGTAGGTGAAGACGGCAAAGCATTGTTCTTCATTGACAAAGATCTGGCACAAATGGCAAAAGAAGGTTCATCTTCAATTATGGATGCTCCAGCTGCATAACGCGTTCTCAACGCGCTAAGTAGCGGGTAAAGGACGAAGCATTGATCGTCTTTTTCTCTTGAGCATCATTGAAGATGTAGGGAGGAAAAGATGATCAGTGGAGACACAATCTTATTTGCGCTAATGGTGGTGACGGGAGTTAATATGGTCCGTTATCTCACCGCTCTTCGTTCTCTTATTTACATCATGCGTGAAGCGCATCCTTTGCTTTATCAGCAGGTGGATGGCAATGGATTTTTCACCACCCATGGCAATGTCACTAAACAAGTGAGGTTGTTCCATTACATCAAAAGTAAAGAGTACGACCATCATCATGACGAAGTCTTTACTGGCAAGTGTGAAAGGGTTCGCGGATTATTCATTTTATCGACCGCTTTACTCGGTGTGACCCTACTGGGGGCCTTTATTCTCTAGGTCATCAAGCAGTGCTTGGAATTTAAGCGCTTTTCCCATTCGACATTTGTCGTTAGAATAGCGCCCGCAGAAAGCAAGGATGTGCAATGAGCACATCCTTTTTTATTTGTGGACTTATATACCCAAGTGACTTCAAGATGCAGAGTTCAGAGCATTGTCATTGATTTGACTTCAAGGAAAACAACGCAGCGTAATAGCCAGCTCTTTCCAAGTTGTTTGACGTAGAAATCGGGTCAATGACACGCTCCCGAAGGGCGAGTTGCCTTGGTTTGTATACTTTGTTGTCGATTTTTGATTTAGACCCACTAAACCTTTAAATCGCCGCCGCGTCTACAAACCAAGTCATCCTCGCTGAACCAAGCATCTCGAGGTTACTTGGGTATAAACCAATTTAAATAAGTAATTGAGCGTTACCAATGAGTAAGAAATTTGATGTTGTTGTAATTGGCGCAGGTGCGGCAGGTTTGATGTGTGCGGCAGAAGCCGGCAAACGTGGACGCAATGTGCTCGTACTGGATCATGCAAAAAAGCCAGGACGTAAAATCCTTATCTCAGGTGGTGGTCGTTGTAACTTCACTAACTACGACGTCTCAGCGAGCAACTACTTATGTCAAAACCCACATTTCGTGAAATCGGCGCTATCGCAGTACACCAACTGGGATTTTATCTCGATGGTCAGCAAGCATGGCATTGAGTTTGAAGAGCGCGATCATGGACAGTTATTCTGTGTTGATGTGTTTACTGCAAAAGACATCGTTAAAATGCTACTAGCAGAATGCGATATGCCAAACATCCAACAACGCTACCAATGTGATGTACATTCGATTGAGAAAACCGATGCGGGTTTCCGTCTGCATGCTGGTACTGAAAACATCGAATGTGAATCTTTGGTGGTAGCGACGGGCGGCCTGTCGATGCCTAAATTGGGTGCGACGCCATTTGGCTACAAGATTGCTGAGCAGTTTGAGCTTCCGGTGATTACTACTACGGCAGGTCTAGTACCGTTTACGCTGCATAAAGAAGACAAAGAAGATTTTGCTGAGCTATCGGGCATTGCGATTCCAGCAGAAATCACCGCGCAAGACGGCACCATGTTCAAAGAAGCGTTGCTGTTTACCCACCGCGGCTTGTCGGGCCCTTCGGTACTACAAATCTCTTCGTTCTGGAGAGCGGGTCAAAAGGTGACGATTAACCTCGTTCCAAACGACGACATCGCTGAACTACTAGAACGCAGTCGCGAGAAGCATCCGAACCAATCCCTAAAGAACACGCTAGCAAAAGTGCTACCAAAGCGTTTGGTTGAAGTGTTGATTGAACGTAAAGAATTAGCAGACAAACCACTTAAGCAGTTGAACCAGAAAGAGATGACGACCATCGTTGAGCGTTTAGAGAGCTGGGCAGTAGCACCAAACGGTACGGAAGGTTACCGCACTGCAGAAGTGACCCTAGGCGGCGTAGATACTGATCACCTGTCTTCAAAAACCATGGAATGTAAGAACATCAAAGGCTTGTACTTCATCGGTGAAGTGATGGACGTAACCGGCTGGTTAGGTGGCTATAACTTCCAATGGTGCTGGTCGAGCGGCTTTGTCGCTGGGCAGTGGGTGTAGTTAACAATTTATACGCAACAGCGATGGGCTCATAATGAAGACCATCGCTGTTGTTCAATACCACATTAGACTTTGCCGAAACCTAAGGGCTCATGATGCTTTGCTTGTTGGCGGGTTGCTTAGTTCTACACAACGGCCTCGATATAAAATCTCACTGTTTGGGTCGCGATTAGCGGTCACTAGCAGTTCAGAACTGTTTTTAAGCGTTTGCCACTCAGTTGGCGACATATAGCGGACGTTATTTACATTTTCTAGGCTATCAATGAGTTTGAGCTCACCGGTATTTCCATCTCTCATCCACACCATTGCTCTATCCATAGGTACTTTCGCCATCGCACGATTTCGCTGCATGCGGATGCTTGATTGCCCAGGCTTTTCTCCTTGATAGGCGACCAAAGCAAAATGGTCTTTTTGGCTCTCAGAAGACATCATGGCTAAGTAACTAATAGGGCGCACCTGTGCGATTTCTGTTGGTTGCGAGGTTGGTGATACAAAAGGTTGTAGCGACAACCCTATGAGCAGAGAAAAAGCCATGCTAATAGGGATCCACCACCAACGCATAGTTTGAGTCTGCTTCGGTGGTTTGATTGTTTGGGATGCGATGTTTTTCCATACTTGGCGTGGCGGAGGTTTCAAGTTGCCTTCAGAATGTGCCATGTTGACTGCTGGGTTTAAGTTAGACAAATGCTGATGCCAAAGGTCGATGTGTTCCCACCAAGTGGGATCTGATCGCATGAGCGTTTCCAATCTCTTTCGTACGAGTGGCGTTAATGTTCCCAGAACGTATTCGCCGGCAAGTTTATCTCTTAGCTCTTGATTTTGATAACGTGCGTTTTTTAATTGGTTAGGCATCGTTTTAGCTCCTGTAAACCTCGGCGAATCCACGATTTCACTGTACCAAGTGGAGTGCTCACATGGTGGACGATCTCTTGATGACTCATCCCGTGCTGATAGGCCAAGATAATCGCATTCCTTTTTTCTTCAGCGAGCGAGTTTAGGCAATATGATAAGTTGGTTCCTGAGTCAGATGTTACTTCAAGCGCGACCTCTTCTGGTGGCTTTACCAGTTGTTCTTCCCCTCGATTGTTCCGCTTTCTAATTTCATCTATAGCGAGGTTTCTCATACTTTGGCATAACCAAGCCCAAGGGTGATTTACTGGATATTGCTGGTTTTTGTGCCAGAGCTTTACAAACCCCTCTTGGAGTATATCTGCTGCAACGTGTTCGTCTTTAACGACGCCGAGGATAACGTTGAAAAGCCGGGTACTAGTCAACTGGTATAGCGCTTCGAACGCAGCTTGATCTCGAAGCGCTACTTGGGAAAGCAGTAAACCTATCTTATGTTTATCGGTGTTCACGCTTTCCCCATTATTGTTCTACAATGTGCCAGACTTGTTTTACGCCATTGCCGCTAGTGTCGCCGGGCTTTTGGTCTTTTATCCAACGATAAAGTGGTTTGTTGTGATATGTCCATTGATATGAGTCGTCGTTGCGCTGAGTCACACCAAATCCCCCCGTCAGCTTTAGATTTTCTATCCCCTTTTGAGTTACCTCTGTATCCACAAGAGCAGGTGGCCACTTGGAGGCGCAATCATCGTAGCAAACGGATTGGTTTGTCTTGTCTTTATCAAAGGTATAAAGAGTCTTATTATGGCTATCGACCAGATAACGTTGCTTACCATCATTGAACAGTCTGATGGTGACATCATCCGCTCGGGCTTGCGGCCAAACGCCTTTGATGCCCGCACCTGTGATCTCTCCTTTCTGAGAGTCTTTAAGCCAGCGATAAAGTGGCTTTCCGTTCAAAGCCCATTGTTTGTTGCCGTCTTCTCTTGTTATTTGGCTGAAGTCTGCTTGCGTACCGAAGTGCTTGCTGGATTGTGCGGTTACAAGAACAGGCGGCCATAACTTCTCACATTGGTCAGTACATACAGATTTTCCAACTGGATCTTTGCTAAAGGTATAAAGTGATTTGCCTGAGGCATCGGTGTATACCTCTCCAACTGACGTAGTTGTTGTTGGCGCAGCAAAACTAGTTGAGGTGACCAGTAATGCCGAAAATAATAGTTTTTTCACGGTCATTTTCCTTATTAACGAGTCCAACCTTCGCGAGTGAAAAAGGTTTCTCCCTCATTGCTGTTAACGAAATCAATGAAAGCTTGAGTTTGTGGATCTGCACCTTTTGCCTTTGCTAGGGTGAGATCTCGGTAGATACGTCTTTCTGGCTCAATTTCTACATAGTCGACTTTATCGGCATGGTTGAGTGGCCAGTGAATCCAAGTGATCCACGCATCAGCCTTTTGCTGTTGAAAAGCTTTGAAACTTGCTCCGCTGCCTTTGGCGTAAGCAATGATTTTTTTGCGAAAGTTCTGTACGTCAGCCAGTGAACCTGTGCGCCCTGCGACGTCTTCCCAAACGCCTGTACCGGAAGTGTTGTAAACACCTAAACCTTCAGTCACGACTATTCGTGCTGGTTTTTCGAGTAGGTCTTTAATCCCGTTGATATTTTTTGGGTTCCCCTTTGGGACCGCAATCACTGCACGGCGCAAGTACACTGGCTCTACATCTTGATCGGTAATAAAGGGGTAGGTTTCAACAAAAGCACTCATGGATTGTTCCGAGGATCCAAAGATTAGATCAGCATTTTGCTGTGCGTCTTTCGTCCACTTTGATTCAGGCCCAGCGATCACGTTTACCGTCACCTTACTTTTTTTACTGAAAGCTTCTGCGGCATGACGAAGAGCGGTGTCGGGGCCTCCTGGGCCATAGATATTGATTTCTCCATCGTTTGGTTTATGGATAATGCTTGGGTCGAGCAGTGGTGACGCAAGTGTTGAAGTACTAGTGAGCAGAGCGGTCAGTCCTGCCGCGATTATGTGATATTTCATGTTTTCTCCTAACCATTAATGGAAACAAGCGGATAAGAGACGAGAGAAACAGTCGATTGGATGCAGGTAAGTAAAAAAAATTTTGTATAACTAAAAATGGGCGCGTTGTTCTGGGAAGTAACCATTTGTGGAGAAAGTGAAAGACCGAGTCAGTGCTCGGTCTTTTTATTTGAACAACTTCTCGGCGCGAACTGGGGCGCTAAAACGGAAGCCTTGCCCGTAGATACAGCCGTGCTCATATAGGTATTGTGCTTGTTCGTCGGTTTCGATGCCTTCCGCGACTACCTTAAGTGATAGGGTTTGGCCCATGGCGATGATGGCATTCACAATCGCGTTGCTGTCGGTGTTGCTTGGTAGATCGCTAACAAAAGAACGGTCGATTTTCAGCTTATTGATTGGTAAGCCTTTCAAGTACGACAATGACGAATAACCAGTACCAAAGTCATCCAAAGAAATCTCAATACCTAACTCGCGTAGTAAGTTAAGTGATGCGATCGCTTGTTGTGGATCTATTAATAAGAAGCTTTCGGTGATTTCTAACTCTAAACGATGAGCTGGGAATTTTGTCTCTTTAAGAATGACGCCCAGCTTAGTAATAAAATCGGATTGCTGAAGTTGGAGTGCCGATACGTTAACCGCGAGCTTACCAAAATCAATGCCGCTATCTAGCCAAGCTCGCCCTTGTAAACATGCTTGTTCAAGTACCCATTTTCCAATGCTTTGAATAAGGCCTGTTTTTTCTGCAATTGGAATGAAGTCTGCCGGAGAAATAACCCCAAGCTCTGGGTGCTGCCAGCGCAGTAATGCTTCGACGCCAACCAACTCGTTCTCACTGAGGTTGTACTGCGGTTGGTATGCCAAATGCAGTTGGTTTTTCTCGATGGCTTCATGCAAGGCCGATTGCATTCTGACATGAGTGACCGACTTATCTGTTAAGTCTGGAGAGTAAAATGCGTAGCCATTTCGACCGTTTTTCTTCGCCAAGTACATAGCGGTGTCTGCATTCTTCAACAAGGTTTCGCTGTCTTGGCCATCTTGCGGGTAACGTGCTACGCCCACGCTGGTGGAGATGCGTAACGCTTCGTTTTTACTGACTTCAAAAGGTCGATTGAATAAGCTAAGAATGTCTTCAATGGTGTCGATAAGTTGTGATTCAGAGTCGATATTCGGCAATATGATGACAAACTCATCACCGCCTATTCGTGCAATGTGCGCGCGTAAATGTAGGACTTCTTGAAAGCGTTCTGCGAGTTTCGTTAGTAATTGATCACCACAGAAGTGCCCCATGCTGTCGTTGATGTGTTTGAAATGGTCAATGTCGAGGAATAACGTTGCAAAGGCGTGGTCGTGCTTTTGTCCACTTTCAATGTGTTGCTCGAGAAGGCTAATCAGATGTGTTCGGTTGGGAAGGTTTGTTAGTGGGTCATAAAATGCCATGCGTTGCAGCTTTTCTTCGTGCGCTTTACGTACTGAGATGTCTTCGAACACGCAGATGTAGTTTATCAGATGATTTTTATCGTCCATCACCGCACTGATAGTGGCTAATTGCGGGTAAATGCTGCCATCTTTTTTGCGGTTGATGAATTCGCCTTTCCATTGGCCTTTGGTTTCCAATTGGTGCCAAAGTGTCTTGTAAAAGGCTCCATCATGATGCCCTGAGCGCAGAATATTAGGGTTCTTACCAATCACTTCTTCGGCTGCATAGCCTGTAATATGAGTAAAGGCACTGTTTACATCGAGGATGTTCGCTTTGCGGTCAGTAATCACCATACCTTCATGGGAGTTGTCGAAGATTTTCGATGCGAGTGAGAGCTGAGTTTCGACCATTTTTCGGCGTGTGACGTTTCTTGTCATCCCCAAAATACCAATTAATTCACCACTGTGATCTCGGATCGGCGATTTGATGGTTTCAAGCCAAGTGGGGTTGTTGTTGTCATCTATCAGGGTGCATTCTTCAACGGTGTTTTGGCTGCCTGTCGCGATCACTAATTGGTCGGTGTCGATGAACTTCTTAGCTCGTTTGCTGCTGAACAATTCAAAGTCATTCTTGCCAACAATGTCGCTGCCGGTCATTTGCCATGAGTTTTCCACGCTGCGATTGGTCATGGCATAGCGACCGTCGGTACTCTTTATCCACGTATGATCTTCTAAACAATCGATGAACTCTTGCAGGGTCGGCAGCGATTCTGGCAATTGAACTTGATGGCGCTGTTGTTCTTTAAGGTAGGTTTGGCTTATGTCAAAGCTAATTCGTCCAGCGATGGCGCTTAACCAAGCCGCCACCGTTTGCTTCTGTTGGTTTGGATGAACCAAAGCCAGAGCTGCAAACAATTTTCCGTTGGGCAACCAAACAGGGCAGTAGCTTAATGTTTGTGACTCAAAGGAAACTTGTTCAGCATCGAAGTGAGCAGGTCGGAATCGGTCGGTCGCGATATCTAAAATCGCTACAATTTCGCGGTGGTGCTGCGGTGATGTGGCGACTTCACTCAATCGCCATTGATGAGTGTAGCTAAATTTATAGAGCTGACCGTGCGCCTTAGTGGCATCACAGCACTGTTGCAGAGCGAGTTTCCAGTCTGTCATCAATGCAGGAGAGATAGCGAAGCGAAACATAGTTAATAAAGCATCCTGAGCGCCCTTGGATTTGTGTTGTTAACATCTGATTAGACGTTCATATCGGGCTTTGGCTATATCGTATCCAAAGCCCGAACAAATCCAAGCAAGGAACACTTCATTAATCGAGTAAACTGTTAGCTAGCTCTCTTTTTTATAAATCCCGTCTCATTTTTGCAATAGTTTCGGATATGACTACTGGGCAGTATTCGCTTTTTTTTGCTTTCTGCCAAACTTCACTTGCTGAATGACTAAGCCGCTGATGATCAATACCAAGCCAATCAAAGTGGATGGATGAATGTCTTCGCCAATGATGGTGGCAAGCAGCATTAAAGAGATAAATGGTGAAGCGAAAATTAGGTTGCTGATACGCGCGGTATTTTCGGTCAGTTTGAGTGCGGATAACCACAATACAAAGGTGATGCCCATTTCAAACAAGCCGACATAAGTCACTGCTGCCCAGCCTTTGGCTGTGATTTGGCCCCAATTCGCGCCTTCATAAACACTTAAACCAATCGCAAATGGAATCGCAACCAAGAAGCCAAGTAAGACACCTACCACAGGGTCGGCTTTGTTTTTGGTATTAAGAATCCAGTAGCTTGCCCAAAGCAGGGTCGAAAGTAATGCCAAGCCAACACCCAGTGGGCTTTCAAAATCCATTCCTAACACATTACCTTTAGTCGCAATCACAATCACGCCGAGGTAACTAAAACCACAAGCGATCCAGTCTTTACCTCGGATTTTCTGACCCAAGAAAACCGCCGCCATTAAGGTAAGGGTGATTGCCCAACTGTAGTTAATTGCTTGTGCTTGAGACGCAGGTAGCAAGTCATAAGCTTTGAATAAGATCAGGTAATAAGCCAGTGGGTTAATCAAACCAAGCAATAGGTAATACCAAGGGTTAGATAAAAATGTGTTACCCAACTGGTTGAGCTTGCCCTGTGCACCACACACAGTGATAAGTGCGATAGCCGAAACAATACTCGCTATGGTAAGCATCTGAATCGGTGTGAATTCCGCCAAAGTCAATTTAAATGCGGTCGCTACTGTTGACCAAAGTAATACCGCTGATAGCCCAAATCCTAGGGCGCGACGCTCGTTCATGATACCTCTGTGTGATGAAGTGCTGCTCATTGATGCTGATTTGAGCTTGGGTGAGTATGTTGTACGGAGCGCCTAGTGTATGCGAGGATTTTTCATCCAACAAACTGGACATTTATCCAGTATGTAAATACCATTATTAAAGATAAAAAACACAGGCTAACTCGCTATTATGCAATGGATTCTTGAGTATCAATCTCTCATTCTGTCTTCTCTTTTTACCGCGACCATCAGCGGTGTTGCAGTGGGTTGGTGGGTTAAACAACGCTTTGCCACGCAAACTCAATTGCTCGAACAACAGCTCTCCTCTGAAAAACAGCTTCATCAACAACAACTTGAACAGGTGAAGCAAAGCCTTGCCGAAGCACAGCAAGAACTCGATGAGCTTGATGACGAGCGCGACAAAGCAGCATTCGAAGTGCGCCAAACTCACGGTAAATTGATGGCCGCGATGGAAAAGCTGCGCTATTTCGAAGCGGTGAAGCAAGAGCGTCAGCAGTATTTTGATGAGCTAGGACAGATGCGTGAACACAAATCGCGTCTTGAAACCCAGCTTGGTGAGCAGCAAGCGCGACACGAACAAATCAACCAAGCCAATGCTGAAAAACTGCAAATTCTTGAGCAAGCAGAAGTGCGTTTGAAGCAGCAATTTGAACACCTAGCGAATCAGTTGTTTGAAGAGAAAACCGCCAAAGTCGACATGCAAAACCGTCAGAGTTTGGAAGGTTTGCTGTCTCCACTCAAAGAGCAACTGGAAGGGTTCAAGAAACAAGTCAACGACAGCTTTAGCCAAGAAGCCAAAGAGCGTCACACCTTGGTGCATGAGTTGAAGAACCTGCAACGTTTGAATGAGCATATGACCCGAGAAGCGGTCAATCTGACTCAAGCTTTGAAAGGTGACAACAAGCAGCAAGGCAACTGGGGTGAAGTGGTTCTGGCTCGTGTATTGGCAGAATCTGGTTTGCGTGAAGGGCACGAGTACCAAACTCAGGTGAGCTTGCAAAACGAAGCAGGCAAGCGCTATCAGCCGGATGTGATAGTTCACTTACCGCAAAACAAACAAGTGGTGGTCGATTCGAAAATGGCGCTGGTGGCGTACGAGCGCTACTTCAACGCAGAGAACGACATTCAACGAGATCAGGCGCTGAGCGATCACCTAGCCGCGCTGCGCGCGCACATCAAAGGCTTGAGCCTTAAAGATTACCATCAGCTAAAAGGCATTCAGAGCCTAGACTACGTACTGATGTTTATTCCGGTGGAACCTGCATTTCAAGTGGCGATACAAGCTGACCCGAGCTTGGTCAAAGACGCGATGGAGCAAAACATTATTTTGGTCAGCCCTACCACTTTGCTGGTGGCGCTACGTACGATAGATAACTTGTGGCGTAACGAACGCCAAAATGAAAACGCTCAGTTGATCGCTGAACGAGCGGCAAAATTGTACGACAAACTGCGTTTGTTTGTTGATGATATGGAAGGGCTGGGCGGTGCACTAGACAAAGCCAACCAAACGTACCAAGGCGCAATGAATAAGCTAGCAACAGGGCGAGGCAACGTGATCCGTCAAGCGGAAAGCTTTAAGCAACTAGGAGTGGAAGTAAAACGTCCAATCTCGCCAGATCTTGCTCAGTTGGCGCAGACAGAGTCATTTTCGGAAAATGCTTCTTTAGTAGAAAGACATCCGGCTGAGGATAAAGTAAACTAATCGCCCGCAGTACAGTGGGCGACCCTATTTGTTATCAACCGCCCCGAAGTGAAAAAGTGCTGCCCAAGAGGAATCAGAATGACGGACACAAGTGTGCAATCAAATACAGCGTTAGATAACGACACTACCCACTTTGGTTTTACCACAGTGGCAAAAGACGAAAAAGTGACCAAAGTTGCCGAAGTTTTCCACTCAGTGGCAGCAAAATACGACATCATGAATGACTTGATGTCAGGTGGTGTTCACCGCCTTTGGAAGCGTTTTACTATTGATTGCAGTGGCGCTCGTCCGGGACAACGCGTTCTCGATCTAGGTGGTGGTACAGGCGATTTAACAGCGAAATTCTCACGCATTGTTGGCGACCAAGGTCACGTGATCCTAGCGGACATCAACAACTCAATGCTGAATGTCGGTCGTGACAAACTGCGTGATAACGGCATTGTGGGTAACGTGCATTACGTTCAAGCGAACGCAGAAGAACTGCCGTTCCCAGACGATTACTTTGACGTGATCACTATCAGCTTCTGTCTACGTAACGTCACCGATAAAGACAAAGCGCTGCGCTCTATGTTCCGCGTATTGAAGCCAGGTGGTCGTTTGTTGGTACTTGAGTTCTCAAAACCAATCCTAGACCCACTATCAAAAGTGTACGACGCGTACTCGTTCCACCTATTGCCAAAAATGGGTGAGCTAGTGGCAAATGACGCAGACAGCTACCGTTACCTAGCAGAATCTATCCGTATGCACCCAGACCAAGAAACACTGGAAGGCATGATGAAAGAAGCGGGCTTCGAAAACACCAAATACTACAACCTAACGGGTGGTATTGTGGCGCTGCACCGCGGCTACAAATTCTAAGGATAAGCGGTATGCCATTTGAACCTCTTATCACTGCCGTTATTGAAACGACACTAAATACGCTGATTAAAGACGATCCTGAATTGGATCGTCGTTTGTCACGTCTTAAAGGTCAGGTGATTCAAATTCACCTCAAAGAAATCAATAAGACGCTGACGTTCATCTTCAGCCAGCAAATCGATGTTTTGGGCAATTACGAAGGTCAGCCAGATTGTTATCTGTCGCTGAATCTAAGCGTACTTCCTGAGCTGCGCGATCAAGCCAACATCACTCGCCTTATCAAGCAAGACAAACTTGAGCTTGAAGGTGATATCCAACTTGCACAGAAATTCTCTCAATTGATGGTCGATTGCAAGCCAGATATTGAAGAGTGGCTGTCTCGAGTGACGGGGGATGTCGTGGCACATACCTTTGTGCAAGGCACCAAAAACGTCGGCGGTTTCTTTGCTTCTCAAGCGGAAAAACACCAACGCCACCTTGCTCAAGTGGTAACAGAAGAATGGAAATTGGCGCCAGCACCGCTGGAAATCGCCCACTTCTGTGACCAAGTGGATGACGTTCGTAGCCAAGCTTCTCGTGTCGAAGCGCGCCTAAACGTACTACTAAATAAGTTCGACTCGGATAAGCCTGCGCTGGAGAACTCATGACGCCAGCAGAAATAAAGCGCTTATATCAAATCATTAAAGTTCAGCTAGAATACGGCTTGGATGAGTTGTTGCCTGATCATCAACTGACCAAAGCGCCGCTTTTGATGCGCAAAAGCTTATTCTGGATTAAGAACAAGCACCCAGAGAAACCGTTAGGTGAGCGTCTTCGTCTCGCTCTGCAAGAACTAGGTCCGGTTTGGATTAAGTTTGGTCAGATGATGTCGACCCGCCGTGACCTTTTCCCTCCACATATCGCTGATCCTCTTGCGCTTTTGCAAGACCAAGTTGCGCCATTTGATGGGCAGTTAGCGAAAGAGCAAATGGAACTCGCTCTGGGCGGTCCATTAGAAAACTGGTTTACTGAATTTGATATCAAACCGTTAGCGTCTGCGTCGATTGCTCAGGTGCATACCGCGCGATTAAAAGACACTAACCAAGAAGTGGTATTAAAGGTCATCCGTCCAGATATTCGTCCGGTCATTGATTCAGATCTAAAACTGATGCACCGAATGGCGCGTATAGTCGCCGGAGCGATGCCTGAAGCACGTCGTTTGAAACCAGTTGAAGTGGTTCGCGAGTACGAAAAAACCTTACTTGATGAACTCGATTTGCGTCGTGAAGCGGCGAACGCGATTCAACTGCGTCGCAACTTCGAAGGCAGTGAAGAGCTTTACGTACCAGAAGTTTTTCCTGACTTTAGTAATGAAACTGTCATGGTTTCTGAGCGAATATATGGCATCCAAGTCTCTGATATTGAAGGCTTGGAAGCGAATGGCACCAATATGAAATTGCTCGCGGAACGCGGTGTGAGTGTCTTCTTCACTCAGGTGTTCCGAGACAGCTTTTTCCATGCCGACATGCACCCAGGCAACGTGTTCGTTAAACCGGAGCATCCAGATAATCCGATGTGGATTGGGCTGGATTGCGGGATCGTTGGTACACTTAACACTGAAGACAAACGCTATCTGGCGGAAAACTTCCTCGCTTTCTTCAATCGTGATTACCGCCGCGTAGCGGAATTGCACGTTGATTCGGGGTGGGTACCTGCCGATACCAATGTCGATGAATTTGAATTTGCGATTCGCATCGTGTGTGAACCAATCTTTGCTAAACCACTGTGTGAAATCTCTTTCGGTCACGTACTGTTGAATCTGTTCAACACTGCGCGTCGATTCAATATGGAAGTGCAGCCGCAGCTTGTATTGCTACAAAAAACGCTGTTGTACGTCGAAGGACTGGGTCGCCAGTTGTACCCGCAACTAGATTTGTGGGAGACCGCGAAACCTTTCCTTGAAGAATGGATGATGAACCAAGTCGGTCCGCAAGCTTTAGTGAATGCCATTAAAGACCGTGCGCCGTTTTGGGCAGAGAAGTTACCGGAACTGCCGGAGCTGCTTTACGATAGCCTTAAACAAGGTAAAGCCATGAATCAACGCATGGATCAGCTTTATCAAAGTTACCGTCACAGCAAGCGTCAGCAGGCGACAGGAAAGTTTTTATTTGGTGTTGGAGCCACTTTAGTCGTATGCTCGGCAATATTGGTGGATAACGCTTATGAGCAGCTATCGATGGCCAGCGGTATCGCAGGTGTCACATTTTGGCTGCTTAGTTGGCGAGCTTATCGTCGATAGACGTTAAACTCTTGAAATAATTTTGTTTAAAGACCCGAGGTAAAAAGAATGGGTGGTATCAGTGTTTGGCAACTTTTAATCATTGCTGTAATTGTTGTATTGCTATTCGGAACTAAGAAACTGCGCGGTATCGGTGGCGATCTGGGTGGTGCCGTTAAGGGCTTCAAGAAAGCGATGAGCGAAGATGATTCTGCGAAGAAAGAAGACAAAGACGCAGACTTCGAGCCAAAAAGTTTAGAAGAGCAGCAAAAGAAAGAAGCTGCTCCTGAAACGAAAAAAGACAAAGAGCAGGCGTAAAACGTGTTTGATATCGGTTTTTGGGAACTGGTATTAATATCTGTTGTTGGTCTGGTTGTTCTTGGTCCCGAGCGTTTGCCACATGCCATCCGCAGTGTCTCTCGTTTTGTCGGAGCAGCGAAGAGTATGGCAAATAGCGTCAAAGACGAATTGTCACACGAGCTAAAAGTCCAAGAACTGCAAGAAAACTTGCGTAAAGCTGAGCAAATGGGGATGGATGATCTGTCTCCTGAGCTAAAGTCTTCTGTTGAAGAACTGAAGAAAGCCGCGCAATCTGTAAACCGCCCTTACGCGGAACCAACCAAATCAGACGCAGAGCCGCAAGAAGCTGCAAAAGCGACTGAAACCGTTGAGAAAGCGGAAGAGATTAAGGTTACAGCGGCAGATAAGAAAGCCGAATAGTCTCATTAGGAGGAGCTACTAGACATTGGTAGCTCCTTTTTGATCTGGTTTTTAAAAAGAGGTTTGCCATGTCTACCGTCGAGCAGACACAACCTTTAATTAGTCATCTATTAGAACTTCGCAATCGACTGCTAAAAGCAATTGCCGCAGTATTGGTCGTGTTTGTAGGGCTAATTTATTTCTCCAACCACATTTATGAATTTGTTTCTGCACCTTTGGTAGAGCGTTTACCTGAAGGCGCGACGATGATCGCAACCGATGTGGCTTCACCCTTCTTTACACCGCTGAAGCTAACGCTTATCGCATCGGTGTTTGTCGCGGTGCCGTTTATTTTGTACCAAGTTTGGGCATTTGTGGCGCCCGGGTTGTACAAGCATGAACGTCGTTTGATCATGCCATTGTTGTTCTCAAGCTCGTTGCTGTTTTACTGCGGTGTGGCGTTCGCGTACTTCGTGGTATTTCCGTTGGTGTTTGGCTTTTTTACTGCTATCTCATTGGGTGGAGTAGAGTTTGCAACCGACATTTCGAGCTACCTCGATTTTGTACTAGCGCTGTTTATGGCGTTTGGTATTGCGTTTGAAGTACCAGTCGCGATTATCTTGTTATGTTGGACAGGCGCAACGACACCACAAGATCTGAAAGAGAAGCGTCCATACATTATTGTGTGTGCGTTTATTGTCGGCATGCTATTGACGCCGCCGGATATGATCTCGCAAACCCTTTTAGCAATCCCAATGTGTTTGCTGTTTGAGGTAGGCTTGTTCTTCGCACGTTTCTACACTCGCAAAGATGAAACGGAAGAGGCGGAAGCAGAAGAGTAATCTCTCCTTCTCAATAGAGAAAAGCGGCTTTTTCGAGCCGCTTTTTCGTTTTCTAAACCTAGCCAAATTATCTCACACGCTTGATGTATCCACATCGTGAGCAAACATACACCTCTTTAATCCCCATTAATTTCTCCCAAAGCCTGCGCTGACGACGCTGTAAGTAACCCCCATGTTTGCACATACATATCCCTATTTTTATTGGTTGTTTATTTGGGGGACTTTATGTGATGTTAGTTCCATTGTTAAATAAAGCTTCTGTATGTGATTCAGTAGGTTATCTATCAAATCAATACAGTCATATTTAACGGAATAAAGTTCTAATTATCTGAGATGGAAGTATGGTGCACGTTTGAAACGAGTTTAAAGGTTATTAGGTGAAGTGAGTTTGACTGTGTAACGACTTGTAATGGTTGAAAGCGGGAAAGGCGACCCATGAAGAGCCACCTTATTGCGGTTGGATTGGACTGAGCCAATTATCTCAGCTTAAGGACATAACCGCATTTAGAACAGACATAAACTTCTTTAATGCCGATTAGTTTTTGAATCCAACTGCGCTGCTGACGTTGCAAATAAACTCCATGATTACACATTATGAGTCCCATCTATTTTGATTTTATAAGCCGACGGGCATTTTATGTGAAATTATTTCCATACTGCAATGATGTGAATAATATAGTTATCCATCTCAAATATATGATTTTTCTATACTATACGTAAAGATCCCATACGAGCTCAAAGTCAGACGGAGGTTCATAACGTTTTAGTCCAAGTTGTTCGCTTTGAAGTCGGGATAAAAAGTGTGACAAGTAGAGAAGAAATTATTTAACTCTGAGCATATATCCACATCGTGAACAGACGTAGACTTCTTTAATTCCGATCAGTTTTTGCCAAAAAGTTCGTCTGTGGCGCTGTAGGTAAATATTGTGTTTGCACTGTTCCATAAATTGCCCAACTCAATAAGTGTATGAGCAATACTAGGAATCTTAATGGCTCTGTCTCAATAGCACGGATTTTTGAATTTATCAGCCGGTGCTATAGAAATAGAGTAAGGTGACTGAATGTGAGGTCTATAACCCTGAGGCTATTTGAGGTTAAACAGCGCTTCTGCGTTTTTGGTCGTTAGAGTATCAATCACTTCAAGGCTTTCCCCACGCAGTTCGGCCACGCGCGCCGCCACTAGAGAAGTATAAGCTGGCTCGTTGCGTTTACCACGATGTGGTACAGGTGCAAGGTAAGGACAGTCTGTCTCTAGAATCACCCAATTCATGTCCAAATACGGGATAACTTTATCCATGCCGCCGTTTTTAAACGTAGAAACACCACCTAGACCTAAGTGGAACCCTAGCTCATTGATCGCTTGCGCTTCTTCTACGCTGCCACCAAAACAGTGGAATACGCCACGCAAGCGACCGTCTTGTTCTTGACGCAGTAAGGTCAGCGTTTCTTCAATCGAGTCACGTGTGTGGATAACGACAGGCAAATCCATCTCTTTTGCCCAGTTTAACTGAGTCACAAACGCCATTTCTTGTTTCGCGCGGAAGGTTTTATCCCAGTACAGGTCGATACCGATTTCACCCACTGCAATGAAGTTGTGCTTTTCAAACCAACCACGAATGATTTCTAGTGTTTGCTCAACATTGCCATCTACATAACATGGATGCAGACCCATCATTGAGCGACAAACCTCAGGATAAGCCGCCTCGGTTTTTAGCATCGGCTCAATAGATTCAAGATCGATGTTTGGTAGCAGAATTCTATCAATGCCTTGTTCTAAAGCACGTTTCACCACCTCGTCGCGGTCGTTATCAAATTCGCTAGCGTAAATATGAGCGTGAGTATCGATCATGGTTGGTCTCTATGGTTCATCGGTGTATGGAATTAGTGAGAAGTATACTTGAGTGTGAGTGCTGGGTCATTTTCGGTTTTTTTCATGCCGTTTTTCCATATTGCTGCTCGCAAGGTGCATCAAGAGTGATATGATTTTGCCACCAGATGATTTGATCATCGTAACCTTCCAGACAAGGAGAAAGTGGTGTCTGTATCAATTCAAGGTCCATTCCCTGCACGCCGTATGCGTCGTATGCGTAAGCACGATTTTAGTCGTCGTCTGATGGCTGAAAACCAAGTTTCAGTAAACGATCTGATTTACCCAATGTTCATTTTGATGGGCAAAGATCGTCGTGAAAGTGTTGAATCGATGCCGGGTGTAGAACGTTTGTCGATTGATTTAATGCTAGAAGAAGCACAATACCTAGCAAACCTAGGCGTACCAGCAATCGCGCTTTTCCCTGTCGTAAACCAAGACGCTAAAAGCTTATGTGCTGCTGAAGCTTACAACCCTGAAGGTTTGGTTCAGCGCGCAGTACGTGCATTAAAAGAGCACGTGCCTCAAATCGGTGTGATCACAGATGTGGCACTCGACCCGTTCACTACTCACGGCCAAGACGGCATCATCGATGAAGATGGCTACGTGATGAATGATGAGACAACCGAAGTTCTCGTAAAACAAGCGCTTTCTCACGCAGAAGCAGGCGCTGACGTGGTTGCACCATCAGACATGATGGATGGTCGTATCGGCAAAATCCGTGAAGCACTAGAAGAAGCGGGTCACATCCATACTCAAATCATGGCTTACTCTGCGAAATACGCATCAAACTACTACGGTCCATTCCGTGATGCCGTTGGTTCATCAGCGAACCTAAAAGGTGGCAACAAGAAAAACTACCAAATGGATCCTGCTAACACGGATGAAGCGCTACATGAAGTGGCTCTTGATATCAATGAAGGCGCTGACATGGTGATGGTTAAGCCAGGCATGCCTTACCTTGATGTGGTTCGCCGTGTTAAGACTGAGCTTCAAGTTCCAACGTTCGCTTACCAAGTTTCGGGTGAGTACGCGATGCATAAAGCAGCCATCATGAATGGTTGGCTGAAAGAGCGCGAGACAGTGATGGAATCGCTACTTTG
This sequence comes from Vibrio sp. MOR3, assembly GCF_001557775.1. Taxonomy (NCBI): domain Bacteria; kingdom Pseudomonadati; phylum Pseudomonadota; class Gammaproteobacteria; order Vibrionales; family Vibrionaceae; genus Vibrio; species Vibrio sp. MOR3. The sequence goes on along the minus strand of NZ_LNRD01000003.1, from coordinate 448,201 downwards.
CTTCAAACGTGCAGGCGCAGATGGCATCCTGACTTACTTCGCGAAAGATGTAGCAGAGTGGCTAGCGGAAGAAAATGCACAAGCTGCAGAGCATCTAGTCAAAGCGCAAGAAGCGACAGACGAGTAATTATCGCTCAATGAGAAAAGCCAGACCGACAATTGTTGTCGGTCTGAATATACCCAAGTAACCTCAAGACGGAATACACACGGCTTGAAGTTACTTGGGTATATTTATTTCTGGAGAGTAAGACAATGACAATGCTGATTCGTGAAGGCACGCTGGAAGAGGCGATCCAAGTGGTAGCTCGTGTTACTGAGTTTGCACATGGTGAGACGGTTGAATCCATGGCTGAGCGCCTAGGAGATAAAAAAAGTTTAATCCTAGTGGCTGAGAAAACAGGGACGATCCTAGGTTTTAAAATCGGCTACGAGTTAGATGAATATACTTTCTACAGTTGGTTTGGTGGCGTAGCACCAGAAGCGCGCAATGAAGGCGTGGCGCAAATGTTATTAGAAGCGCAAGAGGAATGGGTAGTAGAGCAGGGCTACAAAACTTTAAAAGTGAAATCTCGTAACCAATTTCCTGCCATGCTTCGCTTGTTGCTAAGAAATGAATACATTATTGAAAAGTTTGAAGAAAAACCAAACTTACGTGAGTCTAGAGTGCACTTCATTAAGGCGCTATAAAAAATAAATGAGATTTTTTCTCATTTAGGTATTGACTGTTAAATGAGAATCATTATTATTAAACCTGTCTTAGGGAATGAGGAAAGTTCACAAGGACGTTGAATTGCTAATTAACCGAGTGTTGAGAAGGTAATGAGACATTCTCCCCAGAACTTGCACTAATTCTTTTTGACACGACATTGCTCACATTGCTTCCAGTGTAATTTATAGCTTCTTGGTTAAGCTGCCATACAAATGGAAATAGCTTTACCACTTCTGCTAGGCGACCCAATTGGGTCGCTTTTTTCTTTTCTGTGATTTCTAATTGACGCCTCTATCGGCAACTTTTCCACATGTCATGATCATTTCAGGATCGTTGATCTTGTCTTTTGTTTTAAAATAATTACCATTAAAACAATGGTTTATATTTGTTTTTTTCTGTCTTTATTTCCATGGGATAACCAGTGGATAATTTCTATAAACAGAGTTATCCACAGTGGGAGGTGTTTTTCGTGAATAACATCGGAAAATTTCCGCGAACTTGATCGAGCGAACAAGATAGATTCGGATCAGCAGTCATGGCATTCTAAGCAGATCTATTAAGTACTGATTTGGATACAGACAATTATGGCAAGTATTCCTGAAAATCCGTTGATTCTGATCGACGGTTCTTCTTATCTATATCGCGCTTTTCACGCTTACCCAGGCACGATGAGTAACGGTGAAATTCCAACTAACGCAGTTTACGGTGTGGTGAACATGTTACGCAGTATGATGCGTCAGTTTGCTTCGGATCGCATTGCGGTGGTTTTCGATGCGAAGGGTAAAACCTTCCGAGACGATATGTACCCAGAATACAAAGCGAACCGTCCACCAATGCCGGATGATCTTCGTTGCCAAATTGAGCCACTGCATAACGTCATTCGAGCAATGGGTCTGCCACTGATCTGTATTCCTGGCGTAGAAGCTGATGATGTTATCGGAACTTTGGCTTATCAAGCATCACAACAGGGCATGCCGGTTTTGATCAGTACAGGCGATAAAGACATGGCTCAGCTTGTCGATGATAACGTCACCTTGATCAATACCATGACTAACGTCGTGATGGATCGTGAGGGGGTGATTGAGAAGTTTGGTATTCCACCAGAGCTGATCATCGATTACCTAGCGTTGATGGGCGATAAAGTCGACAACATCCCCGGCGTTCCGGGTGTTGGTGATAAAACTGCAACTGCACTTCTGCAGGGGATCGGCGGTCTAACTAAGCTGTATGAAAACCTCGACGATATCGCTGCGCTTGGTTTCCGTGGTTCCAAAACCATGGCGAAGAAGCTTGTGGACAACAAAGACGATGCGATGATGTCTTATGAGTTGGCAACCATCAAGTTGGATGTGGATCTGGAAGAGACGCCAGAATCATTGCTAAAAGCAGAGCCAAGCACAGATGAGCTGATCAAACTGTACGGTCAGTTGACGTTCAAGTCTTGGTTGAATGAGTTATTAGAAGGCGGCACAGGTGTCGTAGAAGCGGATGAATCAACCGGCGCAGTGCGTGGTGGTTCTGCTTCATCTAAAGCAGATATGGACACCTCAGCAGTAAAAATCGACCGTAGCCAATACGAAACCATCCTGGATGAAGCTTCATTTAATGCTTGGTTAGATAAACTAAAAGCGTCTGAGTTATTTGCGTTTGATACCGAAACCGACAGCCTAGATTACATGGTGGCAAACCTAGTAGGTCTATCATTTGCGACCGATGAAGGCATTGCGGCTTATGTACCAGTGGCCCATGACTATCTAGATGCGCCTCAGCAACTTGATCGTGATTGGGTACTCGAACAGCTTAAGCCAATTCTTGAAGATGAAGCTCAATCGAAAGTTGGTCAAAACTTAAAATACGACGCATCTGTGCTAGCTCGCTACGGCATTGAGATGAAAGGTATCAAGCACGACACTATGTTAGCGTCTTACGTTTACAACAGCGTAGGTGGCAAACATGATATGGACAGCTTGGCACTGCGCTTTCTACAACACAGCTGCATTTCATTCGAGCAAATCGCAGGTAAAGGTAAGAATCAACTGACCTTCAACCAAATCGATCTGGATGAAGCTTCACCATACGCCGCGGAAGATGCGGACGTGACACTTCGTCTACATAACCGTTTGTTTGCCAACATCGAGCAAGATGAGAAGCTAAAAACCGTATACGAAGAAATCGAAATGCCACTTGTACCAGTGCTGTCTCGCATTGAACGCACAGGTGTACTGATTGATGACATGAAGCTTAGTGCGCAGTCGGTAGAGATCGCCGCACGTCTGGATGAGCTTGAGCAGAAAGCCTATGAGATTGCAGAGCAAGAGTTCAACATGAACTCACCGAAGCAGTTGCAAGCACTTCTGTTTGAGAAAATGGGTCTGCCAGTCATCAAGAAGACACCATCAGGGACGCCTTCTACTAATGAAGAGGTGCTGCAAGAACTGGCTCTGGATTACCCACTACCAAAACTGATTTTGGAATACCGTGGTCTGGCGAAGTTAAAATCAACGTACACCGACAAATTACCGAAGATGATTAACCCATCAACGGGCCGTGTGCATACTTCTTACCACCAAGCGGTTACTGCAACGGGACGTCTATCTTCAACCGATCCTAACTTGCAGAACATTCCAATTCGTAACGAAGAAGGTCGTCGTATTCGTCAGGCATTTATTGCACCGACGGGATATAAGATCTTGGCAGTCGACTACTCTCAAATTGAATTGCGTATTATGGCGCACCTGTCAGGTGACCAAGCGCTGCTTGATGCGTTCCGTGATGGTAAAGATATCCATGCAGCAACGGCGGCAGAAATCATGGGTGTTTCTATCGACCAAGTCTCAAGTGAACAGCGTCGTCGTGCAAAAGCGGTTAACTTTGGTTTGATTTACGGCATGAGCGCATTTGGCTTAGCAAAACAGCTCGGTATTCCGCGTGGTGAAGCGCAGGCTTACATGGACAAGTACTTCGAACGTTACCCTGGTGTAATGCAGTACATGGAAGACACGCGTAGTACTGCTTCTGCACAAGGTTACGTAGAGACGATTTTTGGTCGTCGTCTGCATCTTCCAGAAATTCAATCTCGTAACGGTATGCGTCGTAAAGCTGCTGAGCGTGCCGCGATTAACGCGCCGATGCAGGGTACCGCTGCGGATATCATCAAGAAAGCGATGTTATTAGTGGATGAGTGGATTCAGCAAGAAGGTAATGGTCGAGTGAAACTTCTCATGCAAGTGCACGATGAATTGGTTTTTGAAGTTGAAGAGTCTTCTTTGTCCGAAATTGAAAATAAAGTACAGAATTTGATGGAATCTGCAGCAGAACTGAAAGTGCCTCTAGTGGCAGAAGCAGGTCACGGTGATAACTGGGACCAAGCACACTAGTCACTTTTAAATCAATTTTACTAATTAAATATGAGCCAGCGCACAAACGCTGGCTTTTTTGTGCTAATAAAAAAGCAATTCAATTGTGAGAATTATTGTTGCTTAATAAAACTTTCATGAAAAAAAATTACAAAAATTCTTTGCAAATCTGACCAATTGTTGTACATTATCTCTCGTAGGGTACAGAGGTAAGATGTTCTATCTTTCAGACCTTTTGTTTCACGTTATTGGATTAGGCTGATTCAGCCGCCCCAGTCAGTTTTTGACTGGGGCGTTTTTTATTGGGCGAAAGGAAATTTTTCTTTTTGATCAATAAGTTAAAATAGTCCACAAAAATGCACTTCTTTAGACCTCTCTAAGTTACTGTCAAATCTAGCTTTTTCATTCCAATTTATTGCGTTATTCATGCTGTAAATTTACGCCAGTCACACTATTATTTTTTCTCGAAAGAAACTAAGTTATGTCTTTTTGATGTTCTGCTTAACTTAACTATATGAATAATAGGGCTATTGTGTCGTGTGGGTGAGGATGTTTGGTTTGAGGTAGAAGATAAGATTGCTTTTTAACCTATTGAAATCGAATCTCAGTTCAGTAATGCTTCGCCACATAACAATAATTACCAATTTTTCTCTCCCGTTATCCCTGCCAGGAAGGTGGGGATTTTTATTGCCTGAAATTCACCTTTCTTGCCCCCAGATAAGCAAAAGCCCCACCAAAAGGCAGGGCTGTGTCGAAAAAATTTAACAAATTTTGTTAATTATTCTTCGTTGCTCTCTTGAGCGTCATCTTGTTCGTCTTCTTCAAGAAGGTGTGCGATTGCCGGTGCAAACCAAACGTCCAGTTTGGCACGAAGCTGATCAACTCCCAGACCTTTCAATGAAGAGAACACATCAACCGATACATCGCCACCAAACGTCTCTGCTTGTTTGCGAATTTTCAGTAGTACCTGTTTACGAGCGCCGCTTTTTAGCTTGTCAGCTTTAGTCAGCAGTACTTGCACAGGGATGCGGCTGTCGATTGCCCAGAAAATCATTTGCTGGTCGAGATCTTTCATTGGGTGACGAATGTCCATTAGAACCACGAGACCTTTTAGACACTCACGTTTCTGTAGGTATTCACCTAATGACTTTTGCCATTTGTTCTTCATCTCAACCGGTACTTGAGCGAAGCCGTATCCTGGCAAATCGACGATATGACAACCTTCTTGTACTTTGAAAAGGTTGATCAATTGAGTACGACCTGGGGTCTTTGATGTCTTCGCTAGACTTTTTTGGTTAGTCAGGCGATTCAGTGCACTCGATTTACCAGCGTTTGAGCGTCCTGCAAACGCAATTTCGACACCTTCGTCCTCCGGTAAGTGACGAATATCGGGTGCGCTGGTGATGAAATGCGTGTTTTGGTAATGAATTTTTACGCTCACTGTTAACTCCATCTCGACTTTGTGTAGTCGATTGATTACTTTTTTGTGAAATTGTGTAAAATAACCGTGCTCGGCATAAGGTCGCCTATTGTACCATGAGTGTACGCGGTATGTTCACATTCCGTGGTACTGGAAGCTTGATAATTATAATGGAATGTCATGAAGAAATTAGCGCTAATTTTGAGTCTTTTAGCCAGTTGCTCAGTATGGGCCCAAGGTAATATTGAAGCTGGTAAAGCAAAATCACAAACCTGTGTCGCCTGTCACGGAGCAGATGGTAACAGTGCACTAGCAATGTACCCGAATCTTGCAGGCCAACACGCTAAGTATCTTGAGAAGCAATTAAAAGATCTAAAACTAGGTATGACTAGTGGTGGTAAACAAGGTCGTTACGATCCTGTAATGAGTGGTATGGCTATGCCACTAAGTGATGAAGACATCGCGGATCTATCTGCTTACTATGCCTCTTTACCTATTGCAGAGAGCTCAACCCCTGAAAATGTGGTCGAGCAAGGTAAGGTACTTTACACCGCTGGTGATGCAGAGCGTGGTCTAACCGCATGTATCGCGTGTCACGGTCCTCGTGGTAACGGCACTGAGCTTTCAGGTTTCCCTAAAATTTCTGGTCAGCAAGCTGACTACATCAAAGCTCAGTTAGAGAAGTTCCGTGATGGTGCTCGTGGTAATGATATGAATGCCATGATGCGTGACATCGCAAAGAAAATGACAGACGAAGACATCGAAGTTCTGTCGAAATACGTTGGCGGTCTGCACTAAGCCCCTACACCGCGTTCGAGCAAAGTTATACAGGAATGCCCCAACTATTGGTTGGGGCATTTTTGTTTGTGGCTTTGTGTGATCTCGATCTTATTCAATGTTAAACATAAAAGTGATAGATAGCTTGAAGCCTTGTGAGACATTTGCCATACGTGATCGATGCGATTTCTCTCTATAACTTTTAAGTTATTGATAAAATGGGTTATTTATTTATGGCAAAAAATTAGTGTCATTAATTGCTTTTGGTGACTTGTTGGTTTTTACGAAACCCGTAAAGTAGATGGTGTTCACAAGGAGTGAACCTCAGGAATTTAGACCATGGATATAAGGTCTCCAAGGACGCAAGCGAAGGACGTTTGGTAGTTGGAAAAGGGACTTAGATAGGCAAGGAGCCTATCAGATATGGATGGTCATCTAGTCTAACGGTTAAGACAGCGAAACGGATCAGGCTTCAGGAAGTAGCTCAGTAAACAGGAAGTGAAAGGATAGCCAAAACTCATCAGGAAGATGAAGAACAACACTTTTTGGCAGGGAAAGCTTGAAAAACAAAAGGATTCTTGGTGCACCAGATGTGTGCAACACAGTTTCGCCACTTATTCGTGGCATTCAGAAAGCGACAGTCTCACTGTCGCTTTTTTTATATTCATTTTTGCCAATCAAAGTTTTTTAACAAAAACTGCTGAAAAAGTATCCAGCAACACTCCAATCTGTGTCCACTTTCTGGTATGTTTCGCATCCCTGTTTGAGGAAGTCAGCATGCACACCTGTCCTTTATGCCAGAATCAGCGCACTCACCACTTTTTTGAAGATAAGCGACGCGAGTATCTTCAGTGTGAACAGTGCAGTTTGGTATTCGTCAATCCAGACCAACGTTTGGATGCGAAAACTGAAAAAGCTCACTATGATCTGCATGAGAACAATCCTGAAGATATGGGATATCGACATTTTTTGTCGCGAATTGCTGACCCAATCGCAGAGCGAATTTCACCACAATCGAACGGAATCGACTTTGGTTGTGGTCCAGGCCCTACGCTTTCATTAATGTTAGAAGAAGCGGGGCACAACATGGCGTTGTATGATCTTTACTATCACCCTAATACATCGGTGTTAGAAAAGCAGTATGACTTCATGACAGCAACAGAGGTGATCGAACACCTCTACCACCCCGATGTGGTGTGGAAGCAATGGTTGAATTTAGTTAAGCCAGGTGGCTGGATAGGCCTGATGACGAAAATGGTCATCGATGTAGAAGCCTTTCAATCATGGCATTATAAGAACGATCCTACTCACGTGGTGTTCTTTAGCCGTGAAACGTTCCAGTTCCTAGCTGAGCGGGATAAGCTCGAACTCGAATTTATTGGTAATGATGTAATTTTACTGAGGAAAGCCCAGTAATGAGCCGTAGTAAAAAATCTAGAAAGCCAGGTGCAGCAGGCGCACCTGAGTTTGTTGTCACTCGTAACCGCACAGAATCTGACGTTGAAGGCCGTCTACGCAAGCGCGCTAAAAAGCGTAAAGGCTTGAAGACAGGTAACCGTAACTCAGAAGTGAATGAACAGAAGAAGCAATCGGCTGCCCAAAATCGTGATCCACGTTTAGGTAGTAAGAAGAAAATTCCTCTGATCGTTGAGCCAGCGAAGAAGATGACAAAACAAGAGCGTCGCCTATCGGCTGAGCAAGAGCTAGAGATGCTAGAAAACGATGCGCAATTGAACGTGTTGTTGGATCGCATTGAAGCGGGTGAGAACCTAGGCACGGGTCTACAGAAGTTCGTAGATGAGAAGCTAGATCGCATCGAAAAACTGATGGACCAACTTGGTCTACTTGAGCCGGAAGAAGAGGAAGACTTCACCGCTCCTGCTGCTAAAGGTACTCGCAACGACGATGACCTACTAGCGGATTTCGATGACATCAACTTCGACGACTACAAAGGATAAGTAATTCATGAACGTAACCTTATTAGCGATTGCGGGTGCTGTGATCATTATCGCGCTGGCTTCATATGCAGGTTACCTTCTGCTTCAATTGAAAAAGCAAAAGGAATTGCAGCTGAAGCATAAAAAATTGGCGATCGATAAACGTAACGCCAACATTTTTGAGAACGTGCATACTTTGTGTCAGGCTGGCATTCAAGGCCAGTGTGATTTATCTGAAATCAGCATTCGTGTATACAACATCATGGACTATGTTCAGGGTGAAGACCGTGTGGATTTTGATAAAACGTACCCAGCGATTTCTGAGCTTTACCATATTGTGAAAGATATGGCGCGTGGTGAAGACCGACAGCAACTTGCGAAGAAAGAGCGTATGCAACAAAACTTGGATCGCCATAAAGCAGAGCAGCGCTTGACGGATACGATCGTAGAAGAACTCAAAGTGTTGCAAAAAAACGTCCAGCCACTGAATAACCAAATCAATATTCAGATGATCTAGTTTGTATCCCCAATGGTTTCCTTATTGCTATTGGGGGTATCGTGATCACGCTAGCACTTCTTTGGTTTTATACTTAAAAAGCCACCTGCGGTTACCGTTGTTGCCTTTGTCATATGGCAAAATAACGACCTCTGAATATTGGGTAACGATTTTCGTTGCCCTCGCATTTAACGGAAAGTACCACCATGTCGAATCAACATACTGAATCGAAGCAGCAAATTGTCTGGGATCAAGCGGTATTGGATAAGTACAACTATTCCGGTCCTCGCTATACGTCGTACCCAACGGCGCTGGAGTTTCATGAAGCATTTACCATTTCAGACTACGATATGGCATGCACTCAATACCCAGATCGTCCGTTATCTTTGTACGTTCATATTCCGTTTTGCCACAAGCTTTGCTACTACTGCGGCTGTAACAAGGTCATTACTCGTCATTCGCACAAAGCAGACGAATACCTAGACGTACTGGAGCATGAAATTCGTCAACGCGCATCGTTGCTTGGTGAGCGTACAGTCACTCAACTGCACTTTGGTGGTGGTACACCAACTTTCTTGTCTGAAAAACAAATCACTCGTGTGATGGATTTATTGCGCCAAGAATTTATCTTTAATGCGGACGCTGAAATCAGTATTGAGGTGGATCCGCGTGAAATCGAACTAACCATGCTGGATCATCTGCGCAGTGAAGGTTTCAATCGTCTGAGCATTGGTGTTCAGGACTTCAATAAAGAAGTTCAGCAGCTTGTGAATCGCGAGCAAGATGAAGAATTTATCTTTGCAATGGTCGCACGCGCCAAAGAGCTTGGCTTTCGTTCAACGAACCTCGATCTAATTTACGGCTTACCGAAGCAAACGAAGGTATCCTTTGCTAAAACACTTGAGCAAGTGTTAGAAATGCAGCCGGGTCGTTTATCTGTGTTTAACTACGCGCATATGCCTCAGCTATTTGCTGCGCAGCGTAAGATTAAAGACGAGGATTTGCCGAAAGCTGAAGAGAAGATGGCGATTCTGCAAGACACGATCGCGACACTTACGGGAGCTGGCTACCAATTCATCGGTATGGACCACTTTGCGATGCCAGATGATGAACTTGCCGTCGCCCAGCGTGAAGGTATTTTGCACCGCAACTTCCAAGGCTACACCACGCAAGGTGAGTGTGATTTGGTCGGCTTTGGTGTTTCTGCGATTTCCATGATTGGTGATGCGTACGCGCAAAACCAAAAAGAGTTGAAGAAGTACTATGCTCAAGTGAATGACTTGCGTCATGCACTCTGGAAAGGGGTTTCTTTAGACTCAGATGATTTGCTACGCCGTGAGGTGATTAAGCAGCTTATCTGTAACTTTAAACTGGATAAGAAAGCGATTGAGTCTGAGTTTGCAGTGAAGTTCGAACAGTACTTCAAAGAAGATCTACAGCTTCTACAAACTTTCGTTGATGACAAGTTAGTAGAAGTGGATGAGCGTGAAATTCAGGTGACACTTCGTGGTCGCTTATTGATTCGTAATATCTGTATGTGCTTCGACAAGTACCTACGAGCGAAAGCGCGTCAGCAGCAATTCTCTCGCGTTATCTAAGCTCTCAATAGATTCCGGATATAAAAAAATGCCAGCAAATGCTGGCATTTTTTATGTCTTTCGTGGCAATTAAACGCGATCTTTCACTTTCTCTTTCAGTTCAGTTTTTTCTGCATCTGATAGGAAAGCGATGTCTAGACCGTTGATTTGCGCTTGGCGAATTTGCTCTTTAGTCAGACCTGCTGCTGGTGCTGCCACTTCGTATTCGTATGGCAGTTCAATACCTTCAACTGCTGGGTCGTCCGTGTTCAGACACGCCAGCACACCGTGCTCTAGGAATTGCTTAAGCGGGTGGTTAGCTAGCGATTCAACCGTACTCGTTTGGAAGTTTGACGTCAGGCAAGATTCAATACCAATGCGGTTTTCTGCTAGGTAATCCATTAGTTTAGGATCGTGAATCGCTTTTACACCATGACCGATACGAGTTGCACCTAACTCTTGAATTGCCTGCCACATGCTTTCTGCGCCCGCCGCTTCACCCGCGTGAACAGTAACACTTAGGCCTGCATCACGGACTTGCTTGAAGTGAGAGACAAAACGGTCACCTGGTTGGCCAAGCTCATCACCTGCTAGGTCAACGGCTACGATGTGATCTTTTTGGCTCAGGATACCATCCAGCTCTTGCTGACAAGCATCAGTACCAAATGTACGGCTCATAATGCCAATCAGGTTCGCCTTGACACCGAAATCACGCATACCCGCTTGCACACCATCAACCACGGCTTCCACAACGCCTGCCACTGGCAGTTTGTGTTTCATCGCCATGTAGTATGGTGAGAAGCGAAGTTCAGTGTAGTCGATTTGTGCGTTTAGAGCGTCTTCTACGTTTTCATAAGCGACACGACGACATGCGTCTAGATCGCCCAGTACTGCCACACCCCAGTCAAGCTTAGAAAGGAAAGCAACAAGAGATGGCTCAGCTTCAACAATTTGAACGTGTGGAGTAAGAGACTCAATATCATAAGCTGGTAGCGCAATACCAAACTGCTGACCAAGCTCAAGAATAGTCTTAGTGCGAATGTTACCGTCAAGGTGACGGTGCAAATCAGTCAGGGGAAGATTCTTAGTTATCATTATGTCGATCCGGGTTGTATGTTGTGAACAGGAACTCAGCCCAAACATTATCGATGACAATACATGGGGAAGATTTGCAGTTAAGTATAAATAACAGTTAGGTAGATTGTCAGTAGATGATGACTAGGAAATCAACGATTTCAGCTCTTTTCTACTTCATGTTAACCAAATGTGTTGGCCAGTCTTCCAGCGGTAATGGGCGGCTATAGTAAAAACCTTGTACTTGGTTACAACCTAATGCGCTAAGCAGCTTTGCCTGCGTGGCTGTCTCTACGCCTTCTGCAACGACATTGGTTTTCATGCCTTTGGTGATGTTAACTATCGCGGCAACAACAGAGCTGTCGAGGTCTTCTTCAGTGAGTCGGTTGATAAAGGTGCGATCTATCTTCAAGCATGTAAATGGTAGCGCATGAAGGTACGCTAAAGATGAGTAACCAGTACCAAAATCATCAATGGCAATCCCTAATCCCATTTGACGCAGTTTGATCAGGTTATCCAATGTTGTTGGTGCACTATCAATGATACGAGACTCAGTAATTTCTAATGTGACATTATTGGCTGGCAATTGAGTCGTTTTCAGGACGCTGCTGACGGTGTCGACAAAGTCAGGACAAGAGAGTTGGTTTACTGAGACATTCACATGCAATTGGAAGTTCTCAGGCCACTGTTTTTTGTCGATGGCTTTACGTGTGTCACGGCATGCTTGGAAGAGTATTTGTTGCCCTATTGCTTTGATCATGCTGCTTTCTTCTGCGATCGGGATGAAATCTAATGGAGAAACCATTCCTGATTCACTGTGCCAACGAGCTAAAGCTTCTGCGCCACAAATGTTGCCGCTTGCCAGATCGACGATAGGTTGATAGTAGGGCACGAATTCACGATTATCGATGCCCGTCTGAATCTTGGCCTGCATTTGAGTGCGGAACTTTGAGGCGCTGGCCATTTCTGGACTGTAGTGACAAACGCTAGCTAGCGAATCTTGCTTCGCATAGCTTAAGGCGATGCTTGCGTTGCGTAGCCACAGTGACATCGATTGCTCTGATTTTGTTCTGACTACCCCTATCGAAACCTTGATTACTACTGTTTCACCATCGAGTATGAAAGGCGCAGCAAGCAATTGCTGTAAGCGTCTTTCCATTAAACGAATATCAACGTCGCTGTGCATGTTTGGCATAAAGACCGCAAACTCATCACCACCAATACGAGCTAGCGTCGCTTCTTCTTTCAACTGTTGCTTAAGGCGCTCTGCAACATGGATCAGGAGCTGATCACCATTGTGATGGCCGACACTGTCGTTGATATCCCTAAATTTGTTGATCCCAATAAGATACAAACTGCCTTGCTCTGCATGTGAGTTGTTTTCACTGACTTCAATGAGTCCTTGGCGGCTGTAGAGACGGGTTAATGAGTCGAATTCGAGCTGCTCTCGCAACGCTTTGAATGACGCTTTTAGATTACTGGCCATTTCATTAAAGGCTTGTACAAGGATGGTGGTTTCGTAGACATAGCCAGGGCGAGGCATCGTACTGTCCCAATCCCCTTTAGCCAGATGCTGCGCTGCTGTAGCGGTAGCATTGATAGGACGAGTGACGCGATTGAAGATCAGTAGACTGACAACGATGCCAAATAGACTCACTAAAAAGCCAACCATCCAGCTCCTTTGTTGGCTCTTGGGCAAGGTGCCGAGTAATTCACTCTCAGAGATGGAGGTGCCGATAAACCAAGTTAAGCCATTGCTGTCATGATAAGGCGTGATACGACTAAAAGTGCGCTGACCATTAAAGTCGAATTCGAACGTATAGGGTTTATCAGTGTAATTCAACACCTGTCCGCTAACTCGAGCAGCACTCATTTTTATGATTGGGTCGGCACTCTCTGATGCAAGCAAACGCTGGCCCTTATCGGAGAACTTAGTACCCCATGAAATCACACTGCCTTGTCCTGAGTGAGCAACTAAACGATGCTGTTGGTCCATGATATAGACGGAAGCATTGGTCTCTTGCTTTAACTCTTGTAAGAACTGATTGAAAGTGTTGATGCGTATATCTGTGACCAAGACGCCAGCAAATGTACCCATTTCGTAAACCGGTGTCATCGCAGAAAGAGTGATGTCTTGACGCTCATCAGCATTGGCATAAATCGATGACCAATGGGCTTTATGGTCTTGTGCTACGGGTTGATACCAAGGGCGAGTTCTTGGGTCATAAGGGGCGATGATAGTACGAATATCATCACTGACTTCTTCACTACCATAAATCACCAAACTGCCTTTGGTTCGGTAGTCTTGCACCATCAGGGTATATGCATCGGCTGACTCGCGGCGAAAACCGGTAAAGTCACCCGTTTCTGAGCCAAAAGCGATCACATCGAGTTGCGGTATCGAGTGGTACAGATCTTTAAATGCGCTGAGCAAATAGGATTGAATGTCTTTCGTGTCATTCGGGTGGTAAAGGTTGTGATAACTGACGTTGTGGCCGAGTGCAGCGACGGCGGTAAAAGGTTTGCGTAAGTAATCATTCAAATGGTCGTGAACACTTTCTGTGAGTACAGAAAGTTGTTTATCACTGATGTCGGTAACAACTTCTTCGTAGCTCTGCTTTTGGACGTAAACAATCACACCGATAGCCAGCAAAAAAATCATCACAAAGGGGATGAGAACAGCAGTACGTAGTGTAATTTGAGTCGTCGCGTTAGACATTGCCTAGTCACAAAAGGGATGGTGTGCCGTAATTGTACTGACATTTAGGTTATCAAGCGAGATGAAAAATTTGCGCTTGATAACCATGCTCTAACGTCGTGACCGCTCGAAATCAGTACAGCTCTTTTAACTTTCTGGTTAAGGTATTGCGTCCCCAACCTAGTACTTTAGCGGCATCTTGCTTGTGACCTTTAGTATGTTCTAACGCAGCTTCCAATAAAATGCGTTCAAATTCTGGTAAAGCGAAGGAAAGTAGTTCTTTATCCCCAGCTTCTAACGCATGGCGTGCCCAGTCCGCTAATTGTTCTTGCCAACTGCCACTGCTTGTCTCGGTGATGATTTTTTTCTCTTCCAATAATTCTGCGGGCAGATCGCTTGGTAGCACTTCACTACCACTTGCCATTACGGTTAACCAACGACAAATGTTTTCTAATTGGCGCACGTTACCCGGCCAATCAAGACGATTAAGAATGTCGACAGAAGAAGGGTGCAAGGCTTTGGTTTCGACACCGAGCTCATCAGCCGCACGAACCAAGAAGTGTTGCGTTAACTTTTCGATGTCTTGTTTACGCTCTCTTAGCGCGGGGATTTGAACTCGAATAACGTTCAAGCGGTGGAATAAATCCTCACGGAAATCGCCTTCGTGGACCAATTTTTCTAGGTTTTGGTGGGTAGCGGCGACAATACGAACGTCGACTTGAATGGGTGAGTGGCCACCCACTCGATAAAACTGACCGTCGGCTAAAACACGTAATAAGCGAGTTTGAATATCTAATGGCATATCACCAATTTCATCCAAAAACAGCGTGCCACCATTGGCTTGCTCAAAGCGACCTTGGCGAACACTGTTTGCGCCAGTAAATGCGCCTTTTTCATGGCCGAACAATTCCGACTCAATTAAGTCTTTTGGAATCGCGGCCATATTGAGAGCAATAAAAGGTTTGTTGGCGCGCGGACTATGGCGGTGCAGAGCATGAGCTACCAGTTCTTTACCTGTACCTGATTCGCCGTTGATCAAAACGGAAATGGAAGAGCGAGATAGGCGACCGATGGCGCGAAACACTTCTTGCATCGCCGGTGCTTCACCGATGATTTCTGGTGTGTCGGTTGGAATCTCTTCTGGGAGCAATTGCTCACGTTTGTTTTCTTGGCTGTGGGCTATTGCACGTTCAACCAGAGTGAGGGTTTCATCAATATCAAATGGTTTTGGCAGATATTCGAATGCGCCTTTTTGGTAAGCATTTACAGCGGCGTCTAAATCCGAATGTGCCGTCATGATGATGACAGGTAGATCAGGATAGTCATGCTGAACTTGCTTTAGTAGCTCTAGTCCGTCGATACCCGGCATACGGATATCCGAAACCAACACGTCTGGTACTTCGCGCTCTAGCGCCATCAGTACACTTTCCCCGTCCGCGTAGGTTTCGCATTTAATGTTGGCTGATGAGAGTGTTTTCTCCATCACCCAGCGAATCGAACTGTCGTCATCGACGACCCAAACATATCCTTTACTCATGTATAAATCCTTGCAGCGAAAGCCTAAAAACTGACGAATACCAAAACCATTTAGCGTGGTCAGATTGGCAAATAAATCGTAAAAGTGGTGTGACCAGGCCAGCTTTCGACATCAATCTTGCCGTTGTGCTGGTCGATCAGGTTTTGTGAGATAGACAGTCCGAGCCCTGTTCCACCTTCACGGCCACTGACCATGGGATAGAACAACGTATCTTGTAATTCTGGTGGGATACCCGGACCGTTATCGGTGATTTCTATGCGAGCAGCGAGTTTGCAGCGTTGGCCGTGAATATTGGCTTGGTGCACCGTTCTGGTGCGTATGGTGATTTTACCGTGTTCTTGGTGAGACAGTATTTGTGCGGCATTACTAACAATATTGAGCATCGCTTGCTCAATTTGGTCTGCATCCATTAGCAACTCTGGCAAGCTTGGGTCGTAATCGCGTTCAACTACAACCGAATGCTGAGATTCCAGCTCAACCAATTGGCGTACCTTCTCCAACACTTGGTGAAGGTTCTCTTGCGTTTTCTTACCTGGTTTTTGTGGCCCAAGTAGGCGGTCTACCAAGGCTCTCAGGCGATCTGCTTGTTCAATGATGATATGCGTATATTCGGTTAGAGACGGATCGGCCAGCATTTTCTCCAATAGCTGTGCCGCGCCGCGTAGACCGCCCAGTGGATTCTTGATCTCATGTGCTAAGCCTCGCACCAACAACTTAGCCGCTTGTTGTTGAGCGTGTTGATTAAGCTCTTGAGTGAGTCGGCGTTGTTGATCTATCTTGCGCATCTCAACCAACAGCATTAATTGTTTTTGCCATGTGATTGGGCTGACGGTGACCTCTAACATTAAAGGCCGGCCATCGACAACAAAGGTAACGTCGCTGTCGGTAATACTTTGACCGCTTTGTAGTGGCTGGGTCAGTAAAGCCAGATCCAAAGACGCATGTTGAATCAATTGAGACAGTGATTGCTCGACAATGCGCTTAGCGCTTTGTGAAAACAGCAACTCAGCCGAAGGGTTGGCATAACGTACCGCCAATCCATCATCGAGAATCAACGTCGCTGTCACCATGTTATTGAGGATGGCACTGGAGAGACTAGTATCCACATTACGTCCTTGTTTGCGTTGTGATTGTGCGCTGCACTATATTGGTGCAATAGAACGTAAGTATGGCGAATAAATCTCAGAAGAAAAAGTGAAAAGCAGCGCGAGCGTGCGTTTTTTCTCACTTAATATTCTACTTTGCCCCTTTAATGGTCGGCTTGATACTCGCTCTATGTAAATGCACAGTTATAGGGCTAGTAGATGCAATAAGCTTGCCGCTTCTTTTCGCTTGTACCGCAAGGGTGTGAGTACCACGGTCAATGTTGCTGAGTTGCCAAGTGAGGCGGCTTTGAGGGGCTCCATAAGGCTTGCCATCAAGGATGAGTTGCAGTTGCTCTCCAATCCCTAGTTTGCGGTTGGCATCCAGTTGGATGTTGATTAACCCATTGTTACTTCTTATGGTTTCGTCATGTTGAGGTGTGATCATGGATAGGGAAAGCGGCACAGGTTTTTCGGTTTTTGCTTTCGGTGTATCAGCAGTCTCTTTTGGTACGCTGGCTTGAGGTGTTAAAGACTCCGTACTTTGTACCCGAGGAGCAGGTGCACTAGCCTCTAGGTTGGGAAGTGAAATGGTTTTTGCACCTTGATAGGGGGTGTCACTAAAGTGGATGACCCCGTCCTTATCTACCCAAGTGTAAGCGACTTGGGCACCAGCGGTCGACGCCATCAGCAAGGTACTGAGCGCGTACAGGGTTGGTAAAAGCTGAACTTTCATTGCTCACCTTCTTTTGATCGATGATTTCACGTTTCGGTTGCCTAGAACCTTGATCCATAAAGATAAAAGATTCAGGCGTATTTTTGTTATCTCTCCATGTTAAACGGGCAACTTAGTTGAGCGTATACAAAAAAGGCCCGCCTGCGAGGCGAGCCTAATATTTTGTAACTGTGTTTACATTTTACACAGCTTAGACCTTATACAGAGTAGTAAAGTTCGAACTCAAGTGGGTGAGTTGTCATGTTTACTTTCTCAACATCTTGCGCTTTCAGGCTGATGTAAGAATCGATGAAGTCATCAGAGAATACGCCGCCAGCTGTTAGGAACTCACGGTCTGCATCTAGTTCTTCTAGAGCGTCTTTTAGTGAGTAAGCCACTGTTGGGATTTCTGCTGCTTCTTCTGCTGGAAGGTCGTACAGGTCTTTATCCATAGCTTCGCCTGGGTGGATCTTGTTCTTAATACCGTCAAGACCAGCCATTAGCATTGCTGCGAAACATAGGTATGGGTTTGCTGCTGGGTCACCAAAGCGAACTTCAATACGACGTGCTTTAGGGCTTGGTACCACTGGGATACGGATAGAAGCAGAACGGTTACGCGCTGAGTAAGCTAGCATAACTGGTGCTTCGAAGCCTGGTACAAGACGCTTGTACGAGTTCGTTGATGGGTTAGCGAATGCGTTGATTGCACGAGCGTGTTTGATGATACCGCCAATGTAGTAAAGCGCCATTTCAGATAGGCCGCCGTACTTATCACCAGCAAATAGGTTAACGCCATCTTTTGCTAGAGATTGGTGAACGTGCATACCAGAACCGTTGTCACCAACTAGTGGCTTAGGCATGAATGTCGCTGTCTTACCAAATGCGTGTGCAACGTTGTGTACAACGTACTTGTAGATTTGGATTTCGTCTGCTTTTGTTGTTAGCGTGTTGAAGCGAGTTGCGATTTCGTTTTGACCCGCAGTTGCTACTTCGTGGTGGTGCGCTTCAACAACTAGGCCCATCTCTTCCATTACTAGACACATTGCAGAACGGATGTCTTGAGATGAATCCACAGGAGCTACTGGGAAGTAACCACCTTTAACGCCTGGACGGTGACCTTTGTTACCTTCTTCGTAATCAGAACCTGTGTTCCATGCTGCTTCTACGTCATCAATCTTGAAGAAAGAACCAGACATGTCAGTTGCGAACTTAACGTCGTCAAATAGGAAGAACTCTGGCTCAGGACCGATAAGTACTGTATCAGCAACGCCTGTAGAGCGCATGAAGTCTTCAGCGCGTTTAGCAATAGAGCGTGGGTCGCGATCGTAGCCTTGCATTGTTGCAGGCTCAAGGATGTCACAACGGATGTTTAGCGTTGCATCTTCAGTGAATGGGTCAAGCACTGCAGAAGATGCATCTGGCATCATAACCATGTCTGATTCGTTAATGCCTTTCCAGCCAGCAACTGATGAACCATCGAACATTTTACCTTCTTCGAAGAAGTCTGTGTCGATCTGGTGAGCAGGGATAGAGATGTGCTGCTCTTTACCTTTTGTATCAGTGAAGCGTAGGTCAACAAACTTAACTTCGTTCTCTTGGATCAGTGATAAAACGTTTTCTACTGACATCGTGGATAACCTCCAGTGTTAATAAAGCGGTAAAGCTCGATTTATGAAATCTTGATTAAATCCAGCATTGATTAATCTGTTTGACATTTTATTAATCGATGCTGGTTTCTCTAAAGCCAAAACCGTGCCAAAAAAAATATTCCATTAATTTCAAGGGATTATGTTTTCAGATCCTAGTTTGGTGCAAACGACTGCACCAAAATGATCTGACTTTGCACTAAAATGGTGCGCATTTAAATTATTGCACCACAATGTGACAAACACGTTGCTTATTTAGTCCAGTTTTTGAGCGAGAGTCAATTTGTATTACGCAACGATTGGAATAAAATTGCGTTGAATCAATTCGCTTTAATAAGGAAAGTGGGCATTAAGCGTAAATTTCGCAGAAAAGCTCGGGAGTAGATCACATATTTCTATGCTTTTTGCTAAAATCTGGTACATTATGGCCGTTTTTTTAATCAGCAAATGTCACCAGAGAGCACCCGTTCTCAGCGTGGGGACATTTCATCTATCTAAGTGAATCAAATCCATGGCTACTCCACAGATTGATAAATTAAGAAATATCGCGATCATCGCGCACGTTGACCACGGTAAAACAACACTGGTTGATAAACTACTGCAACAATCAGGTACTCTAGAGTCTCGCGGCGAAGCTGAAGAGCGAGTCATGGACTCAAACGACATCGAAAAAGAACGTGGTATTACCATTCTTGCTAAAAACACAGCAATTAACTGGAATGATTACCGCATCAACATCGTAGATACTCCGGGACACGCGGACTTCGGTGGTGAAGTAGAACGTATTATGTCGATGGTAGACTCAGTACTACTTATCGTTGACGCTGTTGATGGCCCGATGCCTCAAACGCGTTTCGTAACACAAAAAGCATTTGCACACGGCCTTAAGCCAATCGTTGTAATCAACAAGATTGACCGCCCAGGTGCTCGTCCTGATTGGGTTATGGACCAAGTATTCGACCTATTCGACAACCTAGGTGCAACTGACGAACAGCTAGACTTTAAAGTTGTTTACGCTTCAGCACTAAACGGTTGGGCTACTCTAGAAGAGGGCGAAACTGGCGAAAACATGGAACCGCTATTCCAAACTATCGTTGATGAAGTAGCCGCTCCAGAAGTTGACCTAGACGGTCCACTACAGATGCAAGTTTCTCAGCTAGACTACAGCTCTTACGTTGGTGTTATCGGTGTTGCTCGTGTAACTCGCGGTAGCGTTAAGCCAAACCAACAAGTAACAGTTATCGGTGCTGACGGTAAAACGCGCAACGGTAAAGTGGGTACGGTAATGGGTTACCTTGGTCTAGAGCGTCACGAAGTTGAGCAAGCGAACGCTGGTGATATCATTGCAATCACTGGTCTTGGTGAGCTGAAAATCTCTGACACTATTTGTGCTCAAAACCAAGTTGAAGCGCTACCAGCACTTTCTGTTGATGAACCAACAGTAACGATGACGTTCCAAGTAAACACGTCTCCATTCGCGGGTAAAGAAGGTAAATTCGTAACTTCACGTAACATCCTTGAGCGTCTAGAGAAAGAATTGGTACACAACGTAGCACTGCGCGTTGAGCAAACAGACGATCCAGACAAATTCCGCGTTTCAGGCCGTGGTGAACTTCACCTATCTATCCTGATCGAAAACATGCGTCGCGAAGGCTTTGAGCTTGCTGTATCTCGTCCAGAAGTAATCATCAAAGAAGAAGATGGTCAGCTAATGGAACCGTTTGAAACAGTAACGATTGATGTTCTTGAAGAGCACCAAGGCGGCATCATGGAAAACATCGGCCTACGTAAAGGTGAGCTGAAAGACATGGCACCAGACGGTAAAGGCCGTGTGCGCATGGACTTCGATATGCCTTCTCGTGGCTTGATCGGTTTCCAAACTGAATTCATGACGCTAACGTCAGGTTCTGGTCTTCTTTACCATACGTTTGATCACTACGGTCCACACAAAGGCGGTAACATCGGTCAGCGTATCAACGGCGTACTAATCGCTAACGCAATGGGTAAAGCACTGACTAACGCACTGTTTAACCTTCAAGAACGTGGTCGCCTATTTATCGGTCACGGTGTAGAAGTTTACGAAGGCATGGTTATCGGTATTCATAGCCGCGATAACGACCTAACAGTAAACGCTCTGAAAGGTAAGCAGCTAACCAACGTTCGTGCATCTGGTACTGATGACGCTCAGGTTCTAACTCCACCAATCAAGCACACTCTTGAGCAAGCTCTAGAGTTTATTGATGAAGATGAACTAGTAGAAGTAACGCCAGAAAGCATCCGTATCCGTAAGAAATTCCTAACAGAAAGCGACCGTAAACGCGCTTCTCGTGCAGGTAAATAATCTGTTTTAACGGATTCGATTAAGAAGAAACCCCGAGTTATGCTCGGGGTTTTTTGTATCTGAAGGGAAAAGAGTACATGAGGCCAATTGTGATTACGGGTGGCCCAGGCGCCGGCAAAACGACCTTGTTGAATGCGCTCGGTCATTTAGGGTATGCGACGTTTGCTGAAGGCTCACGTATTTTGATAGAGCAACAAAGTCAGTTAGAAAATGGCATCTTGCCTTGGAGTAACCTACCCGAGTTTGCCAACTTATGTCTTGAGTTTATGGGTAAGCAAAAGTGTGAGTCGCTGAGTCATCAGGTGGCTTTTATGGATCGCGCGATTCCCGATATTGTGGCTTATCTGCAAGTTGGAGGGTGTCTCGTTGAGCAAGCCTTCTTAACGGAGAGTGCTGGGTACCATAGTCAGGTGCTAACTTGTCGACCTGAAGCATCAATCTATGTTCAAGATGAAGTACGCCCACACAGCTTTGAAGAAGCGCTTCAGATTCATCACGCCCTTGTCGAGACGTATGCTGAGCTGGGTTATGAAGTGGTTGAAGTACCATGGGGAACAATACCAGAAAGGGTCGAGTTTGTTCGAAGAGTCACAGGCTTAGTGGTCGAGAGCACAAACTAAAAGCTCCTCACGAAGAGGAGCTTTTAAAGGCTTACTTTTGATTCAGCTGTTGCAGGAACTTATCTGATTCTGCGATCGCGGCATTCATTTGTTTGATTGCGTATTGGATGTCTTTCTCTAGGCTAGAAAATTCACCTTTTAGAGAGCCAATCGCGCTCGCGTTTAGATTGTGTTTTAAGTAAAGCGTGTTGTCGCGGAGTGTGTTGAGTACTGGCGTCATCTTGTCTTCAGCACGCTTCATCGCACTGAGCATGGTTTTGTAAGATGCTTTGGTCTCACGCAGCTTTTGTTCACTTGAGCGACGTAGCTTCGCGCTGGTGTACAAGTCTAGTTCGCCCTGCCACTCATCAAACAGCGCATCGGACACGTCTTCAATTGCAGCAATACGATCGCGCACGTCTTGTGCTGCTTTTTCGCTGTCTTCGTATTTATCGTTTATGTTGTTATAGACGCTTTCCAGTTCACCACCATCAAAATTGGTTAAGGCAGAAAGTGCTTCGAGTGCACTGGTAAATTCTTCTTGTGCGTCTTGTTGTGATTCTTTGGCGTCTTCAACGCGATCAACCATGATGTCACGCTTGTGGTATCCCACTTGCTCCATCGCTGAATAATAAGCGGACTGACATCCTGTTAAAGTGAAAATTGATAGTACAATTGCTAATAAATAAGGCATTCTTATGTCCTCGACGCTAATTTATGGGATGAACTATGAACCAGTTATCAGAGAGTTACAAGGTGAGATTGACTAGGCTTGTGCCGGGGAGCGTCGCGTTTTCCAAATATCTTCTCAAACGAATGACGCACGATCGCGTCAACGTCAATGCTGGCTATCTAGCTTATATTACTTTGCTGTCTATTGTGCCGATGTTGACGGTACTTTTGTCGATATTGTCGAAGTTTCCGGTGTTTGAGAATGTGGGTGAAACCTTGCAAGGTTACATCATTGATAACTTTGTCCCAGCTTCTGGTGATGCAGTAAGAACGGCGCTGCAAGAATTCGTTTCGAATACAGGAAAAATGACTGCCGTGGGCGGTGCTTTTCTATTTGTTGCGGCTTTGATGTTGATTTCAAATATCGATAAGAACTTAAACTACATTTGGCGAGTAAAAGACAAACGCCGCCCTGTCTTTTCTTTCTCAATGTATTGGATGGTGTTGACCCTTGGTCCGATTTTGGTCGGCGCAAGTATTGCTGCGACGTCTTACGTGACGTCCCTTAAGTTGATTGAGAACGAAACGCTATCGGGCGCTTACAACCTGTTTTTGCGTTGGCTGCCTTTGTTGTTGTCCTTCTTTGCGTTTATGGGCTTGTACTTTTTAGTGCCAAACAAAAAGGTATACCTATCCCATGGTGCAGTTGGCGCTGCTATTGCTGCTGTGCTGTTTGAATTGAGTAAGAAAGGCTTTGCTTTCTACATTACCCAGTTTCCTTCTTATCAGTTGATTTATGGCGCGTTAGCGGCCATTCCAATCTTGTTTGTGTGGGTGTATTTGTGTTGGCTCATTGTTTTGATTGGTGCGGAAGTCACCGCGGCTTTGGGAGAAAGAGAGCACTGGAGTGATGACCTAGAAATGATACACTCGACGGCAGAATTGCAATTAACAGATGAAGGAAGCGAGAGTCGTGATAGCGCTAATCCAACGAGTCAGTGAAGCCGCCGTTCGCGTGGACGGTGAAGTTGTCGGTGAAATCGACCAAGGTCTACTTGTTCTACTTGGTGTAGAGAAGGACGATGATGAAGCAAAAGCAAAACGTTTGATGGAGCGCGTAACCACTTATCGAGTGTTTGAAGACGATGACGGTAAAATGAATCTCAACGTCAAACAAGTGAACGGTAAGGTGTTGGTGGTGTCTCAATTTACGTTACCAGCAGACACCAAAAAAGGCACTCGCGCAGGCTTTTCTCGTGGTGCACACCCTGCGGATGCAGAACGTCTGTATGATTACTTTTCTGATTTGTGTGAGCAAGAGCTACCAACGCAACGTGGCCGCTTTGCTGCTGATATGAAAGTGTCATTAATTAATGACGGCCCGGTGACTTTCTGGCTACAGGTCTAATCTGGTAACTCCAATATCATGGTCTAAGCTTTAAGCCCAAGCGAATTGAATTTGCTTGGGTGTTTTCTCCTAAGGCTTTCATTTGATTTGTACTTTCAAGGATTGATATGTTCAAACTCATAACTCCAAAAACAGAAAATCAGCTCAATAAGTACTATCAATTTCGCTGGCAATTGCTACGTGAACCGTGGCGTATGCCGATAGGATCAGAGCGTGATGAGTACGATGGCATGAGCCATCATCGCATGATTACTGACAGTCGTGGCCGCCCTATGGCAATTGGTCGTTTGTACATTACCCCAGATAATGATGGTCAGATCCGCTACATGGCAGTGAAAAATAACCGTCGTAGCAAAGGCATGGGCTCATTAGTGCTCGTGGCGTTGGAATCTCTGGCGCGTCAAGAAGGCGCGAAGCGTTTGGTGTGTAATGCGCGTGAAGATGCGATTGCCTTCTACGAAAAGAACGGTTTTGAGCGAAGAGGTGAACTGACCGATGAACGTGGACCGGTGCGCCACCAACAGATGGTCAAACACCTTGACCCAATGGCTGATGTACTTCGCCGTCCCGACTGGTGTACCGAGCTACAAGAACGCTGGGAAGCGCAGATCCCAATTGCAGATAAGATGGGGATCAAAATCAATCAATACACGGGTTACCAGTTTGAGTGTAGCGCACAGCTCAATCCAAACTTGAATCCGCATAACACCATGTTTGCAGGCTCTGCCTTTACTCTGGCGACATTGACGGGGTGGGGTATGACGTGGTTGTTGATGAAAGAGCGTGGTTTGCACGGCGATATCGTGTTGGCAGACAGTTCGATTCGCTATCGCCATCCGGTTGAGCAGAATCCTGTGGCGAGTACCTCACTTGATGGTATTAGTGGTGATTTGGACAGGCTTGCGTCAGGACGTAAAGCGCGCATTGTTATTCATGTGGTGATTTACAGTGGTGACGTACCAGCAGTGGACTTTGTTGGTACTTACATGCTGCTACCGAATTACTCTAAGTTACTCAGCTGTTAGTGTTTCTTGTGGCGCGTCTGTGTTTGTAGATGCGCCTTTTTCAGATGTTAGGTCACGGCCTTGCGGGGCAGCGTTAGTTTCTGCCGCGCTTTCTTTAACTGGACCTTTAGTCGAGTCTTCTTGATTAGAGATAAGTTGCTTTTCTGAGTGCACCGTTGCGTGAGGCTCTTCCTCTTCGACCACTTCTTCGCTCAGTTCTTCTTCATGGTGCTCTAGATTAATTGCGTCAATCGTTTTGCTGCTTGTTACTTTCGATGAAGGCTTTTCTGATTCGATTGACTCAGGCTTCTTTGGCTTAATTGCACATTCATTGGTTTCGACGTCGCCACTCAATATGTCACCTTGAACTTTTCCACACACTTCTTTGAGCTGATAAATCACACCGCTCAGTGGGTTATTCGCCATATCAAACTCACCCGATAGGTTACCCGAAATGGCTTTGCCGGAAATGGTCACTGGTTGAAGCTTTACTTCGCCTCGCTGAGCTTGCAGTCGCAATGGGCTGAAAGTGACTGACTTTAGTGAATCGTCCGCTTGCGATTTCAAGGTGGTATCACGCAAGTTGGCTTCGACTTCTCCCGATAAGCTGTAAGAAAGCATGTTTTGATCGCCCGCCAATCCTTTTAAATCGAGACTTAAGTCAGAGAAGCCATTGACCGCAAGTGCTGTTGGTAAGTATGGGTGAAGTAATTGCAGGGGAATACCATCTGCATTGAGGTTTAGTGCCCATGGTTGACTGGTGGTACTGAGATCGATTTGCCCCAAGCCTTCGATATAGCCTTGCTCTAATGGCGCAAACAAACGTGTTAGCTGCCAGAAGCCATTTTCACTTTGGGTTGCGATCGCAGCATGCGAGGAAAGGACTTGATCGTAACTGGCATTCACGACGCTTGCATCAAGCTTGCCATTCCAAATACCCCAGTGACCATTGCTGCGTTTTACTTCGATCTGGTCACCCTCCAAATTCAAGCCAGAAAGCTGCCAGTAAGGTTGTTTGGATAACTGGATTACTTGACTGCGTTCAATCTCTAACTGCTTAACATCGACTTGCTGGAGCTTCTCTGTCGTTGTTTGCCACCAATCGGTTTTATCTCCTGGATGGATGGCCCATTTTAATCCAGTGATGGTGGCGTTGTTAATTTTCCAATGCTCTGGCTCAAACTCGCCTGATATCTGAACGGTACCCTGTTGCCAATCTAAGCTTAGTTCTTGCAGTTGAATGGATCCTGGCTTGAATTGAGCATTCAAGCGAGGCTCAACCGCGGTTTGATCTTGGAAACTGACGCTGTCAGCTTGCAGAGATATTTGTGCTGTTGTATTCCACAATGACAATGGGAGAGATGCATCTTCTACCGACAATTCTAAATTCTGCCAATGCCAATCTCCGTATTCCACGTCTGCATTCAGTAGGTCGAGGCTGTTAATGTGACTTATGTTAATCGGTAGAGCATGCCATGGTTTCGCTAACAAGGATTGTAACTGAGTGTTGTTGATTTTGAGCCTGTCAACAGTGACATTCACCAGCGACCAACCTTGTGGATAGTGCTCCCCTTGGCCTGAAATCTCACTGTCTCGCCAATTAAACGATGCGCCGTAAAGGGTGCTGTCCTGTGCTTTATAATCGACATCGACCAAAACATTGTTAAAGGTCTCACCATTCCAGTACCACTGCTCGGCAGACAGTTGGATTGCACCGAAAGGAACGAGTTGGTCCTTGCCATTCCATTGTGGATCTTGGATTTGTAGACTTAAACCATTAATACTGAATGCGTCATCCGCATAATCGAGGTTTTTTAGCGCCACCTGATGAAATTGGACATTTGTTAATTGAGGGAGAGTCGGCATGCCTTGTTGCAAGCTCAGACCATCAATAAGCAAACTATCGACAACCCACTTTCCATTGTGACGAACATCGGGGTTGAGCCAGACATCAACTTGTTCGATATAAGGCCATTGTTTATCTTTTGATGTGACGCCTTGCAGTTTCAGGTGGTAAGGAAATTCGTATTGGACACTTTCTGCTTGCAAAGGGAGCTCAGTCGACTCTGACAGCAGGTTCCAGGTTTGTTTGGAGTACGAGGTCGTCAGTAAGGCGATAAAAGCAGTTGGTACCGCGATCGCCAATACGAATATAAGAATTAGAATTCGACCTGCTGTTTTCATCCTTGCCAAAACCTGTGCGCAAAATAATGGTTAACCCGATGAAGAGATGTCTCTTGAGCAACCTAGATAGGCTTAAGCTTGTATCAATCTGGGGTGGGATTCAATAAAAAGCCCCTAAAAAGAGGGGCTTGACGATTATTTTTGTAGCTAAGTCACGCAGACTTCGTTGATGGTTTAATCCAACTGAGGTCCTGCTGCCACCAAAGATTGGCCTTCAGCATTGTCAGTGTACTTATCAAAGTTGTTGATGAAGCGTTCTGCCAAATCTTTCGCTTTGCTTTCCCATTGAAGTGGATCAACGTAAGTCTCACGTGGGTCAAGGATGCTTGGATCGACACCTGGAAGTGAAGTTGGCACCTCTAGGTTGAAGATAGGAATATGCTTGGTTTTCGCATCTTCAATTGAGCCGTCAAGGATTGCATCGATAATGCCGCGTGTATCTTGGATAGAAATACGCTTGCCGCTGCCGTTCCAACCAGTGTTGACTAGGTAAGCTTCTGCGCCAGCTGCTTCCATGCGTTTAACCAGTACTTCTGCGTACTTAGTTGGGTGTAGGGTTAAGAACGCTGCCCCGAAACATGCCGAGAAGGTTGGTGTTGGTTCAGTGATGCCACGTTCTGTACCGGCTAGTTTAGCGGTAAAGCCAGACAAGAAGTGGTACTTAGTTTGCTCAGGAGTCAGTTTAGAAACCGGAGGGAGTACGCCGAATGCGTCTGCTGATAGGAAGATCACCTTATTCGCGTGACCGCCTTTTGATACTGGCTTAACAATGTTGTCGATGTGATGCAGTGGGTAAGAAACACGAGTGTTTTCTGTCTTAGACCCATCATCAAAGTCGATAGAACCATCACTACGAACTGTAACGTTCTCTAATAGTGCATCGCGGCGGATTGCGTTGTAGATATCAGGCTCAGCTTCTTTCGATAGTTTGATGGTTTTCGCGTAACAGCCACCTTCGAAGTTGAATACGCCGTCGTCATCCCAACCGTGCTCATCATCACCAATCAGTGCACGTTTAGGGTCTGTAGATAGCGTTGTTTTACCTGTGCCAGATAGACCAAAGAAAATTGCTACATCGCCTTCTTCGCCCATGTTTGCACTACAGTGCATTGATGCGATGTCTTTCAGCGGAAGGAAGTAGTTCATCAGGGCGAACATGCCTTTCTTCTTTTCACCGCCGTACCAAGTACCACCGATCAGTTGCATGCGCTCTGTTAGATTGAACACCGTGAAGTTTTCAGAGTTCAGGCCTTGTTCTTCCCACTTGTCGTTCGTGCACTTCGCACCGTTCATTACGACGAAATCAGGTTCAAACGTTGCCAACTCTTCTTCTGTTGGACGGATAAACATGTTTTTTACGAAGTGCGCTTGCCATGCGACTTCTGTAATCACTCGAATACTCAAACGAGTGTCTGGGTTTGCACCACAATAACCGTCAATCACAAATAGGCGTTTACCAGAAAGCTGGTTGGTCACGAGCTCTTTTAGATCGTCCCACACTTCTTTGTTGATGGCTTTGTTGTCGTTTTTCACTGCATCAGAAGTCCACCACATGTGCTCTTCTGTGGTTGCATCTTTTACGATGTACTTATCTTTTGGTGAGCGACCAGTGAAGATACCAGTGTCTACGGCAACCGCGCCGAGTTCCGTAACGACACCACGTTCATAACCTGTCAGGTCAGCACGGGTCTCTTCCTCGAATAGCATTTCGTAGCTTGGGTTGCGAACAACCTCTTTAACGTTGTGCAGTCCGTGTTTGGTTAGATCAAGTGTTGCAGCCTTTGTATGTTCCATAACGGTCATAGGTGCTCCTTATAAGGATTTTTGTAGGGATTTTGTAATAATGTTTTAATTTTTATCTGCTCACCATGCTAGCAACGGGGCGGGGAGAAAACAGGGATGTAGCTCAAAAATTATCCATGATTTCAGTAAGGTTTTAGGTAACCCGTCACATATCGGTACGAATAGTTTATCGTGCGCGCAAACCTTTGCGCTAGGCCAAAAGAATTATTAATTACTTAAAATTAAGCGGTTGCTTTATTACGTGTGAGGCTAGGTATTACGAGGGTTAGATCACAAAAAGGCCAGCGTGATGCTGGCCTTTTGAAAGGTAAATTACAGGCTTGCTAAGCTATGAAAATTAATGCAGGGTTTTCTTTTCAGGAGCCGCTTGCGCATAGAGTTCGGTAATCTCTGATTCATCAAACGAGTATGACGTGCCACAGTAATCACAATGTAAAGAAACTGATCCTTCTTCGGCCAAAATGTCATTAATTTCAGCACGGTCCACGGTAATGATTGCTGCACCACTGCGCTCACGAGAACAACCACAATGGAATTCGACTGGTTGAGGTTCGTAAAGACGAACGGTGTCTTGGTTATATAGACGGTATAGCAGTTCGTTCGCAGGTAGCGTGAACAGCTCTTCGTTCTTCACTGTGTCTGTCAGTTGCTCTAGGTGATCGAAATCTTCTGGTGCACCAGTGCCGTCTGGCATGATTTGAATCATCATACCAGCAGCGTGTGCTTTACCTTCGTGTTCACCAGTGCGGATCCATAGACGCGTTTTTAGCTGTTCAGAGTTTGCGAAGTAGCCTTCGATAACTTCAGCTAATGTGTCACCTTCTAGGCCAACGACACCTTGGTAACGCTCGCCTTTTTTCGGTTCGATGGTGATCACTAGGTAACCTTTACCCATCATCTCGTGCAGTGTCGCGTTGTCAGCGATATCGCCTTCCCAACGTGCAACGCCGCGGATCTTTTGATCATGATCGCCATTGATGACTGCTAGAGAGACAGGGCCGTCACCTTGCAGCTGGATCGTGATTGAGCCTTCGAATTTCAAAGTTGCCGTTAAAAGTGTGGTTGAAACGAGTAGCTCACCCAACAGTTTTTGCAGCGCTGCCGGATATTCCTTGCTGGAGATAATACGTTGGTATGCTTCATCCAATTGTACCAACTCGCCACGAACTGAAAGGTCTTCAAATAGGTAGCGGTGTAAAACATTATTTGCCATGGAGTGCTTTCCTCGTCGGTAATTCCGGCGTTTATTGATGTTTGAACTTAATGATGTCGCGGCGCTGCTTTTTATCTGGGCGGCGTTCCGGACTAGGGTTGTGGGCGTTGAGTTTACGTTGTTTCGCGAACTCTTCGCGTTGATTAACACTGTCTTCAGTTTCGCGGTAGAGCGTTTGAGCGATGGGTGCGCCCATGCGACGATCAGAGATTTTTTCGATGATCACCGTTTTTTCTTCATTACCTTGACGAAGACGAATCTCAGCGCCCAACTCAACGATTTTACTTGGTTTGCTTCGTTGCCCATTATAGTGGACTTTACCGCCATCGACCATATTACGTGCGATAGAGCGGGTTTTATAGAATCTGGCAGCCCACAACCATTTATCTAGCCTTACGGCTTCATTTTCGGAACTCATAGAACTCGATGCTATCTAATCACTGCACTGATAGCGCAATGCTGGTGG
Organism: Vibrio sp. MOR3; assembly: GCF_001557775.1. Taxonomy (NCBI): domain Bacteria; kingdom Pseudomonadati; phylum Pseudomonadota; class Gammaproteobacteria; order Vibrionales; family Vibrionaceae; genus Vibrio; species Vibrio sp. MOR3. Next base: position 417,487 of record NZ_LNRD01000003.1, on the reverse strand, counting down.
ATTATTCACCTACAGATGGTGCCAAGGCGTATTTTTTTCAAGGGAGTTGGCAAAAACTGCATAAGAAAAAGGTATGAAATATAAGTTGTGATATAGTTCACTGCTCTTTGTTGAGTAGTAATTTTATTGCAATTTTAGCAAGATAGAGTCGGCTGTCTTTATTTAGATTCAGGCTGACAGACGTAAGAATAAAGGAATCAATTCAGTGAAGCGTTTAGAGCTAAGTGCAGGATTATCAAGCAGCCCGCTACTGGCTCAGATCAAGTCCAACAATCATACCATTCAAGCGAAACTTAGTTTGCTACTTACTTGTCTATTTATAGCAATGACAGGTTGGATACTCGGTAAAGTGGTGTGGTTAGCAATGCCTCAAACTTCTGATGTGACTCAATGGAGACCGTCAGCAAGTGCTGTTGTGTCTGGTAATAAAAAAGACGCGATTGATTTCAATGCCCTCCAAAATGCCAACTTATTCGGAAAGTACACCGAGCAAAAGCCGGTCGTAGTAGAGCAACCTGTCGTGCAAGATGCGCCTAAAACACGCTTAAACCTAACGTTAGTTGGCGCGGTTGCGAGTAGTAACGCAAAAACCAGCTTGGCGGTGATTGCCAACCGAGGCAAACAAGCGACTTATGGCATCGGCGAAGAAATTGATGGAACGCGAGCAGAATTAAAAGCGGTGTTGGTGGACCGAGTCATTATTGACAACCAAGGCCGAGATGAAACCCTTATGCTTGAAGGGATTGAATACAAAAAGCTGTCTGAAACTCGTCAGGCAACTCGACCACAAGCGGCGAAGGCAAACAAACCTTCTGCTGTGGGTGAAAAGTTAGATCAAATTCGAGCGGAAATCGCAAAAGATCCGCAGAGCGTATTTAAGTACATCAACATTTCACCGGTTAAGAAAGACGGTGGAATTGTCGGCTATCGCGTCTCACCAGGTCGTGATGCGGCTTTGTTTAATGATGTCGGTCTAAAACCTGGTGATATTGCGGTGCAACTAAATGGGATCGATTTAAGTGACCCTTCATCTTCAGTACAACTGATGCAAGTGATGAACGACCCGCAAGAACTGAATTTGACTGTGGACCGTGATGGTCAGCAGTACGACATCTACATCCAATTGTAATACTTAGGCAACCAGCGTAAGTTCAGGGAGACATACGTGAAACATTGGTTTAGCAAAAGTGCTTGGTTACTTGCAGGGACTCTTCTCTGCGCACCGGGTGCGATGGCGAACGATTTTAGTGCTAGCTTCAAAGGCACTGACATTCAAGAATTCATCAACATTGTTGGTCGTAACCTAGAAAAGACCATCATCGTTGACCCGTCAGTACGCGGCAAAATCGACGTACGCAGCTATGACGTTCTTAATGAAGAGCAATACTACAGCTTCTTCCTTAACGTGCTAGAGGTGTATGGCTATGCGGTTGTAGAAATGGACAACGGCGTACTTAAAGTCATTAAAGCAAAAGACTCAAAAACATCTGCCATTCCAGTCTTAGGCGACGGCAGTGCGAAAGGCGATAGTGTCATTACTCGCGTGGTCGCGGTTCGTAACGTATCGGTTCGCGAACTTTCTCCACTACTGCGTCAGCTGATTGATAACGCGGGTGCCGGTAACGTAGTGCACTATGACCCTGCTAACATCATTTTGATCACAGGTCGTGCCGCGGTCGTAAACCGCCTTGCGGAAATCATTAAACGGGTTGACCAAGCGGGTGATAAAGAAATCGAATTAGTCGAGCTACGCAATGCTTCTGCTGCTGAGATGGTTCGTATCGTTGATGCCCTGAACAAAACGACGAATCAAAAAAGTACGCCTGAATTCCTTGAACCTAAAATCGTTGCTGATGAGCGTACCAACTCAATCCTGATTTCTGGTGATCCCAAAGTGCGAGCACGCCTTAAGCGATTGATTCGTCAACTTGACGTTGAAATGGCGACGAAAGGTAATAACCGCGTGGTTTACCTCAAGTATGCGAAAGCCGAAGACTTGGTTGACGTATTAAAAGGGGTGTCTGACAACCTACAAGCTGAGAAGCAAGCGGGTCAAAAAGGAGCATCAAGTTCACAACGTGGCGAAGTGGTGATTGCCGCTCACGAAGCGACCAACTCTTTGGTGCTGACTGCGCCGCCAGATATCATGATGGCGCTACAAGACGTGATTTCTCAACTGGATATCCGTCGTGCACAAGTTCTGATTGAAGCGTTGATCGTTGAAATGTCTGAAGGCGACGGCATCAATCTTGGCGTTCAATGGGGTAACCTAGAAACAGGTGCGGTTATTCAATACGGCAACTCTGGAGCGTCAATTGGTAGCGTAATGGTTGGTCTTGAAGAAGCAAAAGATCAAACACGAACTGAATACTACACAAACTCAGATGGTGAACGTACGCCATATGACGTTACTGAATCTGGTGACTACTCAACTCTGGCATCTGCACTTAGCGGTGTAAATGGTGCAGCGATGAGTATTGTCATGGGTGACTGGACTGCGTTGATCAGTGCCGTCTCATCAGATTCAAACTCAAACATTCTATCATCCCCAAGCATTACAGTGATGGATAACGGTGAAGCGTCCTTTATCGTTGGTGAAGAAGTGCCTGTGATTACAGGTTCGACAGCCGGATCGAATAACGACAACCCATTCCAAACGGTTGACCGTAAAGAAGTTGGCATCAAACTTAAAGTCGTACCTCAAATCAACGAAGGTGATTCAGTACAACTGACTATTGAGCAGGAAGTGTCAAACGTTCTGGGCGCGAATGGTGCGGTGGACGTACGTTTCGCGAAGCGTCAGTTGAATACCTCTGTGATGATTCAAGATGGTCAGATGCTAGTTCTGGGTGGTTTGGTTGATGAGCGTGCGTTAGAAAGTGAATCGAAAGTGCCGCTACTGGGTGATATTCCTGTAATAGGTCAACTGTTCAAGTCGACTAGCACGCAAACAGAAAAACGTAACCTGATGGTATTCATCAAGCCAACCATCATCCGCGATGGTATGACGGCTGATGGCATCACTCAGCGTAAGTATAACTTCATTCGTGCAGAGCAGCTTTATAAAGCGCAAGAAGGCTTGAAGTTGATGGATGACTCTAAGATTCCAGTCATGCCTGAATTTGGTGAAGATCGTAAACACCCTGCTGAAATTCAAGCGTTCATCGATCAGATGGTAAAGAATAATGGTTGATATGTTAGACACAGCGCCAAGCATGCGCCGTCTGCCATTCAGTTTTGCCAACCGCTTTAAACTGGTATTGGAGACGGAGCACCCTGAGCGCCCTCCAATCCTGTATTACGTCGAGCCGCTCAATCCTGCGGCTTTGGTTGAAGTACGCCGTGTACTGAAACAAAACTTTATTCCTCAACCGATGGACAAGGAAGCGTTCGATAAAAAGCTAACTGAAGCTTACCAGCGCGACTCTTCCGAAGCCCGTCAGTTGATGGAAGACATTGGCGCAGACAGTGACGACTTTTTCTCATTGGCAGAAGAGCTGCCGCATGATGAGGACTTGCTAGAGTCTGAAGATGATGCGCCAATCATCAAATTGATCAATGCCATGCTCGGTGAAGCGATCAAAGAAGGCGCATCGGATATTCATATCGAAACGTTCGAGAAAACCCTGTCAATTCGTTTCCGTGTCGATGGTGTATTGCGTGAAGTCTTAACCCCAAGCCGTAAACTCGCCCCTTTGCTGGTTTCTCGTGTGAAGGTAATGGCAAAACTAGATATCGCAGAAAAACGTGTTCCTCAAGATGGCCGTATTTCTCTGCGTATCGGTGGTCGAGCAGTAGACGTTCGTGTTTCTACCATGCCTTCATCGCATGGTGAGCGTGTTGTAATGCGTCTATTAGACAAAAACGCAACGCGTCTAGATTTACACAGTTTGGGTATGACGCCATCGGTGCACGATAACTTTGGTCGCTTGATTCAACGTCCACACGGTATCATCTTGGTGACCGGTCCGACAGGTTCGGGTAAATCAACAACCTTGTACGCGGGCTTGCAAGAGATCAACAGCAACGAACGTAATATTCTGACGGTAGAAGACCCAATCGAATTCGATATCGATGGTATCGGCCAGACGCAGGTTAACCCGAAAGTCGACATGACGTTTGCGCGCGGCTTACGTGCCATTCTTCGTCAAGACCCGGATGTGGTGATGGTCGGTGAGATCCGTGACTTAGAGACTGCACAGATTGCAGTGCAAGCGTCTCTGACTGGTCACTTGGTAATGTCGACGCTGCACACCAATACGGCAGTGGGCGCTATTACGCGTCTACGTGATATGGGCATCGAACCTTTCCTCATTTCATCTTCATTGCTTGGTGTGCTTGCTCAACGTCTGGTTCGTACCTTGTGTTCGGACTGTAAAGAGCCTTATGAAGCTGATAAAGAACAGAAAAAACTGTTTGGTTTAGAAGAGCATGAATCTCTGGTTTTACATCGTGCGACAGGGTGTGAAGTCTGCAATCAGAAGGGCTATCGTGGTCGTACTGGTATTCATGAACTTCTGATGGTTGATGAGCAAGTTCAGGAGTTAATTCACAGCGAAGCGGGTGAACAAGAAATTGAAAAAGCCGTCCGTCAGCATACACCAAGTATTCGTAGCGATGGCCTAAGCAAAGTGAGCCGCGGCATTACCTCACTTGAAGAAGTCATGCGAGTGACCAAGGAAGCGTAATGGCAGCATTTGAATACAAAGCGCTGGATGCGAAAGGCAAGCAGAAGAAAGGCACAATTGAAGGGGATAACGCTCGTCAGGTGCGCCAACGCCTAAAAGAACAGGGCATGATTCCTGTTGAGGTGATGGAAGCCAAAGCAAAAGCGGCTAAGTCTTCAGGCGGGTCAGTCGGATTCAAGCGTGGTATCAAAACCGCAGAACTTGCACTGATCACACGCCAACTTTCAACACTCGTTCAATCGGGTATGCCATTAGAAGAGTGTTTGAAAGCGGTATCAGAACAAGCAGAAAAGCCGCGTATTCGTACTATGATTGCCGCCGTGCGTTCAAAAGTCACGGAAGGTTACCCTCTGGCAGATAGCCTGGGGGATTACCCGCATGTTTTCGACGAACTTTACCTTTCAATGGTTGCCGCGGGTGAAAAATCCGGTCACTTGGACACGGTGTTAGAGCGCTTGGCTGACTACGTAGAAAACCGTCAGAAAATGCGTTCTAAATTGCTGCAAGCCATGATTTACCCGGTGGTATTGGTGGTGTTTGCCGTTGGTATCGTCTCTCTGTTGCTCTCTTCTGTTGTTCCGAAGATCATCGAACCTATCATTCAGATGGGACAAGAGTTACCTCAATCAACGCAATTTCTTTTGTCTGCGAGTGAGTTTGTCCAAGAGTGGGGGCTGATAATCTTTATCGTGGTGGTAGTACTCTTCTACGGGCTTAAACTGGCACTACAAAAACCGAACTTTCGTTTAGCGTGGGATAGAAAAATCCTTAGCCTACCGCTGATTGGTAAGATTTCTCGTGGCTTAAATACGTCGCGATTTGCGCGTACGCTATCGATTTGTACATCCAGTGCTATTCCGATTTTGGAAGGCATGCGAGTCGCGGTTGATGTTATGTCCAATCGTTACGTGAAACAGCAAGTTTTGGTCGCGGCAGATAACGTAAGAGAAGGTGCAAGCTTACGTAAAGCATTGGATCAAACTCGTTTGTTTCCACCAATGATGCTGCACATGATTTCTAGTGGTGAGCAGAGTGGTGAGCTTGAGAGTATGTTGACTCGTGCTGCGGATAACCAAGATCAAAACTTTGAATCTACGGTCAACATTGCACTTGGCATTTTCACTCCAGTATTGATTGCATTGATGGCAGGCTTGGTACTTTTCATCGTAATGGCGACATTGATGCCAATGTTGGAAATGAATAACTTAATGAGTGGATAAAATTCGAGTTAAGCTGTGTCTACTGATGATATAGCTTGAATCTAACTTTCGGAGATAATAATGAAATTTAAGCGTAGTAAACAACAAGGCTTTACACTTTTAGAAGTGATGGTTGTTGTGGTTATCCTAGGTATTTTGGCGAGTGTTGTTGTTCCTAACTTACTTGGTAACAAAGAAAAAGCGGACCAACAAAAAGCGATCACCGATATTGTTGCATTAGAAAATGCACTGGATATGTACAAGTTGGATAACAGCGTTTACCCAACAACAGACCAAGGTCTTGATGCGTTAGTAAACAAACCATCGAACCCAGAACCACGCAACTACCGCGATGGTGGCTACATTAAGCGTCTACCGTCTGATCCATGGGGCAATGAGTACCAATACCTAAGCCCTGGTGACAACGGTACGATTGATATCTTTACTCTAGGTGCAGATGGCCAAGAGGGCGGTGAAGGCCCTGCGTCGGATATCGGCAACTGGAACATGCAAGATTTCCAATAAGATAAAGTTCAAACCAGCACTAATGAAGCAAATGCAAAAACATCGTGGTTTTACATTAATAGAAATTCTATTGGTGCTGGTTTTGTTATCTCTTACCGCAGTCGCCGTAATAGCGACCCTGCCTACCAGTCAGAAAGATCTTTCCAAACAATATGCTCAAAGCTTTTTCCAGCGCTTACAACTACTGAATGAAGAAGCCGTACTGAGCGGCAAAGACTTTGGTTTACGTGTTGATGATGTGAAATCCACATACGTCTTGCTCAGCTTGACTCAAGATGGATGGCAACCATTGGAATTGAAACAGATTCCTAGTGAGACCAAATTGGAAGGCGATATCTCGCTGCAATTGGATCTTGGTGGTGGCGCATGGGACGATGACGACCGACTATTTGAACCTGGTTCTTTGTTTGATGAGGACATGTTTGCGGAAGAAGATGACAAAGAGAAAAAGAAAGTGAAGCCACCTCAAGTATTCATTTTCTCTAGTGCGGAAGTTACGCCATTTAGTTTGTCTTTCTTTCCTGAAGATGGCGACGCATTTAACGATGGTTGGCGCATTATTGGTAAAGAAACCGGCGAAATCTTGTTACTAGAGCCTGGTGAAGAATTGGAAGACGACAACAATGCGACATTCTAAGCAAAGCCGTATCGGTTCTTCTTCGCTTCATACTAGAGGCATGACGTTGTTGGAAGTGTTGGTCGCATTAGCGATTTTTGCGACGGCGGCAATCAGTGTGATTCGCTCGGTGAGTCAACACATTAATACTGTCAGTTATTTAGAAGAAAAAATGTTTGCAGCCATGGTTGTGGATAACCAAATGGCCAATGTGATGCTCTCGACTGAAAAACTCAAAGCCAAAAAAGGCACTGAAGAGTTAGCGGGGCGAACTTGGTATTGGAAGGTAACTCCTGTTGCCACCGCGCAGCCATTGCTGAAAGCATTTGATGTCAGTGTCGCAACTGAAAAAGAAGCGAGTCCTGTTGTGACGGTGAGAAGCTATGTTGCGGAGTAATAAGCGATATAAGGCATCAAGTATGAAATCGAATCGAGGTTTTACCTTGATCGAAGTGCTCGTCTCGATTGCTATTTTTGCGAGCTTAAGCGTTGCTGCCTATCAAGTGGTCTCGCAGGTGCAACGCAGTAATGTGTTATCGCAAGAACGTACGCAGCGTTTGAACGAGTTGCAACGTGCAATGGTGATGATGGATAACGATTTCCGCCAAATGGCCATGCGTCAGATGCGAACCAATGGCGAAGAGCCATCAAAGCAGTTGTTGTTTTGGTCGGAATACCTGCTTGATTCGGATGCGAAAGGCGTGATGTTTGCGCGTTTGGGGTGGCACAACCCTCAGCAGCAATTCCCACGTGGTGAAGTCACGAAAGTTGGCTATCGCATTAAAGATGAAGTTCTACAGCGTATATGGTGGCGTTACCCAGATACACCCGTTGGACAAGAAGGTATTGTGACACCGCTTCTGACTCAGGTCGAAGAATTTGATATGCGTTTCTACGATGGCAAAGCGTGGAAAAAAACATGGGAAAGTAAGCAAGAGTTACCGAAAGCGGTTTCTGTTGTTTTGAAACTCAAAGACTACGGTGAGATCAGCCGTACTTACTTAACCTCTGGAGGCAAGATCAGCGCCTCTGGGCAAGATGACTCATCCAATGATGAATCCTCCGGAGGCAATAATGGCTAAGCGACAACGTGGTGTAGCGCTTATTATTGTTTTAATGCTACTGGCGATTATGACGACCGTTGCAGCAAGTATGTCTGAACGATTGTTTTTGCAGTTTCAGCGAGGCGCGAACCAGATCAATTACCAACAGGCGTATTGGTATAGTTTGGGGGTTGAGGCGTTGGCTGAAATTGGTATTGAGCAGAGCTACGAAGACAGCGATACCATTAATATGAGCCAGCCCTGGGCAATTAAAGAACAAGTGTATCCGCTAGATTATGGTCAAGCGGCCGGACGCATCGTAGACAAACAAGCTTGCTTTAATATGAATGTATTAGCGAGTGTTCAGCCATCGGGTGACTCGACAAATCGTCCTTATTTGGTGCAAGTGTTCCAGCGCTTGATGGAAGAGATGGACGTGGAACCATACCAAGCGGAAGTGATTGCTGATTCGACTTGGGAATACGTCGATAGCGACAGCACAGTGCGCTCCGCTGCTGGTGTAGAAGACAGCACTTATGAGGCAATGAAGCCTGCGTATTTACCACCCAATGGCCTGATGGCTGATGCCAGCGAACTGAGAGCGGTATATCAAGTCACGGGGGACATTTATCAGAAGATCGCACCGATGATTTGTGCTATTCCGACAGACGATTGGCGTTTGAACGTAAATACTATTGAAGTCGAACAAGCGCCGATCTTAGTCGCGATGTTTACTCCTGGCTTGAGTTCTAGTGATGCGGTGCAGTTAATTGAAAAGCGCCCTTTCGATGGTTGGGATAGTGTTGATGAATTTTTAGCTGAGTCAGAATTAGCTGGCTTGAGCGATGATGTAAAGAAAAATGCTAAAGGCTACTTAGGAGTCGATAGCTCCTTTTTTGAATTGGACGCACAAGTACTGGTGGATGAATCCCGAGTACGTATCCGTAGTCTTTTACAAAGTACAGATAGAGAAACGGTGACTGTCGTTCGCCGTCGTTTTGGAGGAATCAGTGAGCGAGTTTCTGACCGTTCGGCTGAGTAGCGAACAACAAAATACCATTCCATGGTTGGTGTGGTCGACACAGCAGCAAGACGTGATTGCCAGTGGTGAACTCGCCGGATGGGAACATCTGGATGAGTTGGCGTCTTACGCTGATCAGCGACAAGTGATTGCCTTGTTAGCCAGTAATGATGTTGTGCTGACAGAAGTAGATATCCCGCCGGGTGCTGCTCGTCAGTTTGATAGCATGCTGCCTTATTTGGTGGAAGATGAAGTCGCACAAGACGTGGATAACCTGCATTTCACAGTATTAGATAAGCAAGCAGAGAAAGCGCAAATTTGTGCTGTTGAGCGTGCTTGGGTTCAAACCATTTTGCAGCGTTTTTCCAGTCAAGGTATTGTAATTAAGCGTATCCTTCCTGATGTGCTGGCGTTGCCTGTGCATGAAGAAAACAGCTCTGCGGTGGCGTTGGGTGAGCAATGGCTAATTCGTCATTCTAATACTCAAGGTGCGGTGGTCGATGCGTCGTGGCTAGATTTATACCTTTCTGCTTATCTGCAAGCGAATGAAGGATGGAAACTTGATTGTTACAGTTCGATTCCTGAATCTTCACTCCCAGAGGCTTGGGTCGCAAAGCCTGAAGAAATGGCGATGGCACTACTTGCTAAAGGTGTTTCTGAAAGCAAGGTCAACCTATTAACGGGTAGCTTCAAGCCAAAATCGTCTTGGGGTAAGTACGTAAAAGTCTGGCAAAAAGCTGCTATCGCTGCGGGTGTGCTATTGGTTGTTCTTGTGGGGCAGCAATTGCTGGTGGTCCATAAATATGAGGCGCAAGCGCAAGCCTATCGTGAAGAAAGTGAACGCATTTTCCGCCAAATTTTCCCGAACAAGAAGCGAATTCCAACGGTCAGTTACCTGAAGCGTCAGATGACCGATGAAGAGCGTCGTCTTTCTGGTGGTACAAGTGAAACTGCAATGCTGTCTTGGATAGCTGCACTGCCAACGACACTGGGTCAGGTTAAAGATCTGGAGATAACCAGCTTTAAATACGATGGCCAACGCGGTGAAGTACGCATTCAAGCAAGCAGTTCAGATTTCCAACCGTTTGAGCAAGCGCGTGTGAAATTGGCAGAAAAGTTCACTGTTGAACAAGGTCAGCTGAATCGCAACGGAAATGTTGTGATAGGCAGCTTTGTACTAAAACGTTTGTGAGGTGATGATGAAGAATTTAATCGCTCAGGCTCAAGCTTGGTGGAATAGCATCTCACAACGTGAACAACGTTTGGTGATGGGTGGTGGTGTGATTGCCATTATCGGAATGATTTATTGGGGGCTACTACAGCCAATGAATCAACGAGCTGAACTCGCTCAGACTCGAATTCAGTCAGAAAAACAGTTGTTGAATTGGGTGCAAGACAAGGCTGATGATATTACTGCTCTACGCAAAAGTGGTGGAGTCAGCTTCTCTAATCAACCTCTGAACCAATTAGTTTCTTCTTCTGCTCGTCGTTACAAAGTGGAGCTGATTCGAGTTCAACCACGTAATGAAAGTGTTCAAGTTTGGATTAAGCCATTGGCATTTAACCAGATGGTGGATTGGCTGCGTTACCTAAAAGAACAACAAGGTATTGAGGTGGAATTTCTCGATATCGATCGTACAGACCAAGCAGGCATGATTGATGTGAATCGCCTGCAATTTAAGCGAGGTTAAGGTGAAGCGAGCAATACTTTACGTTGTTATATTCATAGCCTTTTTCTCCACAAGTTTGATTGTTGGATTGCCTGTTTCTTGGGTGCTTCAACAAGTACCGACGGTAAGAGGGTTAGAAATTCAAGATGCCCAAGGCTCTGTGTGGCAAGGCCGTGCTTCTAACATCAGCTGGCAGCGTCAAAATCTCGGTGAGGTAAATTGGGATTTCCAACTATCAAGCTTATTCACTGGTAAAGCGGAATTCGCCGTACGTTTTGGCCGTGGAAGTGATATGGACGTTCGTGGTCGTGGTTTGGTTGGCTATAGCCTAACTGGTGGTCCATATGCTGAAAGTTTGGTTGCATCGATTCCGGCTGCCAAAGTAGTGGAGCAAGCGCGTATTCCTGTGCCAGTTGGCGTTGATGGTCAGCTTGAGCTCAATATCCGTCATGCGACTTACGCGGCACCTTGGTGTAAAACGGGTGAAGGTACACTAGTTTGGAATGCGAGTGGCATTCAAAGCCCGCTCGGTAGCCTTGAACTTGGCCCTGTGATTGCCGATCTGAACTGTAAAGACAGCGTACTATCGGCATCAGGTGAGCAAAAGAGCAAGCAAGTGTCCGCAGTGTTTTCTGCCGAGTTGATGCCAAATCAGCGCTACTCTACTAAAGCGTGGTTTAAACCTGGGGCGGAGTTCCCATCAGGGATGAATGACCAACTGAAATGGTTGGGCAACCCGAACGCTCAAGGCCAATACGAGTTTGATTACAAAGGGCGTTTCTAGTCAGTTTTAGAAACCATCCCATTATTGAAGAGCTGCTAATGTGCAGCTCTTTTTGCTTTTAGATCATAGTAGGCCAAACCTGCTATTCGCTGTACAGGAAATTCAGTTGGTTATTTGCTGTTTGTCTAAGCTTCTGATTTTTAAGTGAATAACATGAGAGTGTACAGCTGAGTAAGTACTTAGAACATGGTAGGCTAAATACTCCTATCGCTGTACAAGAGATAAAAAGAAAGGCCACGAAGTCGATTCGTGGCCTTTTAAAATCTAGCTATGCAGTTTGGATTGTGATCAATCTTTGCGTTGTAGAATCTCGTCCCAAGGTAAGTCAGCATCGCCTAGTACGATGAAGTTCGGATTTTCTAACGTCTCGCGCTCGTTGTAAGACAGCGGCTCAAGTTGTGTGCTGAGAATACGTCCGCCCGCTTCTTCAACAATACACTGCGTAGCCGCAGTATCCCACTCGCCAGTTGGACCTAGACGTAAGTAACAGTCCACAGCACCTTCAGCGACAAGGCATGCTTTAAGTGCGGCAGAGCCGAGTGGAATTAAATCGTAGTTCCAAGCACTGCTCATACGACTGGTAATGCGGTTGATGTCTTGACGACGACTGATTGCGATTGCGATGTTTTGTCCCGGTTGTTCATGTTTGTGGGTATGAATTTTCACACTCTCTGACATGTCTGGGATCTTCCATGCACCTTTGCCATTGTAAGCATAGTAAGTTACGCCAGAAACTGGACCGTAAACTACTCCCATGGTTGGCTTGTTGTTGTCGATCAGAGCAATGATGGTCGCGAAGTCACCACTGCGTGCGATGAATTCTTGTGTACCATCAAGAGGGTCAACTAACCAGTAACGTTCCCACTGTGCGCGTTGTTCTAAGCTAATGTCCGCTGCTTCTTCTGAAAGCACGGGGATATCAGGTGTCAGCTCGCTTAGGCGTTCTGTAATTAGCTTATGTGCTGCAATGTCGGCACTGGTGACCGGTGTCTCATCACTTTTGATGTAGGCTTCGTACTGCTTTTTTTCGTAGATATCTAAAATCAATTGTCCTGCACTACGCGCGATCTCGATGACTTGCGGGAGCAGGTGAGATAAATCTTTTGTCATTGGCATAAGTAATGGTCCTTTCTCACAATTATGGCTCGGCTCTTTGACCGTTATTGGTTTTGGTTGTGAGTGGTGTTTTGTAAGTGTTTTAGTGCCAACATCAACGCCGTGATGCTTCTTGCTTCACAAAAATCCAAGTGCGTTAATAATTCTTCGGCTTGAGCAAGTGGCCAGCGAACAATTTCTAATGGCTCTGGCTCGTCACCTTCTTGTTTTTCAGGGTAAAGGCTTTGTCCTAAGAACAAGGTCATCTTGCTGGAGAAATAAGAAGGAGCAAGAATGACTTGTTTGAGTGGTGTTAGCGTGTTAGAGCCAAAACCAATTTCTTCTTTAAGCTCACGATTTGCCGCTTGATGCGGAGTCTCCCCTGGGTCAATCAAACCTTTCGGAAAGCCGAGCTCGTAGCGTTCTGTGCCTGCTGCGTATTCGCGTACGAGCAGTAAATCGCCTTGCTCCGTAACAGGAACAACCATTACAGCATCGCGCCCACTGGGTTTCATACGCTCGTAGGTACGCAACTCACCATTAGAGAAGCGAAGGTCTAGGGCTTCCACTGCAAACAGTTTAGATTGTGCGACCGTCTGACAAGAGAGTATCTCTGGTGGGGTCCTTTTCGACATAACGCCGGCTCCTATGTGTCGTTGACTCTTTAAAGCTAATGAGATTTCTTAATATATGAGAAGAAGGCTCGAGTTTCTAGCGTGATGATTCAGCTTCGTTCGATTGAAAACAAAAATGGGAAGCAAACGCCTCCCATTTTTCGTCAATGTACACTTTTACTGGCTCTCAAAGCCGAGTTCTTTTGAACGTTTAGTAGTAAGAGTGATCACCACGGTCATGTTCTGTTGCGTCGCGAACCGCTGTCAATTCACCAATGAATTGGTTCAGTAGTTCTTTCTCGATGCCTTCTTTTAGTGTCACATCAACCATTGAACAGCCGTTACAGCCGCCACCGAATGCAACGATAGCGATACCGTCGTCAGTGATTTCAACAAGGTTTACGTGACCACCATGACCTGCTAGCTGAGGGTTCACTTGAGTTTGGATTACGTACTCTACACGCTCTACTAGAGGTGCGTCGTCAGACACTTTGCGCATTTTTGCGTTAGGTGCTTTAAGCGTCAGTTGAGAACCCATTTTGTCTGTTACGAAATCGATTTCAGCATCTTCCAGGAAAGGTAGGCTTAGCTCGTCAACGAAAGCAGAGAAACCGCTGTAAGGGATTTCGGTGTCAGTGCCTTCAATGGCTTCTGGTGGGCAGTAAGACACGCCACACTCTGCGTTTTGTGTTCCTGGGTTTACAACGAAAACTCGAATGTTAGTACCTTCAGGTTGTTGGCCTAAAAGGTTGGCGAAATGCGTTTGCGCAGTTTCTGTAATAGTAATATTTGACACGACGAATACCTGAGTAAATTTGTAGGCTATTGCTGCTATTCTACTCCTGTTACCGCCTTGGTCTAGTCTTTTTGATACTAAGGCATTGCCAAGCGATCTAGCCTGAACCAGGGGCAGGAGTTCTGCAGATGCAGTAAATATCGATGCTTTCTACGCCAACTTCAAGTAGTAAATGACATAATTGTCGGACGGTACTGCCTGTTGTGACAACATCGTCCACGATAGCAATGTGGGAAAAGTTTACCTCACCGTGTAGCGCAAATGCTGCTTTCAAATTTTGCTCGCGACCGGCTTTTTTATTTCCACGTTGAGATTGTGCGCTTTTGACGCGTTTAAAAACGCGATTGCGATAGTTGCTATTCAAGTGGTGCGCTAAATGTGTCGCCAAGACATGACTCTGATTAAATCCTCGCTTTAAGTAACGTTGCCAATGCAAAGGGACACTAGTAATGATAGGAGCAGGATGCTCGATTCGTTCCGCTAACAATTGAGTTAGGGCGGTAACATGCCAAGATTCACCATTATCCTTAAAGCGTTGTACTTGATGAGAAAGGGGGAAATCATAATCTCCCAACGTATACAAACGTTGCCAAGGCGGTGGCTCTTTCAGGCACTCACCGCACTCCGTGGAGGTTTGTGACGCCTTCTCTGTCATTTTTAAACCACAGCGAGTGCACCGTTTGATGGGTGTAAGGTGTTCAAAACAATGGTCGCACCAACGCATTGGGTTTGGTTTCTGTTCAGCGGAAATCGGAAATCGACACAAACCGCATTGATTGCCAAGTACACGGTGCATGATGTTTTGCCATTGATCAGATAACATACAATCCATCCAAGGTGAGCGAGTCATCAGATTAAAGCTTGGAATGTCTAGTAAGGAATAAGATAAGTGGGAGAGAACGAGAACATGAGCACGAATTTACACTGGCAGTCGTTTGGTCAAGGACCAGATTTAGTGTTGCTTCATGGATGGGGCATGAATGGTGCGGTATGGCAGCAGACGGTCGAGTCTCTTCAACCTTATTTCCGAGTGCATGTGGTCGATCTTCCGGGGTACGGACACAGCGCAGAATCTCACGCCGAAGACTTAGCAAAAATCGTTGACCTTGTTCTGCAAGACGCGCCAGAAAAAGCAGTGTGGCTTGGCTGGTCACTAGGTGGCTTGGTGGCAACCTACATTGCACTTAATGCACCGCAGCGTGTGAGCAAGTTAATCACGGTAGCAAGTTCACCAAAATTTTCTGCTGAACGTCCTTGGCGTGGCATTCAACCTAACGTATTGACCGCATTCACCGATCAATTGCTGGAAGACTTCTCGGTCACTATCGAGCGCTTTATGGCGCTGCAAGCGATGGGCAGCCCGTCTGCGCGCAAAGACGTTAAACAACTCAAACAAGCGGTACTATCGCGTCCGCAACCAAACCCTGATTCATTGTTGGTTGGTTTGAACATTCTTGCCGATGTGGATTTGCGCGATTCTTTGGCTTCCCTTTCTATGCCGATGCTACGCCTTTATGGTCGACTTGATGGTTTAGTGCCAATCAAAGTGGCAAGTGACTTGAGTGAGCAGTTGCCAAGTTCTCAGCAGTTTGTTTTCAACCAATCTTCCCACGCGCCGTTCATGACCGAACATGAAGCGTTTTGTCTTCAAGTGCGAGAATTTGCCGCTTAATTAGCGAGTCTACAAATCTAAGCGAATAAAACCCTAAAGCTGTTTAAAAATTGGTCGATATAAGTTTTAGTGAACTCTTCTTGTAGGAGGAGTTTGCTGTATTGACGAGTTGGGCGACTCTGAGGAGGGTTCGCAATGATTGTGTCACCGGCTAACGTAAGCGTGCCACTGATCGCCCCATCCGTTAATGTGCAGACGGAACAAGCTGCTCGTGACAATAAAGTCCGAGAACCTGTCACGCCAACAGTCGCACTGGCAAAAACCAATGCGGAGCGCAAAGTAAAAAGTGATGAGAAGCGGCGACGCCAATCCTCGTGGGACCCATCGGAGCATCCAGGTTACGAAGTGGAACCCGAGGTGGATACCCGTTATCACGAAGAACCTGAAGACACGCTAGAGCGTCTCTTCGGTTTGCTTGCGCTCAAGAGTTACAGCGAAGATCAGGGTAAGGGCTACGCGATACGCTTTCGATTACCTAAGCGCATTTTGGATGCTGCGGTCAAAGAGGGATTGATGGAAAAGCGCAGGAAGGTGATTAAGTTTCATTATGGTCACTCGGTCGCGCCCCATACACCGTCAGAAGTGATAGCAGTATTATGACGACTCAATATCCTACTCAAACAAAAACGCTCCAAGCAGATTCACTGATTGGAGCGTTTTCTTTTTAGTTGTGAAAATTCGTTAGTGGTGAAGTCTCGTTATTAGTAGTGAAGCCTTGGCGAGATTACTTTTTCGCTTTAGCAAACGCTGCGGCAAAAGCACCGCCCATCGCGTTGTTAGATGACGAGTCATCACGGCGAGGTTGACGACGCTGCGGTTGGTCATTACGGCGCGGCGCTGCTGATGAGCGTTGGCTACGGTTGTCTTGACCCGGTTCGTCGTTCATACGCATTGAGAGACCAATACGCTTACGCTGCACGTCCACTTCCATTACTTTCACTTTAACGATGTCGCCCGCCTTCACCACTTCACGTGGATCAGACACAAAGCGATCTGTCAGAGCAGAGATGTGTACTAGACCATCTTGGTGAACGCCGATATCAACGAAGGCACCAAAGTTGGCTACGTTCGATACTACGCCTTCTAGGATCATACCCGGTTCCAAGTCAGAAACTGAGTTTACACCTTCTGCAAACGTCGCCGTTTTGAATTCTGGACGTGGGTCACGGCCCGGTTTATCCAGTTCTTTGATGATGTCAGTAATGGTTGGCACACCGAAGTTATCGTCAGTGTAATCGACTGCATGCAGACCTTTTAAGAAGCTTGAATCACCAATCAGTGCTTTGATGTCTTTGCTGTTTTTTTCAGAAATCGCTTTTACCACTGGGTACGCTTCTGGGTGAACTGCAGATGCATCAAGTGGGTTCTTGCCATCCATGATTCGTAGGAAGCCAGCACACTGTTCGAATGCCTTAGGACCCAAGCGAGGCACTTTCTTCAAGGTCGTGCGAGCTTCGAAACGACCGTTTTCATCACGGAAGTCGACAATGTTCTGCGCGATGGTGCTAGATAAACCCGCTACGCGTGTCAGTAGCGCTGCAGAGGCGGTATTCACATCAACACCCACCGCGTTTACACAGTCTTCCACAATCGCATCTAGGCGTTTTGCCAGCATAGATTGGCTAACGTCGTGCTGGTACTGACCCACACCGATCGACTTAGGATCAATTTTCACTAGTTCAGCCAGTGGGTCTTGCAGACGACGAGCAATCGACACCGCACCACGCAGAGACACGTCCATATTCGGAAATTCTTTCGCTGCAAGCTCAGACGCAGAGTAAACTGATGCACCCGCTTCACTCACGATAATTTTCTGAACTTTCAGGTTGCCACGTTTGATGACGTCTGCGACAAAACTGTCGGTTTCACGTGAAGCCGTGCCGTTGCCGATAGCGATCAAATCCACGTTGTACTTGCGCACCAACTGATCAACGACTTGCGCTGATTTGTCGTATTGCTTTTGTGGTGGGTGAGGGTAGATGGTTTCGGTTGCAAGCACCTTACCAGTCGGATCGACAATAGCGATTTTAGAGCCCGTGCGCAGGCCAGGATCGAGACCAAGTGTTGCACGAGGACCTGCCGGTGCTGCCATCAACAAGTCTTTTAGGTTGGTGGCAAATACTTCAATCGCTTCGATTTCTGCACGCTCTTTCATTGCGCCCATTAGCTCGGTTTCCATGTGCATCGATACTTTGATGCGCCATGCCCAGCTAATTACTTGCTTACGCCACGTATCCGCAGGTGCGCTGCTAAGCGTAACGCCGTAGTGGTCAGCGATAATTGTTTCGCAGTAAGACTGGCGAACGCCTTCTTCCTGTTCTGGATCGGCATTCATTGCCAATGTCAGGAAGCCCTCGTTACGACCGCGTAGCATCGCCAGTGCGCGGTGTGATGGCACTTTGCTTAGGGCCTCGTTGTGGTTGAAGTAATCTTTGAACTTCTCACCTTCTTGCTCTTTGCCTTCTACGACACGAGCACCCATTTCCGCATTGCGGTTTAGGTGACTACGGATTTTCTCCAGTAGGTTTGCGTCTTCCGCGATGCGTTCCATGATGATTGCGCGAGCGCCATCCAGTGCGGCTTTGGTGTCTGCCACGCCTTTGTCTGCATCAAGGTATTTGCTTGCTTCGCTTTCTGGCTCAGTTTGCGGATGATTCCAAAGCAGGTCTGCAAGTGGCTCAAGACCGGCTTCAATCGCGATCTGACCTTTGGTGCGGCGCTTTGGTTTGTAAGGTAGATACAAGTCTTCAAGACGAGTCTTGCTGTCTGCCTGAGTGATTTCTTGTTCTAGCTCTGGCGTAAGTTTGCCTTGCTCTTGAATCGACTTCAGGATGGTTTGACGGCGATCGTCCAGCTCACGAAGGTAAGACAGACGACTGTCTAGAGTACGCAGTTGGGTGTCATCAAGACCGCCCGTCACCTCTTTACGGTAACGTGCAATAAATGGGACCGTGTTACCGTCATCGATAAGGGTTACAGCAGCGTTGACTTGCTCAGGGCGAACATTCAGCTCTTGAGCAATCATGCGACAGATAGCTTGGCTCATCCGTGTATTCTCTTTAATTCTGTTTGGGTATTGGTTGTGTATAGAACATTGGGGCCATTCATGGAATTTGCAATGTTTTAAACTAGTAACGCAAAAATTTACCGAGCGCTGGTGGACATCAGTCAGATTTGTGTCAAAACTGTAATTAAATTGAGAACTTATACGTTTGGTTATCGACTAACCCCTGTACCTTAGCTCACACGGAAAACAATGATGAAGAAAATGTCTTTGGCTCTGGCGCTCTCAGGTGCCTTATTAGCGGCACCGCTCGCGTGGTCACAATCTCTCTCTGCAACAACCCAAGATCCAATCTATCAACTTGATGACAAACTGGTACTAGGCCGTGTTGAAAGCGTGTATTACAGCGACATTCCAGAGCTAAGCGATGTGCCGTTCATCGGTAAAATTGATACCGGTGCCGATACGACATCGATGCACGCAGAAAACATCCATGTAAGCAGTACCAACCCAGAATACAAAAACTTAAAAGATAGCAAGTTGATGTGGGCAATCATCGATGACCTTGGCGGGACGAAAGCCAAGTGGGATTCAGACAGCTTCAAACCCTACCAAGTGACCGTGAGCTTTACGATTCATCACCCATACACCGGTAAAGAAATTAAGATCACCGATGATCTTGAGCGTATCAGTGCGATCCGTAGCCGTACCAGTGAAAAACCAATTTTGCGCCCGACGGTAAAAATGCCGATGACCATTGCAGGGCATACTGTGGACACCGTGGTGAACCTAACCAAGCGTACTCAATTCTCAGCGCCGATTTTGATTGGTAAAACTTACCTTGATAACAATGCGTGGGTGTTTGCTGGCTACGATTATCTTCAAGAGCAACCTAAAGCCCAGATGATTGGTAAAAAAGAAACGGTTGAAGTCGAAGGTGTGCCATACAAAATTAGCATCTCAACCACCAGTCGTTACACCAATGTGCATGCTTTGAATATCAAAGTGGACGAGAAGAAAAAACAGGTTTCGTTCACCTTAGAAGGTGAAAACGGTAAACGTCATCCAATGACTCTGCCATTAGTGCGTATGCTTAAAACAAGTAAAAGCGAGCGCCCTTTGGTTTATTTACCTGTCAAAGTGAGCGAAACCGAGACTCAGCAATGGTTGGTGTACCTACGTGACCGCAGTGGTTTCAGTTCGCAAATTCGCTTGGGTAAGGATGTTGCAAGCCAGCACTTTGTGATTGATACCGATAAAGAAAACCTTCTCGGCGGGGTTGAGAAGTCGTTTAAGAGTGCATTGAAATCGAAACCGCTGGTTATCTCGCCAGAGGAATCCGTCAATATTGATGGCTACGTCTTGTCTGCGTATCCCACTTTTGCGGTGAAGACACCACTGATGCGTGTGGATGGTTTTGAATTGACCGAAAAAGACAAGAAAGAAGTCGTGACCTTCTATCTCCCGAATGCAGAAGGCAAAGAAGAGAAAATCACTAAACGCGTATTGAAGAAGCTCAAGGTAGGTGACTCAGTACGCCCAGTAGTGGAAGGGGAGTTCCTATTTGGTGACGAAGAGAAGACCATTGATTTCGCCATTGATGTGTTAGAGAAGGACGATCAAGAGCAACCATTTTTTGTCTTTGGCCACAACATGGCAAAAGGTGGTGTGCTTCTGAATACTCGTGCGGATCATTTGCTGGATGCAAAACCGCTGTTCAAAGCGGGCCATATTGAAGTGGCGGAAGTGGAAGGTATGTCATTCCCTGTGAAGTTGGATACAGGTGCGGATGTGAGCTCGATTAATGCCAAGAACATCAAGCAGTTCAAGAAAGATGGCAAAGACATGGTGAGCTTTACCTACGAGAATGACAGCGGCATGAAGAAAGAATTTACCAAGCCTGTTGTCGACGTGATGCGCATTAAAGCCAAGAAAGGCGAGAAGGCCAACGTACGCCCTGTAGTGGAGATGCACGTCAAGTTGGGTGAGTTAGAGAAGAAGATTCGCGTTAACCTGCAAGACCGCAGCCGCTTCCATTACAGCATGATTCTGGGTAAGAACTTCTTGAAGCACGGTGCGATTGTTGCCAGCGATACCAACTACATTGTGACCGAGAAGCCTGACTACGAAGAGTAACCTTCACGGTTGATATCCAAAACGTAGAAGCCGCACTAAAGAGTGCGGCTTTCTTTTTATCGGGTTACTCAATCAGTTTTCTTCGCCTTGGTAGCGAATGCTGTTAATAAACCACTCTTTGTAACCTTCCGGCGTTCTCACTGCGAACTCGTCATCGACTTCTTTTTTTAGTAGCGCACGAGCCATTGGGGAATCAATCGAGATATAACCTTTTGCATCGCCATAGATTTCATCGGGACCAACGATGCGGAAACTCTTCACATCGCCCGCCTCATTCTCAATTTCCACCCAAGCACCAAAGAACACTTTGCCTTCTTGCTGAGGTGAGTAATCCACCACTTTGACTTGCTCTAAGCGCTTTCGTAAGTATCTGACGCGGCGGTCAATTTCACGCAAGCGTTTTTTGTTGTACTGATAATCTGCGTTTTCGCTTCGGTCGCCTAAGCTTGCTGCCCAAGTTACCTTTTTGGTGACCTCTGGGCGATCTTCTCTCCAAAGAAAGTCGAGTTCTGTTTTTAGGCGATTGTAGCCTTCACGGGTAATTAAATTGGTTTTCATTAGAAGTAAATCAGCCGTTATTGGATTCTGTTGATCATATACCCAAGTAACCTCAAGATGCTAGGTTCAGCGAGAATGACTTGGTTTGTAGACGCGGCGGCGGTTTAAAGGTCTAGTGGACCTAAATCAAGAATCGGCAACAAAGTATACAAGCCAAGAGCCTTACCATTTGTAAAGAGTGCCCTTCGGGAGCGTGTAATTGACCCGCTTTTTTATTAAACCAATGGCTGTGTCAAACAACTTAGAAAGAGCTGGCTATTACGCTGCGTTGTTTTCCTTGCTTACTTTCGATAAACAGGGAATCAATGACAGCGCTCTGAATCCTGCATCTTGAAGTCACTTGGGTATAGCAGCCTTGATTTTGTCTGACTGTAAATTGTTGTGAAAGGAAGAAAAACAAGGTGAAACATGGGAATAATCCATCAAAATCGTGGCTAAGATAAAAAGAGTAACAATTTGCACAAGCACGTTTGAAAAAACAGTGATACATTTTTGACTATAGATGCCTCTGAAAGGATGTTTCAATGCAGGAAAATCATAAAATATTAGTGGTTGATGACGATGCTCGTTTGCGTGCTCTTTTGGAGCGTTACCTTTCTGAGCAAGGTTTTCAGGTGAGAAGTGTCGCTAACGGCGAGCAGATGGATCGTCTTCTGACCCGTGAAAACTTCCACCTTATGGTGCTGGATTTAATGTTGCCGGGCGAAGATGGCTTATCGATTTGTCGTCGTTTACGTCATGCCAACAACATGCTACCTATCCTAATGCTGACGGCGAAAGGCGATGAAGTTGATCGTATCGTTGGTCTAGAAGTGGGAGCAGACGATTACTTACCAAAACCGTTTAACCCGCGCGAACTGCTGGCTCGAATTAAAGCAGTACTTCGCCGCCAAACGGTTGAACTACCTGGTGCGCCAAGCACGGAAGAGAAAGTCGTTGAGTTTGGTGACTTCCGTCTGAACCTAGGAACGCGCGAAATGTTCCGTGGTGAAGAGGCGATGCCACTGACTTCAGGTGAGTTTGCGGTGCTGAAAGCACTTGTGACCAACGCTCGTGAGCCGATGTCACGTGATAAGCTGATGAACATGGCCCGTGGTCGTGAATACTCGGCAATGGAGCGTTCTATCGACGTTCAAATTTCGCGTCTACGCCGCATGCTTGAGGATGATCCAAGCAAGCCGCGCTACATCCAGACGGTGTGGGGTTTAGGCTACGTGTTCGTTCCAGACGGTAAAGAAGCGTAATCCGCTATAAAAGGTTTGCCGATACTCGGCAGCTCATATTCCACCCTCAAACCTCCTTCCTGTTTGAGGGCTGGAAACTCGCAATTAATGTTGTTCACTAGGAACAGTCCATTAGGGATCCTCCATGCGAATCCGAAGTTCATTTACACAATCCATTTTACTGTTCATTTCTTTGCTTCTCGCTAGCCAAGTCTTTTCTTACTACGCCGTTTTTAATTACGCGTTGATGCCAAGTTTGCAACAGTTCAACAAAATTCTCGCTCATGAATTGAATTTGGTTCTTGATGAAGATGGTTTACTCAAGTCTGACGCACCTCTGCGTCACCAATTGCTAGAAAATCTTGGAGTAACAGTACATAGCGTTGATAGCGAGATGATGAATGAGTTCAATCATGCGATGTCGATTGACTTGATGTCAGAAGAAATGTCGCAAGAGCTTGGCTCACCAACGGAAGTTCGTTTGCTACTTGGCAGTGAGAGCTACATTCTGTGGATGCGCATCGATCAGTTGCCGAACTCCATCATTCGTATTCCGCTCTCTGAACTGCAAGAAGAAGATTTTGCTCCGCTGTTCCGTAACAGCTTGATCATGGCGCTTCTTATCATTGCTGGTGGCTGGTTGTTTATCCGTTTGCAAAACCGACCTTTGATTGCGTTAGAAAAAGCCGCGAAAGGAGTAGGTCGAGGTGAAATTCCGCCGCCATTGCCAGAGAAAGGTGCTTCAGAAATCCGCTCTGTAACTCGCGCATTCAACCAGATGTCGAAAGGTATTCAAGAGCTGGAAGAAGATCGTGCGCTACTAATGGCAGGCATTAGTCACGACTTACGCACGCCACTGACGCGTATTCGCCTCGCGACAGAAATGATGTCACCTGAAGACAGTTACCTAGCCGAGGGCATCATCAGTGATACTGAAGAGTGTAACGAGATCATCAGTCAGTTTATGGACTACCTCAAGCCAGTAAATAAAGAGTCGTTTGAGCAGGTGGACATTAATACCATTACCAGCGATGTAGCAACGTCGGAAGGGGGTTATGAAGTCGAAATCGAAACTGACCTCAACCCAACGATGCCAACCGCGAAAGGCAGTCCAATAGCGATTAAACGCGCGGTGAGTAACCTTGTGGTTAACGCTCTACGATACGGTAATGGCTGGGTGAAAATCAGTACGGGCGTCACCGCCGACAAACAGTTGGTGTGGGTTTGCGTTGAAGACAATGGCCCGGGTATCGAGCAGTCGCAAATTGCTAAGCTGTTTGAACCTTTTACTCGTGGTGATACCGCGCGAGGCAGTGAGGGGACCGGATTGGGCTTAGCCATTGTGAAGCGTATCGTTAGCCAACATTCTGGCTCGGTTGTGGTACGTAACCGCAGTGAAGGCGGGTTAAGCGCACAAATCAGTTTCCCAACCAAGTAAGCTTTCTTCGCTCAACTGATTCCAATAAAAAAGCCCAACCTATGACTAGGTTGGGCTCCCCGATCATCCTAGGCAAGGTTAGGATTCTTTTACCTCTTGAGCAACCTGCTCACCTTCCTCTTCCAATTTCTCTGGAAGCAGTAGGTTCAATACGATAGCGGTGATGCCGCCTGCCGCCACGCCTGTTGAGAAAATACTCTTGATGAACTCAGGCATGAATTGCAGAATTTCAGGTTTTTGTGCAATACCCAAACCCATTGAGAATGACAGCGCCATAATTAGGATTGCGCGGCGATCGAGATCGACACGAGAGATAATGCGCACGCCCGCTGCGGCAATGGTGCCGAACATCACGATGGTTGCGCCGCCCAGTACTGGCTCAGGAATCAGCTGAACAAAGCTTGCCACACCCGGGAACAGACCCAGAATCACCAGCATGCCTGAGATGAAGTAACCCACGTAACGGCTTGCTACGCCAGTGAGCATGATGATGCCGTTGTTTTGGCTAAAGGTAGAGTTCGGGAAGCTGTTGAATAATGCTGCAATCGCTGAGTTCAGGCCGTCAGCTAATACGCCGCCTTTGATGCGCTTCATGTAAACCGGACCTTTCACTGGCTCTCCAGAAACTTCAGACGTTGCGGTAATGTCACCAATCGCTTCTAGTGCCGTAATGAAGAAAATCAGAACCAATGGAATAAACAGCGACCAGTCGAAACTTAAGCCGTATTGCATTGGGATTGGCAGTGCGATGAGATCAGTTTCGCCCAGTGTTGAGGTATCGACCATGCCCATGAAGTACGCCATGACGTAGCCAACCAACATAGCAATTACAATTGATGCAACGCGTAGGTATGGGTTCTTTGAACGGTTAAGAATTACGATTAGGCCAAGTACCGTACCAGCGAGAGCTAACTTGTCTAGGCTACCGAAAGAGCCGTCGCTCATTGCCGCGTAGCCACCGCCCATTGATACCAAACCCACTTGGATAAGTGTTAGACCGATAAGCGTCACGACAATGCCAGATACTAATGGCGTAATGATGCGGCGTGCGTGTTCTAGGACGCGAGATAGCAGGATTTCAGCAAAAGACGCCACCAAGATAGTACCGAAAATCGCTGCCATCATGGTGCTAAGATCAGCGCCGCCAGCTTTAAGAGAAAGACCCGCACCGATGATTGGACCTAAGAAGTTAAAGCTGGTGCCTTGCACTGAAAGCAAACCAGAGCCGATAGGACCAAAGGTACGAATTTGAATAAAGGAAGACACGCCTGACGCAAACAGTGACATGCTGATGATGGTATTGGTTTGGTCTGCAGGCACACCCAAAGACTGACAAATGATCAGAGAAGGAGTAATAACGGCTACGAACATCGCCAATAAGTGCTGAAGTGCAGCAAAAATGGTCTGAGGTAGTGGTGGACGATCGTTTAACTGATAGACCAGTTCCGAAGTTCGGTTTGAAGTTGTCATGTTTGTCTCGCTAGTCGCAATAATTCTTGCCCCAGAGCTCGCTGAATGGGAGTGCTGGGTGGAGTTGACGTTATGACCTGTGATTGCTGTTAATCAGTGTCAACTCAGGTTGGTTTGATGTGACAAGGTGCACACCATAAATTTTGAGCGCGATTATAGAGGGATTTATTCAAAAAGCAAACGTTTGCTTTGGGCTAAAAAGAAAAGGCGATAACGGAATGGTTATCGCCTTTGAGGTTTTACTTTAGGAGGTTAGTTTTTTAAGTG
Organism: Vibrio sp. MOR3; assembly: GCF_001557775.1. Lineage (NCBI taxonomy): Bacteria > Pseudomonadati > Pseudomonadota > Gammaproteobacteria > Vibrionales > Vibrionaceae > Vibrio > Vibrio sp. MOR3. The sequence continues at coordinate 391,668 of NZ_LNRD01000003.1, read as the reverse complement.
TTTGTCGAAGAAGCCCAACACATGAGCGTAATATTTAGCTCGGTGTTCATCTTTGTAAAAGCCATGTCCTTCATCGTCTAACACAAAAGATTCGTATGGGTAGTTGAGCTTGTCGAGTGCTTTAGCCATCGCTTCATAATGTTCAATAGGCGCACGTTGATCTTTGCCCCCATGCACGAGAAGGATAGAAGCTTTTAACTTGTCTGCATTATGTGTTGGAGACATGGCTTTCCAGACTTTAGGATCGGTTCCCAGTACTTCTTTCAAAAAGCTTAACCCCATGCGGCTATCGGGCACATCACCTTCGGTGAACATCAACTCAAGGTCATAAACACCGGCACTGCCCACGGCGCACTTGAATAACTCAGGTGCAAGGGTGGCGGATTGCAATGCACTGTATCCACCAAAGCTTCCGCCAGAAATACAGATGCGTTCTTTATCTGCGATGCCTTCTGCGACAATGTGTTTGGTGGCGTCGATGATGTCATATTGAATGTTCGTTCCCCATTTACGATAGCCAGCCTCTTCAAACTGCTTACCGAAACCACCACTACCACGAAAGTTTACTTGCATCACAGCATAACCATTGTTAGCGAGAAACTGATTCTCCTCGGTAAAACGCCACCAATCTCGTGGACCATGAGGACCGCCATGCGGATTGACGATAAGAGGGAGATTTTTTGCTTCAGTATTTGGAGGCAATGTCAGATAGCCTGATATGGTTTTCCCGTCTCGACTGGTGAACTCAAAAGGCTTCACTTCGGCCATTTTCTCTGGGTCTAACCACTCTCGTGCCGAGAACAGATAACGGATTTCTTTTGGCTCGGTGGTAAATAAGTAGTAATCCCCAGGATTTCTATCGTTAAAGGCCATAATGACGTAAGCATCACCAGCTTCAGTCTCACTGACTAGGCGAACTTGATGACCGGGTAGAGAAGTGAGGATCTGCTTTAGGTACTCGCTGCGTTTGTTTTTTGGATCAACAAAGGCATAAGTAGGGTAATCACTTTCAAACTCGACGGCGTAAAGTTGCTTTGAGTCTGGATCTAACCAATATTCCTTCGGATCGACGGTATCATCCGAGGCAACTTTTGTACTTTTACCGGTTTTTAAGTTGAGGTGATGGATTGCTCTTGGCTCTCCTGACTGACTTATCGCGGCATAAACGGAATCGTGATTCTCTGCAAAAGAGATAGGATAGAACTCTTCGAAGTTTTTTAAAGCCGCCAATTTATCGGAGCTTTTCCATTGATCGTTGACGCGATAATAAAGCTCGACTTTGTTATTGCTATTCAAGCCTGAAACAAAGCGAACTTCACCATCATGGTCGGTGAGAAACCGACTAAACGGGATGGGTGCTGTCGTTATCTTTGAGCGTCTACCGGTGTATACGTTGACGCGGTACACCTCTCTTGGCGCTTCTAAGTTGAAACTGTATTCACCGAAAGGAAGAGCAGAAACTAAGATATGGCGGTCGTCTTCAGGCAGAATATCTAAGACATCACCGTAAGCTCTCACGATAGAAGATGCTCGTACTAGGCGGCTAGTTTGAGGAGGGTTATAACCAAATATATAAGCGTATTTGTTTCCATCCACATTGGCCGAGACGAGTTCGCCATAGTAGCGAGGAGCGGTAGACCAACTCTTTAAATATTCTTTGGATGCGACAACACGTTCATTATTGACCCAGTAATAATCACCCACTTGCTCGTTACCTGAGAAGCGCAGCACACTGCTCGGCTGCATGGTTTTACTGTCGAGTATAACCAAAGCATCTTTACCATCGATACTGGATTCAAAGGCTAAGTGCTTGCCGTCAGGTGATATTTTTGGATTAAAGTAAGCCGAACTTTTGGCAAAAAGCTCAGCCGACTGAAGAATCGCGCTCTGTTTATCTTGCGCTGCTATGGGGGCGGAGTGTACAGAGCCAACTAATGCTGCTGTTACCGCAAGCAAGGTACGTTTTTTCATGCATCTATCCTTGATGACATTGTGTATTTATGACGTTTTTATATCCGCTTGGAGTATTAACTCTATGTAGAGTTTACGTGCTCTAACTTGTCGTAATTATTGAATAAAGTCGAGTTGGCTTTTATTAAATGAGAGATTCATTGGCGCAATGAATGTATGCGAAACCAACCTTACAGAACGGTGTCTGTAAGGACGTTTATTAATGGAGCGAGGGTCGGTGAGAAAAGAAGAGCTTACGCCTTAGAGTAAATGTCACGCTCGCCTAGCCAACGGTCAATAATTGCGGTCGCATTCGTCGGGTAGTTGTCATGAATGTAACGCGCAATGCGTTGAACTTCTGGAATCAAGCGCTGATCTCGTACTAAGTCAGCAATTTTAAAATCGGCCAAGCCAGTTTGTTTGGTACCAAGAAGCTCACCCGGCCCACGAATCTCTAAGTCTTTCTGTGCAATCACAAAGCCGTCGTTGCTTTCACGTAATACGCCTAAACGTTTTTGGGCGGTTTTTGATAGTGGCGAGTGATACAGCAACACACAATGACTGGCGACTGAACCTCGACCAACACGACCTCTAAGCTGGTGCAACTGAGCCAAACCTAAACGCTCTGGGTTCTCGATGATCATCAAGCTGGAATTAGGTACGTCTACGCCAACTTCAATTACTGTCGTTGCGACCAGCAAATGCAGTTTATTGTCTTTGAAATCCTGCATCACCGCTTGCTTCTCTGCGGGCTTCATTCGTCCGTGCACTAGACCAATTTTTACGTCAGGCAGTTTGCGTTGCAGCTCTTCTGCGGTATCAGCGGCAGCTTGAGCCTCCAAGACTTCAGATTCATCAATTAAGGTACATACCCAATACGCTTGTTTGCCTTCGTTTAAGCAAGCATTGCGCACTCGTTCGACGATATCATCGCGTTTGGTGTCTGGAATCGCGACGGTCTGGATTGGTGTTCGACCTGGCGGTAGCTCATCTATCACCGACGTTTCTAAGTCGGCATAAGCAGTCATGGCTAACGTTCGCGGAATCGGTGTTGCTGTCATGATGAGCTGATGTGGATAAGCACCTTGTTTCGCGCCTTTCTCACGCAGCTCTAAGCGCTGGTGGACACCAAAGCGGTGCTGTTCATCAATAATAACCAAAGCAAGGTGATGAAACTCAACATGCTCTTGGAAAAGGGCGTGAGTGCCCACGACCATTTTCGCTTCACCACTGGCAATACGCGCCAATTCGGCTTCTTTGGCTTTACCTTTCAATTTACCCGCAAGCCAACCGACCTGAATGCCCATTTTCTCAAACCAATTGGCGAAGTTAATCGCGTGCTGCTCGGCGAGCAGTTCGGTGGGTGCCATTAAAGCGACTTGATAGCCGTGTTCAATGGCTCTGACGGCAGCAAGCGCAGCAACTAAAGTTTTCCCCGAGCCTACGTCACCTTGAACAAGGCGCATCATTGGGTGCGTTTTTTCTAAGTCAGCTTCAATTTCTTTAACGACTCGTGCTTGAGCATTGGTCGGCGAGAAGGGCAATTGAGCCAGTAGCTGTTTTTTTAGTGAGTCACACGGCGCCAAAGGCAATGCAACGTCCTGTTGCCCTTTGCTGCGCACTGCCAACATAGAGAGATTCTGCGCCAGTAACTCTTCCATGATCAAACGAATTTGAGCTGGGTGTTTACCTTCATCAAACTCATCCAAATTAATGGTTGGAGGCGGTCGATGAATCGTATGCAGCGCTTGCGACATGGTGATCTGGTGATCGTACAAACCGGAAGGTAGCAACTCTTGTACTGCGGCTTTATCTAGGAGTGATAAGGCTTGTTCCGTCAGGTTACGCAAAGTGATTTGGCGCAACCCATCGGTGGTTGGATAAACGGGGGTTAAGCTTTGTTCCACATCCGGTTTTTGTTCACTTACATAAAACTTGTAGTCAGGGTGGACAATTTCTAAGCCCATACCGCCACGCTTAATTTCACCGTAAGCGTGTACTAACTTACCATTCGAGAAGTTGTTCTTCATCGCAGCAGTAAAGTTAAAAAAGCGTAGGGTAATCGTGCCATTGCCGTCGCTGATTTTTACCGTCAGCATTTTGCGTTTGCCGAAAGTAGTATCGACAGCCATGACTTTGCCCTGTACCGCCGCCCAAAGTCCGGCATGCAGTTTGGCGATTGGATAAATGCGAGTGCGATCTTCGTAACGAAGAGGAAGATGAAACAGTAGATCTTGAACGCTATGCAAGCCAACTTTGGCGAGTTTTTCTGCGACTTTAGCGCCAACTCCAGACAGAGAAGTTAAAGGAACAGCAGATAACATTTGGGCAGACATAGTGGGCTCAAGAAAATAGTTAACATAGCAGTATGTTAACCACTAAGCTGTGTTTTTGTACAGGATTAAGTTAGAGAAAGGGATATGGGAACGCTTACGCTCCGAGATTCGAGAACGCGGAAATAAACTAACCAGTGAGGCGAGAAAGAGCCATATCGGTTGACGATATGAGGTTATCCCGAAGCGAAACGTTCTCGCCTCTCGAGTCTATTTATTTCTTCTGCATCTCTTTCCACCATGATTCGTCAGCCACAATTTGGCCTTCGTCATCAAGTTGTGGGTATTCTAGCCCTTTGCGCTTCGCTACCTTTGCTAAGACCGGATGCCCACGTTCGAACAAAATGCGGTTGATGGTTTCTTTTGGTAGAGCGCTCTCTTCACGTTCGTACATGCCAGCGGCTTCACGCTGACGCTGCGCTTCATAAAGAATCACAGCGCTGGCGACTGAGACATTCAGAGACTGCACCATACCGATCATTGGAATAATGATGTCTTGGTCTGCGAGTTTCTTCGCTTGCTCTGAAGCGCCGATTTTTTCGCTACCCAGAATGATTGCCGTTGGCTTGGTGTAGTCGATTTCACGAAAATCGACCGCGGTGTCCGAAAGGTTAGTGACCAAAACCTGCATGCCTTGCGCTTTGAGCTCGGTAATCGCGGTTTCAATCGAATTGTGAGTATCTACTTCTACCCAGTTACGTGCGCCTGCTGAGGTGTGAGTGAGGGTACGCATTTTGTCTGGCCAAATCGCATGAACTTTGTGTAAGCCTGTTGCGTCAGCAGTACGGATCACAGCGGATACGTTGTTTGGCTTATGAACTTCTTCAAGGCACAGAGTGAGGTCGGTTTGGCGTGCTTTTAGCACCTGATGAATGCGGTTGTAACGTTCTAAATTCATAATTAATAGGGATATAAAAAATCGCCACCCAGTGATTGGATGGCGATGAAGTTTAGTTCTTTCTTCGTCTGACTCGAGTCGCCTGTGGCATGGTCTTAATTTTACGCATGATGCCAGCAAGGTGAACACGATCTTTGGTGGTTAGCAGAACGGTAACGGTGTACAAGCGACCGTCGCGCTCTTCGGTCGAGAGACCGTGAATGTTCGAACCGGTTTTCGAAATCACGTTGGTCAATTCCGCTAACGCACCTTGGTTGTTAAGCATATCGACTTTCAGTTCAGCGATGAATTCTTTGTCGTACTCTTCAGACCAAGCAACAGCCATGTATTTGTCTGGTTCTTTTTGATAACCGCGTACGTTTGGACACGTTTCACGGTGTACCACAAGACCACGACCAGGTGATACGTGAGCGATAATGTGGTCATCTGGGATAGGGTGACAACAATTTGCGAAAGTCAGTAGCAGGCCTTCAGCACCACGGATTGGCAGTTTCTTTTTAGATTCGTTTGGAATCGAACTTGTTGTGGTCAACTCATCGGTGTCACCTAGTAGGCGACGAGCGATGACGATACTCATCAATTCACCCAAACCAATTGCTGCAAGCAGATCATCAACGCTTTCTAAACGTAGATCCGTGAGCACTTCTTGGATGTTTTCTGGGTAGATTGAATCAATCGAGTGGCGACCTAAGGCGTGATTCAGAAGGCGACGACCCAAGGTAATCGACTCTTCGCGACGCATGGTTTTCAATACTTGACGAATCTTAGTGCGGGCACGCGATGTCACGACATAGTTTAACCAAGCCGCGTTTGGACGAGCGCCTGGTGCACTGATGATTTCTACTGTCTGACCGTTCTTCAGTGCCTTACTCAATGGGTAAGGGTTGCGATCAACACGAGTACCAACGCAAGAGTTGCCAACATCAGTATGCACTGCATAAGCAAAGTCGACCGCTGTAGCACCTAACGGCAATTCAACGATACGACCTTTTGGCGTGAAGACGTAAATTTCGTCTGGGAACAGATCCGATTTTACGTTTTCAATGAATTCGAATGAGTTACCTGCACTTTGCTGTAGCTCAAGTAGGCTTTGCATCCAACGCTGAGCTTTCACTTGCGCTGTTGTGCCAGACTTGTCGCCCTTGTCTTTGTATGACCAGTGTGCTGCAACACCTTTATCCGCCATTTGATCCATATCTTCGGTACGGATCTGAACTTCTACTGGTACACCGTGTGGGCCGACCATAGAAGTGTGTAGCGATTGGTAGCCGTTCGCTTTTGGTACTGCGATGTAATCTTTCATGCGACTAGGGCGTGGCTTATACAAGCTGTGTACTTGGCCTAGGACGCGATAACAAGTATCGGCAGTATCAACAACCACTCGGAAAGCGTAGATATCCATGATGGTGTGGAAACGCTGTTCTTTGGTTTTCATCTTGTTGTAGATGGAGAACAGGTTCTTTTCACGACCTAACACGCGCGCATTTAAGCCTACATCTTCGAGTCGGCCTTCAATTTCGCTGTGAATACGTTGGATCATCTCTTTTCGATTACCACGTGCCGCTCGCACCACTTCTTTTAGAACGCGGTAGCGGTTAGGGTAAAGCGCTTCGAAGCCAAGCTCCTCGAGTTCCGTTTTGATATTGTGAATACCAAGTCGGTGAGCCAGCGGCGCGTAGATTTCCAGTGTTTCACGAGCAATACGGCGTTTTTTGTCAGGGCGCAGGGCACCTAGCGTGCGCATATTGTGCGTACGGTCGGCCAGTTTGATCAGGATAACGCGGATGTCTTGCACCATCGCCAGAACCATCTTACGGAAGTTCTCGGCTTGAGCCTCTTTCCTATCGCGGAATTTGAGTTTGTCCAGTTTAGATACACCATCAACCAGCTCAGCGACGGTATTGCCGAATTTCTCTTCGAGATCTTCTTTTGTAACGTCACAGTCTTCGATGACGTCATGCAGCAAAGCAGCTTGGAGGGTTTCGATATCGAGGCGCATTTCGGCCAAGATTCGAGCCACAGCGACTGGGTGGATGATGTATGGTTCACCGCTTGAGCGGGTTTGCCCTTCATGGGCATCTCTTGCTACCACATAAGATTGACGCAGAGCCTCAATTTGAGGCTCTGTTAGGTATTCTTGGGCAACGTCTTTGAGGCTATCGAATAGATACAAATTATAGGCCCGGGAGGTTGTTGAATTCTAAAGTCAGAATTAACGGTTGTGAGCGATGCTGCTTACTGCCGCTAGCTCTGCCGCTTCTTGCTCTTGCTGTTCTTGACGTTCACGAGCGTCTAGAACTTCTTTAGTAATTAAACCTTCTTCGATTTCGCGTAGAGCGATAACCGTTGGCTTATCGTTCTCTTCTGGCACTAGTGCATCTTTACCGCCAGTTTGCATTTGACGAGCGCGGCGAGCCGCAATCAGTACTAGGTCGAAACGGTTGCCAACTTTTTCAACAGCGTCTTGAACAGTTACGCGTGCCATGAGGACTCCAAATAGTTAACTAAATTTTGAATGACGAGAAAGTATACAGTCTCAGCGTAATATTTACTAGCGATAAGACGTGCAACAACAATGACTTTCTATATAAACAATATAAGCTTCCTTACCGTAATAAAGAAGCGAAAATTTGTGTTTCCGAACAGAATTACTCTGCTAGAAGCGCATCAAGCATACCTTTATATTTAGCAGCTTGCTTTTCTTCCTTCAATCTTTCCGCACGTAGAATGGCTTTAAAGTCCATTAATGCAGTGTCGAAATCATCGTTTACGATTACGTAATCGTACTCGTTGTAGTGTGAGATTTCAGACTTTGCTTCTGCCATGCGTTTTGCGATTACTTCTTCACTGTCTTGACCACGAGTGTTTAGACGGCGCTCTAGCTCACCATTTGATGGTGGCAGGATAAAGATGCTTTTCGCTTCTGGCATTTGCTCACGGATTTGGCGTGCGCCTTGCCAATCGATGTCTAGGAATACGTCGATGCCTTTATTTAGCGTTTCTTCAATCCATACGCGTGATGTGCCGTAGTAGTTACCGAACACTTCTGCATATTCTAGGAAGTCGCCTTTAGCAATTAGAGTTTCAAACTCTTCTTTTGCTACGAAGTGGTAGTGCGTACCATTTTCTTCGCCAGGGCGCATGCTACGAGTAGTATGAGACACAGACACTTTCATTGCGTATGTTGGGTTGCGTTCCAACATTGCTGAGATCAAGCTAGATTTACCTGCGCCGCTAGGTGCCGATACGATATAGAGAGTACCTTTGCCCATTGTACTGTTCCACTTTTGGTTGGATTGAGTGAATGCCGAAAGAGTATCGACCTTGTGTCATGCTAATAACGCTTATTGGCGAAATTGGTATAACGATAGCACTGACATTGATGATTTTCTCACCAAACCGCTTGAGATTGGTGATAAACCCGCCAGAAAAATGGAGGCGAAGAGTATCATGATCTCTTTGCGGTGGCTAGCCGATCTTTTGGATCTTTGAGGCTCAGTATAAATTCATATCTTTGTATACAGAAACGAAAAAAGGGGAAGCTTTCACTTCCCCAGGCGTGCGACTGACTCACACTTAATTTTCGGAGCAACCATAACCACTTTGGTTACTACTTTACAGGTGTTGGTGGCCCGTTAGCCTTGAGACTCTAAGAAGTTTATCCAAGGGCTAGCGACAGGCTTCATATCAGGCGATTGCGCTGCACTCTTCATTGCTTTCAATGCATTGCTTGGCTGATTTAATTCGAAGTACGCCATACCTCGAATGTAGTTCAGCTCACCTTTATCATCACGTTTGGCGTCTGGTGCGGCATTCTTAGCAAACTTAGTTGCTGCTGAGTACTGCTTGTCGAGAATCATCAAACGAGCAATCTTGATCTGCGTTTTTGCTTTTGGCGCTAACTTGTAGGCCGCTACATAAGTCTCGATCGACTTATCTAGCTCCTGCGCTTGTTGCCAGAAAGACGCTAGTTTTTCTAAGTTTTCAGCAGTACGCGCAACATGACCTTCTTCCATCGACGTTTGCATTGTTTTAGCCGCGCGGAAAGGTACACCTTGATAAGCTTGGAAGTTCACTAAGCGTAGATACTCTTTCTCTCCCTCTAAAAGACCCATTTTATGGGCCATTTCTAAGGTTGAAAGGGCATTACGCTCTTGTTTGAGTTCCATGTAAATACCAGACAATTGTGTCCAGTAACGCTTATTTTGCGGGTACTTGGTAGTCAAGATTTTTAGCACGCCAGCAACACTTTTGAATTGCTTTAATTCATAGTGAGCAGACATCAACAGCTGATACCAAGATTCACTAGGATTCTTCGTCATTGCAATTGCCTTTTTGGTTGGCGGAATTGCGTTGCGGTAATCTTCTAGTTGAATGTAAGCACTTGCCAATGTGATGTAAGCATGTGCTTGAGGTTTTTCCTCTGTTGTTTCAGCAATCTTGAACCACTCGTTCATCGTATTAACTGATTGCTTAAATTTGCCTTCTGCTAGATAAAGCTGTGCGAGGCTATAACGAACTTGTTGAGCTACGGGTACTGGTAAAGCATCTAACTTGAGTGCTTCAGCAAAGTACTTCGCTGCTTTTGGGTAATCGTCCTTTAAAGAATATAGAAAGCCCATCTGTTGTAGTAACACGGCGCGGTCGTATTTCTTTTTCTTGGTACTTCCCAAGGCAGAGTTCAGTTTAGAGATAGCATCCGAGTATTTTTCAGTTGCAATCAGTTCCTGAACTTTGTTCACAGTTCGGAATGTTCTGTCAGACAACTCTGGTGTTTTTGCTAGGGCAGGTGCGCTGTACGCACCTGCAATAACCAATAGAGAAGCTAACAATTTTGTATATGTTTTCATGTTGCGACTCCTTAGTTAGTAGAGAACTCGATTTCTTGCGATAAGCGCGAAGTTACCGGCTTTCCATCAACCATTTTTGGTTTAAAGGTCCACTTTGATACGGTTTTTCTTGCTGCTTTACCCAAGCCTAACTTACGTGGTGTTTCTTTTAAGACTTTGACATCTTGAACACTGCCACGCTCGTTAACAGTAAACTCTACTAAAACGATACCTTTCTCAATCCCAGCTCGTGCCGCTTTACGTGGCATTTGAGGTTGGAATGTCGCAAGAGGAACTGGGCCTCCGCTTCCAGCCAGTTGAGCGCCACCACCTTGCGAGTAGTGACCGAGTACTGAACCACCTGTAACGTTCACTGGTAGGTCGAGTTTCGGCATATCCATTGGGATTTGATCCATCACCGGTTTGACCGTTGCTGTTACCTTCATTTCAGGTGGCGGCGGTGGGCGCTTCGGTGGTGGTGGTTTCGGGAGTTCGCGCTTTTTCTCCTGTATTTTTTCGTCCGGTTTAATGCGAATGAATTCCACCATACGGAGATCATCATTCGACACTAGCTCGTGGCGCTCTTTGTTTACTAGCTTGTCCATCCCCCAGAACAATCCAAGGGAGACAATGAGCGCCAGTGCAATTGAGGCCAGATACCGCATAGGCTTAATCCTTATTGGTTGCGGCAATGGAGATGCTTTCAACACCTGCCATCTTAATCTGGTCCATCACCTTCACGACTACGCCAGCATTTGCTTCTGTATCCGCTTGGATTACAACCGCACCGTCTGGGCTTTCAGCACGTAGACGCTCGATGTTGGCACGAACTGCATCGACTTCAATACGACGCTTATCTACCCACACATCGCCTGCTGCACCGATAGCAACCATGATGTTACCTTTCTTCACGGTTTGCGCTGAACTTGCCGTAGGACGATTTACTTCTAGACCTGCTTCCTTAACAAACGACGTTGTTACGATAAAGAAGATCAACATGATGAATACGATGTCTAGCATCGGAGTCATATCGATAGCAGCCTCGTCGCTGCTGTCATTGCTATAGCGTCTCTTCATGACCTATACCTCTAATTCCGTTTACTCAGGCAATGTGCTTCAGCTTGTCTTCAAGCTTCTGCGTGGTGACTTTGGCTAAATGATCAAGACGAGTACTAAAGAAAAGTCCTGATAGAGAAGCCACCATTCCCGCTAATGTTGGGATTGTTGCCTTTGAGATCCCCGAGGCCATTGCTCGGGGGCTTCCTGTTCCTGTTACCGCTAAGATGTCGAATACTTGAATCATACCGACAACAGTGCCGAGCAGACCAAGTAGGGGACAAAGTGCAATCAGTACTTTAACGATTGGCAGTCCCTTTCTATTCTCAATATCCTGACGAGAAACCATTTCTTGTCGGATCATCTTAGCGTTCCAGCTTTTATGTTCTGAACGCTCTTCCCAAAAGCTCACCGCTTTTTTCATTGCTTTGGGAGCGACAGCAGCGAAGTAAAACCAACGTTCTAACAAGACTGCCCATAACATAAAGCTGAGGATAAAGATGGCGACAAGTACATCGCCACCCATTCCCAAGAAGCGCCTAATTGATTCAAGTTCTCCAACTAACCACCACATAATGCCTCCTTAGCTTTCGGCTTTATGCAGTTTTTCCTGATAGCGAGCGATGAAGCCTGCACTCTGTTCTTCAAGAGTTTGAACCAAACGGCGACCTTTACTGTGTACGATGGTGTACAGGAACAGTAGAGGAATTGCGACAACTAGACCAAGCATCGTAGTAACAAGTGCTTCTGAGATACCGCCAGCCATTAGCTTCGGATCACCTGTACCAAATAGTGTGATTGCTTGGAATGTACCGATCATACCCATAACGGTACCTAGTAGACCCAGAAGAGGAGCTACCGAAGCAAACAGCTTGATTGAACTGATAAAGCGTTCAATGCTCGGCGCGTTGCGTAGGATGATTTCATCCAGTTTCGCTTCAAGATCCTCAAGGTTGTCACCTTTGTGGTCTTGGTAAGCTTGGATTACTTCACCCAGAGGGTTACCTGGAATAACAGTGTCTGATTTCGCTTGCTTACGCATTTTGCCGCCGATAACCAATAGGCGTAGGTAACAGATAAGCGCGATAAGTGCGCCGATAGCACCCATGCCTAGGATGACGTAACCAACGATACCACCTTGGTCAATACGCTCCTGAACAGTAGGGCTTTGTACGAGTAGAGACAGAATCACACCACGAGATGGGTCGATAAACAAAGGTTCGTATGTGCCTTCTGCTGCTTCAAAACCACCAACTAGGCCAGTAATGTTTTTGCGTGGTTGGCGTGATAGTTCTTCAAACTTAGCGGTTTGAGGTACGTAAGTAACGTACTTACCATCTGCGATTGCGTTAAACTCACCGACAAGAGTGACGTCACGTACCGCTTCTTTACCTTCGCCGTATACAACTGTTGCTTGTGCTGTTGTTGTCTCGCCTGATGCCACTACCTGTTGTAGGATCGTGTGCCAAAATGCTTCAAGTTCTTGCGTTGATGGAAGTTCTTTACTTTCTGCTAGTTTCGTAAGAAGTGCGTCACGCTCTGGGAAAAGAACAGCATTTTGTGAAGCGGCAAATAGGCCTTTAAATTCACCTGCATACTGACGAACCACACCAAACATTTCACCTAACGTACCTGAACGAACACGTAATGTTTCTGTTAGGTCAGTTAGCTGTTTGTCGTTTTCATCAAATGTTGCTTTTAATTCGTCACCAAGAGCTTGCTGTGCTGCAAGTTCTGCACGTGCTTTTTCAAGAAGTGCAGCTTGTTGGTCACGGTTGTTTTTGAACTCAGCTTCACGAGCCTTGTTCTCTTTTGATTCAACGATACTTTCTGATTTTACGTTTTTCAGTAGCTCAGATAAGTTCTTAGGTGCTTCAGCTTGCGCACCGGAAATCATGAATAAGCTCGCTAGCAAACCAGCGGCTAGAGTTTTGAATCCTTTCATTTCTTATTCCTCCCCAGCAAATACAGGCAGTTTGATCAGCGCTGGTGGCGCTTGTTTCTTAGCGATACGAAGGCCTTGCTGTACAGCGATACGGTAGTTTTCTGGTAGTGATTCCCATTGACGGGTTTGTTGATTCCACATACCTGTTTCACCGCCATCCGGAGATTGGAATAGAAGCGCAGTACGACCAATACGTAGGAAGTCGTAAGTCACGGTCTCACCGTTACGCTCTAGGCTAGCTTTGTAAGATTCGATTGAGCGAGAGAAGCCTTCTTCAATTTGATACGCTTCCATCACTTTACGGAATTTCTCAGAAGTTGTTACGTCTGCACGATCCATCAGGTCACGCAATTCGTTAACGCGCTTTGCGCGTTCTTCCTTTTGGAAAGGAAGATCAAGCACAACGAACTCATCAAGAGCGTCGATCATTTTCAATGTAAGAGGCACAACCTCAGTCGCGGTTTGATCGATTTGAGCAATCTGGCTGTTTAATGAATCCAATTCGCCTTGCTGCGATTGAACCATACGATTGATTTGCTCGTTGTAGATTTTCATGCTGTCGATCTGACGCAGAAGGCCTTTGTATTCAGCCAACATGCCTTCAGTGCTTTCAGCATAGGTGTCGATTTTTTGTTGTGAAGCCTGAGAAGACTTCGTCGTTTTTGCTTGGTTAGCGACGACGGTACCAGAGTCTGCAGCGACGGCTGCTCCGCTTACCGATAAAATCGCGGCAGTAACTGCACTTACGCCAAATTCCTTTAACGTCATAGTTGCATCCTTGTCAGTGTATAAAAGTCAGTCGAGTGGGGCGCAGGAAAAGCTCCTGCGCCAAAGGTTTTAATTAAAAGTTTTGAGAGTATTTCACGAAGTAAACGCGGCCTTGAATGCTGTATAGGTCAGCATCGTAAGTCACACCATCAGACTCAAATGCTGGGTCTTCATCGGTAAGGTTACGTACACCTGCAGTGAACTTCGCATCCCATGGAGCTAGGTAGTTGTATGCTACGTTCCAGATGGTTTGTGATGGGATGTTGCCTGTCTTGTTGTAGTTCTCATCAACGTCTTGTGCTTGTGACGCGATGTAGTCTGCTGATAGGTAAACATCGTGCTCTTCTAGGAAGTTAAGGCCAACACCTGTGTTGAAACGGTACTCAGGTAGACCATTACGGCCAACTTGGTTGTTCACTGGACCATTCACGTATTCAGGTGCGCTGTAGTCAAGAACATAGCTACCCATGAAGTCGTAACGTAGAACAGCTGAGTCGAAGTCGTAACGGTAGCCAACTTTCAGGTCAAGACCAGAAGTATCTAGAGTACCTAAGTTTTCTAGGCCTGCTGTTGCGTGCGTAATACGGCCTGTTGCATCACGGTCGATGTTCGGGTTAGCAACACCACTGCTACGCTCTTGGTCGATCATGCTTTGTAGAGAGTTAAGCGTGATTACGTCATCGATACTGATGTTGTAGTAATCAAGTGTCAGGTCTAGATCTTCGATTGGTGAGTAGCTTACACCGAAGTTAAATGACACAGATGTTTCAGCATCTAGATCTTCGTTTGATGTACGAGTTACGTCGTACTGAGTTTCTGGACAGTCTGCGTCAGAGATGCCGTTTGCTTGACAGTAAACGTAATCTTTTGCGCTATCTGCAGAGAAGCTATCCGCACCGTAAAGGTTTGCTAATGTTGGCGCACGGAAGCCCATGCCCGCACCTGTACGGAACATTAGGTTATCAAGAGGTTGGTAACGGAATGATGCTTTTGGTGAAATCTCACTACCGAAGTCACTGTAGTGGTCGTAACGTGCCGCAATATTCATCTCTAGCTCATCGGTAAACGCGATCAGAGACTCTGCGTAAAGCGCGTAAGTTTCACGGTCACCACCTGCTGAGTTACCAGAACTACCGATGATGTTACCTGCTTCACTTTGTGGATCGTATTTGTCAAAGTAATCGTAAGTTGTGAACTCTGCACCAACATACACAGGAATGGTAATGTCACCGATTTCTGCTAGGTCAAACTGAAGACCACCGTAGAAGTTGTGCATTTCCATTTGCGTTTCGCGGCTTGTTCCGGCTGCTAGGTCACTCGTTGCATCAGCACTGAACTCGCCATCAACAAACTCGCCAGAGTTCGCTAGCTGTTCAGCCGGTGAGCGGAACACGTAACCTGTACCAATTTCGTTACTGTTCGAGAAGTTAAGCTGGTAACCCGTTTCCCAAACCACATCACCGAAGCTATCTGTGTAAAGTGTGCCGTCTAGGCCTGCTTTCAAATCAGCTTGGAAGTCAGTTACGTTATTGTCACGCGTACCTACGTTGTTGAAACGGTAGTAAACACGAGCAGGGCCCGCTGCTGGATCGAGACCATTCTCTGTGAAGAAGTCAGAACCACCAGATGTTGTTGGGTCAACTTCAAACCAACCTGCTGCAGGAGCATAACGACCGAAGCTTTCGTTGCGGTTCAAAAGCACTTGTGCATTGAACGTTGTGTCGTCATTCAGGAAAATATTACCGTTAACAAAAACAGTATTACGCTCTAGAGAAGCAGTTTGCGCAGCATCAGCTGTGTAGTCGTAACCACAGATATCACCCAGACCAGGGTAGTTGGTTAGACCAACAAAGCCTTTTGATGAATCACAAGTTGCGTCTGTGTCGTAACCTTTCAGCGCTTTAAGCTCACCATTATGGTAAACGTTTCGGCCGTAGATACTCACACCAGACATATCAAAGTAGTTGTCCGCACCAGTATTGGTTGAGCTTAGGTAGTCACGATCGCGTTGGTAGATTTCGTCTTTACTATCATGCTCAAACGAGAACATGATGTTGCCTTTCTCACCACTTGTACCCATCACGAAAGCAACATTCTGTTCATCGCCGCCTTCTTGACTAGGGATACCTGAACCAACTGTGACGTTGATGCCGTCGAACTCATCTTTCAAGATGATGTTCACTACACCCGCAACAGCATCTGAACCGTATACAGCGGAACCACCGTCGGCCATTACTTCAACACGTTCTACGATTGCAGAAGGGATTACGTTGATGTTGGCAGCACCGCCACCCATAGCTGCTGAGCCGGGAAGGCGTTTGCCGTTAATTAGAACTAGAGTACGTTCAGAACCTAGACCTCGTAGAGAGATGGTTGCTTGGCTTTGTGCCGAGCTGCCTGAACGTTCGCTGTGTGAACCAAAAGAGTTAAATGAAGATTTACGTAGTACATCAGCGATAGATACATCACCGGCACGTTCAATTTCTGCACGGCCGATTACTGCTACTGGAGTGCTTCCTTCCATAGACGCACGTGTTAAACGTGAACCAGTAACTTTCATCTTTTGAAGTTTTTCAACTTGCTGCTCTTCTGCCTGTGCTGCTAGTGGGGCCACTGCCGCCGCCGTTCCCAGTGCAAGGCTGATCGCAACAGATAAAGCGGTTGTGTTTTTATACATCCTTGTTGCTCCGATTATTATTATTTCCTATGTATGGTCACTTAAAGACCAATTGTGACGTTAAGATTTCGTTAACGCTTGCCACATGTATACCTGAGGTGAAAAAAGGAAGTCAAACCAGTGGTAAACAGAGATAAGGAAATGTAAAAAAGATGTAAAATTCCAAAAGTGATGTAAATCACAGAATAAATGGCTGTGTTAGGAAGGGTGGGTGAGATTAAATATTAATAAAACACCGTATTTTGTGTTTCTTGTAAAGACTAATGACTTATGTGGCCTTTGGTTTTTAACTAGGCGATTGGTACTGAAAATGGATGCTTATCTAGAGAATTATTCTGATTTGTTTTTTTTATGGAATGGTCTCTATGTTAACTCGATCGCAAGGAGTGGTATCAGAATATGATACCCACCATTATAAAAGGGCTCACTCGTATTTCAGGGTCAAATAGTAATGGGCGTTTTCGTCTAATTATTCTCTATATATGCATGTTTATATAGGGTTTTGGCTCTAAAGTGCCCAGATTGATATTCTGTATGAATTGGTTTTGTGGTTTTTTATAATTTTTTACAAAAACATTTCTATTTTTCGACCTCGAGGGAAGTTTGTCATGTTTTGGGTTCAAACACTTGAAGCTTCAGTGGATTCAAGATAAATATGACGCTGAAATTATTGCAGTAGTGGAAAAAACTGGCTTTTGAAATTCAGGGAGTGTGTTTCAACAGCTTTAGTTACTACGGGATAGAGATGCACCATTTTGGGCCGGATTCCTCCTCTCCAATTCCGCCTAATAATGGACAGTAGACAAGGAGCAAGTTGTATATGCTGTCGTACTTTTTACGCCGTTTGGCGTTGGTTATCCCAACGTTTCTCGGGATTACCATTCTTATCTTTGCTATCACGCGATTCGTACCTGGTGGTCCGGTTGAGCGCATGCTTTCTCAAATGCAAGCGCAAGGTGATGGCGCCGCGTCAATGACATCTGCTGGCGGTAATACCGCTCTCTCCGATGATCAAATCGCTGAGCTGAATGCGTTTTATGGCTTAGATAAACCAGTGATGGAAGCCTATGTTGATTGGTTGAGTCGCTTGGTGACGCTTGATTTAGGTGAATCTACTCGTTATTACGAACCTGTGTCTGACATGATTGCAGAGCGCTTACCTGTTTCTTTGTTTTATGGCGGAATGACCTTTTTTATCAGTTATTTTATTTCGATTCCGCTCGGCTATTATAAAGCGCTTAAACACGGCTCCGTATTTGATTCCGCTTCTTCTATTCTCATCTTTGTCGGGTACGCACTACCCGGATACGTGGTTGGTGTCCTACTTATCACCTTGTTCAGTTATCACCTAGAGTGGTTCCCGATGGGAGGCTTTGTCGGAGACGACTTTGATGACTATGAAACCTTCTTTGAGCGCGCAAAAGACATCATGTGGCATGCGGTACTACCTCTTATCTGTTACCTGATTGGTGACTTTGCAACGCTAACGATGACAATGAAAAATAACCTGATGGAAAACTTGTCATCCGATTACATTCGTACTGCGATTGCAAAAGGTTTGCCATTTAAGAAAGCAGTACGCAAGCACGCGCTGCGCAATAGTTTGATTCCAATCGCCTCTCACTTTGGTAATTCATTGTTGTTCTTTATGACAGGTGCATTCCTTATTGAAGTAATTTTCAATATTGATGGCATCGGCCTGCTTGGTTATGAGTCCATCATGGAGCGCGATTATCCTGTAGTTATGGGCATCGTAGCTATCAACGCGGTATTGCTACTGATCGGTAATATCATTTCAGATATCTGTGTTGCTTTAGTCGACCCACGTGTGAAGTTTGGAGCGTAATATGATTAAAGTTAGCCCATTAACTCAAAAGAAGTTCCGTCACTTTAAAGAAATCAAACGCGGTTATTGGTCATTTTTGATCTTATCAACCATGCTGATCCTTTCATTGTTTTCGGAGCTGTTGATCAACAGTAAGGCACTGGTCGTTAAGTACGATGGTAGTTTTTACTTTCCTGTCGTCAGTGATGTCCGCTTGGGTTCTGAGTTTGGCCAAGCTTCTTCTAGTGAAGCAGACTACCGAGAGCTACAAAAGGTATTCGAATTAGAAGGTGGCGATAACTTCGTTGTATTACCTATTGTACCTTGGAACCCATACGAGCAAGACTTTAGCGGTGATTTCCCACCGACAGCGCCAAGCGCGGAAGATAAGCACTACCTAGGCACTGATGTGATTGGTCGAGACATTTTAGCTCGATTGGTTTATGGCTTTCGAACGGCAATGGGCTTTGCGTTGCTAACCATGGCCATCTCGTATGCGATTGGTACTGCCGTGGGTTGTGCGATGGGCTTCTGGGGCGGAAAATTTGACTTATTTGTTCAGCGTTTGATCGAGGTCTGGTCAATGGTTCCGTTTTTGTACGTCATCATGATCCTCGTCTCGATAGTGCAACCAACCTTTACTCTGTTCGTCGGTATTAACGTACTCTTTGGGTGGATGGGAATGACTTGGTACATGCGTACCATGACCTATAAAGAGTCGGCTCGTGAATACGTAATGGCAGCACGTGCATTAGGTGCGTCAACCGGCCGTATCCTGTTCAACCACATCCTGCCAAATACCATGGTAATGATTGTGACGCTGGCACCATTTACTATCGCAGCGAACATCACAGCACTGACAGCACTAGATTACCTAGGCCTTGGCCTGATGCCTCCGACACCAAGTTGGGGTGAGTTATTGCAACAAGGTAAGTCGAACCTAGACTCGCCATGGATCGTTGCTTCTGTTGTTAGCTCTATCGTACTGGTGCTAGTGATGGTGACCTTTATTGGTGAAGCTATCCGAGCTGCATTCGACCCAAAAAAATTCACGCGCTACGTTTAAGTAAGCATTGTGAGCAAAACATAAAAAGGGAAGTTTTATGAAAAAATTATTATTAGCGTCAACGCTGAGCGCCCTGAGTTTTGGTGCGATGTCAGCAACGCTTCCGACTGACTTAAACTGGCAAACAAACTGGGATGAGCCTCAATATGGCTCTCCTGAAGCAAAACGTGGTGGTACCTTCCGAGCGTATATGTCGAGCTTTCCTCAGACTTTGCGTAGTGTTGGCCCCGATGCCAACTCAGGTTTGCGTTCTTATATCCTGGATGAAACACCGGGATTGGTTGTACGTCACCCTGATACTCTCGAATTTATTCCGGAGTTAGCTAATGAATGGGCGTTAGCGGGTGATAACAAAACCGTTTATTTTAAACTGAACCCAGAAGCAAAATGGTCAGATGGTAAACCTGTCACTGCCGACGATTTTGTATTTATGCTGAAGTTCTATCGCTCGAAAGACATTCTTGAGCCATGGTATAACGATTACTATAACAAGACTGTTGAAGATGTGATTAAGTTCGATGATTTAACGTTCGCGGTTAAAGCCGCGAAAGAACTCAATCCTGAAGAGTTGTTGTTAAGAATGGGCGCACTGCGTCCTCGTCCTGCTCATTTCTATGCGAATCCAAAGAAAGATGAGAATGGTGATGGTATTCACGACAACTTTGTTCGCTATTACAACTTTAAGAGTGAACCAACTACGAGTGCTTACTACCTAGCGGATATCAAAAAAGGTAAAAGCGTTACCTTTAAACACGTAGGCGAAGACTGGTGGGGTTACTCGAACAAGTACTACCAAAACCGTTATAACGTCGACAAGATTCGCATCACCGTCATCCGTGATAACGATATTGCCAAGAAGCACTTTGAGAAAGGTAGTTTAGATGCATTTGGTCTGGTTCTACCAAGCTTATGGCATGACAAATCCAATACCGCACCTTACCAAAAAGGCTACATTCAGAAGTTCTGGGGTTACAACCAATACCCTGTAGGGGCTGGCGGTGTTTGGATGAATACTGCAATGCCATTATTGGATGATTTAAACATCCGCAAAGGCATTACTCACGCGATCGACTTTGATGGCATGATCGAAAACATCATGCGTGGTGACTACAGTCGTAAACCAAACCCAACAGGTTACGGCCACGGCAAATACACGTTGCCAGATGCTAAAGCTCCGAAATTTGACCCAGAAAAAGCGGCACAAGCGTTTGCTGCAGCGGGTTTTGATAAGATTGGTTCGGACGGTATCCGTATCAATGACAAAGGCCAACGCTTGAGCTTCGAATTGACGTACGCGACACCAGTACACACGCCTCGTATCGCCTTTGTGCGCGAACAGGCTAAATTGGCTGGTTTAGACATTGAGCTTAAGCTGATCGATGGCTCTTCGATGTTCAAATATGTGCGTGAGAAGAAACATGATTTAGCGTTCCTTGATATGGGCACTTCTGAGATACCAACCTATTGGGAATACTTCCACTCAGTGAACGCGAATAAGCCTCAAACCAACTCGTTCACAAACTACAGCACGCCTGAACTTGATGCGAAGATCATCGATTATCGCTTCAATATGGACATGGACAAAAAGATCCAACTTGGTCATGAAATCCAGCGTGACATTATTGATGCGCACGTGATTGTTCCTGGTTATATGGTGCCTTACGTTCGTTATGGCCACTGGCGTTGGTTAAAGCTACCAGAGAAGCCAATGAACCGCATGACGGAAGCACTGTTTAGCGGTGGTATCATTGGTGATGGCACTTACTGGATTGATACTGATGTGAAGAAAGAAACCCAGAAGGCGATGAAATCGGGTAAAACTTTTGAACCGGTTGTTGTCGTTGATGACACTTATAAGCTGTAAGGATGTGTTATGGAAAACGATGTAATCCTAAGTGTTAAAGATCTTGAGGTTGAATTCATTACGGATGATGGACCTGTCAAAGTACTGCATGGCGTAAACTTTGATGTTCGTGCTGGGCGTACCCTTGGTCTAGTTGGTGAGTCGGGCAGTGGTAAGAGTGTCACGTCGATGTCGATAATGGGTCTGTTGCCAAAACCATACGGTAATATCGTCAATGGTGAGGTCAATTACCGCGGTACAGACCTTGCCACATTACCAGCAGAAGAAATGTACGCCATGCGCGGTGACCGCATTTCTATTATTTTCCAAGACCCGATGACGGCTTTGAATCCCGTACATAGTATCGGGCGCCAACTGTGCGAAGTCTTGGAGTTGCACCGTCCTGAATTGGATAAGAGGCAAAGAGAGTCTTACGCGCTAGAAATGCTGGCCAAAGTAAAAATCCCAATGCCAGAAAAGCGTCTGAATGAATACCCACACAACCTATCGGGTGGCATGCGTCAGCGTGTGATGATCGCGATGGCATTAGCGTGTAAACCAGACATTCTTATCTGTGATGAACCAACCACAGCACTGGATGTAACCGTGCAGGCGTCTATTCTTGAACTAATGAATGAGCTTCAAGAAGAAACGGGCATGGCGATGATTTTTATCACTCATGATCTTGGTGTGGTTGCGGAAGTGTGTGATGACGTAGCCGTGATGTACGGTGGTCGTATTGTGGAAAAAGCCGAGATTTTCGAGCTGTTTGATAACCCACAGCACCCTTATACAGAACGTTTAATGGGTTTGATGCCGAGTTTAGATAACGAACCTAAACAGATGATCGATATTAAACCGATAGATACCAGTATGTTTGCTAGCTAACTGGTGCAAAGTGAACAAGTCATAAAAGAGGATGTTATGGCAAAAGAAGTATTAAGAATTGAAGATCTTAAGCAGCACTTTGTATCAGGTAAAGGACTGTTTAAGAAAGGCTACACCATTAAAGCCGTTGATGGCGTGTCGTTATCAGTAGGTGAGGGTGAAACTCTTGGCCTAGTAGGTGAATCTGGCTGTGGTAAAAGTACCCTAGGTCGTACTATTTTGAAATTGTACGAGCCAACAGAAGGTAAGATTTTCTTTGAAGGCAAAGACATCACCAAATTGTCTGTGAAACAAATGCGCTCATTGCGTAAAGACATGCAAATTGTCTTTCAGGACCCGATGGAATCGCTTAACCAACGTCATACGATTGGAATGATTCTCGAAGAGCCGTACGTGATTCACAACATTGGTACGTCTTCAGAGCGTAAGCAGTGGGTGAAAGAGCTGTTGGTCAAAGTCGGTTTGCCAGAAACGGCAGTGAACCGTTATCCGCATGAATTCTCTGGTGGTCAACGTCAGCGTATTGGTATTGCCCGTGCTATCGCTCTTAAACCGAAGTTGTTGATTTGTGATGAGTCAGTCTCTGCGTTAGACGTATCGGTTCAGGCTCAGATCTTGAATTTGTTACTGCAACTTCAGCAAGAGATGAATCTGGCCATCATCTTCATCTCTCATGATTTGTCTGTAGTGAAACATGTGTCCGATAAAGTGGCGGTGATGTACTTTGGCAAAGTGGTGGAAGCGGGCAACGCGAAAGAAATTTACGCGAACCCTCAAAATGACTACACCAAAAAACTTCTATCCGCGATTCCTATCACGCACCCTAAATACCGCAAGAAAAAGCGCGTGGCAGAAAAAAAGCAGCAAGTGGCGTAAAGTCACCTTCTAGGTAAAATGAAACGCTCCTATTAATTGGAGCGTTTTTTCTTTTTGCCGGTGAGGTTTGTCAGTTCAGCTTATTCAACTCTGCGTGCTACACTGCAAACTTACTCCTTTGATTTGTTTGGATAGTTGGCCATGCCGTCGCATTTACCTAAATCATTCAGTCGTCCTTTTCTGAAAATCTTTCATCTGCTTGAAGCTGTGCTTTTGGTTGCCATTACTCTGGCGACTGTTTGGGCTATGGTCGAAGAGTTTGTCCATATTTACGTGCAAAAGCGTGTTGCACTCGATGATATCTTATTGATGTTCATCTATCTGGAAGTGCTTGCTATGGTTGGGCAGTTTGTGATGAACGGTAAGATACCAGTCCGTTACCCAATTTACATTGCCATGATGGCCATTGCTCGCTATATCACTCTCGGAATGAAAGAGCTCGACTCAGTGATGATAGTGTGGCTGTCGTTGGCCGCGTTTATTCTAGCTGCCGCTACTTTGGTTATTCGAGTCGGTCATCATTATTGGCCGTATATTGATAATCAAACCGCCGAAAAAGATGAATAATGTTAAGCCTCGCCAAGTGCGAGGCTTTGCTTTTGTGTGAAGGGGAATCACATCTACACGACTTTGGGGTAAAAAAGTGTAAAGTCATCTCAAGCACTATTGTTTCTTGTCTGTTTGACAGTTATCTTCACGCTATCCCGTATTCTCCTTTTTATGAGACATTGTGATGCTGATGAAAAGCACATCCACAATTTGCTTCCTGCTCTCTGCTTTGATGGCTTTTATGCTGTCGAGTGGCGTAGCTCGTGCAGAGGTCTCACCCGGTTACTCAGATAACACTCCCAATGCAGAAGTGATGCACTTTAGCTATTGTGATATCGAGTTTAATTCCGTCAACAAGGAAGAACCGGGTTGTTGTGAACCGGGCGGAACATGCTTCGAAAAACAATGTTGTTCCCATGGTCATGCTTCGGGCACGGCAGTTGTCGAAACCCAGCAACGTTCATATGAGGCACCATATCGTCATGAGCTTGCGACTAGCCAAACTTCTATCTATACCAGTGCAGATATGCACTCTCACTATCGTCCTCCGATAGCTTAATTCCTATCTCGCAGCATATCGCTGCCAACAATGTCACTGCACGCATTACCGTGCGAATTTGTTACGCGTGTAAATAGCTTTTTATTTACACCGCCCTGTGATGGGAACTAAAAAATGAAAACCACTTTAATTGCTCGTAACGAGCGCCTTGCTGCGTATCTGCCAAACCTTGTTAACGCTCAACAAGCGGGAGGTCGTCATGACGTATAAGCATCTACCAATTATCTTGTTCGTGTCTGTGTGTTTGATTTGGGGCACCACGTGGTTTGCGATGGAAGTAGCGGTGCAAACTATTCCACCTATCTTTGCTACTGGACTGCGTTTTCTGATTGCCGCACCGCTATTAATCATGTTGGCGAAACACCTCAAACAACCTCTGTTTTTCCCTAAAGGTAAAGTGTTCTGGATGTTCGTCGTTGCGATTTTCTATTTCGCGATTCCGTTTACCTTGATGATTTTTGGGGAACAATACATTTCATCGGGCCTTGCTTCGATCATCTTCGCCAATATGCCGATAGCGGTGATGGTGACATCGAGTCTGTTTCTTGGGCTTAGGTTACGTAAATCCCAGATTGCCGGCCTTTTGGTCGCGGTTCTGAGCTTAATTCTGATTCTGGCGAAAGAAATGAGTCTAGGTGGGGAGGATTACCTGCTGGGCTTTCTCGCTCTAGGTGGAGCGGTCGCGATTCATGCAGTGATGTATGTGTTTGTTGAAAAGTTCTGTAAAGGCATTCCAGTACTGACTTACAACGCCTTTCCAAGCTTTGTTGCTTCTGTGCTGTTGTTTATCACCTCACTGATCGTCGAGCGACCAGATATTTCTCAGTTCTCGGTGGACTCGATTAGCGCTGTGATTTATCTCGGTATGTTTGCTAGCGTAGGCGGCATTGTGGCGTACTTTAAGCTTGGACAAGTGTCGACGCCGTTTACTGCCTCGATCTGCTTTCTGTTTTTCCCTTTGATTGCACTGAGTCTTTCAACATGGATTGCAGGTAACAGTTTGTCGTTGGTTTCTGTCGCTCTGTTGTTGCCATTACTTGGCGGTATTTTTGTGACTAAAGCTGAGCCTACTTTCTGGCAGCGTTTTCGCCTGAAATCTACAGAGCAAAAGCCTGTGCTATGTGAACATTGTATGAAGAACATCAATGCTTAAAACAGACTAAACGTCATGAAGAAGCCCCATTGGATTGGGGCTTTTGATGTGACTTTATTTACCTTGCTCGTTACGCAGATACATGATGGCAACCATGCTAAAGCCAATAAATTGCCATAGGTATTGCCCATCACTCGCACCCGTAATGGTTTGGGTGAAAACCATACAACCTGTCACGAATAGAGATGCAAAAGCCGCATAAAGTAGCCACGGACGTTCTTTGCCAGCCATAAACTCGCCTGCCAGCACCGAGCGAATCACCAATAAAAACGGTAAGCATTGCAAAGCGATGAGGATCGGGAACATCAAGTCAAACGTTGGGCTCAGCAGTGCATGACCGACTTGGCTTTTATCCCAAGTTCCAACGATATAGCCTTTCCAGCCTGCCCAAGTATCGCCTGCATAGGCAGTATCAGGTGTGATGACGCCAAGTAGCACGCCCATCACTTTATCGATAAAGCCATTTTTGAACCAAAAGACGAAAAGAAAGATCTGGATTGGAACGATCTGAAAGGCAAACTTCTTCAACATGTGTGTATCCCAAGAAATGAATGATTTGGTTTACAAGTATGTGGAAGATGCGTTTTTTACGCTTGATGCAAGGCAAGCGAGTTGAACTCCAAACAAAAATCAAACATCCAGAATACCCATCAACGTTGGAGATGCCGACTTAACAATCGGTGAGAGCAGCGGTTTTCCGTTCCGGCTTATTTGAAGCTATTTGGCTGTTTGGAATAGGTTTGCTTTTTGTGAAGATTCAATAAGATCAAACAGTTGCCCGTTACGTTCTTTTTTCATCTCAGTATAGCGTTGGTAATTGTATTGCGAGCCTTTCGGGTTATCTGCGAGTTTGTCAGCCACACTGAGTAAGTAAAAACTGATTGGACTTGGCGTGCTTTCTGCTGCGTAAAACAAGTATGGGAAGGCTTGATTAGGGTGCTGGTTGATAAGTAAAGCAAGCCCCAAAGTGAGGTTGGCAATATCACAACGTGGGTTCAGTTCGAACGCTTGCTTGGCTGAGTGAAGCGCTTGCTCTCTGTCTTCTTGTTTGTGCTCGCGTAAGTAAGCTAAAGATTCAGAGTAAGACAACAAAGCGCTGACCAAATAGCTGTCTCGCCCTTGCTGTTGAATCGTATTTAGCTGCTGAGCAATATCCGAAAAAGCGGGACCACCTTTACCTTGATAGAAAAGAGAAATCCCTTCAGAGATCACTTTCCAATCGTCATAGTTACTGATGGACGTCACGCGATGGCTAGCCACTTCGTAATCGGAACTCATTGGGGCAATGATGGCTTTGATTTCTAAAATCACATCGCCAATAGCATCGAAGAAGTTATCTTGGTTAAATGTCTTCTCTACCTTTTGGCTCTGGTTGGGTTGATGGTTGTTTTGCACCAAGACGCTAAGCACATAATTGCCTTCTACTTTCTTGATCCAACTTTTGAGCTCAACACCGTGGTTGGCAAGAGACTGCTTACTTTGTTGGGATAACTGAGAATAGTGATAACCGGATAGGTTTTTGGCTGAATTTAGACCATAGAAGAGATAGTTATATACGCTTTCTGCCATTTCAAAGTTGCTGCTGGAATCGAGCGTAATATCATGAATATAAACGGGCACTACGTCACTTTGTTGTGCTGTTATCACCTTTGTGTCATCAGTGGTGTCACCATTTTGTACTGCCCAAGCCACAATAAGTCCAACCGTCAGGATTGCCGCTACAGCTAAAACTAAGCGCTTGTTTTTAGGCTTAGCGGTACGAGTAAGAGGAACCGCTTCTTCAGTGATTGGAGGGCGCGTTATGCTTGGCTCAGTTACTTTGATATCAAATAAGTAACCTTGCTTAGGAATGGTCTGAATGATGCGATACGGACGCGTTTTGTCCTGAAGCTGACTGCGCAGTAGACTAATGACTTGTCTCACCAAGTTGTCGGAAACTTGCGTCCTTTGCCAGACATCATCGGCGATTTGCTGGGTACTCAGTACGTTCCCACGGTTCTCGATAAAGCAGCTGAGCAATCTTGCTTGCAATGGCTCTAAATGAATCTCCTCACCATCAATCATCAACTGATTTTTATCAGGATAGAAAGAAATAGGGGAGTCATGTTGCAGGACGAAGCAATGCGGACGAGTCATGGCGATTCAATGGTTTAGAAGTAACCACACAAGACTATTGGTTTTATATATAGTAAGCAAGTGAAGCATCAGCAAATAAAAAGCCCCGCAGTGCGAGGCTCTTTAGATATCTCATCGAGGTCTTTATTACTCGATGTTCTGAATTTGTTCGCGCATTTGCTCAATCAGAACTTTCAGTTCAACACCTGATGCAGTGATGTCTGTGCTGATTGATTTTGACGCTAGCGTGTTCGATTCACGGTTGAACTCTTGCATCATGAAATCTAAACGACGACCGACTGCGCCACCTTTCTTCAGGATGTTTGTTGTTTCTTTTACGTGAGAATCAAGACGGTCTAGCTCTTCTGCTACGTCTGATTTCTGCGCCAGAAGGATAAGCTCTTGCTCAACGCGAGATGGGTCTAGCTCTACTTTCGCATCTTCAAACTTCGAGAACAGACGCTCACGTTGCCACTCTAGGATTTCTGGCATGCGTGCGCGCACTTTCACGACTTCTGATGTGATCGCTTCTAGGCGTTGTTCGATAAGCGCTTTCATGTTGTCGCCTTCACGGCCACGCGCTTCGATGAACTCACCAATTGCTTCATCAAATGCAGCAAGCAGTTCTTTGTTCACCTCATCCATATTTTGCTCAGGTGTTTCCATCACACCAGGCCATTGCATGACTTGGAATGGGTTGATGCGGCTTAGTTCGCCAGTCATGTGCATCACTTGCTCAGCAGCTTTGATCACTTGGTTTGCCAGTGCTTCGTTAATGCTAAGCTCTGCTTTTGCTGCTGGGTTTGCTTCAAAACGCAGATTACATTCTACTTTGCCGCGAGCTAGGCGCTTACGAAAACGCTCACGCAGTACTGGCTCAAGAGCACGGAACTGTTCTGGCATGCGGAAGTAAGTTTCTAGGTAGCGTTGGTTTACACTGCGGATCTCCCACACTGCGCTGCCCCAATCGCCTTTTACTTCTTTGCGCGCATACGCTGTCATACTGTAAATCATCGAATTTTCCTGTCTTTTAAATTTGCTGAAAATTACCACGCAATAGTAGCACAGCAAGATGGCAGAGGCTTTGCTATTCTGTGACGAGATTGTCCAGATAGCTTTATTTAATCGATTCCGTTATAATCTGCGCCCAACCAAATCGTCTTCTCCTCATTACTTAAGGTAGATGCCCATGCGTCCAAACGATCGCAAGGCGGACCAAGTTCGCCCAATCAAAATTACTCGTAACTACACAGCTTACGCTGAAGGCTCAGTGTTAGTTGAATTTGGTAACACCAAAGTGTTGTGTAATGCGACCGTTGAAGAATCTGTGCCTCGTTGGCTAAAAGGTCAAGGTAAAGGCTGGGTAACGGCTGAATACGGCATGCTACCTCGTGCGACTCACTCGCGCACTCGTCGTGAAGCGGCGAACGGTAAGCAAGGTGGTCGTACGATGGAAATCCAACGCTTGATCGCACGTAGCCTACGCGCTGTCGTTGATCTACAAGCGATGGGTGAGTTCATGATCACGGTTGACTGTGATGTTATCCAAGCAGATGGCGGTACTCGCACTGCATCTATCAGCGGCGCAAGCGTTGCAATGGCCGATGCGTTCCAACACCTAGTGGATAGCGGCAAGCTAAAAGCAAACCCAATGAAAGGTCACGTAGCGGCAGTTTCTGTTGGTTTACTAGGTGATGATGTTCTGTGTGACCTTGAGTACGTTGAAGATTCAGCGGCAGACACAGACATGAATGTAGTGATGACAGAAGAAGGCAAGATGATTGAAATTCAGGGCACCGCAGAAGGTGAACCGTTCAGTCATGAGCAGCTGATGGCTCTGCTAGAGTCGGCGAAAGTCGGCATTACGGAAATTGTCGCAGCGCAGAAGGCGGCGTTAGCCAATTGATTTTAATAGCTCCCATTATGGGGGCTATTTTTTTATCTCCGTCGTATATGAATCTACAGCGTTGTTCGCTGCGCTTTTCTACTGGAGCGCCAGTCCGACCTATTTACATAGGAAGACTATGCTCATAGGGATAGAAAAACTTGCTGCCTAGCTGTAAATCCATCTACTTAGGAGATAACGCATTAGTGTTTATTAACTGCTTGGGAATATGGATACCAAGCCTGTATTTAGAGAGAAAATAATGAAAGCATACCAGCGTGAATTTATTGAGTTTGCACTTGAGAAAGAAGTTCTTAAGTTTGGTGAGTTTACTTTGAAATCTGGCCGTAAAAGCCCGTACTTCTTTAACGCTGGTCTTTTCAATACTGGTCGTGACCTAGCGCGTCTTGGTCGTTTTTACGCAGCAGCGTTGGCGGATTCAGGCATTGAGTTTGATGTACTGTTTGGCCCTGCGTACAAAGGTATCCCAATCGCGACGACAACTGCAGTAGCGCTAGCGGATCACCACGACATCGACACGCCTTACTGCTTCAACCGTAAAGAAGCAAAAGACCACGGCGAAGGTGGCAACCTTGTAGGTTCAGCGCTTGAAGGTCGTATCATGCTAGTAGATGACGTAATCACAGCAGGTACCGCGATTCGCGAATCAATGGAAATCATCCAAGCAAACGGTGCGGACCTAGCAGGTGTATTAGTTGCGATTGACCGTCAAGAAAAAGGCAAAGGTGAGCTGTCTGCGATTCAAGAAGTAGAGCGTGACTTTGGTTGTGCAATCATCTCAATCGTTAGTTTGACTGACCTTGTGACTTTCCTTGAAGAGAAAGGTACAGACAAAGAGCACCTAGAAGCAGTAAAAGCGTACCGCGCGGAATACGGCATTTAATTGTTCTTTCATCATTAAAGAAAAAGGGGCTGGTGGATATCCATCAGCCCCTTTCTTTTATCTTTATCACTTACTTATAGCGAATACCTTTTGGCGCAGTTTCATCAGCCATGGTCTTGTAGCGTTTGTGCAGCCACATCCACTGCTCTGGTGCGCGCAGAATAACTTCTTCTACAAAGGTGTTCATATAAGCCGCTGCCGCTACTTCGTCTTTTTTCGGATAGTCGGCTTCAATGCACTTATCAGCGATGATTTCATACTTACCATCTCCATTGCGGAAGCCAGAGCCCGGAATTATCGAGCACTTGGACGTGTAAGCCAGAATGCTGGTGCCAGTTGTAGTACAAGCATCTTCAATTGCGAAGAAAGGGACGAATACCGATTTGTTACGACCGTAATCGTGATCCGGTAAGTAAAACAAACGCTCACCGCTGCGTAGAACACGAATCATCTGTTTAACGTCTTTGCGGTCAATGAGTTTGTTGCCGTTGTGTGTGCGTCCCCAGTACTGAATGAAGTTGTACGCTGGGTTGTTGTGCGGGCGGAAAGCGCCATAGCCTGCAACACCTAACACACCGAAAGCACGAGCGGTGATTTCAAGATTTAAAGCATGTACACAACACAGTAATACACCTTTACCTTCTGTGGCTTTCTCACGAAGTGCGACTAGGTCTTCCTCAATGATCAGAGTTTTGAAACGCCATGTCGGCCAAAACCAAGTGATACCGGTTTCGATCAGTGCCATACCGGTATTCTTGAAGTTCTCTTCAATAATGCGTTGGATCTCTTCAGGCGCTTTATCTGGAAAAGCCAGTTCAAGGTTACGTGTCGCGACATGGACACGACCTTTGCCGTAGCGCATACCGAGGTGGCCAAGTGTACGGCCTAACGACAGCAACATACGGTATGGAAGGATATTGACCACGATAGCCAAAAAGCCAAAGCCGAGCCAAACACCCCAGTTACGAGGGTGGAGAAGTGAAAGAGAAAACTCCGGCTTAGTGAATTTGTCTTTACTCATAATCTCTACTTAATTTGTGCGCTAAGAAGTGCCCAATACTCGTCAAAGTTCGCGGTTGGTTGGTATTTGAAATCACTACGAACAAAGCGGTTCAAGCTGCCTTCAACTTGTCCTAGGATTTGAGCCGCCAAAATGCGCTCTTCCACTGGGAACGATTTGCCTTCACGGATTTTACGTTCACGTAGGATCTGACGAAGTTGCGTTTCGATACGTTCAAACAGTTGGTTGATGCGATCGCGTAGGCGCTCATTTTCAAACATTAGAGCATGACCAGAAAGAATGCGTGTCAAACCTGGGTTACGTTCTGAGAATGCCAAGATAAGATGCATTACCATACGAATGCGCTCTAGCGTGTCTTTCTCATCATCCAAAATGCGGTTGATACGAGTCATGAGTGCTTCTTCGATGAACTCAATCAAGCCTTCAAACATGCGAGCTTTACTTGGGAAGTGGCGGTAAAGTGCCGCTTCTGAAACACCGACCTGTTTCGCCAATTTTGCCGTAGTAATGCGTGAAGCCCCTTCTGTAGATTCAAGCATCTGCGCGAGAGCTTGCAAGATTTCTTCACGACGATTGGATTTTTTACTGCCGGCCATTTAGTTACTTCCTTTCAAAATACAAAGTTGAGCGGAGGGGATTATAAGACGCTCTTTGGCATCAAACTAGACCAGTGAGGAGGTAATGGGAGCTTTAACACCCTCACTTGTCATGTTTGTACCAAATTTGTGCCAGTTTTCTATGAAAAGCGAATGGTAATTACATCAATTCGTGCATTTTTTCCAAAATTCTGAAACTTAGCGCTTCTTTGGATTCTAATGCCAACGCCTGTTCGCCTTCTGGCCAGAATAAAGTGATGGCGTTGTCGTTACTGTTAAAACCTTGGCCTTCAACAGAAACATCGTTCGCACAAATCATATCGAGGTTTTTCTTTACCAGTTTACCGCGAGCGTAGGTTTCTACGTCGTTGGTCTCTGCTGCAAAACCAACTGTGAATGGACGTTGCTCTGTCATGTTGGCGACGGTCGCTACGATATCAGGATTTTTGACCATGTTGATGGTCATCTGATCGTTGTTTTCGGTCTTTTTCAACTTTTGAGACGCCACATTTTCTGGACGGTAATCTGCTACGGCGGCGCAGCTAATGAAAGCATCGTGGTTAGGCGCGTGAGCCATTACAGCATCATGCATCTCTTGTGCACTCGCAACATTGATACGCTCAACACCTGCTGGCGTATTCAAGCTGACGGGTCCACTGACTAGCGTGACCTTCGCACCCAATTGCGCTGCGGCATTTGCTAGTGCAAAGCCCATTTTTCCTGAGCTGTGGTTAGAAATGTAACGCACTGGGTCAATCGCTTCACGAGTTGGACCTGCGGTGATCAGTACCGATTTTCCTGCCAACAGTTTCGGTTGGAAGAACTGCTCACATAAGCCGACAAGTTGCATTGGCTCTAGCATTCGACCAGGACCAACATCGCCACATGCTTGCTCACCGGCCGCAGGACCCCAAATGTGCATACCGCGGCGTGCCAGTGTCGCGATGTTTTCTTGAGTTGCGACATTGCGGTACATCTGTTGATTCATTGCTGGAGATACCGCTACTGGTGAATCTGTCGCAAGTACTAACGTTGTGAGCAAATCATTACCCATGCCTGCCGACATACGTGCAATCAAATCTGCAGTTGCAGGAGCAAGAAGAACCAAATCTGCCCATTTTGCCAGTTCAATGTGACCCATCGACGCTTCTGCTGCTGGGTCTAACAAGCTATCCGACACCGGGCGCCCAGAAACTGCCTGCATGGTTAAGGGAGTAATGAACTCCTTCGCCGCTTTGGTCATCACTACTTGAACTTGCGCGCCTCTTTCTATTAGGCGACGGGTTAGCTCCGCACATTTATACGCGGCAATACCGCCACTGATGCCGAGTAGAATTTTCTTTCCTGCTAGTGTTTGCATGTGAGATCTCCAATTTTTCTGGCGACGAGTTTAGCACAACTGAATCTATCATCGCCCAAGCAAATCTGATGAGAAGCTAATCCATATCAAACTACAGAATATTAATTATTGGGATTTCTAGAGCCTCAATAATGGTTTTTTGTGTTCAAATTTTAGAGAAGAGGTCTATGCCTTTTTAAGAAATCCACAGGAGAGAAAAGACGATCTGGTTGAACGCGGTACATTCTGATGGATTGCTAAATTACATAAAAAAGCTGCGGCTAACGGAAAAAACAAAAGTCAGTTTCGAATTTCTGCTTTTGTTTTGTGCAATAGGAGTTCACTAGAGAAAGAGAGCTAATGATGACCCTTAAATCCTTACCTACTGATTCTATGCCACGAGAGAAGCTGCTACACAGAGGGCCGCAAGCTTTGAGCGATGCTGAACTATTGGCGATTTTTCTTCGCACTGGCACACAAGGTATGAATGTCATCGAATTGGCTGATTTTCTTATTCAAGATTTCGGTTCACTTCGCCAGCTTTTTTCTGCAACTGAAAAAGAGTTCTGCCAACACAAAGGGTTGGGACAAGCGAAATACGTGCAGTTACAAGCTGTCTTGGAAATGACGCAACGTTATTTAGCCGAAGCCTTAAAGCGTGGTGATGCATTAACCAGCCCCGAACAAACTAAAATGTACCTTTCTTCTATATTAAGAGATCGACAAAGAGAGGCTTTCTACATTCTTTTCTTAGATAACCAGCATAGAGTAATAAAAGATGAGATTTTGTTTGAAGGCACACTAGATGCCGCGTCGGTTTATCCGAGAGAAGTGGTCAAGCGAGCCCTGCATCATAACGCAGCTGCTTTGATTCTGGCACACAATCACCCGTCTGGTGTTGCAGAGCCGAGCCAAGCAGACAGACGAATTACGCGACGATTAATCGATGCTTTAGCGCTGGTGGATATACGGATTTTGGACCATTTCGTTATCGGTGATGGCGAAAGCGTTTCTTTTGCAGAAAGAGGGTGGATATAACTGTGCATTTTTTAGGTTGTTAGTTGCTAAAAATCTGCTATCATCCTCGCCACTAAATTTTTAACTGAATTCAGCTTGGACTGCTAGAAAAAACCTGCTGTCTAAAAAAAGATCACGAAAACCTGTAAAAAGGATCTGTTCGGGTCTTGAGCAATGCATATCAAGTTAGTATAATGCGCGACCTTTGATAGCCTTGTATGGATTTTCCATAGCGGTTCTTAACCTCTAACTTCTTTCCGAGAAATAGAGAGGTTCGGCCACCAAGGTTGATATCGAGCTGAAACGATTTTGGAGAAGACATTCATGTCACGAGTATGCCAAGTAACTGGTAAGCGTCCAGTAACGGGTAACAACCGTTCACACGCACGAAATGCTACTAAGCGTCGTTTTCTGCCGAACCTACAAACTCATCGTTTCTGGGTAGAGAGCGAAAAACGTTTTGTTAAACTACGCCTTACTGCAAAAGGTATGCGCATCATCGACAAGAAGGGTATCGATACTGTTCTTGCTGATATCCGTGCACGTGGCGAAAACGTTTAAGAGGAAATAGGCAATGGCAAAGAAAGGCGTTCGTGAGAAAATCCGTCTAGTATCTTCAGCAGGTACTGGTCACTTCTACACAACAGATAAGAACAAGCGTAACATGCCAGGCAAATTTGAGATCAAGAAATTTGATCCAGTTGTACGCCAGCACGTTATGTACAAAGAAGCTAAAATCAAATAATTGGTTTTGTCTCTTTGACGATTTAAAAAGCCCAACTTTCGAGTTGGGCTTTTTATTACCTAAAATTCAGTAATCCTTCACTTCATCCCTTCTTTCACGTGTTTCTATACAGATGTTCTAGTCAAAATTCATACGCTTTGGTAGTTTGTTGATAACTACAGGAGATTAGGAACTGCTATGCGCGTTAGTCCGGCCCGTCGCCGTCGTTGGAACAATATTCTTATCCTAGGCATCATCGTTTTTATGGTGATCTTGAATGCGCCAACCTTGATCAAAACCTACCTTGTCGAAGAACCTGTGGATCCTTACCCCAATTTATTGCGCTCTGATCATGAAGTGAGTGCTATTTACTTCTCAGGTTGGGAATTAGAGAAACAAAATGGGCAATGGCAATCGAACATTAAAGCTAATATTCCCGTACAAGAGATTGTGACTCGTTGGCAATCTTTGGAAGGGACTGAGCTGACCTCAGAACAATACGATAATTTAAAGTCTCAGTTGTCTTCTCCAGAAAGTATTGAGATCTGGTACCAAGACTTAGAAGAACCGCAACGAGTGACCTTTTATCGGCTTGGCGACTTTTGGTTGTTTAAAAACTGGCAAGATAAATGGATTGCGATTTCTGTTGATGGCAACTACATCATGCCCAAGTAAGCCCTACGAATAACCCTTTTCAAAGGCTGTGTTTGTCTTTGTTCTTTTCGATTATGCTAGCCACCCAATATCAATGCTCTTAGCGTTTTAAGGAGAATTAAATGCCTGAATTACCAGAAGTTGAAGTAAGCCGAATGGGCATCAGTCCACACATGGTTGGCGAGACGATTAAGGCATTTGTATTCAGAACCCCGAAACTGCGTTGGGATATCCCTCAAGAGTTGAAGAAGCTAGAAGGGCAGGTGATTCGTAATATCAGTCGCCGCGCTAAGTATCTGTTGATTGAAACGGACGAAGGCACTGCGATTGTTCATTTAGGAATGTCGGGTTCACTGCGTGTGCTTGATGCTGATTTTCCTCCAGCAAAGCACGATCATGTGGATCTCAAACTTACTAATGGAAAAATACTGCGCTACAACGATCCACGCCGTTTTGGCGCATGGCTGTGGAGCGCACCAAATGAATCACATGCTGTATTAGGTCATATGGGACCAGAACCTTTGACTGAAGAGTTCAATGCTGATTACGTAGCGGAGAAAGCCAAAAGTAAGCGCGTTGCGGTTAAACAGTTCATTATGGACAATAAAGTCGTCGTCGGAGTCGGAAACATCTACGCCAACGAATCATTGTTTAAATCACGCATTCATCCCACTCGTCCAGCAGGTAAACTAACCAAGAAAGAATGGCAATTGCTGGTGGAGAACATCAAAGCCACGCTAGAGATCGCCATTCAGCAAGGCGGTACGACATTGAAAGACTTCGCCCAAGCAGATGGCAAGCCAGGTTACTTCGCACAAGAGTTATTAGTTTACGGGAAAGCCGGAGAGCCATGCCCAGAATGCGGCGAAGCTCTCCAAGAACAAAAGATAGGCCAACGCAATACCTTCTTCTGTGGGGAATGTCAGAAGTAAAACTTAAGAGCGGAAGGGCAAGATTACATTTGTCCTGATTTCTCGAAGTATTTTTTCACGACCAATAAGGAAATTAAACGCTCGCGTTTTTGATCTAGGAACTGTTCGACCCATGTATGAGCATTTTTGATGATGCTTTCCGCTTCTTCTGGATGCGCAATGTAGTACTCCATTTTCTCAATTAAATCAGAGTAGTCATCCGCAACTTCAACATAATGAATGCCCGCTTTGAGGCGTCCTTCCATAAACCAAGTCTCATACTTAGGTTTAGACATGATGACAAGAGAGTTCGAAGACATTGCCCATTTTAGGTTAGTTGCAACATCGTTTCCTTCGATAGCTAAAATGAACTTACATTCGAGTTGTTGTTCAACAGATAAGAATCCTTTCTCCCAAGGAGAGCCTTCAATTGGGTGGGTTCTACCAATATCGCACATTGGGTGATCGTGAAACTGTTCTAGCACAACCTTTCTGTGTTGTTTCTGACCAGCCCCTCGCCATACAGCAACATTTTTCTTCTGCCTAAAAGAGAGTTTGTCATTTATAAAATAAAAGTGGCGAATCTCATTTAGTTTGAGCAGGACCGCATTGTCATTGTTTTCTATTATCGGACGACTTTTTAGGAAACATGGCTGTTCAGGTATATGACGAATATCTCCGTTCAGAAACTGAAAGAAGCACTGCGACGGAAACGACTTTACCACCTTGTGAAGATCAAAGTAGTACGTTGTTCCTCCTGTCTTCTTGTACTCTCCCACATGAGTCGACTCGCTTTCGGGCAGTTCAAATTGCGCGTTAAGCTTGTTGTAGTAATCAACTCTATCTTGGATATAAGAATCTACAGATGAAGCCTGAACAAGGTTATTGGCCAGTGCTTTACGAATCGTATTTGGTATTAAGACTTGTAGGCTATTAGAGAAGTAGTATTTGAACTTTCTAAAACTCATTTGGCTACCTTTGTTTTGATAGCTGTATGAACACATTTTGGCACAAACTGCTCGACATCACCGCCATGGATTGCTACTTCACGGACGATGGTAGAAGAGAGAAAAGCATACTCTTCTGCTGGCGTCAGGAACACGCTTTCAACACCTGGTAACAGTTTGCGGTACATGCTCGTTAGGCCAAATTCGTATTCAAAGTCGACAGTTGTTCTAAGGCCGCGCACCAGTACATTTGCTTCTTGCTCACGAGCAAAATCAACCAGTAAGCCACTAAAACCAGCGGTTGATACATTGCTTAAGTGCGCTGTTGATTCTTCAACAAGTTTTACTCGTTCTTCTAGGCTAAACAGTGTTTTTTTCGAAGGACTTGCTGCGACACCGATAATAATTTGATCAAACATGTTTGCGGCACGCGTAATGATATCTAGGTGACCGTTAGTGATTGGGTCAAACGTGCCTGGGTAAATGACTTTTTTCATCGTAAAACTTTCTCGTAAACATCTACGTATTGGTTAGCAGTGTAGTTGATATCAAATAACTTCAGTTTTTCTTGCCCATTGGCGATGAATTCTTGTTGAAGCTTTTCATTTTGAGCGATCTTCATTATTGCATTCGCCAACTCTTGTGCATTACCTGGTTCAACAAGTAAGCCGTTTGAATTGTGGTCGATAATGTCAGGGATACCACCTGCATTAGTACCTATAACAGGTAAACCAGAGCCCATACCTTCCAAAATGACAGAGCCCAGCCCCTCTGTGTAAGAAGGATGAACTTGCAAATCTGCCGCGGCAAACCAATCGCCCATATTGCTTTGTTTACCCTCGAAACTGATGTTAGTTAGGCCTTTTGCTTGTGACTCAAGTGCCTGCTTCTCTGAGCCATCACCTAGCAAACAAAAATGGACAAAGGGTGCGGACTTTTCTAATAGCCTTGCCGCATCGACAGTGACATTGAAGCCTTTATGTTTCAGCATGTTTGCTCCATGTATCACTATAAATTTACCTGAGAAGCGGTCTTTAATCGCTTGTACCGTTTCAGCGTTAGCAGGGTATGTCACCGGTGAACTTGGGATCTTGCAGGTTACTGAAGTTGGGTAAGCGTCTTTCACTCTCTGAACTATTTCAGTACTTAGACCTACCACAGCGGAGGCTTTCGAATAGGCTAAGTTTGCCAACCATTTCTTTTTCAATGCGTTGTCGATTCGGCGAGTGACAATATATGGTTTGCCGTAGAGCATATGTTGGATCAGAGCCCAATAAATGGCACGTCCTTCATGCACATGGATCAGAGCACAATCCTTAGTGATAGATTTTGAGTGTGCTTTGGTAAAGTGGTTCGCTAATACCACTTTAACGCCTAACGCTTTTACCGCATCGGCGAAAGGGCTCTTAGGGTTTGCAACAACTGTCAGTTGATAGCCGAGCTTTACTTGCTGCTTAATGAGTTGCAGCGTCTGATTCTCGCCACCATGGTATCCAGAAGCTAAGTTAACGTGGCAAATGTTCATGTTATTGCTCTTTATTATGTTTTTTGACGTAATCGCGCAGCCACAGGTCTGCGTAGCGAGTAAAGGTTGTGTTTGCACTTAGTACGGCGAGTAAAAAACCATGTCGACCATCTAAAAAGCCACGTTTAATAATATACATTTTGAAGAAACGGAAGAAACCATGGGTAAATGCACTAAAAAGTGAGGCTGACTTTTTACCTTCACGCTGGTCTGCCCAAGATTGCATGTACAGTTGGGTTTTTCGTGTGTACTCGCCAAGCTTTTCATAAGTAAAATGCTTCAAACGGCCAT
Organism: Vibrio sp. MOR3; assembly: GCF_001557775.1. Lineage (NCBI taxonomy): Bacteria > Pseudomonadati > Pseudomonadota > Gammaproteobacteria > Vibrionales > Vibrionaceae > Vibrio > Vibrio sp. MOR3. The sequence continues at coordinate 352,524 of NZ_LNRD01000003.1, read as the reverse complement.
TTAATGAAACTACTTTAAAGCCATCGGGAACAACAACGCTTTCATGAACGAGCGCGTCGTTATATTTCGTTTCTGATGTTTTGTATAAACGTACAACCCAATCAGGTGACCAGCCTGAGTAACGAATCTCTTTTGCAAAGGCTGTCGTCAGTCGGTTCACTCGGTAAATGTTTTTATCGCAGTGTTGGCTGATTGCGTTGAGTATGTCTTCGCGTAATTCATCGGTAACACGCTCATCGGCATCCAACCAAAGCACGAAATCCGATTCCACATAGTCTTGAGCAAGCTGGCGTTGCTTGCCAAACCCAGGCCATTCTAAATTGGTATAAAACTTATCAGTATACTGCCTAGCGATCTCTTCAGTGGTGTCAGTACTACCTGAATCTAGAAGAACAATCTCATCGACCCAATCTTTTACTGTGTCTAGACAAGCTTTCAGGTGCTTCTCTTCATTTTTTACGATCAACGCGACGGCTAAGGTAGGTTTAGACAAGGTAGTTTCCTTCTTAAACAATCTTCTACAGGTATATTTTATTGATATTGTGGATACAAATCTTCTACGACTTGCTCGAACATTGCTACGACACGGTCGCTTGTGATGCGGCTCATTGCTGCTTCATCCTTTGCTCGGGTTCGCCAACTTAATTCTTGGCTAGTCTTTCCTGTTTCTGCAAGAATCACTTCTTCATATACAGATACGGCATACTTTAAAAAGCGATAAGGACCTACTCGAATAGGATTGTGATGGGCATATAAACCAATAATCGGTGTGTTCATTGCACTCGCCATGTGGGCTGGGCCAGTATCTGGTGCTATCACCATCTGCACCTTATTAGTTAAAGCTAGCATTTGTAGGATGGAGCTTTCTCCTACTAAGTTTAAACAAGGTTCACGCAACAAAGCTTGAATCTCATTTGCTAGGTCAACTTCGACCTTTGCAGGACTGCCCGCTAGTATGACATTCCAGCCTTTCTCTCGCGCATGATTAATGACATCCACATAACCCTTCGCGTTCCAGTTCTTGTAGGCTTTACTTGCTCCGGGAACCAATAACAAGTTTGGTTGCACCGTATCTAGTTTTGCCTTAGCCCAAGTACTATCCTCTTCTGAGTAAGATAAAGACCAAGATAGTTCCGACTGAGGCACACCAATTTGATGGGCAAACGCCATTAAACCATCCGCAACATGCAGAGAGCTTGGTGAAGGAACTTTGACATTGGTGAACAAAGTTTGAAAATCTTGGCTACGGTCAGAAGAGAACCCAAGTTTGTATTTCGCTTTAATACCTAACGTCGCCACGCTCGCTCGAATAGCATATTGCATATGAAGCAAAGCATCGAACTCGCGCCCTTTGAGCTGCTTCCACAGTGACTTGTAGCCATCAAGTCCTGCTTTTTTATCAAAAACAATCACCTCAACGTTATTTATCGCTTGTAGCAATTGAGCTTCAAGTTTGCCTGTAATCCAAGTGATATGGGTATCAGGCCATTGTTTTTGAATCGCTTGAACCGTCGCGATAGTATTGCAAACGTCACCAATTGCAGATAAACGCAATATACAAAGTGAAGAAGGGGCAGAAGTGAACATAGTTATTGTCTGATCAGATAAATAGATGCAGGTAAATTATGCAGACATCCCCAATAAATGTAAAATACACCGCTTCTATACTGAGCACTGACGAGTCTTCGCAATGTCAAATAGCCAACAACATCAATCTCCAAATTCGGGTAAACCTGGAAACACTGGTTTAAAGCGCATCATCAAAGCGACGGGATATTCTGCGAAAGGCTTAAGGGCGGCGTTTAAACACGAAGCGGCGATTAGACAAGAGCTTGTGATGCTAGCCATTGCCATCGTTTTGGTTTGTGTTTTTGACTTGAGTGTCATAGAACGCATTTTGATGCTTGGTGTCGTCGTTCTTGTTCTGATTGTTGAGTTGATCAATTCCGCGATAGAGGCGGTAGTGGATCGCGTAGGCGTCGAACATCATGAGTTGAGTGGGCGAGCAAAAGATATCGGCTCAGCGGCAGTTATGGTGGCATTAGCGTTCGCTGGATTCACATGGCTGTATATCTTGCTTAGTCTTTATCTCTAAATCACTTTAGCTGTGAGTATCAAAGATATGATTCAAACTTCACAACAAGGTAATTGCACGATTTGGTTTGATGATGAAATCATTTCAGACCCAACATTGCCATTGTTTGATGCCGGCTATTGGCAAGAACAAGGTAAAATCTTGGGCAGCGCTTCTGGTCGGGGAACAACCTGGTTTGTTCAACTCGATTCTATGCAAGCCGCCCTTCGACATTATCACCGAGGTGGTCTATTCGGCAAACTTGTGAAAGACCAATACTGGTTTTCTGGTTGGGAACAAACTCGTAGTGCTCAGGAGTTAAATCTTTTGCAGATTTTGATAGATGCCGGAGTTAATGTTCCTCGTCCGATTGCCGCGCGAGCAGTTAAAACAGGTTTGACTTACCAAGCGGATCTTCTCAGCGAGAGAATTCCAAATGCCAGAGACTTGGTCAGTATTTTGCAAGAAAAACCATTATCGGAAGTGATGTACCAGAAGGTTGGGCAAGAAATTGCCAAGATGCATAAAGTTAATGTGAACCACACCGACTTGAACATTCATAACATCTTAATTGACGACCAAGACAAGGTCTGGATTATCGACTTTGATAAGTGCTGTCAGCAATCAGATGGTGATTGGAAGCAAAGCAACCTAGACAGATTGAAGCGCTCGTTTTTGAAAGAGAAAAAGAAGCATCAAATTCATTGGCATGAGTCAGACTTTGAATTGCTAGCAAAATAGCGAAGAACGTTACGCTAGCTGAATTTCCACTAGTTTAAATTACTTAACGCAACCGCTTTTGCAAAATGCTAAAGTTAGACTAGTAACGTTGATATAATAAATTTACTTATTGAATGGGCAAAATCGCCTGTAGGTATACAGTAAGAGCATACTATGTTGAATTCTAAATCAATTTTAATTACTGGTGGCACTGGTTCGTTCGGTAAACAGTTCATTAAAACCATTCTTGAACGCTACCCAGAAGTGAAGAAAATTATTATTTTTTCTCGCGATGAACTAAAACAGTTTGAGCTTAAGCAGAAGTACCCAGCAAAAGATTTCCCACAACTTCGTTTCTTTATCGGTGATGTTCGCGATCAAAACCGCATGATTCAAGCCTGTGAAGGCGTTGATGTGATTATTCATGCTGCAGCGATTAAGCAGGTAGATACTGCAGAATACAACCCGACAGAATGTATCCGAACTAATGTTGATGGTGCAGAGAATGTTATCCATGCAGCGCTGCAGTGCGGCGTTAAAGATGTTGTAGCGTTATCAACAGATAAAGCATGTGCACCAATTAACCTATATGGAGCAACCAAACTTGCTTCGGATAAGTTGTTTGCTGCGGCGAACAACATCAAAGGTTCGAAAGATATCCGTTTCAGCGTAGTGCGTTACGGCAACGTAATGGGCTCGCGTGGTTCCGTGATCCCATTCTTTTTGAGTAAACGTGAAGAAGGTGTGTTGCCGATCACTCATGAAGAGATGACACGCTTTAATATCTCATTGCAAGATGGCGTCAACATGGTGATGTACGCGCTTGAAAATCATTTAGGCGGTGAGATTTTTGTACCAAAAATCCCTTCTTACAAGATTTTGGATATCGCAGAAGCGATTGCTCCAGAATGTGAGACTAAAGTTGTAGGTATTCGCCCAGGTGAAAAGCTTCATGAAGAGATGATTACCGATACTGATTCGCTAAATACGATCGACCTTGGCAAATACTACGCAATTTTACCTTCTGTTTCGTTTACTTACACAGAGCAAGAATATCTTGAACACCACAAAGCGGAAAAAGTATCGTTTGGTTTCAAATACAATTCAGGTACGAATACAGAGTGGGAAAGTATTGAAGGCCTACGTGAGCTAATCAAAGAGCACGTTGATCCAAACTTTACAGTGTGAGAATAGTAGTGATTCCTTACGGTAAGCAAGATATTAACCAGCAAGACATTGATAGTGTTATTGATGTTTTGAACTCGGATTTTCTGACGCAGGGGCCTCAAGTTCCTGCATTTGAGCAAGCACTTATCGATCATACAGGTGCAAGCTACGCATTGGCTGTGAATAGTGCTACATCAGCATTACACATTGCTTGCCTTGCTTTGGGGCTAGGTGAAGGGGATTGGCTTTGGACGTCTCCTATTACTTTCGTAGCGTCAGCAAACTGCGGTTTGTACTGTGGTGCGCAGGTCGACTTCGTAGATATTGACCCTGATACTTACAATATGTGTCCAAAACGCCTTGAGGAAAAGTTAATCCAAGCGAAAGCTGAAGGTAAGCTTCCGAAAGTTGTTGTGCCGGTTCATTTGTGTGGTCAACCGTGCGATATGGTGGCGATCGCCAAACTGGCGAAAGAGTACAACTTCAAAGTCATTGAAGATGCTTCACATGCAATTGGCGGCAAATATCAAGGCTTGCCTATAGGGAATTGCGAACATTCGGATATCACTGTCTTTAGCTTCCATCCAGTTAAAATTGTAACGACGGCGGAAGGTGGTGCAGTAATGACCAACCAAAAGGCTTTGTCTGACAAGATGACTTTGCTTCGAAGTCACGGTATTACTCGTGACCCTGAGCAAATGGAAGGTGAAAGCCATGGTGGCTGGTATTATCAACAGATTGATTTAGGTTTTAACTACCGTATGACCGAGCTTCAGGCGGCACTGGGTGTATCTCAGATGCATCGTTTAGACGCTTTTATTACCGCTCGTCATCACCTTGCAGACCGTTACAATCAGCTATTGAAGTCTTTACCTGTGGTACTGCCATATCAATTGGAGAATACCTACTCGGGCCTTCACCTTTATGTAATTCGCTTGCAGTTGGACAAGATCTCTTTAACACACAAAGAGGTGTTTGACGCACTGAGAGACAAAGGTATTGGAGTCAACCTGCACTACATTCCAGTCCATACTCAGCCTTACTATGAAAAAATGGGTTTCAGTGAAGGTGATTTCCCTGAATCTGAGCGCTATTACCGCGAAGCTATTTCTCTTCCTATGTTCCACGCGATGAGTGAAGAGCAGCAGGATACTGTCGTTCAAGTTCTCACTGAAATATTGCAGGAACGCTAATGAAAGTCGCGACTATTCCAGCTCGTGGTGGTAGTAAGCGTATTCCACGTAAAAACATTAGAGACTTCAATGGAAAACATGTAATCGTATATTCTCTTGAAGCGGCACTTTAGCCAAGGTGTTTCGATAAAGTCGAAGTTTCTACTGATGTAGAGAGAGCGCTGATGTTTCGTGCGGAAGTTCCATTTTTCCGTCCAGAAGCGTTCTCAAATGACTATGTTATAGCGCCATTCATTGCTATTGAAGATATCCAGTTAGTCCATCAAATGCTTCTGAAAGATACTGCTGCTGACTATTATTTTTCCGTATGTGAATTTTCTTTCCTAATTCAGAGAGGGCTTAAGCTAGTATCTGGCAATTGTCCAGAGATGTTTTCAAGTACGACAATTGCCTTGCTATATTAAGAAATCGTGTAGTCGATTTGGATACCCGAGAAGGTTGGGAATTTGCTTTGCTTCTTTCTAAAGCTTTACAAGGAAGTTGAACAATGCTGGCTAGTATTCGGGTTGACGCTTCTCTGAAAATGGGGACGGACATACATTCAGAACGTTAACGCTGGCTAGTCGGTTACAGCAAAAAGGACATGAAATAGTCTTCATTAGTCGTCGGCTGAAAGGAAACCTGATTGCTTTAGTCAAAGAAAAGCACTCCGAAATAGAGTTGTATGAACCTTATGTTGATTTTGTTCCCAGAATACACTGTAAACACACAGCTTGCTTAGAAGTCTCGTACGATCAAGAGATCGCTTAAACACGAGACGCTCTAACTTTATATCTAAAAAGTAAAGGTAATTATGAAGATAGCAAACTGACAAATTGGTCAAGGGAACAAGCCATATATTATCGCAGAGATGTCTGGCAATCATAATGGTGACATTAATCGTGCAATTGCGCTGATCAAAGCAGCAAAAGAAGCAGGTGCGGATGCAGTTAAGTTACAAACATACACTGCTGATACGATTACAATTAACCACGATAGTGAAGAATTTATGATTCGTGGAGGGCTTTGGGATGGTTCAAAGCTCTATGATTTGTATGAACAAGCGCATACACCTTGGGATTGGCACAAAACACTGTTTGATGCAGCTTCTGAGCTAGGAATTACCATTTTTAGTTCTCCCTTTGATCACTCAGCGGTCGACTTTTTGGAAAGTTTGAACGCACCTGCGTACAAAATTGCTTCATTTGAGTTGATTGATCTTCCTTTGATTCGAAAGGTAGCTTCAACAGGAAAACCGATGATAATGTCAACGGGAAATGCCAACTTAGGTGAGATTGAAGAGGCAGTAGCTGCAGCGAAAGCCGCAGGAGTCAAAGACATTATCTTGCTCCATTGTACCAGTGGTTATCCAACCCCAGCGTCACAAGCGAATATATCTACAATGGCAGTAATGCGTGATGCATTTGGCGTGGAAGTTGAGTTATCTGACCATACGATGGACATTGGCGTATCTGTTGCAGCTGTGGCATTAGGAGCATGTGTTATTGAAAAGCACTTTACTCTTGCTCGCGCTGATGGAGGGCCTGACTCTGCATTTTCCCTTGAAAAAGAAGAGCTCACATCTTTAGTCGTAAACTGCAACATGGCTTATGAAGCACTTGGCAAGCCAAATTTTGTTAGTACAGAAGTGGAGCTTCAGACCAAATTTCATCGTCGTTCTTTATACGTTGTTAAAGACATCAAAGAAGGTGAAGTGTTTACAGAAGAGCATGTTCGCTCGATTCGACCTGGGAATGGTATTTTACCAAAATACCTAGATGAAGTTATAGGCTCTGTGGCGACACAAGATTTAAAGTTTGGTACACCATTGCAGTTTTCACACTTTGCATAATTGAAAGGGAGTTAATATAACTCCCTTTTTTTACTGATTGATAGTTGCAATACCATGTTTAGCATAGGCGTCTTCAATTCTTTTACACCTCTTTTGAATGCTTTCAGGAAGCATGTCAGTTAAAGTTTTTATTGTATAAATGGGCATGTCTTTATAAATAAGGGATGCAGTATATTGAGCAGTAGATAACGCTCCAATAAGCTTAGACAACTTAATTTTCTTTTCGACAAGTTCTATTTCTAAAGGGTATTCACTCTGATGGTATGTTAGGTTAGGGATGCTTTTTATCGCTTCCTTTATCTCTTTTGTTTCGGTTCTATGAGGGAAGTAGGTGACACCTTGAGGATGATTTAGGGCAAATGTTCTTACTTCTTCTACGTAAACTTCTTGAGTCTTTCTACGTTTGTGCCCAATAGCTCCCTCACCAATAAAGCCTACAGGTGCCGTCGGGTCGAATAGCTCTGTAGAACCTACCTTTTTCTTGAGTTCAACAAGTGTGTTTTTGACGATGACATGCTCAGGGTTTTCTATATCAAAAATAGTGAACAGTTCTAAATTCACACTTTGCGGAAGTTCACCAATTGGCGTTATGCCTTGAAATTTAAGAGTAAAATCATTAATAAAGCGCTTTCTTGAATAAATTGCTTTAGAGCGTATTTCTTCTTCATATTCATTGATGGTTAATGTCCCATCATCAAAATATACTTCTTTATCTATATTTAAGTTGCGTAACAATAACTTAGTGCGCCACCCATTATATTCAGCATGGAAAAAGTTATTGATTTGTTTTCTATTTGTTATTTTCCAGATTTCTTTTATAACTTTTGGTAGATTTCGAGTTCTATTCTTTCTTGGGATTTTTATTACATGTTCCCAGTCGTTTTCATTAACCAATTTTTTTTGTTGACTTAGGCCAGGCTCAGAGGCTTGCTCTACAAGCAATAGAATATTATCTTCAGTTTTATAGTGTACTCTTGCTTCGACTGCACATATGTACTGAAAAGGTGATGTTACCAAGAAAAGGTTCAAAATAATGCTCCTGATACCTAATTAATCCTGTAAAATTATACGAGATTGCTGTTTAAAAGGTTAAGAAATTTTAGATTTTATTTTTTTTAAGAATGTTTCGATTTGAATACTTTTCTTAAATATAAATTTCTTAATATTGAAATAGTGTTTGCTTCTATGGCCTGTTGCTTCGGTTAATCTCTCATCTATTTCAAGTAGGTTTGCTAACAGGTTATATATTACTTTCCAATCTATAGAGTAGATGCCACTATCCTTAGATTTCTTTTCAGAATAAATCTTGTTTTTTGGGACAAGAATAGTTCTTTGGTCATATGCATTTTCAAAGGTGTAAAGCTGGCCATTTGAATGCAATACCCCTTTTTTGGAAGCAAACATTAGAGGAACCATACTTCCTGCTCCTGAGTTAGCAATGTAAGCATCAGCGCTTAAGGCGTAACCAACTTTGTATTTATAGTCTTTACCAATTAAGTTTACCAATTCAACTTTGTCGTGTGAGCTTAGTTTTGTTGATATCGCATCAAAAACGGCATTGTCACGGGCAATGTCTTTTATGCTATCTGGTATTCCACCGGCAAGACTAGTCCAACCATCGACAAGCACGGTTATGGATGAATAGTGTTTGGATAGCTCTATTGCGATGTTACATAATCCATCTGTTTGTTCTAACCATGAGCGCTTTTGTGCTGTGATGCCAACCCAAAGGGTTAATGAACTTTTACTCTCAATTTTGGCCGAGTTACTTCGGATAAAATGATGCATCGAATTTGCTGATTTATCATTATAAATGCTTCCTTTCGTGCAAGGAAATAAATAGCAACCATTCTGATTTGCAGTGAGCAGCTCTTTATTGTCTGGGAGTTCTCGATAAAAGCAAAGCTTATCTGTAAAGGCGTACTGATCAATATTATCTATTTCTGATAGATAGAAATAACTCACAAATTGGTCATATATATAGTGGTACGGACGCTCTTGCGAGAAGAGGAAACCGTCCACTTTAGTGTTAGCACTCTTTAAGTCAAAAAGATTATTAGTATCTTGAAGAATTTTGTGCAATTCTGATAACTCACCTGCGCCGAGTGGGTTAAATACATCTTCATCACAGATATATCCATCGACCAGGTTATAGATCTGCACTAAATACCATTGATTCTGTAAGTTCTCATCAGAGAAAAGCAGAATGTTCGCTTTTCTATATCTAGAACTTTGGCGGCAATATGTAACTATGCTTTTAGTTGGGTGCATTAGTTTTAGCTCACCATTTTTAACAGTATCAACTAGAAATATAGCAGCTTGTTGTCGGTCAAAATTAAATAAGTCGTTAAAATTATACATATATTATCTAGTCACAGTATATTAGTGCAGTGAGAGGCGTCTAAGATTTTCGGTACTTATGATGTTCTGATGATAAAACTTTTTTAGTTTCATTTCCTAAGCACAGTTCAGCTAAACGAATATCATCGACAAATTTTTTGAAATTACCCGTAAGCATGTCAATTGCTACATTGTCAAAGTGAGCCCATGGAGTATTACCATACTTAACATGCTTTTCTACCATTAAGCCTCCTGCAGCGACTGAAAGTTGGCAGCACAAGGAACCAACATCGTGGCTAGAGTAGCCTGGTTTCACCTTTGGGTGTAACTTGCTCAGGCTATGATAGTGGCGAACAACAGAAACATTCGCATCTTCATTCATTGTTGGGTAAGACGATACACATTGGAGCAAGTATAAATGCCGACATGCTTTGAACTCTTCGAGGATAAAGTCTTCGTAGTTTTTATCTGTCATACCCGTTGAAAGCACCACGTCTCCTTTAAAGTCTTTTGCCACTGACTTAAGGAAGCTTGTATGTTCCGAGATTGTTGATGGTAATTTGATTAACTCTGGTTCAAATTGTTTCATAAATTCATAAGAAGGAAGATCCAAAACAGAGGCAAACCAGTTAATGCCATACTCTTTACACCACTTATCGACCATTTTAAACCCAAAATCATCTAACTCTAGACCGTGTCGATAGTCTCTGAATGTTGAGCCAAATGGTGACGTGTAAGGTCTTTCTAATTCCTCTTTGGAATAAAAAGTCTCGACATCTCTTTTTTGCAGCTTGATGTAATCAGCACCAGCTTCTGCTGCTGCTTTTATCATCTTCTGAAGTAATTCAAGATCGCCGAAATGGTTTGTTGTGATTTCTGCTACGATTTTTACTGCGTTAGGCCGTCTATAACTGTCCCTAGACAAGTCTTTTGGGCATACGTTGCTGACATCGGTTTCTCCTTCAATAAGAAAGTTAAACTGTTTGTCACTCATCGAGCTGAAACTTTTGTCACCCACATGGTTTACGGTTATAGACAAGTCTGATTCATGAGAGAGTATCAGTTCTAAATAAGACTTTTGATTGTTTAGCAAACTCTCTACATAATCTTGTTCACCAAATTCAATGTGGCCACCTGACTTTTTTGAAAAGCCAGTAGAAACAGAAAAATCAAACCCGAGAAGATAAACATCAAGCTTTTCACGTACGTGGTCAGCACACATATTTGCTAGCTTTAGAGCTGATATTACCGTTGCATCTTCTATGATAAATTTTGAGTCAAAGAATCGGTCTTGAAGTGGACGGACGTGTTCAGGGTTTTCGTAAACATGTTCTACTTTTACATAGTTACCTTCCGGTAATGCGCCTTCATAAGAACTAATATAGAAGTGACACTCTCCGCCTTTACTCTGTAAATAATCATTGACCCAAGCTTGGTGATATAGACCGACATCGCCAGCTAGTGCTTTCTCTGAGTCGTTGATATTTACAATAAAAAAGTCATCCAGCTTAGTTAAGTCTATGTTATCTAAAGACGGACCTTTACCGATGATCGCTATCTTCTTTTTACCTGTGAGAGCGAAATATCGAAGTACATCAGTAATATTTGACATATTAAGCCTCAAGTAGAATTTTGTATTTCTTTATAGGGAATAGTATTTGCCCTTGATACGGAACACCGTCTACAAATGCTTTAACATTGTGCTCAAGAGCGAGGTTTAAACCAGGTAACACATCCCAACAATTAACCCCTTTTACATTTTCAAAGCGTGCATAACTTCCCTTAACCGCACTTAGCATGTTATACATCGAGCAACCGATGATTCTGTATTCGAATCCTTCAGGAAGCTTTTCTAAATCTTGTTTGCTCAGTGATGAGGATAGCCCATGAATTCTTGAGCTAAAGCGCTCTAATGGCTGGCCAGTTATAGCGACTTCTCTGAGTTCAGGTAGATAGATGCAAGATTCTTGGTGCACTCCGTTAGTGTAAATAGATATGCCTACTCCCCATTCACGAAGGCCACTTACAAAATTTTCAGTACCGTCAATTGGGTCTAAAACTACAAAAGAGGCGGACTCATCCCATTCGGTATTATCGAAGGGTGCAAACTCTTCAGAAATTAGTTGGTGCTTAGGTAAGTTCTCATTGCAGTATTGAAAGACTAATTCTTGAACCAGTAGGTCTCCCTTTGATACGAAACTACCATCCGCTTTTTCCATTTTAGTCGCTTTGAGCGAGGTAATTTCATCAAGGTTTTGGCTGATCAAATCAACGATTTTCTGACAAAAACTCATTAACAAGCTCCTTTGAATTTTCTACTAGGGATTTTACGATATGAAAATCAATTAGGTCATCTATGTCGAGACCACATATTTTATGGGATTCGATAGCTACAACATTACTACCTAAGAATGCGTCCCCAAAAGAATTGTTCTTAAATCTAAACACGTCAGTACTGAATACTTTGTATGACTGTGGCATGTCTTGTCTTCTCATCATTGACTTACCTAAGTCATCAAATGATGCTTTGAGCTTGTGGTTCTCTATCTGATACAGTCTGTTTTCTGACTCTACAACAGTTCTCACTGATGAAATGTTTGCATCATTTTTGATTAGTTTAATAGCATTCTCGATATCTGATTTAGAGCGAAAAACAAACGTCGGGCGTAACCATACGATAAAGTCAGGTTCAGGAATGCCTTGTTGTTGAAAAGATATGCGCAAATCGTCAAGGATGTCTTGCTCCATTGCAGTATCTGCTGCAGCATGTTCGCTACGAAGAAATGGAACCTCTGCCCCATACTGTTTAGCAATTTCCGCATAACGACTAGAATCTGTACTACAAAATACGCGATCGATTTCTGTAATGCTTTTAGCAAATTCAATTGAGTATGAAATCAAAGGTTTGTTATCAATCTCTTTGATATTTTTATCGGGTAGTCCTTTTGAGCCAGAACGAGCAGGGATTATCGCGTAAGTTAACACTATGATGTCCTCATCGGTAGTTGTAATGACTTGATTGTTTTATCGATAGAACCAATGCTCTCACTCATTATTGAATAAGCCTTTTGAGTCATTAGATTTCGAGATTTTGGGTCTTCAATCAGCCGAACAATGTCTAAATTAAGGTCTGAGTGCGAGATTGTAATACACTTTTTTTGAAGCATCTTTTCTATTATTAACTGGAAGTTAAAATAGCTCGGCCCAGTGATGACTGGCACACCCAAAGCCGCAGGTTCTAGAACATTGTGCCCACCAACCTTATCGCCAACTAAGCTACCGCCCATAAAGCAAATGTCGGCTGATCCAATCAAGATAAGCATCTCCCCCATGGTATCTCCAAGATAAACTTGGGTCGATGTTGTTACTTCTTCTTGGCTTGTACGGCGAGCAGTTTCAAAGCCTTGACCTTGGCAAAGCTCAAATACATCTTCGAATCGCTCTGGATGCCGTGGAACAAGGATTAAAAGTGCATTTGGGTGCGAATCTAAGATTTTTTTGTGAGCTTCTAATACCTGCTCATCTTCGCCTTTATGAGTGCTGGCTGCAATCCAAATCGGGCGCTCTAATCCGAGAGCATTCCTTAGCGATTTAGCTTTTTCTTTTACGTCGTCCGATATCTGAATATCAAACTTTATCGAGCCAGTAACAAAAAGTTTGTTTTTCTCGACACCTAAACGTTCGAAACGCTCAGCATCTGACTCCGTCTGGCAAAGAACGTTATCTATGCAAGGGTGTAATAGGTCAAACAGAGGCTGCACTTTAGCGTAGTTTCTGCACGACTTTTCAGAGAGGCGAGCGTTGACCACTATGATAGGGATTCCTGCATTGTGGACAGTATTAAGCGTGTTTGGCCAAAGTTCGGTTTCGATTATCAACATTTGCTTTGGGCGTATTGCCTTTAGAAAACCTTTCACAGCAAAACCAAAATCGATAGGCATATAGCGGTGTTCCACTAAGTCGCCCAACTTAGCAATTTGTTCCGCACCAGTACTGGTTGTGGTGGTGACCACAATAGGTTGGGTTGGGTTTTGCTTTTTCAACTCTTTAATGAGTGGGATAGCAGCGACACTTTCACCGACCGAAACCGCATGAACCCAAATAGGGCGCTCAGTTGTCTCTAGTTTTGGGGTTATACCAAAATGCTCTTTCCATCGTTGACCAAATTTGGGCTTGTTTGGTTTACTTTTATATAAACCAAACAATAGGAAAGGAGACGCAAGGGCAAGCAGCAATGTGTAAAAAAAACGAATTAGCATAAACTTACCGTTATAGCTTCAAGTTTTTGGATGCTATCTAGCACCTGTTTTGGTGATAACTCAGTTAAACACTTAAGGTGCTTAAACTCACACTCACGCTTAAAGCATGGACGGCAGTCAATGTCGGTATGAACAATCTCTACCTTCTCTGCAAGCGGTGGCGTGTATTTTGGTGAGGTGGAGCCATAGACCGCCACGACGTTACAGCCAACAGACGCTGCCACGTGCATAAGACCCGAGTCATTTGCTACAACAGTCTGACATGCCGCCAGCAGATCAACTGCCTCAATCAGGCTAGTTTGTCCTGCCAAAACATGAATCTGGTGCTGATGTTCTTGAGGTACTAATTGTTTGATGTTGTTACAGGTCTCAAGGTCTTTTTGAGAACCAAATAGCCAGATTTGCTTTCCTGCATTTGCCATTGCTGATGCAACTTCTGCGTAATGTGTTTCAGGCCATTTTTTCGCAGGACCAAACTCTGCACCTGGGCACAGGCCAACAACAGGCACTTCTTGATCGAGATTAAACTTAGCAATCGCTTCAGCTTGTTCTTTTTTATCAATAAACAGGCTAGGGCGAGGCAATGTTTCTAAGCCGCCCAGAGAAGAAGAGTCGATCATCTCCGCTTGTGAATAGGCTAATGCAACATAGCGCTCAACCATGAACTGGAAAGATTTCATATTTGGACGCAAGTCATTGAGTAGACCGTAGCGCATTTCACCTTTCCAACCAGTGCGAAGTGGGATATTAGCAAACCAAGGAATAAGAGCTGATTTTGCAGACTTGGGCAGGATGTAGGCGTGGTCGTACTGCTTTTCTCGTAATGATTTACCGATTTCGCGACGACCAAGTAAGTTGAATTCACCATGACCAATAGGCATTTCAATGGCTTGATGGATCTCTGGCATGCGCTCCAGAATTGGTTTACACCAACCTGGTGCAATTACATCAATTTGGCTTTCTGGGTGGACTTGCTTCAAGACAATATAAAGAGACTGCGACATCACCATATCGCCAACCCAAGAAGGGCCAATAATTAAGATTTTTTTCATTTGCTTATTTGCCAGTCAGTGTTGTATCTCGGTTTAAATAGGTTGTAATAGTTATTGCCGTCTTCTTGAGAGTGCAGAAGTTGTAGCACCCACATGTATTGTTCCGGTTTATTTGCAACAAAGTACTCGATTGCTTGATTACAAGTGCGAGCGTCTTGTTCTTCGCCTTTATCTAGCTCAAACGCCGGTAAGATTTCGATATCAAACTTACCATCTTCTGTATTCATAGAAGCAAACATAGGTAACACTTTAGCGCGTGATAGTTTGGCAATTTTACCTAAGCCTGGAAGCGTTGCTTTTCTGGTAGCAAAGAAATCGACAAAAACGCTGTGTTCAGGACCATGATCCTGATCGGGTAAGTAATAGCCAATGTAGCCATCACGGATCGATTTCAAAAATGGTTTAATACCACCAGAGCGCTCATAAACACGGCCGCCATATTGCACACGTTGCTCGTGCATTAGCCAATCGCCGACTTCATTTTTTTGCTTTTTTGCCATTGCAGAGACTGGCATACCCATTGAGGCAAGTAACACTGCGGGAATATCAATTGCCCATGAGTGTGGAACCATCAAAATGACTTTCTCATCATTGTCGATGTGTTTTTGAAGGATGTCTAAACCTCGGATCTGGCAACGCTGCTGTAACCATTTAGATGAACGTAAGCTAAGTAAGCTAAAACGGAAAAAGAACAATGCTGCGGTATAAAGTGTTTTTTCAATCAGTGCTTCGCGCTCTTCAAATGATTTCTCTGGGAAGCACAGCTCAAAGTTGACTCGAGCTCGGTGAGCTGGACCCTTGTTAGATTTAGCCAGCTTCTTCGCAATGGTTTTTGCTAGCCATTTCTGAACAGCTAAAGGTAATAAAGCAAGCGGCAAAGAAAGGATAACGCCTATCCACGTACCCCAATACTTCGGTGCTAAAAAGTGGCGCTCAAATTTAGGATTGTAAGCTTTAGGATCGAAATCATCACGTTGATTAGTCATGAAGTTTTAAGTACCTATATTTTTTTGGAGAGAGGCGAGTGGAGGTATGTAGAAATGATACTAGTAATAATATCAGAGTAAAGGTGGTAGAGAGTTAACTACCACCTTCGAGGGGAATTAACGGTTTTGAATCGCTAGGTATTCAGCAACACCCTCTGCTACCGTTTTGAATTCTACATCACAGCCGGCAGCACGAAGCTTAGTTAGGTCGGCTTGCGTGAATTCTTGGTAAGCGCCTTTTAGGTGCTCAGGGAACGGAATATTCTCAACCTCACCTTTACCGTGGTGTTTGATAGCTGCCTGTGCGACTTCGTTGAAAGACTCCGCGCGGCCAGTACCACAGTTGAAGATGCCAGAAACACCATTTTCAAGGAACCAAAGGTTTACTTTGCATACATCGCCAACGTAAACGAAATCACGTTTAAAGTGACCACTACCTTCAAATAACTTAGGGTTTTCACCGGCGTTGATTTGGTTGTTTAGGTGGAAGGCTACCGATGCCATGCTGCCTTTGTGATCCTCACGTGGGCCATATACATTGAAGTAACGGAAACCAGTGATTTGAGAAAGCTGCTCACCATGATCCTCTGCGTCTTTCCACAGACGGCGTACATAGTTATCAAACTGTTGTTTTGAATAACCGTATACGTTAAGTGCACCTTCGTATTCACGCTCTTCAACAAACGTTTCTGTCTCGCCGTATGTCGCTGCCGATGATGCGTATAAGAACGGAATCTCACGATCTAAACAGTAATGTAGGAGTTCTTTTGAGTACTCATAGTTGTTTAGCATCATGTACTTGCCATCCCACTCAGTTGTAGCAGAACAAGCACCTTCATGGAAGACCGCTTCGATAGGGCCGAAGTCATCACCCGCCATGATTTGGGTAAGGAAGTCATCACGATCCATGTAATCTGTGATATCAAGATCAACTAAGTTTTTAAACTTCTTGCCATTTTTTAGGTTGTCGACAACCAAAATATCGTTAATACCTGCTTCATTCAGTGCTTTAACAATGTTGCTGCCGATCATGCCAGCACCACCAGTTACGATGATCATAAGACTTCCACCATAGATTAAAATTTTCTCAGGAAGTTTAGCAGAGTTAAGCCTTTAGGTGCTAGTACTAGGGGGAGTCGTTGTCGTTAGACAAACAAAAAGGAAGCCGAAGCTTCCTTTGTATTAGATATATAACCTATTAATGGTTAGATCACTTTTCATTTGACGTGTTTGGACGTTGATACCAAGGGTTACGCTCATCCGTCAGCTCAATTAGGCTGTACTTACGACCGAGCTTCTGACCACCATCGCGAGTCAATGGCTGCCAGCTAAAGTTCGCACGGTTGTTACTTGGCTTCACCGTCATGATGTCGAATGGTATCGAAATATAGAAGCCTTTAGTAAAGCTACCTTCGCCAAATTCCTCAGACGATAAATCGGTAAATGATGCGAAAGCACCTGCGATCACGCCACTTTTGAACTGCTTAGATACATTCACTTGAGTACCCACATCACCCGCTAGGAACTGGCCTACATCGACTTGAATCATCAAATCTTGTAGGAAATCCCATTGAGGGTAGTAGTAACCCGATACAAAGCCAGTAAAGCCTTTATCTACCACTTGGAATGGACGGCCGTATTCAGGGATATGCTGCCACTTCTCATCATAAACACCAAAGTAGCTTTCAGGATCACGTTGAGAAACTAAGTTAACATCAGCACCAAGCGCCCAGTTTGCGCCTTTTGGACGGTATAAGAACTCCGTACCTACACCCGCAAACATGCTTTCTAGGTAACCTGCATAAAACTGCTGGTCCATGGTATCGGAGTACTCTTGGAACCAAGTTAATTGAAGGTTCGACATAGTTACCGCGTGTTCATTCTGATAAGCACGGAACATAGTACGTACACGTGGAACGCTTGTGCCATCCGGTGGTGTTACGTAGTTAAACTTGTCGTAGTTGTTGTACCAATCCCAGTACAGCGAACCGCCGATTTCTAAATTGTCCGTTAGCCAGTAAGAAGCGTTGCCGCTCAAACCAACACTAAACAAGTAGAAGTCTTCTGGGTTACCCAAGGTTTGAGCAAGTTTTGGTGCAAAGCCCCAATCAAAACGCTCAAATCCATCGTAAGCAGGTTTGCCCTGAGGCTTATTGCTTGATGTAGACGTCGCATCTTCAATATTCGGGTTGATGTAGTTCACTTCAGCAAAGTCACGGTACTTATCTTTTGAGATAACTGTTTGATCGCCGAGCAAACCACGGCTGCGTTCATTGATAGTAAAGGTATCAATGTTGTCTGGCATCTCGTTGTAAAGAACTGCAGCTGCTTTTTCATGCGCTTCGTTGCGATCGCGATACTTCTTCTGTTCACCAACAACGGAGACAGTATTGGCTTCAACATAGAGCTGGGTATTTTGGTAGCCAGCGACTTTATCCAGCTCCTCGGTAACGCGCTCCCAATCGACATCAGACAGTTGCTCTGGTTGCTTGCCTTCAACTTCTGGCGTTGGTGTATCACGCCAGAAAGACGGCATGTCATTGAAGTTTGTGTAAAGGCTTACGCCTGCTACTAACGTATCACCACGTTCATAACTCAAACGCAAGTCCGCCATGTGGCCTAAACGGTAAAGCACGCCGAAGTTCCAAGGGGTGTGGGGTGTCATGTCTATGCCACCGCGTACCACAGGAAAATCTTCGCTGTAGTCATTACTGTCGTATTCAAGCTTGAAGCGCAGTGGGGCATGAAGTGTTTGATATTCCACACCACCAAATAGAGCCGCCGATCCTTTAAACCAACGTTCAAAGTCTACGCTACCGCCATTGCCTTTAAAATCGGAAGGGCGTTCACAGAAACTATCTGACAATTTACAAGCTGGGTTACTGATATTGTCACGCGTTCCAAGGTAACCCCAGCCCATACCTAAGGTAAAATCAAAGGTACCAAGGTTAGGGTTAGAGTAGCGTTTTGTTGCAGCAACAAACTCACCATCAAACAGGCCTGTACCCGCAAAGTCACGAATACCAACAGAAAGCTCTGGTAAGTACTCAGATTCTTCTAATAAGCGAACTTTAAAATCGATGCCTTTGTCGGTGTACTTGGTATCTCCAGAGAAGCTTGGGTCGTCACTATAGAAAAGATCGTTCACCATGGTGTAACGAATCGTCGTTTCTAGCCAAGGCATCACTTGCAGAGTCACATTGTAAAATAGGTACTCATCGCTGCCAGTGACCGCAAAGTTAAACTCACCTTCAGGAGCCATACGGCCAGTTGGCATTTGCATTAACCCCACGCCACCAAAATCCATCTGTGAAGGTTGCAGTGGTGGTGCCTCGAAAGGCATATCTTGAGCCCAAACCAACGCTGGACCCATTAAAGAAAGTGATAAACTGGTTCTTATCAGGTTCATATTTAGTTCTTCGATGAGGTTGGTTTACGTTGTGACAGCAGTTTGACGATGTCTTGATCCATTGATGATTGTTCAAAATCGTCAAATGGGATGTAGACCATGGTCAAGGGCGGCAAATAATATTGTTTGGTTAACCACCGGCCATGATGAGGGGTAACCACCTCACCATTTGGATAGATTAAAATAGGTGGCTGAGCCAGTTCACCAACCTCACTGGTTTTTAGGCTATCGACCTGTTCATGCAGAGGGATACCAGCTAGATTTTTGATTGCATAAACCTTGTCCACATTGCCCACATACAACACTTTTTCTGCTCGCTGAGGTGCACTTAAGGCAAACTGGCCTTTTAAAAGCGGGTTATCAAATTTGTCTAAGCGAATTTGGTCAACATCAACGGCGGAAAGAACGCGAGGCGCAAACTGACTTTGTTGGATAAATTTGTAAAATGGATGGCCAACGAGGTTGTATTGAATCATTTGGTTCAACACAGCGTTTTTTAACGCCAGACTTTCTTGCTGTGCCTGTTCTGAATCATCAAACAAACTAATCGCAAGAGGATATTGCAAGACAAGGTTCTGCTCTTGTGCGAGTTTCAGGAGGTTGTCTAAACGAGTTGGCTGTTCAAATTGTAAGGCTTTTCCAGTACCCACTAATTCAACTTGTAATGGCGGTAAACTTTGGTTTTGGGCTAAAGCAGGTACGGCGGTAATACCGACAACACCCACTAAGCTTAGTAAAGAGAGCAGTCGCTTACTCATGATTTGCTGTACCCTTTCAAAATAGTCAATTCAACTGGCACCATGTTTGGTCCTAAGTGCTGACGTGTTTTCACCACTTGTCCATTACTGTCTACCCAATAAGTGTTCTCTACGCTTTCTTCTAAGCTTGGAAAAGTGACGAGCTCAGTATAAACGTCGGTTGCTGTCGATGAAATAGGAGTGTTTATCGTCTCTTTGCCTTGACGTGATCGCTCTACCTGAGCTTGAAAGCCGTAACGGTATTGCTCAGACCAATCATAAGATAGCGCATATTGAACAGATGATTTTGAGTAAGCAGGCACGTCACCGTAGACACCGGCTAGGTTAGTGGTTTGCAATCCAATGGTTTTAACAATATGACCATTCTCTGTTACCACCATCGCTTTATCGGCACTGATCCATTTGAGTTGGGTTTGTCCCGTTAGTGGGTTTGACTCTGCAAAGGCGAGAACAACAAAGACTTGCTTTTGGCTGCCGATTTTTAGATAAGCGCTGGCATAAGGAACGGCTTCAATTTCTTCTGGTGTCAGTTCAACATCGATGTAGTTGCCATAAGCTTCTTGAACGGTCGCTGAGACATCATTGAATTTCTGAGTACACCCAAAAGTGAGGTTTAATACAGGTAAAACAACAAGTAAGCGCATCCATTTTTGCGATAGAAAGGTATTCATCATTCCCTCATTACAAATAAAATCGCCCTGAAACAGTTCAGGGCGATTTATCTAGTTCAGCTTAAACGAATTAGTTCGTAGAAGTAGAAGTAGAAGTAGAAGTAGACGTTGAAGTTGAATCGCTGTCTGACGCTGCAACTGCTACTACAGTTACTGCTGCTGCTGCACCTACTGCTACTGCAGTTGTACCAGTTGCAGATGCTGCTGCTGTGCCAGTAGTACCAGCTTCAGTCGCTGCGAATGCAGTTGATGCGCTTAGAGCCATAAGAATAGCTAGAGCTGTGTTCTTCATTATTAATCCTTGTATTTCAGATTTTAAAACATCGATGTTTGGTCTGTTTAGAACATACCATCTGTCATTTTAGTTAAAAAACAATCAGCATGTAAATAGTTTCCTATGGAATTTTACCAAGTTCTAAAGAATGCGTCTCATTGAAAAGACAATTTATTTGCAGGCGGTTTTAGTGATTTTAACTAGAGCGTACTGGTGTAATGAAGGATCACCCGACCATAACTAACACTACCCCGTCAATATCGAAGTAAGTAGCGAATTGACATTCGAGATAAGTACAACATTATGCTTTGTTACACTTAGACGAATGATGCTCAGAGTGTCATTGCTCTCAAGAACAAGAATGCCTATTCTCAAACGTTAGAGTGAGCCCCCTTGCCGTTTTGCGCTAATCCATGCATAATTTGCCAGCTTTTATGCTGCGCTTATCAAGTATGATTTTTTGATTTTCTTGTCACAAAAGCGACGCTTTAAAAAAGCACTTATATCAATAAGCCGAGCAGCTCGGTAATCAGCGAACAGTGGCTACGCGTAATGCCGCAGGGCGGTAGCGTGAAAACGCACAAGCAAACAGACTAAAGAGTTAACAGACATTCACTGCGTGCGTCATTCATGTGCAGCGGTCAGTCAATACCCAAGGAACACTTACGTGATGAACAAACGACCATGGCTAGGGGCGTTGAGTGCAATCAGCTTAGGCTTGTGCTCATTTACGGCCTCAGCAGATTTTTATGCAGGTGCGTTAGTGAGCTACTCTAATGCCGAATATCACCACTCTTCTACTTCTTCCGTAACCGAAGGCAATCCATTCCTTCTTCAAGCGCAAGCAGGCTATTTCTTTAACGATTATGTCGCGTTAGAAGCACGTTACGGCACCTCAGTACAGCGCGAAAGCGGACTTGCAGTAGACAGCTTAGCAAGTGGTTTTGTTAAGTTGAACATGCCGGTTTCTGAACGTTTCGCACTTTACGGACTGGCGGGGTACTCCAGTGTCCAAATTGATCAACAGAACGTCGGTTCGGATAAAGATCAAGGCTTTAGCTTTGGTTTAGGTATGCATTACGCCTTAGATAAGCACAATGCGGTTGTTTTCGAGTTTGTTGACAATACATCAGAAGACCAAGTTCGTTTGAATGCCCTGACACTCGGCTTTCAGCACCGATTTTAATTAAAAGACCTAGTGCCTAGTTTTAGTAACTAGGATTTTTTAACTCTCGATTTAAATAGCGAATTATCATGCTTAAAGGATATTTCTCGATTGCCGCTTGTGTATTGGCAAGTGTTTTTGCGCCATTCAGTCATGCGCAAACTCCAACCCCGGAACAAATGCAAATGTTCCAAAGCCTACCTGCTGACCAACAACAAGCACTAGCAAGTAAGTACGGCATTTCTCTCCCTTCTGGCTCTTCTTCTCAGCCGAGTAACTATCAAAACCCTCAAGTGATTGATCCTCGCCCAGAGGTGAGTAATGCCAATCAAACAGATAAAATTGATTTAGCGAAAGACGAAGAGTTAAAACGCTTCGGCTTGGATCTGTTTGCGGGTTCACCTACAACATTTGCCCCAGTGAGTGATGTGCCTGTTCCTGCGGATTACACAGTCGGTGCCGGCGACGAAATTGTGATCCAGCTGTTTGGTAAAGAGAACACTACCCACCGTTTACGAGTAAATCGCGCGGGTACCATCAACTTTCCATCTCTTGGTCCAGTTCAAGTTGCAGGCATGAGCTTTTCCGATGTTCGTGACTCACTAAACCAACGTGTAAAAGAGCAAATGATTGGTGTGCGTAGTGATATTTCGTTAGGTGAAATGCGAACTATGCAAGTGTTTGTCATGGGTGATGCTTACAAACCAGGTGCTTACACCGTCAGTGCTCTAACTACCATTTCTCAAGCCATTTATTACAGTGGTGGTTTTGGTGAGAGCGGTGCATTGCGTAACGTGCAGTTAAAGCGCAATGGTCAGGTGATTCGCAAGCTTGATATGTATGACCTATTGCTGAAAGGCGACGCGCGCAACGATGTTCGACTGTTACCTGGCGATGTGGTCTTTATTGGTGCTGTCGGCAATACCATCGCTATTGATGGTGAGGTAAATCGCCCTGCAATCTATGAAGTGAAATCAGGTGAAACCTACAAGCAAGCGATTCAAATGGCAGGTGGTTTTACTGCTAACGCTTACAGTGATCAAATTGAAGTCAAACGTTATGCAGCAAAAGGTGCTCGCGATGCATTAACCCTTAACTTCAGCCAGTCTCACGATCAACAAACCAAAGTCAAAGATGGCGACGCCGTTAATGTACTGAAGAAGAGTGAAGAACTAACCCGTTACGTGCAGATTGAAGGTGATGTTCGTCATCCGGGCTTCATCGAATGGAAGAGTGGTCTGCGTGTTGCAGATTTGTTCCAATCAGTAGATACGTCATTTAACTCTACTGCTGACGTTAACTATGCTGTTGTTGTCCGTGAAATTAACCCACAACGTGATATTGAGGTTTATCAAGTTAATCTTGCTAACGCGATTCTTTCTCCAAGCAGCAAAGATAACCTAAAACTAAATTCACGTGACCGAGTACTGGTATTTAACCGCTTTAATAATGAAGACTTAGATACTCTAGCCGACCAAGATACGGTGACGAAAGCGAAGACGCTTGAGCAAGCACAATTTAAAGCCGAGCTGGATCAACAAAAAGAGCAAGAAGTGATGAGCTCTTCTGTTGCAATATCCTCAGCGACAGACAATATGTCTATGGGACAATCTTCAATTGAAGAATCAGAACAACCGAAAATCATATTCCGTGGCAAAGAAATTACCAAAGAAGACTTTGATGCGCTGAAACAAAACACCCGTCGCACTTTACTTGCTCCGGTACTTTTGCAGCTCCAACAGCAATCTCGTTTAGGCTTAGCACCGCAAATCGCTGAAGTATTTGGTGAGGTCAAACACCCTGGTCGTTACCCACTCACGCCACGCATGTCAGTATCTACCCTAATCGAAGCTGCGGGTGGTCTAACGTATAATGCATTTACTATTAATGCAGAGTTGGCTCGTACTGTGATTAGCAGTAAGGACGAACGTGCTTCTATTGATGTGGAACGTATTGACTTACGCAAAGCGATTCAAGGAAGCACAGCCGATGATGCGATCCTTGTTGGCCGCGATCGCTTAAATATTCTTGAGAAGCCAAATGTCAAGCTGCAAAGCACTGTAACCCTACAAGGTGAGGTTCGCTTCCCTGGTACTTACACGGTGCGTCAGGGTGAGACCTTAGGAGAGTTACTTGAGCGTGCTGGTGGTTTGACGGAATTTGCTCATCCTCAAGGCGCAATCTTCACGCGTGAAGCGCTTCGCCTACAAGAGCAAAAACTACTAAACCAATATGCCGCAGATATGCGCGCAGAAACCGCGAAGAAAACTTTCCGTGCAGACAGCAATATGAGCTCGGTGATTTCTGACCCAGATAAAACATTGAAGTTTGTTGAAGAAGCGAGTCGTAGTAAAGCGCTTGGTCGTATGGTTGTGCAGCTTAATCGCATCCTGAAAGATGAACGCTCAGCTGACTTTATGTTAGAAGATGGTGACTTCTTATTTGTGCCAACCTTCCGCAATACAGTTTCGATCATGGGCGAAGTTCAAGTTCCAATTACATATCTACTGGACAATAAGTTAGACGTGGATGATTACCTGAATAAAGCGGGTGGTGCTAAGAAGCAAGCGGATGAAGATCGTATCTTCGTTGTGCGCGCAGATGGCTCGGTTTACAAACCTACATCAGGCTACTGGTTCGGTAACAATCATGAAGAGCTAAAAGCAGGTGACACAATTGTAGTACCAATTGATACCGATTACCGTGATGCATTAAGTACTTGGACGGCAGCTACGCAGATCCTTTACCAAACTGGTGTAGCGATCAACGCGTTGAAGTAATGAACAACAAGGTCATTACAATCAGCTTAAAACAAGATTAGAAATACAATAATAGTAAGAGCTTATGTAACGATTAAAGTTACATAAGCTCAATGTTATGTACACTATTAACCAAAATGGTAAACACTAATAGTGGCATTATTTAGCCGTAGCCCGTCATTCCAGCGAGCCGAAGCGAGACTAGGAATCTTGTCACAGCGAGGTTGTGTTTTGAAAGTCGGAGAATAATCTATCAAGTTTCACCAATCTCTGAGTCCAATATAACGAACCTCAGAGCTTAGGAATAAATACCAATGGAACCACAAAAAGAACCCAACCCAAATTACCTACCATATCCACCCCAGCCCACAGATGATGAAATCGACTTACGCGAATTGTTTGGCGCATTATGGAAGGGCAAGTGGATCATTATTGCGACCACGTTTATCTTTGCGGTCGGTGCGGTGCTATACGCACTTAGCTTACCAAATATATACAAATCAGAAGCATTACTTGCGCCTGCAGAAAGTTCCAATGGAGGTGGCTTATCAAAAATGGCAGGTCAGCTTGGTGGTTTGGCTGCATTGGCTGGTGTTAATCTTGGCGGTGGAGAATCTTCGCAAACAGATCTTGCAGTACAAGTGATGAAGTCTCGCCAGTTTGTAGAAGCATTTATCAACAAACATGATTTGCTTGTGCCTCTAATGGCGGGAAAAGATTGGGACTTAGCGAATAACAAACTCATCTTAAATGAAGAGCTTTATAACTCAAATACAGGTGAATGGTTACGCGAACCTAATGGCATGCGTGGCGCAACACCAACCGCGCAAGAAGCGTTTGAAGTGTTCAGTAAAGAAGTTTTGAACGTTAGTCAGGATAAAGAGAGTGGTTTATACACTGTGTCAGTAAAATACTACTCTCCATACGTAGCTCAACAATGGGTTAATTGGTTAATTGAAGATATCAACAAAGTGATGCGTGAACGTACGATTGCTGAAACTTCACAAAACCTAGCCTATCTAAATACTCAGCTACAAAAAACCGCTGTAGCTGACATGCAAAGCACATTTTATAAGCTGATAGAAGAACAGACTAAAAGCCTGATGCTAGCCGAGGTACAGGAAGAGTTTATTTTTAAAATTGTTGATCCAGCGGTTGTACCAGAGCTGAAAGACGGACCAAAGCGTGCATTGATTTGTGTACTAGGTACATTCTTTGGTGGAATGTTAGGTGTGGTGATTGTGCTTATACGTTTTGCGTTTCGAAAAGAAGATACAGAGGATCTAGAGCCTAGGGCTTAGGCATTTTTTCTCGTTACCTGTTGGTGTCGGTTTGGCAAGATAGGTGAAATCAAACTATTAAAGATATAGCGAAATGAGGTGGTCTCATTTTGAATTAAAAGTGTCTCAGCGATTGAAAGTCACTGAGATAAAAAAATTAACAAATCAACACATGTTGGAATTTCAATGCTTAATAATAAGACAGTTTTAATCACTGGTGGCACAGGCTCCTTTGGTAAACAATTTGTAAAAACAATCTTGACGAGATACCCAGAAGTCAAAACGATCCGTATCTATTCTCGTGATGAACTCAAGCAATTTGAGTTAAAGCAGGAATACGCAGGCAATCAGAAGTTGCGATTTTTTATCGGTGATGTCCGCGACCAAAATCGAATGATTCAAGCTTGTGAAGGCGTTGATGTCATTATTCATGCAGCGGCGATCAAGCAAGTAGATACAGCAGAATATAACCCTACAGAGTGTATCCGAACCAATGTCGACGGTGCTGAGAATGTCATTCATGCTGCTTTGCAATGTGGTGTTAAAGATGTTGTCGCACTTTCAACAGACAAAGCCTGCGCCCCTATCAACCTGTATGGTGCAACTAAGTTAGCTTCCGATAAACTGTTCGCTGCAGCTAATAACATCAAAGGTTCAAAAGACATTCGTTTTAGTGTTGTACGTTACGGCAACGTAATGGGTTCGCGAGGTTCAGTGATTCCATTCTTCATGAAGAAAAAAGAAGAAGGCATGTTGCCTATCACTCATGAAGAAATGACTCGTTTCAATATTTCTTTGCAAGATGGCGTGAACATGGTGATGTACGCTCTTGAAAACCACTTAGGTGGTGAGATCTTTGTACCTAAAATCCCGTCTTATAAGATCCTTGATATTGCAGAAGCTGTTGCACCTGGTATCGAAACTAAAGTGGTTGGTATTCGCCCTGGTGAGAAACTGCATGAAGAAATGATCACGGACACCGACTCTTTGAATACGATTGACCTAGGTCGCTATTATGCCATCTTACCTTCAGTGTCATTTACGTACACTGAGGCTGAGTATCTAGAGCACCATAAAGCAGAAAAAGTACCGTTTGGCTTTAAATATAACTCAGGCACAAACACTGAGTGGGAAACCGTTGCAGGTTTACGTGAGCTTATCAAAGAACACGTTGATCCAAACTTTACGGTGTGAGGTATAGCGTGATTCCTTACGGTAAACAAGATATTAATCAGCAAGACATTGACAGTGTATTGGATGTTTTAAGGTCAGACTTTTTGACGCAGGGACCTCAAGTTCCTGCATTCGAGAGCGCTCTGATTGAACATACTGACGCAAGGTATGCCTTGGCAGTAAACAGTGCCACCTCGGCATTGCACATTGCTTGTCTTGCGTTAGGTTTAGGACAAGGTGACTGGTTATGGACATCTCCGGTTACTTTTGTAGCATCGGCAAACTGTGGTTTGTACTGTGGTGCAAAAGTCGACTTTGTCGACATTGACCCAGATACATACAACATGTGCCCTATACGACTTGAAGAGAAGCTCATTAAAGCAAAAGCTGAAGGTAAGCTGCCAAAAGTTGTAGTGCCAGTGCATTTATGTGGACAGCCGTGTGATATGGCTGCAATTGGTAAATTAGCCAAAGAGTACGGTTTTAAAGTTATCGAAGATGCGTCGCATGCGATAGGTGGTCGATATCGAGAGCAACCGATAGGGAATTGCGAATATTCAGACATCACGGTGTTTAGTTTCCACCCAGTAAAAATCGTGACAACTGCCGAAGGTGGCGCGACTTTGACCAACAGTAAAGAGTTGGCTGATAAAATGTCGCTGCTGCGTAGTCACGGTATTACGCGTGATCCAGAATTGATGTGTGGTGAGTCTCATGGTGGTTGGTATTACCAACAAATAGACCTTGGGTTTAACTATCGTATGACAGAGCTGCAAGCAGCACTAGGTGTGAGCCAAATGAAGCGCTTGAATGAATTTGTCTCTGCTCGTCACGAGTTAGCACAAGGCTATTATACTAAGCTAGAGAATTCGCCGGTTGTTCTGCCTTACCAACTTCCCAATACCTACTCAGGGCTGCATTTGTTCGTGATTCGTCTGAAATTAGATGAAATTTCACTCAGTCATCAACAGGTTTTTGATGCGCTACGCGAGCGTGGTATCGGTGTGAATTTGCATTATATTCCAGTACATACCCAGCCGTATTATCAAGACTTAGGTTTCACTGAAGGGGAGTTCCCTGAATCCGAGCAGTACTATCGCGAAGCGATTTCTTTGCCGATGTTCCACGGTATGACGGAAGCTCAACAGAATACGGTTGTCGACGTATTAACTGATGTTCTAATAGGTGCGTAATGAAAATAGCGATTATTCCAGCTCGTGGGGGGAGTAAACGCATCCCGCGAAAAAATATTAAAGATTTTAACGGAAAGCCGATCATTGCGTACTCTATAGAGGCCGCATTGGCATCTGGATGCTTTGATAAGGTCATCGTATCAACGGATGATGCTGAAATTGCTGAAGTCGCAGAGCAGTATGGCGCAGAAGTACCGTTTATGCGTCCAGCAGACGTTTCGGATGATTTTGCCACAACGGCAGACGTTCTGTTACATGCTATTGATTGGTACGAAGACCAGTCGCAGTCGATTGAATATCTGTGTTGTATATATGCAACGGCACCCTTTATCGATGTCGACGACATACGCAATACCTATAAGTGGCTGCTAGAGTCACCCTCTGCTGATTACTGCTTCCCTGTTTGTGAGTTTCCATTCCCAATACAAAGAGGCGTAAAATTGACTCAAGGACAACGTGTTGAGATGTTCCAACCAGAACATTTCAACACCCGATCTCAGGATCTTGAGGTCGGGTATCATGATGTAGGGCAATTTTATTGGGGTAAACCAAGTGCTTACCGTCAAAAGATTCCTATGTTTTCAGATAAAGCAATTGCATATCCTGTCTCTAGGAAACGAGTTGTTGATCTTGATACCTCTGAGGATTGGGATTTTGCTCTATTGCTTTCTCAAGCATTAAAAGGTTAGATAGGTGCTAATTGGTATTCGCGTTGATGCGTCGTTCAAGATGGGGACGGGGCATGCATTCAGAATGCTCACACTTGCACGTAAGTTAGAGGGCAATGGACATCAAGTCGTTTTCATATGTCGAAAATTGGGAGGAAATTTAATTAATTTCATTGAAGAGAGTTTCAATGTTATTAGTTTACCTGAGCCGGATGGAGAGGAGACTCACAACACGCATTGTGCTCACGGTAATTGGTTGGAAGTTCCTTATCAAACTGAGATTGCACAAGTACAAGATGTCGTGTCTGATTATCTATCTGGTCTAACTCAAACAAAGTTGGACTGGTTGGTAATCGATCACTATTCGTTAGATGAACGCTTTCAAGTGGCTTTGAGACCACTATCTTGCTGTATTCTTCAAATCGACGACTTGGCTGATAGAGTTCATGATGCAAACATGTTACTTGATCAGAATTATTACTCTTTAGGTGAAAGTCGCTATGATGCTTACCTTCCCAGTTATACCAAGCGCCTTTGCGGCCCTAAATATGCGTTGCTGAGAGATGAGTTTCGTGAAAGCAGAAAGCATATTCCAAACTATACACAGCGGTTATCCAAGAGAAAAGTTGTGCTCTTTTTTGGGGGTATTGATTGGGCTAATGAAACATCCAAAGCGTTACTTGGATTATTGAGCGTCGATAGTGGTGATCATCTCGATGTGATTATTGGGATGAACAACCCTCACAAACAACAGTTGGAAGCGTTGTGTGCTGAACATAAGGCTAGGGTAACCCTTCATGTTCAAGTGAAAAACATGATGGATTATTTTTCAGATGCCTACCTGTATGTTGGAGCGGTCGGCGCTACAACATGGGAAAGGTGTGTGCTTGCTCTTCCTGGTATCGTGTGCTCGGTCGCCGACAATCAAACTCAGCTTGCTAAAGATTTGCATGACATAGACGGCCATTGCTATTTGGGCTTGAACTCCGAGCTATCATCACAAGATTATGCGCTTGCATATCAGCGTTTTATTTCTCAAAAAGAACTTCTCTTGAATCAATCTTCCATTTGCGGTGACCTCGTTGATGGTAAAGGGTGTGAAAGAGTTGTTGAACACCTAGAAGAGATTTCAAAAAATGACAACATTTAGTCTCCGCCCTGCCCAAGAAGGCGACAAGTGGGCAGTGTTAGAGTGGCGCAACCACGCTGATGTGCGTGCTGTGATGTTAACTGACCATATCATCTCTAAAAAGGAACATTCTGCATGGTGGGATAAAACCATGCTAATGGACCAAAGACAAATTTTAATATTCTGTCGCGATGAGAAACCAGTCGGTGTAGTGACCATTTATTCATGGGAGCAAGATAACGCGACAGCATGGTGGGGTTTTTACCTCAACAACAGTGCGCTTGACCAAGCTGAAAAAACAGCTATTTGGCTTGAGCTTGAACAAGCTGTTATTCACTATGCGGGTAAAACGTTAAAGGTTCATGAGTTGTATTGTGAATCACTAAGACAGAATCAGCTCGCGTGGAAATTACATCAAAAAAGTGGTTTTGTAGAATGTGAGGCTCCTGTAGATGCGACTGATACTGCAAAAAATGTTGTTTACATGAAATATGTTTACCCAGAAAATAAGCTAGATAAACGTCAGCGGTTGTACCTATTCGCATCTCATAATACCGATTTTTTGTCGGATACCTTAACGAAGCATATTAAGACATATAAGCAGTTTCCTTATAAAATTGCGACAACTGAATTCGGCCGCTATCAGCTGGATCTTCTGGATTCTGAGAATACTGATATTAATGATGCATCTTCTTGCTACGCTTTTATCGAGCGAGTTGAAGACTTCTTTGCTGATATTTATACCTTGCCAACAGAAGAATCTTTGTTACAAACAGAGCAACGCGTGTTGCAATATCTTTCATTCATCAAAAGTATTGCTCAGCGAGGAAATCGGGTTTTTGTTGCAGATTTTGCTATTCAGAAGGGCTTTCCTTTTTCGATTTCTGAACAATTATCAGATTCAAAAATTCAGAAGCTAATCCAGGAATGGAATAACACGCTTTATACGATGAAAACCGAGAATTTGGTTGAAGTTATTCCTTACTCTCAAATCATCAAGCGTGCTGGCCAAAGTTTCTCCAATAAATATTGGTATATGGCAAGAGCACCGTTTTCTATTCAATTTCTGGAAGCGTACAGCCAGGCACTAATTGGTACTATTTTCGCGGCAAGTGCACTTTCTGCTCGAGTCTTAGTACTTGATCTTGATAATACCTTGTGGAAAGGGATCATTGGTGACGATGGAAAAGACGGGATTAGCTTAGGGGGAGACTATCCAGGCAATATTTACAAAGATCTTCAATCGCTCTTCCTCACACTAAAATCCAGAGGTATTTTGTTGACTATATGCAGCAAAAATACTGAGGAAGTGGCGTTAGATGCTATTGAAACTCATCCGGAGATGCGTCTTAGAGCGAAAGATTTTGTCAGCCATCGAATTAATTGGGAACCAAAATCTCAGAATATTCATGCATTAAGTAAAGAGTTAAACCTTGGTTTATCCTCTTTTTGTTTCATCGATGATAACCCTGTAGAGCGTGCAGAAGTGCGCCGAAATGCCCCTGACGTTTTTGTACCTGAGCTACCGGAAGATCCTGCTGAATGGTTCCAGTTCATTTGTAACCTTCCTGAACTTTGTGTCGCGCAAGTGAGTGAATCTGATAAACGTCGTGCGGAGCTCTACAAACAAAGAGTGGATATTCAGAATGCACAAACCGAATTTGTTGATCGAGCGTCATTTATCAAAAGCTTGGGCATGGAAATATGTGTGGAAGCATTGAATTCAGATAACTTCGAGCGAACACATCAACTCTTTAATAAGACGAATCAATTTAACACAACAACGACACGCTATAGCAAAGAGCAATTGAGCGAATGGATGAGTGCCTCTGATCATCAAGTTCTCCATGTCCGCTCTAAAGACAAATACTCTAAAGAGTATGAAGGTGTTGCGGCACTGGTTATCGTGAAACAGAATCGTCATTGGGTTATTGATAACTTCGTGATGTCGTGCCGTGTTATGGGGAGAGATATTGAGCATGCTATATTGAGCAAGTTGATTCTTTTAGCGAGTGAGTCCTCCCAAAATTCTGTGGTTGGTCGCTTTATTGCGAGCTCTAAAAATATGCCAGTTCGAGATCTCTACAAGAACAACCATTTTATTTCAGATGATAACGAGCAATGGTTATTTGAGTTTGCTCAGCAGTCGTTGCCGTCAGAGTCCAACTTAATGACTCTAAATTGGAAAGTGTAGGAGTAATTTATATGAATGCAATGTTTTCGGCTTTAGGTGTACTTCATGTTGATCACTATGCTGTGACGACGAAAGACTTGATAGCTACATTGAAAGATTTTTTATCTGTTCCTGGAGCTAAGTTGCTCCGAGGCCCTGGAGAAAACCCAGCACAACAAGTGTACTATGCATTTGTGGAGCTCAATGGTATGGGTGTTGTAGAGATACTTGCACCACTAGATGACCATTCTCCGATTTTCGGACATCTAGGTTCAGGTGGTGGTGCTTATCATCTTTGTTATGCTGTGCAGGACATTGATAAAGCGCTCAAAGTTGCTGAGCAGGATTTTGGTGCAAAACTTGTGGTTGCTCCTCGTGCCGATGGCGCATTTGATGGCCGTAGAGTCGCTTTTCTTGTCCATCCAAATCATGGTTTGTTTGAGTTACTTGAAGCTTATCCTGTAGACTCAATACCTGTATCTCATCAGTCTATTAAGCTTGAGGTTGTAGATTCAAAACAAGACAAGCTTATGGAAATCTATCGTTCGGTTATTGATAGTGGTTGTCTTGACTACGATGGAACGGATATGGCAAGTTGCCCTGAATGGGACTCGTTTAAACATTTGATGTTAATAATGGAAATCGAAAAGCAATTCGAGATATCGATACCAGCGTCTGATATGTCGAAGTTGGATTCGTTGAAAAAGATTGAAAGTTACCTGGCGAATAAGTAGGAAATAATGAAAATAGCAAATAGAGAAATTGGTAAGGGACATAACCCTTACATCATAGCGGAGATGTCAGGTAACCACAATGGTGATATCACTCGCGCAATTGAGTTGATTAAAGCAGCGAAAGACGCGGGTGCTGATGCTGTTAAATTGCAGACTTACACGGCTGATACCATCACAATTAATCACGATAGTGAAGAATTTATGATCCGAGGCGGTCTATGGGATGGCTCAAAACTGTATGACCTGTACGAGCAGGCACACACCCCCTGGGATTGGCATAAGACATTGTTTGATGAGGCTGAAAAGCTTGGTATCACCATTTTTAGCTCTCCATTTGACCATACAGCTGTCGATTTCCTGGAAAGCTTGAATGCTCCTGCTTATAAAATAGCGTCATTTGAGTTGATCGACTTACCATTGATTCGAAAAGTTGCGGCAACCGGGAAGCCTATGATCATGTCGACGGGTAACGCTAATTTGGCAGAAATTGAAGAAGCAGTCGCGGCAGCAAAAGCGGCTGGTGCTATAGATATCATACTTCTTCATTGTACAAGCGGTTATCCAACTCCTGCATCACAGGCGAATATCTCAACTATGGCAGTAATGCGCGATGCATTTGGTGTTGAAGTTGGCCTTTCAGACCACACTATGGATATTGGTGTATCGGTAGCAGCTGTCGCATTGGGCGCATGTGTGATTGAAAAACACTTCACACTTGCACGTGCTGATGGTGGTCCGGACTCGGCTTTCTCATTAGAAAAAGAAGAGCTTAAGTCACTGGTAACTAATTGTAATATGGCTTTTGAATCTATTGGCAAGCCAAACTTCATTAGTACAGAGGTTGAACTGCAAACCAAAGTCCATCGTCGTTCACTTTATGTAGTGAAAGATATTAAGAAAGGCGAAGTGTTTACGGAAGAGCACGTACGTTCAATTAGACCTGGAAACGGTATATTACCAAAGTACCTTGATGATGTTTTAGGGTCTAAAGCTACAGGAGACTTTAGCTTTGGAACTCCGATGAATTTTAAGATGTATGAATGATGTATTATGAAAGTAAGTGTAGTAATACCAGTTTATAATAATACAGAGAGTATAGTTGATTCTATAGACAGCGTCTTAAATCAAAGCTTTGGCAATATCGAAATTATCGTTGTTGATGATTGTTCACTGGATGATACTTATTCCTTTCTTGATAATAAGTATGCAGACTCAATTGTCCTTATAAGAAGCGATGAAAATAGAGGGCCAGGTGGTGCTAGGAATATAGGACTTAGAAAAGCAAAAGGCGACTATATTCTCTTTTTAGACTCTGATGACGTTATTCTTTACAATTGTATTGAGGTAATGGTTACTTCTGCAATAAAAAGTTGCTCCGATTTATTACTATGTGATTATGGAAAATTTTCGGAGAGTTTTGATTTTAAGTACGATACTTTTCAAAGTGATAACACTGTAGATATAGTTCGCATAAGTAGTTTTGATTACTTAAGAATTCATGGGTACGCGCCTTGGGGAGTGTTGATTAGAAAGGATATTTTGCAGGGAGATATCTTTCCAGAAAACATGATTGCAGAAGATATATATTCAACACCGACTTTATTAAATATAGCTAACTCTATCTATTATATTAAAAGTGAGCTGTTTAAGTATAGGGTAAATCGAGATGGCTCTGTAACTAGTAATGTAGATCGACATAACCAAGCAATTATAAATGCTCTAAATCTATTAAATAGTAGTGGGAATATATCGGACAACATCCTGTTATATGTTAATTTACTTATTATTAGATATTTGTATCTTCAAGGGGTAGAGGTTGATACAATAAAGTATTTAGATAAAACTGAAAAAATAAAATATAACAGCCAAGGCGGTAACATAATATTGAGGCTAGAGTTATTTCTAGTCTACAAATATATAACTAATCGTAAGTATATTTATCTGAACTTAATGAAGAAAATTAGAGGGTTTGTTTCATATGTTTCGTTAAGGTTGAAAAATTGAATGGTAAGTAACTATAGAAAACTTTGGAACGTTAATTATAAAGGTTGTAGCGTTTTTGGCTATATAATTGCTAATGCTGAAGGAAAACGTGTCACCAGATTTTCACCCAAAATCAGGCTTTCAATAAAGGATATTGAAGGTTTTTTTAGGTTTCTAAGCGTACCATTTCTAAATGATGATACTGTGGTCGTTTGTATCCCTGATAGAAAAGATCTACATGATTTTGTCGAACAGTATTTTCAAGAGAGGAAATTAATTAAGTTTGTTAGAGCGGAAGTAGGTTATGGAAATTCTTTTTTAATCGAGACATTGCGAAAATTGTCAAGGTTATTCTTTAAATTTTTCTTAATACCTCATAAAACTAGGCTCATAAGAGAGTTGGGCTTAGAGGAAAGCAAAGTTATTAAAAATGATATTGAGAGTTTTTTAGGAGACTACTATTTTAACAAAATAGTAGCTTTCTTCTTTAAAAACAAAAAGGTCTATTACTCAAACTGTGTCGTTCCAAAAGTTGAGAAGTACATGGGGTTAATGAACTCTATAGAACTCCAACATGGTGTTATCTATAAAGAACATTTTGACTATGCCAATATGGATAGAAATTATTTGCACGGAGAGTTCTTGGCGTGGAATAAGTATTGGGCTGATATTCTTAGAAATGAGTGCAACTATCCTTTGCCTATAGAACATGGTTCTTTTTCCGGGGAGTTAATAGATTTAGAAAGAAGAGAAAAAGGGATTTTGATACTGACTACTGTAAGTGAAGAATTCTCTATTAACATCATTAAAAACTTTAACTTTAAAGATGTGACTCTGAGAAAACATCCAAGAGACTATTTTCCTTACAAGCAAAGAGGGTTTGTTGGAAAAGTCGAAAACTATACACCATTGGCTGCATACGACAAGATTGTCTGCAATGATACAACAATAATTAAATCACTTGTAGATGCAGGATACTACTTCTCTTATCTTGGATTAAGCTCAGAAAGTAACGTTGAAATTTATATTAAACTGAGGGAAAAGTACCAAGCAGAAGTAAAAATTAATTATGAGATAATATGAGATGGTATTTAATACAATATGAATGAAGCATTTAAAAACAGCTTTATACTGATTATTATTAGAGCGATCCAATATGGATTTCCTCTTCTTATATATCCTTATTTTCTCTCACTGTTTGGTTTAGAGAAGTTTGGTGAACTCTCATTTTGGTTAAGTGTAACATACTTTATTGGTACTTTAGTAAGCTTAAACATGGAGTCCCACGCTTCTCAAATGTTGTTTAAGAGCTCCGGAGTTGAACTAGAGAGAAAAAAAACAATTGCAATACCTCTTATTATAAGACTTTTGGTGTTTTGTTTATCGGTTGTAGGCTGGTTGATCTTTACGCTATGCTACGCTAGTGGCTATGAGCATATGTTGTTAATCATGTTCTCATGCTACCCTCTTCTAAGTATCGGGTTGCAACCTAATTTCTATTTTATGGCTTTGGGAGACTATTGGTTATCTCTTAAAACTTTAGTGATAGAAAAAGTCATTTTTTTACTACTAGTATTTTCTATAATAACAAGTGATGAGTTATATTATTTGGTGCCTATGTGTTACTTTATGGGTTACCTAGTTTCATTTCTATTTCTTTATCGATATATAGTTAGTAGTAATGAAATCAAACTTTTTGATTATGTTAAACCTGGTTATTTCGATATATTTAGAAGCTATACTAAAATTTCGTTGAAATTACTTTTAGGAAAAATGACACAGGTTCATACAAGTCTATCCAAATTTCTTGTAGGGATGATCTTTAACTATGAATTAGTAGCGATATATGATGTGATTGAGAAAGTCGTCAATGCTCTTAAAGTTCCATTAGTAATATTATTTCAAGCTACTTACTCAAGACTAAAAATGAGTAAAAGAGAGACTGGAAAGCTCTTTATTAGTCTGGTTATATGTTCAATTGTCACTTACTCTATCGCTTTTCATATGGACGAGTTTATTCTCACCTATTTCCTGAAGAGTAATGTAGAAAGCGCGCTTTCTGCATATAAAATCATGCTGTTAGTAGTTTTGAGTGTGCCATTTATGCAGGCCTATGGGGCAGGGTATATTGTAAAAGTTAAAGGGGCAGATATTTATGCTAACATAATGATTGTATCCAATCTAATTTCCATTGCTGTTCTTGTGTCACTTTATCTTAATGGTATCGATTTTAATAAATATGTTATGTGGGTAGTATTCGCAGAATTCATATTCGCGATGTTATGTCTAAGTCTATTCATGATATATAATTTTAAGAGTAAAAAAATTGTTAACTAGAATGTTTGATTTTTTCAAAAAAATTAGTAAGTCTGAAATTTACGTAATGTATGTTGGAGATTATTCGAGTCAAATAGGCCCACCGAATTCAATGATATATTTGTCACATTTGCTAGAAAAAAAATATACAGTTTCTATGACAAGTAACCTTATAAAAGGTGATGCTAGTGGCGACAGCAAGAATAACCGATCGCAGAATAACATCAGTAGAAAAAAAAATAATTTTTTTATCCCTTTTCGTCAGCATCTTGCTTCTATTAGATTTGTCGCATTAGTCATTAGCTTTAATATAAAAGTTCTTGCTGCAAGATTGATGAATCCTAATATTAAGTTTGTAATCACTCAACCATTGCTTATGCCCTGGTACTCGTTTGAAAAAGTCTATTTTATAAAAAGAGCAAATCTTGAAATTTCTGACATTGGAAAGGAAAATAAAGTTTTCCACTATTTTGAAAGTAGGTTTATCAAATCTAAGAGCTTTAAACTTA
Source organism: Vibrio sp. MOR3 (assembly GCF_001557775.1). Taxonomy (NCBI): domain Bacteria; kingdom Pseudomonadati; phylum Pseudomonadota; class Gammaproteobacteria; order Vibrionales; family Vibrionaceae; genus Vibrio; species Vibrio sp. MOR3. Next base: position 314,708 of record NZ_LNRD01000003.1, on the reverse strand, counting down.
TTTATCTTGTGAAACAAGACTATGATAGTGGTCACCCTTATAGCGTCATTCCAAACCATTTCTCTAATGAACGTTTTAAAGTTCGAGTTGCTAGCGAATCCAAAACAAAATTGCATTCAGTAGGTACATGGAATAAACGAAAGGGAGCAGATCTATTACATGAATTAAGCGATCTTTTAATCGAGTATTCTAAGGAGAAAATAAATATATATGGCGGGTTAGGTAGCGATGAGCGATTAAACAAGTTACTAAAGTCAGAAAAAATTGAATATCATGGCGTTATCAGTAGTCCTTATAACAACTTCAACGCCGGCGATATATTTCTTTCATTTTCAAAGGTAGAAGGGTTGCAGCGTTCATTGGTCGAAGCATTATTTATGGGGTGTATAATAATAGCGTTTCCAAGACCCGATTCTTTATCATTAAGGGATTATCCAGGGGTTTTTATTATTGATCCTAATAACAAATACGACAGCTTAAAAACCACATTACAAAAGATCTACTCACTTAATTGTTTCGAGTTGTCTGAATTGGGATTGAAAAATAGAAAACTAGCTATGAATGACTTCTCTGAAAAAGGTGTTCTAGAATCTTGGGTTAAACTACTTTCTAAATAATGTTTGGTGTGAAATGAAAAAAGTTATTGATGTTAAGAACTTTATATTGGTAAGTTATATAATCCTACCATCTATATTTTATTTTATACCATATGTTGTTTCTTATGAGAGTGGCTTTTTGAGAATGTATTTCTTTAACACATTCGATATTCCACATGATGTATTTGCTCGTTTTTTTTGGGGTTATCTTATTCTAGGTTTTTTGGTTTATAAAACTTTAAAGGTTACTGATTTTAAAATAATTTTCGAAGAACAGACAAGTGTATCACTTAATGTTTTTATAGTTGTTTTTTACTTGGCGTTTATGTATACGTCAATCAGCTACCTGAAATTGTTGTTAACCCCATTGTTTTATATTTTTATTTCTTCTTACCGACCCAAGGCCTTAACTTTTTTTGTTCTTCTTTGCATTTCTTCTATTAATATGGTCGTTTTTTATGATCGCTATCCAGTTATTCTGATTTTGATGATTTGGATGTTACCTTTCTTATCTAGATTGAGTGTGTTCAAGTTGCTGTTATCAGCGGTTATCGGTGTTTTTATTTTAGTTTTCTTATTACAGCCATTAAGAGCGGGGTTGATGCCATTTTCATCCGGATTTGGTGAACTGTCTTATTTGATAAAACACTTATTTCCTATCTATATCGGAGCATATTTGCTATTAATTGAAGATTTTTCTTTTTCCCAGCTTTTGTCCGAAGCAATACCTTTTATGAAGGGGGTTCTCGGATATGAAAGCGTAATTGAGATAATAGCACGAGAAGGCCTGCCTAAAGACATAATAGACATGGGAATTAGGCATGGCTCTAATAGTTCGATGTATTTTGATGGCTGGGGACCTTTAATTCTTATTGGTCTACTTGTTACTCTTAATTTGTCTTTGAGATTCTTACGTCTTCAAAAATTAAGAAATGCAATCCTGTTAATGTTTGTTTTACAAGGCCCTTACTTTATAAGAAGAACTTTTGGTTCACTTTATATAGATGTATTGGTGGTAATTTTTATCAGTGTGATATTACTATTGTATATTCAAGTCTTTAACTCTAATTCTAGTAGGAGAAATTACTTTTGAACCGTGTCGCCGTAATAATGTCGGTATATAAAAATGACAAGCTTGAGTTTCTTAAACAAGCAGTAGAGAGTGTCTTAGAGCAGACTTACAAATGTGACCTTTTCATTTATATAGATGGTCCACTGCCAGATGATACCTCTAACTATCTGAATTCGATAAGTTCACATCAACGAATACATTTGGATGGTAATGAAAAAAACAATGGACTTGCATACGCACTAAATTTTTTGATCGATAAGACAAAAGGCTATGAGTATATAGCCAGAATGGATAGTGATGATGTCTGTCGTATTGACAGAATTTATCATCAGGTTAAGTATATGGAACAATATAAAAGTGTAGATGTCTTGGGGGGAGCGTGTAGAGAGTTTGGTGCTGAATTTGCATTAGAATACAAAGCTCTTCCTAATCATCATAACGAGTTGGTTAACTTCAGCATCTCCAGGTGTCCATTTATTCATCCAACAGTTATGTTTCGAGGAAATATTTTTTCGGACAAAAATATGAGGTATCCTGAGAATACGGTTTTCACTGAAGATATGGCATTCTGGTTTTTATTAATTAAAAATGGATACATATTTGCTAATGTCGATAATATACTTTTAGACTATAGGATGAATGCTAATACAATAAATCGAAGAAAGGGCTTTTCTAAGGCTATTAGTGAAGTAAGGTTAAGGTTCCACTATATGAAAGAATTAGATAGAGTTTCAGTGAAGAACTTTATTATGTTGTCGAGTAGACTTGTTTTTCATATTTTGCCATTAAAATTCATGAAGCTGATTTATAATTATTGTCGCTAGAAATACAATGTTTTCCTTGTTTTTGGTTTATTTTGAAGGAGACCTTAAGAACCTTTCTCAAAATATAGAGTTTCATCGAGATTATTTATTGCCATATACCATGTGTTACTTAACTTTGTAAAAATAGACGTTGTAGTTATGAGCTTTCGAGATTTGAATAGGTTTTGTTTCCTAAAACATCATTACCCCACGATATGAACAACTAACTTCACTTGGATACTGAGCTTAATTGCCAAACTTCGTTCAAAAAACAAGTAATTAGAAACTCTGTAATCAAGCATTAATAAATCGTGGTGCACTTACGTTTCGGATTGATGAAGAGAAGATATCGTGCAGTTATGGAAGAAAATCAAATAGGGAAACCGTGGAGGACCTTGTTCGTTTAGTGACTTAGCTATTACGACGACTCTTATGATTAAGTGTGTACTTTCATTACTGTGAGAGGTCTTTGAGGGGGCATTAATTCTATTTTTAAACTCGCTCAACTACTGTTGTCATGGCCTCATTATTCATGCATTAACACACGAACTAAAACGGTCAACGTCGTGTGTGAGGAAGAAACTAAAGTAGCAATACAGCATTTACCCTTTGACACGCCGAGTTAAAAGCCTTCGGTGAGGGCGAATGGAAGGTAAAAAATGGTACTGACAGGCAATTCCATGTCTGGATAAAGTTACATTTAGTGTTCGTGCTGACGCACAGGAGATCATTGCCGCTTAGTTAACTTTATCGAACGTTAGTGACGGTCAAGCGTTCCATAATTTACTCAAAAACTCACCAAATAATCGTAGCAACTACAAGCATTCGTTCTCAGAGGCGGCGATGTTCAGTGTAAAGATAATTGTTGATGGCAGGTTAAGCTAAAGGAATTACGCTACCCAAGTCGGCTGGGTTTACTCCATGATAAAAGCGTTCAACAGCCTCACAGAGCTAGATATGCTTGAAAGGATGCTGAACGCCTAGTAATTAGCTGTGTTAGGCGCCTTCTTAATCGAACTTGAATTAGGAAACAAAGCCTCAAATATTATTAAATCACCACAGTTATGTGTTGGTGGTTACATAGGTTGTATTTCAATGTGCTGCTATCGAACGCTTAAAATTTTCCGTGACTTTCTTATCGAGCAATATCCGAGTTTTCCGTTTGTGCGTTTTTTCCTAGTTTGTTACGTACATAACGTGTGACTCGCCAAACGTAAGCGAGAGTTATTGCATAGCCTACGAAACATCCAACAAATAAACCAAACATTACCACTTCAGGTAAGTTCGCATTTTCACCATAGATACCGAAAGAAGCAAACGCCAAAGCAATAGTGCAGATGGCCATTAGGGTTTGGCGTGGACCTAACCCCAATCTTTGAAAGATATGGTGTAAGTGTTCACGATCAGGTTTAAATGGTGAGTCCCCTCTTCGTATGCGTCGGATCATTATTGCTGCCATATCCATAAGTGGTAATGCAATAAGCCAGAGTGCGGTGACTGGTCGCATTAGTGGTTCCGCTTGTTCAGTTTGGCTTACGCCAAGCAATAACCAAATCACAGTGAAGCCAATCATCATACTTCCCGCATCGCCCATGAAAACCTTTCGTTCTCGACCTAATATGCCTAAGTTCATAAAAATGTAAGGTAGCATTGCGATGATAATTACGATGCACAGATATGCTGCGCCGTGTTGGCTATCTACTTGCAACAAATAGGCAAGTGCACCGAGGGTGACAATCGAAAGGCCACCGAGCAAACCATCAATACCATCTACCATATTGAACGCATTGATCGCACCAAGTACAGCTAAAATGGTAATAATGGTACCAAGCCAGCCAAGCGATATCGGTCCTAAACCGAACATATCACCAAGGCTATGTAGTTCAATGCCTGCAACTTTCATCATCACAATAGAAAGCAGCGCCTGAATACCCATACGGATTTTGAAGCTAAGATCGATCTTATCGTCAATCGCGCCAATTATCGTCAAGATACAAATGCACAATAGGTATAGCCAACTGTGTTCAATCGTATCAGGCTTAAATGTGAGGTATTGTGCAAGTACCAAACAGATTGAAATGCCACCAACTAAGGGAACGGCACCATCATGGAGTTTTCTTGCATTCGGTTTGTCTACCAAGCCAATTCTTTTGGCCACTTTACGCATTAAGAAAAGTGTAGCAAAGGAAAAAAAGAAGATAAAACTAAGCTCTAGAAACATATACTGCCAACAAATAATTTTTAATTATAACGCAATGATTTTAGCCTAAATGCAATCATTCCAAAAGAACCGATTTGTAACAACTGTGGGTCGTTACATCATATCTTGCGATATGACTAAAAAATTATCTTATTCAAACTGTATTTCTCTACGTTTGAGTTCACTCCAATGAAAACATGACATTTACTTCCGCTGAAGGATTTTACATAGAAATGTGAAAACGAATTACTTCCCTTTATCTTTGGCCTTGGAAATAAACGCTAATCCCGATTGTTGGAAGCCGCTCTTACAAAATTAAAACAAAGCGCAACAAAGGCTCGAAAATGTATATGCTCGCAGAGGGTTATAAGAGCGTTTATAGTTGTCGTCCCTACCATTGTGTAGCTATTAGATTCATCGTCAGTTGAACGAATTCAATTTAGGATCATAAGACCTAACAAGCCTATGACCTTTATCCCCAGTTCTGATATTCTTTAGCAAAAATAAAATGAGGATTAACCCATGAAAATCGCAGTTGCGGGTACAGGCTATGTAGGTCTTTCCAATGCGATGCTGTTAGCTCAAAACCATGATGTGGTAGCGGTTGACATTATCCATGAAAAAGTTGATATGCTTAATAACAAGCAATCACCGATTTGTGACATAGAAATTGAGAGCTTTCTAGCAACGAAAACGTTGAACTTTGTCGCAACATTAGACAAACAGAAAGCGTACAAAGATGCGGAGTTCGTTGTGATTGCAACTCCTACTGATTATGACCCGCAAACTAACTACTTTAATACTTCTTCAGTTGAGGCAGTCATTAAAGATGTTATGTCAATTAACCCTGAAGCAGTGATGGTGATTAAGTCAACTGTTCCTGTTGGCTATACAGCTCGAATCAAAGAAGAGTTGGGTAGTGAGAACGTAATTTTTTCTCCTGAGTTTCTTCGAGAAGGTAAAGCGCTTTACGATAACCTTCACCCATCACGTATCATTGTTGGTGAGCGAAGTGAACGTGCCGAAGTATTTGCTAGCTTACTAGTGGAAGGGGCAGTAAAAGACGATATTCAAGTTCTTTTTACTGACTCTACAGAAGCTGAAGCAGTTAAACTTTTCTCCAACACCTACCTTGCTATGCGTGTTGCGTACTTTAATGAGCTGGATTCTTACGCGGAAGCACACGGGCTTGACGCTCGACAAATCATCGAGGGTGTTGGTTTAGATCCTCGCATTGGTAATCATTACAACAACCCATCTTTCGGTTACGGCGGCTACTGCTTACCAAAAGACACCAAACAGCTCTTAGCAAACTATCAAGAAGTTCCGAACAATATTATTGGTGCTATCGTTGATGCTAACCGTACGCGAAAAGACTTTATCGCAGATTCAATCATTAAACGTCAGCCAAAAGTAGTAGGCGTATATCGTTTGATCATGAAGGCAGGCTCAGACAACTTCCGTGCGTCTTCAATTCAAGGCATTATGAAGCGTATTAAAGCAAAGGGTATAGAAGTTGTCGTTTATGAACCAGTGCTTCAAGATGCTGAGTTTTTCCATTCACGTGTTGTGAAAGATCTGAATGAATTCAAAAAATGTTCGGACGTGATTGTCTCTAACCGTATGGCTGAAGAGTTGGCGGACGTAGCCGAAAAAGTTTATACACGCGATCTATTTGGTAGTGACTAACCTCACACTTGATTAAGTTAAGCCAGTCTTATTTGACTGGCTTTTGTTTCTTTAGGAATTGGTTAATTATGAAATACTTAGTAACTGGTGCTGCTGGTTTTATTGGTAGTGCAACAGCGGGGAAGCTTAATGCTGCAGGGCATGAAGTTGTTGGTATCGATAATCTAAATGATTACTACGATGTGAATCTAAAACATGCTCGACTCGCTCGTATTGAACATCCACTGTTCAAATTTGTAAGTGTGGATATTGCAGATCGTGGAGCGATGGAGAGGCTGTTTGCAACTGAGAAGTTTGATCGTGTTATCCACCTGGCCGCCCAAGCTGGAGTACGTTATTCACTAGAAAACCCACATGCTTATGCTGACTCAAACTTAGTTGGGCATCTCAATATTCTTGAGGGATGCCGTCAAAACAAAGTAAGCCATCTGGTATATGCATCTTCGAGCTCTGTGTATGGGCTTAATGCAAAAGTTCCTTTTGCCACTTCAGATAGTGTTGACCATCCAGTATCACTTTATGCAGCAACCAAAAAGTCTAACGAGTTGATGGCTCATAGCTATTCTCATCTGTATGACATCCCAACAACAGGTTTGCGCTTTTTCACTGTGTATGGTTCTTGGGGTCGTCCGGACATGGCCCCATTTATTTTTACTAAGAAAATTCTTGATGGCGATACTATCGATATCAACAATAATGGTGATATGTGGAGAGACTTCACCCATATAGATGATATTGTTGAAGGTGTAGTTCGTATTGCAGATGTCTTACCAACTCGAAATGAAAGCTGGACTGTAGAATCTGGAACTCCAGCAAGCAGTTCTGCTCCATATTCGGTTTATAACATTGGTCATGGCTCTCCTATCAACTTGATGGACTTCGTTAAAGCGATTGAAGATGAACTTGGTATTGAAGCGAAGAAAAACTTCCGTGAAATGCAGCCTGGGGATGTTTATCAAACTTATGCTGATACAGAAGATCTATTTACCGCCACAGGTTACAAACCAAGAGTAACAGTTAAAGAAGGTGTTGCAGAGTTTGTTTCTTGGTATAAAGGATTCTACAACAAGTAATACAAAACGAGGCGAAAGCCTCGTTTTTATGTCTAGCTAGGTATAAATCACAATGATTAAAAAATGTCTTTTTCCTGCAGCGGGTTACGGTACTCGTTTCCTACCTGCAACAAAATCTATGCCGAAAGAAATGATGCCGGTTGTCAACAAACCATTGATTGAATATGGTGTTGAAGAAGCTATTGAAGCTGGCATGAATGGCATGTGCATTGTCACCGGTCGTGGCAAACACTCTTTGATGGACCACTTCGATAAAAACTATGAGTTGGAACATCAAATTTCAGGAACAAGCAAAGAAGCACTGTTGGACGATATCCGTTCTTTGATTGATTCAGCGAGTTACACATATATCCGTCAACGTGAGATGAAAGGTCTTGGTCATGCTATCTTGACTGGTCGTGAGTTAGTGGGCGATGAACCATTTGCGGTTGTATTAGCAGACGACCTCTGTGTGAATGAAGAGCAGGGCGTATTAGCGCAAATGGTTGAGCTGTACAAGCAGTTCCGTTGCTCTATTGTTGCGGTTCAAGAAGTTCCAGAAACTGAGACCCATAAGTATGGTGTGATTGCTGGTGAGATGATCAAAGATAACATCTTCCGAATTGATAACATGGTAGAAAAGCCAGAACCAGGCACAGCACCAAGTAATTTAGCAATTATTGGTCGCTATATCTTAACGCCAGATATTTTTGATCTTATCGAAAATACAGAACCAGGCAAAGGTGGAGAAATCCAAATTACTGACGCATTGATGCAACAAGCGCAATCTGGTTGTGTTATCGCTTACAAATTTAAAGGTCAGCGTTTTGACTGCGGAAGTGTAGAAGGTTACATCGAGGCGACAAACTACTGCTACGAGAACCTATACAAAAAAGCGTCTAGTGCTGAGCTTGCTAAAACACCAACCGTAAAGGTTGCTGAACCTGCATAGTTGTTCAGTCTCGTTACTAACGTGCTTTATCATGGCTTTCTGACGCATAAAGCTTAGTTAAAGCACGTTGATATTCAAATTCTTATGCTGCTTCTACTCATTAATAATAAGTAAGAACTAGGTCGTATCGTTCTAATGCCAGTAGATGTTAGTTTAATAAACCACTTCAACTCCTTCCGTTTCAATCCTCTTCCCTAACTCACTTTTTGCTTCTTTCTCTCCATGTATCAAATGTACGGCTTTTGGCTGTTTCGAAACTCCAGTAACAAACTTCAATAAATCGCTTTGGTCTGCATGTGCAGAATATCCAGAGATGGTATGGATCTGTGCGTTGGCTTCGATTGGTTGGTTATCGATATCCACCGAGTGGCTGCCTGATTGGATTTCTCGACCTAAGGTTCCTTGCGCTTGATAGCCCGCAAACAGCACATCATTTTTTTCATCCGGTAAGAGTGCTTTTAAGTAATTGACGATTCTTCCTCCTTCGCACATACCGGATGCTGCGACGACAATCGCAGGCTCATCGGTGGAGGCTAGTCGATTCACTAATGCTTGATGTTCTCTATGGCTTTCCACGGTAATGCATTGTTCAAAGGCGAGGGGATGACGATGATTGTTGAGCTTTTGCTTTGCTTCTTTTCCCCAAAACTTTTTGAAACGGCGGTAGGTCTTCGTGACTCTTTTTGCGAGCGGAGAGTCTAGAATAATTGGCAGAGAAGACGACAAGTCACGTCGATGAATCAGCTGTTCAATATCGAATAACAGTTCCTGCGTACGTCCTACGCTGAAAGCTGGGATCAGAATTACACCACCGTCTTGCAGTGCGTGATCGATAATGGCGTTCAAGCGTTCAGTTCGAGTGGCAATATCTTCATGCTCTTTGTTGCCGTATGTGGACTCGATGAACAAATAGTCGGCACGCTTTGGCGGCTTTGGATCGGGCAAGAGCGGGGTATTGGACGGACCTAGATCGCCGGAAAACACGATGATTTCATGATTGGGGAGTTTGAATTCCACGTAAGCGGAACCAAGAATGTGCCCCGCAGGCTGAAAGCGTAGGTAACATTGTTTACCAAGTGGCAGCCATTGTTGGTAGTCATGGGGTCTTAGCTGTTTTTTAATGACGTTGAGGACTTGTTGACGCTGATGGTAGTTCAAACCTAGTTGCAGTTTTAGTCCGTCTTCTAACATGAGTGGTATTAGTTCGGCTGTTGCTTTGGTGCAGTAAATGGGGCCTTTAAATCCAGCAGCCAATAGCCAAGGTAGGCGTCCAATATGGTCGATATGAGCATGAGTCAGGACTAATGCTTTGATGTGTTTAATCGGAAACTCAATATCCAGTGATGCCCTGCGGTTGCCAAAATGGATGTCTTTGCCTTGAAAGAGTCCACAATCGATCAAGATGCTGCCGTGTGGCAGTTTCAATTCATGACAAGAGCCTGTGACGGTATGTTTCCCACCATGGTGAATCACATTGGCGATGTCTGATATCGGTGTTGTCATGTCGACTGCTCCTCCTTGAACAAGTATCAGTAACTATAAATCCAGTGGGCAGAGTAAGTGAATTGAGTTCGTTGGTTGGATGGAATTAAGTAGGAATAATCGGAAGTGTGATTAGGTTCTTTGTTTTGATGTAAGTCGTTTTTCGTTACTTAACTTTGGGTTTGACACACGCGGTTAGTAGATTCCTGATGTCGCTTAGGCTCCTCGGAATGACGGATGTCTTTTGGGTATGTCTGTTGTTTGGGTGCTTTGAGTTGGGGCGTGGGGTTGAGTAGATTCCTGATGTCGCCTAGGCTCCTCGGAATGACAAAACTCATTAGATCGTAGGCAAACAAAAAGGGATGCGTAATGCATCCCTTTGCTATTTCTGCTTAGTAAAAAGCGAAATTAAGCTTTAGCTGCTGCCGCTGCTTTAGCGATAGCTACGAAGCTCTTAGCGTCTAGAGAAGCGCCGCCAACTAGAGCACCGTCGATGTCTGGTTGTGAGAAGTAAGCTTCAGCGTTTTCTGGTTTAACAGAACCGCCGTATTGGATGATTACTTGTTCTGCAACTGCTTCGTCTTTTGCTGCGATTAGAGCGCGGATAGAAGCGTGGATGCGTTGTGCATCTTCAGCTGTTGCTGCTTTACCAGTACCGATAGCCCAGATTGGTTCGTAAGCGATGATTGCGCCGTTTAGAGCTTCAACACCGTAAGTGTCGATAACTGCGTTGATTTGACGTGCACATACTGCTTCAGTTTCGCCAGCTTCGTTTTGAGCTTCAGATTCACCGATACAGAAAACAGGCGTTAGACCGTTTTCTTTTAGGAAGTTGAATTTCTTCGCGATGAACTCGTCAGATTCGTTGTGGTATTCACGACGCTCTGAGTGACCGATGATGATGTGAGAAGCACCGAAGTCTTTCAGCATTTCTGGAGACATGTCGCCAGTGAAAGCACCGCTGTTGTTTAGGTCAGTGTTTTGTGCGCCTAGGATAACTTTGTTATCACCTTCTGCGATTACACACTCAGCTAGACCGATGTAAAGAGCTGGTGGAGCTACTGCTACGTCAACACCTTCAACGCCTTCAAGTTCAGCGTTAATACCAGCTAGCAGCTCAGTTACCATTGCTTTGCTACCGTTTAGTTTCCAGTTACCCATCACTACAGGACGACGCATAGGAATATCTCCCTTATCTTTAATGTAAATAGTCTATTAATGTAAAAAATCTACGTAGGAATATAACAGAATAATGTGAACAGATCATGATTGGCGTCATGTCTTATTCGGCTTTCTTCATCTGGTCGGTGCTGCATTTGTTCTATACCCAAGTAACCTCGAGATGCTAGGTTCAGCGAGAATGGCTTGGTTTGCAGGCGAGGCAACAATTTGAAGATCTAGTGGTTCTAAATTAAAAATTGTTAACAAAGTATGCAGACCAAGGCCGCTCGCCCTTCGGGAGCGTGTCATTGAACCGATGCTGCGTTGTTTTCCTAGCTTGCATTTTCGGTAAACAGGGAATCAATGACAACGCTCTGGACCCTGTATCTTGAGGTCACTTGGGTCTATCCATTTTATCAAAAGCAATCGATTGGTGATCGCGTAGACAGAATGATAGTCCATTCCTCGGAAATTGCCGCTTAGATTGGTATTACTACGGGTTAAAAGTTAGCCGTAATAAGAAAGGAATCAAAATGCCAAACTTAGTTTTAGAATATTCCAACTCGGTCGATGAGCGTGTGAATGTTCAAGGCCTATTAGAAGACCTACACAAAGTGACTTTAGACAGTGGTTTGTTCGAGTTGGCGTCTGTCAAATCTCGTGCACTTCGTTGCCACAATTGGCTGGTCGGGGAAGAGGGCGATAGTGTGGACTTCATCCATATCAACTTTGATTTGCTCGCAGGAAGGAGCTCAGAACAGAAGCGGGAACTATCAAGAGCACTGATGGTGGTGTTACAAGAACAAGCAAGCCATGTTCGCAGTTTGACTGTGAATGTTCGAGATATGGATATTGATTGCTTCCAGAAGGTGGTAAATTAGACACGCTAGGATTTACGTAGTGCGGCCAAGGAGTTGTCGCACTTTCAATATGTTGAGTGTTTCGATGTCGATTAAAGAACTACTGTTTTCTTTCCAAGGGCGTATAGGCCGTAAAACTTACTGGGTGTGGAATATCATTTACTACATCATGATCTTGGGCTTCGGTGCAGGCATCAGTAAGTTATTCCCTGCGTTTTCTTATATTCTTCTGCCGATCTTCCTGCTAATTCTTCTTATTCCAGATTTGGCGATCACAACTAAGCGTTGGCATGACCGTAACAAGTCGATTTATTGGCTAGCGTTAAACATCCCATTGATCATTGGCCGAGTCGCAACGCCAATGACGAACCCAGCAGCACAAGACCCATCAACACCGCAAATGATGGTCGCTTCGATTTCTCTGATTTGTGGTCTGTGGATTCTGGTGGAGTGTGGTTTCTTGAAAGGCACTGTGGGTCAGAACAACTACGATCCTGAGCCGAAGTAAGCTCCTGGGTATCGAACTTGTTGGACGTAGATTCATAGTCTCGCTAAGGCTCGCTAGAATGACGAATTTCTTTTATTTAATCGTCGCTTAAAGTAACCGTCATTCTGAATGGCGAGGGACGAGCGTGATTCAGAATCTACTCACCGAGTGCTCCGAGTTTGAAGTAAGCTTATTGCTGGTGGATCACAATGGGAAACTAACAATAAGTCATTAAGGAGAATGAACCATCGACAAAACACCTTGCGTTTACATCCTAACTTCAAAAAATAACTCTGTTCTCTACATTGGTGTTACCAGTCAACTGCCCCAAAGAATATGGCAACATAAAAACGGAGTAGTCGAGGGCTTTACCAAGAAATATCACGTTCACAAGCTCGTTTATTTTGAGTTGTTCGAAGACATGGTTGCAGCCATAAACCGAGAAAAGCAGCTGAAGCAATGGAAGCGTGAATGGAAGTTAGATTTAGTGAGAGAATCTAACCCTGACTTTCTCGATTTATCCAATGAATTTTAGTAAAAATCATCCCTATCTTTAAATGCCTTCAACTCAACTACATCAGCTTTTTGAGTCGGTGAAGGTTCTCCCTGTAATGCCTCTCTGAATTTTACGACTTGTTTCTGTAACTCATTCATCAATACGACATTAGTGTGATTGGGGTTTTTACAGTTATGGATGACTCTGTCTATGTGGCTTTGTTGCGCCCATAACCTTGGCTGCATCTGCTCTGAGGCACCCTCGATCATCTCTTTTGCCATATCATGACGAAACTGCTCAAAGGCTTCGGGATCGCGTTCCGCCATTTTTACCATTTCATCGAATGAGGGTAAAACTTGTGGTTTGTAGGTGCTTGGCATAGCTATCTCCAAATCCATTGGATGTTGCTCCTAGTTACTAAAAGCTTAATCCATGCAAAAACGGAGATAGAAAGAATTACAATATCGTCTCATTAATAAGAGCGTATGTTCATAATAAAGTGGAAGAGAGTCGAAATACTAGGCTTGAATGCGGTACACGCAGCGACGCTGGCCACTGATGATGTGCTCATCGCGCTTTATTTTTGTGTCACTGCCGAGAAGTGACTGGAAGACGTTGAGCTCAGATTGGCACAAACTTGGGCAGCGAGTCGCGGCTTTACAGATAGGGCAATGGTTTTCGATGAGGATAAACCCATGTTCATCTTGTTCTAGTTCTGCCATGTAGCCTTCTTGTTCACGCAGAGTAACCAATGTCTTTAGTTTGCTCTCTAGAGAGTCACACTGCTCAAGATGCTGTTGATAGTTTTGTAGAGTAAGCTTTTCACGCTCTGACGTGACTTTTTCCAACCCATCTTTACCGAAGATGTGCTCTACGGCTTCGATGAACTGAATGGTCAACTCACCATGGCGATCTGCAAACTGCTCATGACCTTTTTGGGTCAGAGACCAATGGCGGGCAGGGCGACCCACTTTGACTTTTACATCATGAATCGACAGGATGCCGTCATCTTCCAAACCTTGCAGATGCTGACGCGCACCCATGGTTGTCATACCCAGTTCAGAAGAGAGTTGTTTCGCGGTGACAGAGCCATCACGCTTAACGATTTGCAAAATCCTATCTACGGTCTTCATATACCCACCATTTATACGTCAGTACATATTATGCGCGATAGGGTTAGTAAAGAAAAGTGTTGACTTAATTTGTGTGTGGATTTGTTGAATCACAAACAAAAAGGGTTGGCACTTAGCCAACCCTTGGGGAATCAATCTACGTCGAGATTAAAGAATAATATCGCGTACTTCTGGATCTTTACGCTCTAGGTAGTGCGTAGACTTGATGCGACGAATAGTACGACAACGGCCACGGATCAACAGAGTTTCTGTTGTTGCGATATTGCCTTGGCGAGAGATGCCTTCTAGCAGGTCACCTTTGGTAATACCCGTTGCAGAGAATACTACGTTGTCGCTGCGCGCCATGTCTTCCATCTTCAATACTACGTTTGCTTTTACACCCATCTCTTCACAGCGTTGTAGTTCAGCTGAGCCATAGATGCGGTTTTCTTCCGTATCGCCTTTTACTTCATGACGAGGAAGAAGACGACCATGCATGTCACCGTCTAGTGCACGAATTACCGCTGCAGATACGACGCCTTCTGGTGCGCCGCCGATGCAGTACATCATGTCTACTTCGCTGTCTGGCATACAAGTTAGGATTGAAGCGGCTACGTCGCCGTCTGGCACTGCGAATACGCGAACGCCCATGGTTTGCATCTCTGCGATCACTTCATCGTGACGAGGCTTCGCAAGCGTAATAACGACTAGCGTATCAAGAGGTTTATTCAGTGCTTTTGCTACGTTTTCTAGGTTTTCTTTAAGTGGCTTACCTAGGTCGATAACACCTTTAGCGCCAGGACCGACAACCAGTTTTTCCATGTACATGTCTGGTGCTTTAAGGAAGCTGCCTTTCTCACCCGCTGCCAATACTGCTAGTGCGTTAGATTGACCCATTGCGGTCATGCGAGTACCTTCGATTGGGTCGACAGCGATATCGACTTCGTCGCCACCAATACCCACTTGTTCACCGATGTACAGCATTGGTGCATCATCGATCTCACCTTCACCAATAACGATTTCACCACTGATGTCTGTTTTGTTCAGCAGGGTGCGCATTACTTCAACAGCAGCACCATCCGCTGCGTTTTTGTCGCCACGGCCAAGCCATTTGTAACCAGCCAAAGCGGCACCTTCAGTAACACGGGAAAATGCCATTGCTAAATCGCGTTTCATGATGTCTCCAAGTAACAAGAGGGAAGAATAATTTGCGCGGCGATTTTATCACATCGTCAGTTAAACGTTTGCCTTTTTGCTGAGCTTTTACTTTAACTAAGTTGAATTTGATCAATACTTGGGTGAGTTTATGGGGTAGTGATGGGAAAATACATTGCTCAAAAATGCTTCTAGGATAAGAAAAGTCAGCGTTTAGTGAGATTGCGCCGATTTTTTAACCGAATGATGCAAAATATCGAATATAGTAAGTGTTTCTCATCGCTACGCTGAGTAGAATGAACCTCATAGGTAAGGTGCAAGCGAACGCTCGCCATCGTCCCACGGAATAACAATAGGTAGGCCAAGATGTCTTTTGAAGTACTAGAAAAACTAGAAGCGAAAATTCAAACTGCAGTTGACACAATCACTCTTCTTCAGATGGAAGTAGAAGAGCTGAAAGAAGACAAAGTGAAATTAGAAGCTGAAGCTAACGAAATGCGTTCTCAACGTGAAGAGCTTGAGCAAAAATCTCAGCAAGCTCAACAAGAGCACGCGCAGTGGCAAGAGCGCATTCGTGCACTACTTGGCAAGATGGACGAAGTGGAATAATCCACTTAAGTATCCAGAATCAAAAACACCCGCTTCGGCGGGTGTTTGCGTATTTGGCTAGTAGTCGTAAATGGCGTTAGGTTAGTTTAACCTTTCCTCATCTTCTTCCTCTTCATCGTCATCCAACTCGAGATCGATATTGAGCGGTTCTGGAGAAAGAATAATGCCAGTGCTATCTGCATAGATGTAATCTTCCGGTAGGAAGCTAACACCGCCAAAGTTTACTGGGACATCGATTTCACCAACGCCTTGGTTCGCAGCGCCAACAGGAATAGAAGCGAGCGCTTGAATGCCAAGGTTCATGTCTTCTAGTTCATCCACTTCGCGGACGCAACCGTAAACGACAATGCCTTCCCATTCATTTTCTTCTGCAAGGGTTGCGATTTCTGCATCGATTAAGGCTCTGCGTAGAGACCCTCCGCCGTCGATCAACAATACTCGCCCGATTCCGTCTTGTTCTAGCGTTTCGCGGATCAGTGCGTTGTCTTCAAAGCACTTAACCGTCGTCACTTGCCCGGCAAACGACGCGCGGCCGCCAAAGTTACTGAACATCGGTTCAACTACATCTACCTGATCAAGATAGATATCACAGAGTGCTGAGGTATTGTATTCCATAGCGTACCTTTCTAAACAGAAACTGTTGTCTTTGAGTATATCTAGGCATTAAGTCAATGCAATGACAATCCCTTTTTAACTCATCAGAGTTTGAGCTACCACAACTGTTGCAAATAAAACGTTAGTAACGAGCGAGCACTTCACAACAACGGGCATCATTGGGGCAATTTGTGCGGGTTTTTCGGTATCCCAAACCGCTTTGCCATGATTCGCTACCACGTAGATGCTTAGCAGGAAGGGTAAGCTGATCCAAACCGGCTTGTCTTGAATAAGTAAATAAGCCGCAAAGGCGAGTAGGGCGCCACCGAGTAAGATGAAGTGGTATTGCTTTGCTTTACGTTGACCAAGTCGAACTGCCATCGTGCGTTTACCACATTCGCTGTCGTTCTCAATGTCACGCATGTTGTTGATGTTCAGCACTGCTACGGCTAACAAACCGCAGCCTAATGCTGGTAAGAACAATGTCGCATCCACATGACCGGTATGCAGGAAGTAGGTACCGGATACGCCAAGTAAACCGAAGAAGATGAAGACAGACAGGTCGCCTAGGCCGACGTAGCCGTAAGGCTTACTACCCATTGTGTAAGCAATCGCTGCGATAATGGCAAGAATGCCTAGGCCGATAAAAGTAATGATGCTTTCAAAAGAACTCAGTGCGTAAAACACCAAAGTAAGGCCTGCAATCCCGGTCAGAACGATATTAAAGATGATCGCCATTTTCATCTGAGCGGCAGTGACGGCGCCAGACTGCATCGCGCGCTGAGGGCCCAAGCGGTTGTCATTATCTGTACCTTGGACTGCATCGCCATAATCATTGGCAAGGTTAGATAGTATTTGCAGTAACGTAGCTGTGACGAAAGCCATGATGGCAATGGTCAGAGAAAAGTGTCCCGCTGAATAGGCGAGTACGCTACCGGTCAAAATTGATACCAGTGCAAGCGGTAATGTTTTAGGACGCGCGGCTTCAAGCCAGATCTTTAGAGATTGTTTCATGGATATTTCGTGCTAGTAACCAATGTGCCCAGTATAAGCACAAAGCGACAGATACGCTATTGACCTAAAGCAAGTCAATTAAGAGTCAAAGGGTTACAAGTAAGGAACACAGTTTTCATATTTGAGGGAATAAAGCGGGGCTCTTTTAAAAACAGAATGGTGTAGTGCGCGCTGCTATTAGATCCTCAGTCTCGCTTGAGCTCGCTAGGATGACGAACTTTTTTGCTCTAGAGCTTGCTAAAGTAACCGTTATTCGAAACGAAAAAGCCCAGAAGCATAGTTCTGGGCTTTGGTCTCTATACTGGGCTTATTACAGAATGAAGCGGCTTAGATCTTCATCTTCAATCGTGTCACCTAGACGGTTTTTCACGTAAGCCGCATCAATGACGAACTTCTCACCCGCTTTTTCAGTCGCGTCGTAAGAAATCTCATCCATCAAACGCTCCATCACGGTATGCAGACGACGCGCACCAATGTTCTCAGTAGTTTCGTTCACGGTCCATGCCGCTTCTGCGATTTGAGTGATGCCGTCTTCAGTGAATTCTACATCCACGCTTTCTGTTTTCATTAGCGCAACGTATTGTTCAGTCAGAGATGCTTTTGGCTCAGTAAGGATACGTTTGAAATCGTTACTGGTTAGTGCTTCTAGCTCTACACGAATAGGCAGACGACCTTGCAGTTCTGGAATCAAGTCAGAAGGCTTCGCTACTTGGAATGCACCAGATGCCACAAATAGGATGTGGTCTGTTTTCACCATGCCGTGCTTAGTTGATACGGTGCTACCTTCGATTAACGGTAATAGGTCACGCTGAACACCTTCACGAGATACGTCAGGGCCAGAGCTTTCGCCGCGCTTACAAATCTTGTCGATTTCGTCGATGAACACGATACCGTTGTTCTCGACGTTGAAAATCGCAGACTCTTTCAGCTCTTCTTGGTTTACCAGCTTCGCTGCTTCCTCTTCTGCCAACGCTTTCATTGCGTCTTTGATTTTCAGTTTGCGTTTCTTCTTCGTGTCGCCAGCAAGGTTTTGGAACATACCTTGTAGCTGGTTGGTCATTTCTTCCATACCAGGAGGCGCCATGATCTCCACACCCATTTGCGGTGCTGCTACGTCGATGTCGATTTCTTTGTCATCTAACTGGCCTTCACGCAGTTTTTTACGGAAGATTTGGCGGGTGTTCGATGTGTCTTCTTTTTGCTCAGATTGACCCCAAGCATCACGAGCTGGTGGTAGTAGGGCATCTAGAACACGCTCTTCTGCTTGCTCTTCAGCGCGGAATTTTACTTTTTCCATCGCTTGCTGGTGTGTCATCTTCACTGCAACATCGGTAAGATCGCGGATGATGGTTTCTACTTCTTTACCAACATAACCCACTTCGGTGAATTTGGTTGCTTCGACTTTGATGAATGGTGCATTAGCCAGTTTGGCAAGACGGCGAGCAATCTCTGTTTTACCTACACCAGTAGGACCAATCATTAGGATATTTTTGGGTGTCACTTCTACACGCAAGCTTTCTTCAAGCTGCATGCGACGCCAGCGGTTACGTAGGGCAATCGCAACCGAACGTTTTGCTTTCTCTTGACCAATGATGTGGCGGTTCAGTTCATGAACGATTTCGCGAGGAGTCATTTCAGACATATTCTTTCCTTACTTCGTTACGATTACGCTTAAGCCGTTGGCTTAGGAAGCTCTACTGTAGATTCTAGTTCTTCTACAGTGTGATTATGGTTGGTGAATACACAGATGTCGCCAGCGATGTTCAGTGCTTTCTCTGCAATTTCGCGTGCGTCTAGGTCTGTGTTTTCTAATAGTGCGGTTGCTGCTGCTTGTGCGTATGCGCCACCGGAGCCAATGGCAATCAGGTCGTTCTCTGGCTGAACTACGTCACCGTTACCTGTGATGATAAGTGAAGCCGTTTCATCCGCTACGGCTAACAGCGCTTCTAGTTTGCGAAGTGCACGGTCGCTACGCCAGTCTTTTGCAAGTTCCACTGCTGCCTTAGTTAGGTGGCCTTGGTGCATTTGCAGTTTGCTTTCGAAGCGTTCGAATAGGGTGAAGGCATCCGCGGTACCGCCAGCAAAACCGGCAAGTACTTGGTTGTTGTATAGGCGGCGAACTTTACGCGCATTGCCTTTCATTACGGTATTGCCTAGCGACACTTGGCCATCACCCGCGATGACGACTTTATTGTTTCGACGTACAGATACAATGGTAGTCACAGTCGACCTCTTAATTATTTCTCTTTGGATTTAATTAAGTATATGGGGTAAGTGAGTGGGGGATTCAAGGGGGTGAAAAGAAAGGCCCTAGGATCTTAGCTCCTAGGGCCAGTGTTTAAAGATTCTCTTTCCAAATCGCACAAGGCTCGATCTTCGCGCGTTGCAATTTGTGGCGATCTTTCTCTGCTTCACGTTTGAACTTGTATGGGCCAAGTACAACACGGTACCAAGAGCTGCCGTCTTTTTTGATTACTCGGCTTGTCATGCCTTGGAAGGCGATCGCTAACTTACGCTCTTCTGCTTGGCTTTGGCTCTTGTAAGCGCCGCATTGCATAACGTAAGGGACTTTGGATACCTGAATTTCTTTGGCGACGACTTCGACTTCACGTTTTGGAAGCGTATCGACGTATTCCCACTTCTCTTCCGGTGGAGGTGGAATGTCTTTTTTCGGCTTTGGCTTGCTGGTGGTATTTGTTGTTGGTGTTTCAACAACCACTGTTTTTTCCGGCTCAGGATCTGAACTTAATAAATACAGCCCATAGCCAAAACCGCCCACGAGCAAAATTGCCAGTAGACCACTACGCCAAGGTTTTTTTCTTGAAGGTTGTTTTTTTGCAGACTTTTTCGGAGTGCCGCGTCCGCGTCTTACATAATCTCTATTTGCCACGCTTACTTCAGGTCATCAAGGATTCTGGCAAATATGTTAATCCAGATTGAAAAGATAAAACACCCTATTCGTGTAATCTTGTTAGTTACGTGCAGGAAAGTGGGTAATAAAAAGCGACGCTAAATGCGTCGCTTGGGGAGTCTTGCGTTGCTTATCGTAATGGTGGAGGCGCAGCACTACCTCGCACGACAAGCTTAGTGTCGAGCAGTCGAGAGCCAGCATGTACATCATGGCCTTTCAGTAGCTCTAGCATCATCAGCATCGCTTGGCGACCAATCTCGTAACGAGGTTGAGAAATGGTGGTCAGTGGTGGATCGCAGTATTGCGCGAATTGAATGTCATCAAAGCCGACAATAGACAAATCTTGAGGGATACGCAGACCAAGACGCTTTGCTTCTTGAATAGCTCCAATCGCCATGGTGTCACAGTGACAGAAGAGTGCCGTTGGAGGCTCTGGCAATTCAAGCAGTTTACGAACGGCTTGTACGCCACCTTCAAAGGAGAAATCTGCAATCACACTGTATTGTGGTTCTTTATTGATGCCTGCGCGACGCAACGCTTGTTGATAACCTTGCTGACGGAATTGGCAAAGTACTGCAGTGTCCGGGCCAGAGATTTGCGCGATGCGTTTATGACCAAGTTGCGTTAGGTAGTTCACCGCTTCAAACGCTGAAGTCAGGTTATCGATATGAACAGTTGGTAACTCCAACTCAGGGGCAAACTCACAGGCCATCACCATAGGTGGTAGGTTCTTTTGTTCAGGCTTGCTGACGTCAAAGGGTAAGTCTGTACCCAACAGCAACATACCGTCGGCTTGTTTGGTGAAGACCAAGTTTACAAATGAGCTCTCACGTTTCTTTTGTTGACCGCTATCGCCAAGCAGAACCAGATAGCCATGTTCCATCGCTGCATCTTCGATACCGCGAATGATCTCTGAGAAGTACGGATCGCAAATATCCGGAACGATAGTGACAATGGTTTTTGATTCATTTCTTCGTAAGTTACGAGCTAATGAATTTGGTGAATAACCAGCTTCTAGTACGGCATCTTCCACTCTCTTTCTTGTTGAAGAAGAGACTTTTTCTGGATTCATTAATGCTCGTGATACTGTCGCAGTAGATACCCCTGCAAGCTGGGCAACATCCTTCATTGTCGCCATAGTTTTTACCCTCTTAAAATATTCGCCAAGGTGACGTTTGTCATTGTTCTAATTGAAGCCTATGTGACTGATCCACTTTAGACTTTACTAATTTGAATAGTCTATTCATTTCTAAAGGTAAAGTTACGGTCTGTTTAACAAAAATTGCAATCCTATTGTGATTTTACTCACATTAAAAGGCAATTCATTACATGGTTAAACGTTTGCTAGCTGAGATCTTGTGGCTCTATGTCTAAATTCCAGCGAACTTTCTTGGCATTTGGCAACAACTCAATAGCAGGTTTGGCACTGGTTAATAACTTTTGCATCAATGAGCGATGCTGAGTTTGCAAAAGTAACTGCCAGCGATACTTACCTGCACGTTTAGCAAGTGGTGAAGGCGTTGGCCCCAGCACCATGCAGGAATCATCGAATAGCGGATGTGATTCAAGAGTAAAACGCACCTGACGAAGGAAATCCTCGACAATTTCACTTTGGTTCGCTTCGGCTTTAAACAGCGTTAGAAAGCTATATGGTGGCAGTTGAGCTAATTTGCGTTCTTCCAATGCCGTCATAGCAAAGTGTCGGTAGTCTTTATGTAAAAGGGCTTGCAACAAGCTGTGCTCGGGGTGGTGAGTTTGAAGTATCACTTCACCAGGCTTGCTAGCTCGGCCAGCTCGGCCTGCAACCTGAATAAATAGCTGAGCCAGTCTTTCAGAAGCACGGAAATCACTACTATAAAGAGAGCCATCGACATCTAATAGTGCAACAAGGGTGACGTTAGGGAAGTGGTGACCTTTCGCCAACATCTGCGTTCCAATCAGAATTTGGTATTCGCCTTTGCGAATTGACTCAAGCGCATCTTCTAAACTGCCTTTGCGGCGCGTGCTGTCTCTATCTATACGAATAGCTTTGTATTCAGGGAAAAGATCGGCCAGTTGCAACTCAAGTTGTTCGGTTCCCACGCCAACTGTCACAAGCTGGGTCGAACCACAGCCCTGACATTGATGAATTACAGGTTGTTGTGAGCCGCAATGATGGCAGCGAATCTCGTTACTGTATTGATGGAAGGTATAGTACGCATCGCAACGTTTACATTCCGCAATCCAACCACACTCATGACACATGAGTGCAGGCGAGAAGCCACGACGGTTCAAGAACAACATCACTTGGTTGCCTGCTTTTAGGTGCTTGCGCATTTCAGCAATTAGAGGAGCCGATAAGCCGCTGTCCAAATACAGCCCTTTGACATCGAGGACTTTATTCGTGGTCGGAACCGCTGAACCAGCACGTTGTGTCAGGGTCAGATGATGATATTTCCCCGTAAGTGCGTTGTGCAGCGTTTCCAAAGCAGGGGTTGCAGAACCAAGCACAATAGGTACTTGCTCTTTATGGGCGCGCATCACGGCGACATCACGAGCGTGGTAACGCAGACTGTCTTGTTGCTTGTAAGATGCATCGTGCTCTTCATCGACAATAATAATACCGAGATCGGCAAAAGGTGTGAGCAGGGCCGAGCGGGTTCCAATAATGATGCCGGCGGCTTTGTCTCTTGCAGAAAGCCACGCATTGAGCCGCTCAGTATCATTCAATCCAGAATGAATCACATCAACAGGAACATTAAAACGGTGTTTAAAGCGGTTAATGGTTTGTGGTGTTAGACCAATCTCAGGTACGAGAACGAGTGCCTGCTTGCCTTTCTCGAGTACAGGTTTGATCAGGTTCAGGTAAACTTCAGTCTTACCAGATCCCGTTACCCCTTCTAATAAATAGCAAGCAAACCCGGTTTGGCTATTCACACTGGCAATCGCAAGCGCCTGTTCATGATTAACCTTGGGCTTTTCAACATCGCGCTCAACGTGATTACCCCATTTGGTGATAGTAGGCTTTTTCTCTATGCGCTCAACCCAGCCTTTTTCTTCCAAGGTCTTTAGCACTGTTGAGGGAATTTCTTGGTCGATGAACTCTTGATGCGGAACTGCGCCATCAACCAGCATCTGCAATGCGCGCTGTTGTTTAACCGCTCTTCCCAAGCCTTGCATTAATTTATTTTTACCTGATTCGGTGATCTGCCATTCTTGCAGGGTTGCGAAGTCCGCTGGTTTCCCTTTACGTAGCGCAGCCGGCATTGCATTGTGTAAGGTATCGCCGAGAGGGTATTGATAAAAGTAACTGCACCACGTGAGCAAGGAATATAAATTCTCAGGCCATAGCGGTTGAGCATCTAATACGGCTTTGATTGGCTTAAGTTGCTCTTTAGGAAAGTCAGAATGGTTCACCATCGCTGTGACTACACCAACAAGGGTCTGTCGGCCAAAAGGAACAGATACTCTTCCCCCAATGAGCGGAAAGAGATGCCCAGGAATGACGTAATCGAACTGTTTGTCGAGTGGGACCGGCAGTGCCACTCTAGCGATGGATGGGCGCATAGAATCTTAACTATATAAAAGAGGGAAGAAGAGGGTATAGTCTATTAAAACCCTCGGCGAAATTCGAGTAAACCTCAAATAAGGCGGCAGAAAGCCTTCAGTACATACGTACTGGTGAAAAAAGTGGCGAAAAAGTTGCCAAATGTGTTGATCCCAGCAAAGTGATTCATTACTATACTGCGCCTTGAGATATGGCTTCGGCAATTGGCCGATGCGGTACTCATTTCTATTATTAATTACGTGTGGTGTGCGGCTTAGACTCGTATAGCGACACGGCCTACTATTGAGGTTATCCCATGAAAGCTGGTATCCACCCAGAATACAAAGCAGTAACTGCTACTTGTTCTTGCGGCAACTCTTTTGAGTTCAAATCTACTCTAGCGAAGGAATCTATCCACCTAGACGTATGTGACAAGTGTCACCCATTCTACACTGGTAAGCAACGTATCGTTGATACAGGCGGCCGTGTTGATCGCTTCAACAAGCGTTTCGGTGCACTATCAAGCAAGAAGTAATAGCCAGCGCTATTATCATTCCTGTTTAAAAAAAGGACGCTACGGCGTCCTTTTTGTTTATGGCGAAAGCAAAAACTGAAGGATAAATCGAGCGGTTAAATTTTGTTCGATTATTTTTCACTCAGGTCTTGCATCCTAAAGTGTGATCTGTATAATGCGTCGCACTGGTTAAGCCAGTTGTGAACCAATGAGCAATGAGGAGCGAGTAAATCTTCGGATTTACGAGGTAATGTAGACTCAGCTTATGTTCGCGGTTAATACAATTAGCTATCTTTTCTTCGGAAAAACTATCCCCAGACGTGACTCTGGTATGTAGGGGTAGTTAATCGAAAATTAACTGACAATGTGTCCTAATCTTGGACGCTACGGTTTCACATAAATCAATCGGCATTCTCTCGTCTTAACGAGTTTGAGTGGCGATATTGTTTGTGTAATTTTTAATATTGGAGCTCTGTCTCATGCAGAACCAACGTATCCGTATCCGCCTAAAAGCATTCGATTACAAACTAATCGACGCTTCTACAGCGGAAATCGTTGAAACAGCTAAGCGCACTGGCGCACAGGTTCGTGGTCCAATCCCACTGCCAACTCGTAAAGAGCGTTTCACAGTTCTTATCTCTCCACACGTTAACAAGAAAGCACGTGACCAGTACGAAATTCGTACTCACAAGCGTCTAATCGACATCGTTGAGCCAACAGACAAAACTGTTGATGCTCTAATGCGTCTAGACCTTGCTGCGGGCGTTGACGTTCAAATTAGCCTAGGTTAAGGGAGATTAGAAGAATGATTGGTCTAATCGGTCGTAAAGTGGGCATGACCCGCGTATTTACTGAAGACGGCGTTTCTATCCCAGTAACAGTTGTTGAAGTTGAAGCAAACCGTGTTTCTCAAGTTAAAACTCTTGAGACAGACGGCTACGCAGCAATTCAGGTAACTGCTGGTTCTAAGAAAGCTAACCGTGTAAACAAAGCTGAAGCAGGTCACTTTGCTAAAGCTGGCGTTGAAGCTGGTCGCGGTCTTTGGGAATTCCGTTTGGAAAACGGTGAAGAGTTCGCAGTTGGCGCTGAGCTAACAGTTGAACTATTCAACGAAACTAAGAAAGTAGACGTTACTGGTACATCTAAAGGTAAGGGCTTCCAAGGCGCTGTTAAGCGTTGGAACTTCCGTACTCAAGATATGACTCACGGTAACTCATTGTCTCACCGTGCACCGGGTTCAATTGGCCAATGTCAAACTCCAGGTCGCGTATTTAAAGGCAAGAAAATGGCAGGTCACATGGGTGCTGAGCGTGTAACGACTCAAAACCTAGAGATCGTACGTGTTGACGCTGAGCGCAATCTGCTTCTTATTAAAGGTGCAGTACCAGGCTCAACAGGTGGCAACGTGATCGTTAAACCAGCTGTTAAAGCATAACGTCTCAGGAGTAAGTAATGGAACTAATGGTTAAAGGTGCTGATGCACTAACTGTTTCCGAAACTACTTTCGGACGTGAGTTTAACGAAGCTCTTGTACACCAAGTAGTTGTTGCGTTTGCAGCAGGTGCTCGTCAAGGTACTCGTGCTCAAAAAACACGTTCAGAAGTTTCTGGCGGTGGCGCTAAGCCATGGCGTCAAAAAGGTACTGGCCGTGCGCGTGCTGGTACAATCCGTAGCCCAATCTGGCGTACAGGTGGTGTTACTTTTGCTGCGAAACCACAAGATCACAGCCAAAAAGTAAACAAAAAAATGTACCGCGGTGCTATGAAGAGCATTCTTTCTGAGCTAGTTCGTCAAGAGCGTCTAATCGTTGTTGATAACTTCTCAGTTGAAGCGCCAAAGACTAAAGAGCTAGTTGCTAAGCTTAAAGAGCTTGAGCTAACTGACGCTCTAATCGTGACTAGCGAAGTAGATGAGAATCTATTCCTAGCGGCTCGTAACCTATACAAAGTTGACGCACGTGATGTTGCTGGTATCGATCCAGTTTCACTAATCGCGTTCGACAAAGTTGTAATGACTGCTGACGCAGTTAAACAAGTTGAGGAGATGCTAGCATGATCACTGAAGAGCGTATCCTAAAAGTTCTACGTGCTCCGCACATCTCTGAAAAAGCAACTATGGCAGCTGAGAAAGCGAACACTATCGTTTTCAAAGTAGCTAAAGATGCAACTAAAAAAGAGATCAAAGCAGCTGTAGAAAAGCTTTTTGAAGTTGAAGTTAAGTCTGTAAATACTCTTATCACTAAGGGTAAGACCAAACGTCAAGGTCTACGCCAAGGTCGCCGCAGCGACGTTAAGAAAGCGTACGTTACTTTGAAAGAAGGTCAAGATCTTGACTTTGTTGGCGGCGCGGAATAACAGGAGTAGTTAAGAATGGCTATTGTTAAATGTAAGCCGACTTCCCCTGGTCGTCGTCACGTTGTTAAAGTTGTTAACGCTGACCTACACAAGGGCAAGCCATACGCACCTCTTCTAGAGAAAAACTCTAAGAACGGTGGTCGTAACAACAACGGTCGTATCACAGTACGTCACATCGGCGGTGGTCACAAGCACCACTACCGTGTAGTTGACTTCAAACGTACTAAAGATGGCATCCCAGCGAAAGTTGAGCGTCTAGAATACGATCCAAACCGTAGCGCAAACATTGCTCTAGTTCTTTACAAAGACGGTGAGCGTCGCTACATCTTAGCACCTAAAGGTGTTAACGCGGGTGATGTTATCCAATCTGGTGTTGATGCACCGATTAAAGCTGGTAACACTCTTCCAATGCGTAACATCCCAGTAGGTTCAACTGTACACAACGTTGAACTAAAACCTGGTAAAGGTGGTCAGCTAGCTCGTTCGGCTGGTGCTTACGCTCAAATCGTTGCTCGCGACGGTGCGTACGTAACTATCCGTCTACGTTCTGGCGAAATGCGCAAAGTTCTTTCTGAAGGCCGTGCAACAATCGGTGAAGTTGGTAACTCTGAGCACATGCTACGTGAACTTGGTAAAGCTGGTGCTTCACGCTGGCGCGGCGTACGTCCAACCGTACGTGGTGTAGTAATGAACCCGGTTGATCACCCACACGGTGGTGGTGAAGGTCGTACTTCTGGTGGCCGTCATCCAGTATCTCCTTGGGGTATGCCAACTAAAGGCTTCAAGACTCGTAAGAACAAACGCACTGACAAGTACATCGTACGTCGTCGTAACAAGTAATCTATATAAAGAGGAATCGCCATGCCACGTTCTCTCAAGAAAGGTCCTTTTATTGACCTACACTTGCTGAAGAAGGTAGAGAAAGCGGTGGAAAGCGGAGACAAAAAGCCTATTAAGACTTGGTCCCGTCGTTCAATGATCATCCCTACGATGATCGGTTTGACCATCGCTGTCCATAATGGTCGTCAGCACGTACCAGTATTTGTAACTGAAGAAATGATCGGTCACAAACTGGGTGAATTCGCACCAACACGTACTTACCGCGGTCACGCTGCGGATAAGAAAGCTAAGAAGCGTTAAGGAGTAAATGATGGAAGCTATTGCTAAACATAACTTTGCTCGCATTTCGCCTCAGAAAGCTCGCTTAGTTGCGGATCTAATTCGTGGTAAATCTGTTGACCAAGCTCTAGAAATCCTAACTTTCAGCAACAAAAAAGCTGCTGTTCTAGTTAAGAAAGTTCTAGAGTCTGCTATCGCTAACGCGGAGCACAACGAAGGTGCAGATATTGACGATCTGAATGTCGCAAAAATCTTTGTAGATGAAGGCCCAACCATGAAGCGTATTATGCCTCGTGCTAAAGGTCGTGCGGATCGTATCTTGAAGCGTTCAAGCCACATCACTGTTGTTGTAGCAGATCGCTAGAGACTAGGAGAGTAAGCAATGGGTCAAAAAGTACATCCTAATGGTATTCGTCTTGGCATCGTTAAGCCTTGGAATGCTACATGGTTTGCTAACACCAAAGATTTCGCTGACAACCTAGACGGCGACTTCAAGGTACGTCAGTTCCTTACTAAGGAACTACAAAAAGCATCTCTTTCACGCATCGTTATCGAGCGTCCTGCTAAGAGCATCCGTGTGACTATTCACACTGCTCGTCCAGGCGTTGTAATCGGTAAGAAAGGTGAAGACGTTGAGAAACTACGCACAGCTGTAGCAAAAATTGCAGGTGTACCAGCGCAAATTAATATCGCTGAAGTACGTAAACCTGAACTTGATGCACAACTTGTTGGCGATAGCATCGCGTCTCAACTAGAGCGTCGTGTTATGTTCCGTCGTGCTATGAAGCGCGCGGTACAAAACGCAATGCGTCTAGGTGCTAAAGGCATCAAAGTGGAAGTAAGCGGTCGTCTAGGCGGCGCTGAAATCGCACGTTCTGAGTGGTACCGTGAAGGTCGTGTGCCTCTACACACTCTACGTGCAGACATTGATTACGCAACTTCTTCGGCTCACACTCAATACGGTGTGATCGGCATTAAAACTTGGATCTTCAAAGGTGAGATTCTAGGTGGTATGCCAGCAGCTAACGCTGTAGAGCCTAAAGGCGATAAGCCTAAGAAGCAGCGTAAAGGCCGTAAGTAAGGAGTCGACAGATGCTACAACCTAAACGTACTAAGTTCCGTAAGGTTCAGACAGGTCGTAACCGTGGTCTAGCTAAAGGTACTGATGTTAGCTTCGGCGAATTCGGTCTTAAAGCTGTTGGCCGTGGTCGTCTAACTGCTCGTCAAATCGAAGCGGCACGTCGTGCAATGACACGTCACGTTAAGCGTCAAGGTAAAATCTGGATCCGTGTGTTCCCAGACAAACCAATCACAGAAAAACCACTTGAAGTTCGTCAAGGTAAGGGTAAAGGTAACGTTGAGTACTGGGTAGCCCAAATCCAACCTGGTAAGGTTATGTACGAAATGGGTGGTGTACCTGAAGAATTGGCGCGTGAAGCGTTCCGCCTAGCGGCTCGTAAACTGCCATTCAAAACTACATTTGTAACTAAGCAGGTGATGTGATGAAAGCACAAGATCTACGCGAGAAAAGCGTTGAAGAGCTTAACGCTGAGCTATTGAATTTGCTACGCGAACAGTTCAACTTGCGCATGCAAGCTGCAACTGGTCAGCTACAGCAAACTCATACTCTGAAAGCTGTACGCCGTGATATCGCACGTGTGAAAACTGTTTTGACTGAGAAGGCAGGCGCATAATGAGCGAAGTAAAACGTACTCAACAAGGTCGTGTAGTTAGCGACAAGATGGACAAGTCTATCGTTGTTGCTATCGAACGCATGGTGAAACACCCAATTTACGGTAAATACGTAAAGCGTACGACTAAAGTACACGCACATGACGAAAACAACACTTGTGGCCTAGGCGACAAAGTTGAAATCGCAGAGTGTCGTCCACTGTCTAAGACTAAGTCTTGGACATTGGTAAAAGTCCTAGAAAAGGCGAAGATGTAATCTTCACTATTCTATAGGTAGGAAAGCGGCTCCAAAAAATTTTTGGGGCCGTTTATTTTTTGACTACCCAATCACAAAAAAGGGTGGTACAATCCGCGTCTCTTTTAAGAGGCAGCCCGACCCGTGATGGGTCTAGTTATTAATATTTAGCGGAGCACTAACATGATCCAAATGCAAAGTATGCTGGACGCAGCTGATAACTCAGGCGCACGCAGCGTAATGTGTATTAAGGTTCTGGGTGGCTCACACCGCCGTTATGCACATATCGGTGACGTCATCAAAGTTACTGTTAAGGAAGCAATTCCTCGCGGTAAAGTAAAGAAAGGTGACGTTATGAAGGCGGTTGTAGTGCGCACCCGTAAAGGCGTACGTCGTCCTGACGGTTCTGTCATTCGCTTCGACCGAAATGCTTGCGTACTGTTGAATAACACTACTGAGCAACCAATCGGTACACGTATCTTTGGTCCTGTGACACGCGAACTTCGTGGCGATAAGTTCATGAAGATCGTTTCACTGGCTCCAGAAGTTCTGTAAGGAGCACGTAGAAATGGCAGCTAAAATCCGTCGTAATGACGAAGTAATCGTTCTTGCTGGTAAAGACAAAGGCAAGAAAGGTAAAGTAACTAAGGTCCTAGCAACTGGTAAAGTTATCGTTGAAGGTATCAACCTTGTTAAGAAACACCAGAAACCTGTTCCTGCACTAGGTATCCAAGGCGGTATCGTAGAGCAAGAAGCAGCTATCGATGTTTCTAACGTGGCGATCTTTAACGCAGCTACTGGTAAAGCTGACCGTATCGGTTTCCGTTTTGAAGATGGTAAGAAAGTTCGTTTCTTTAAATCTAACAACGAAATCGTTTCTAACTAATAGAAGTAATTTGGAGTTCTACTATGGCGAAACTGCATGATTACTACAAGTCGTCTGTAGTCGCTGAACTGACCAAACAGTTTAGCTACACAAGCGTCATGCAAGTCCCTAGAATCGAGAAAATCACCCTAAACATGGGTGTTGGTGAAGCAATCAACGATAAGAAACTGCTAGAAAACGCAGCTGCTGATATGGCAACGATCTCTGGTCAAAAGCCACTTATCACTAAAGCTCGTAAATCTGTTGCAGGTTTCAAAATCCGTGAAGGCTACCCTATCGGTTGTAAAGTAACCTTGCGTGGCGAACGTATGTGGGAATTTTTAGAGCGTTTAATCTCTATCGCACTTCCACGTGTACGTGACTTCCGTGGTGTTAGCGCTAAGTCTTTTGACGGTCGCGGTAACTACAGCATGGGCGTTCGCGAGCAAATCATCTTCCCGGAAATCGACTTTGATAAAGTTGATCGAGTACGCGGTCTAGACATCACTATTACGACGTCTGCTGGTACTGATGAGGAAGGCCGTGCTCTGCTGGCTGCCTTTAACTTCCCATTCCGTAAGTAAGGTGAAGGGTTACTGTTATGGCTAAAAATTCAATGAAAGCACGTGAAGCAAAACGTGCGAAGCTAGTAGCTAAGTTCGCTGAAAAGCGTGCGGCGCTAAAAGCTATCATCAGCGATGTAAACGCATCTGAAGAAGATCGTTGGAATGCGGTTCTTACACTGCAATCTCTTCCACGTGATTCAAGTGCATCACGTCAGCGCAACCGTTGCAACCAAACTGGTCGTCCACACGGTTACCTACGTAAGTTCGGTCTAAGCCGTATTAAGGTTCGTGAAGCTTGCATGAAAGGCGAGATTCCGGGTCTTCGTAAGGCTAGCTGGTAATTGCCACTTAATCATTTGGAGTAAATCATATGAGCATGCAAGATCCGATTTCGGATATGCTGACCCGCGTTCGTAACGGTCAGGCAGCAAACAAAGTTGCTGTTAAAATGCCTTCTTCAAAGCTTAAAGTTGCAATTGCTGCACTACTAAAAGCTGAAGGTTACATCGTTGACTTCGCTGTTGAAGGCGAAGCAAAACCTGAGCTAGAAGTTACACTTAAGTACTTCCAAGCAAAACCAGTAATCGAGCAACTTAAACGTGTTTCTCGTCCAGGTCTACGTGTTTACAAGAAGAAAGATCAACTTCCTTCTGTAATGGGTGGTCTTGGTATTGCTATCGTTTCAACTTCCAAGGGTCTTATGTCAGACCGCGCTGCACGTAAAGCAGGTCTTGGTGGTGAAATCATCTGCTACGTAGCTTAATAGGAGTAGAATATGTCTCGTGTTGCTAAGGCACCTGTCGCTATTCCAGCTGGCGTAGAGGTGAAACTAAACGGCCAAGAAATCACTGTAAAAGGTGCGAAGGGCGAACTAACACGCGTTGTTAACAATGCAGTTGTTGTTGCTCAGGAAGAAAACAACCTAACTTTCGGTCCTAAAGAAGGTTTTGCTAACGCATGGGCACAAGCTGGTACAGCTCGCGCTCTAGTTAACAACATGGTTGTTGGTGTTACTGAAGGCTTTACTAAGAAGCTAACTCTTAAAGGTGTTGGTTACCGTGCTGCTATTAAAGGCAACGCTGTAGGTCTAACACTAGGCTTCTCTCACCCAGTTGAGCACGAGTTGCCAGCGGGTATTAAAGCTGAATGTCCAAGCCAAACTGAAATCATCATTACTGGTTGTGATAAGCAACTAGTTGGTCAAGTTGCGGCTGACATTCGTTCTTACCGTCAACCTGAGCCTTACAAAGGTAAAGGTGTTCGTTACGCAGATGAAAATGTGCGTACTAAAGAAGCTAAGAAGAAGTAAGGTAACACTATGGATAAGAAAGCATCTCGCATCCGTCGTGCTACACGCGCACGTCGTAAGATTGCAGAACTGGGTGCGACTCGCCTAGTTGTACACCGTACTCCTCGTCACGTGTACGCACAGGTTATCGCGGCTAATGGCTCTGAGGTTATCGCAGCAGCTTCTACTGTAGAAAAAGCGATCCGTGAGCAAGTGAAATACACTGGTAACGTTGATGCAGCTAAAGCAGTAGGTAAAGCTGTTGCTGAGCGCGCTCTTGAAAAAGGCGTAACTGCAGTTGCATTTGATCGTTCTGGTTTCCAATACCACGGTCGAGTAGCGGCGCTAGCAGAATCTGCTCGCGAAGCTGGTCTGAAATTCTAAGGTAGGGTTGGAAGATGGCTAAAGAACAACAAGTTCAAGCGAATGATTTGCAAGAAAAATTAATCGCAGTTAACCGTGTTTCTAAAACGGTTAAAGGCGGTCGAATCATGAGCTTCACTGCACTAACAGTAGTTGGTGACGGTAACGGTCGTGTAGGTTTCGGTTACGGCAAAGCTCGTGAAGTACCTGCAGCGATTCAAAAAGCAATGGAAAAAGCGCGTCGTAACATGACTACTATCGCGCTAAACGAAGGCACTCTTCACCACCCAGTGAAAGGTCGCCATTCGGGCTCTAAAGTTTACATGCAGCCTGCTGCTGAAGGTACTGGTGTTATCGCAGGTGGTGCGATGCGTGCAGTGCTAGAAGTTGCTGGTGTACACAACGTACTATCTAAAGCATACGGTTCTACGAACCCTATCAACATCGTTCGTGCAACGATCGATGCACTAGGTAGCATGAAGTCGCCAGAAATGGTTGCTGCTAAACGTGGTCTAACTGTTGAAGCTATTTCGGAGTAAGAACACCATGGCAACTATTAAAGTAACTCAAACTAAAAGCTCAATTGGTCGCCTGCCAAAGCACAAAGCTACTTTGCGCGGTCTAGGCCTTCGTAAAATCAACCACACAGTAGAACTTGAAGATACTCCGTGCGTGCGCGGTATGATCAACAAGGTTTACTACATGGTTAAAGTTGAGGAGTAATCAGAAATGCGTTTGAATACTCTATCACCGGCTGCTGGCTCGAAAACTTCTCCGAAGCGTGTAGGTCGTGGTATCGGTTCTGGCCTAGGTAAAACTGGTGGCCGTGGTCACAAAGGTCAAAAGTCACGTTCTGGCGGCTCTGTTCGTCCAGGTTTTGAAGGCGGTCAAATGCCTCTAAAACAACGTCTACCTAAATTCGGTTTCACTTCTCGCAAGAGCCTAGTGTCTGCTGAAGTTCGTCTAGCTGAGCTAGCGAAAGTAACAGGTGACGTAGTTGATCTTAACAGCCTAAAAGCTGCTAACGTTATCACTAAGAACATCGAATTCGTTAAGATCGTTCTTTCTGGTGACCTAAGCAAAGCTGTGACTGTTAAAGGTCTACGCGTGACTAAAGGCGCTAAAGCTGCAATCGAAGCTGCAGGCGGTAAAATCGAGGAATAATCTCGAGGAACGAGGTACAGATGGCTAAGAAACCAGGACAAGATTTTCGTAGTGCTCAGAGCGGCTTAAGTGAACTAAAGTCGCGCTTGTTATTCGTAATTGGTGCACTTTTAGTATTCCGAGCCGGCTCATTTGTGCCGATTCCTGGTATTGACGCTGCTGTACTTGCCGATTTGTTCGAACAGCAAAAAGGTACCATCGTAGAAATGTTTAACATGTTCTCCGGTGGTGCACTTGAGCGTGCATCTATATTAGCATTGGGCATCATGCCGTATATTTCGGCATCTATTGTTGTCCAATTGCTAACTGTAGTTCATCCAGCGTTAGCGGAACTCAAGAAAGAGGGTGAAGCAGGCCGTCGTAAGATCAGCCAATATACACGCTACGGCACGCTTGTACTTGCAACATTCCAAGCTATTGGTATTGCAACTGGCTTACCAAACATGGTCGACAATCTGGTTGTAATGAACCAAACCATGTTTACGCTAATTGCTACCGTAAGTTTAGTAACCGGTACCATGTTCCTAATGTGGTTAGGTGAACAAATTACAGAGCGAGGAATCGGTAATGGTATTTCCATTCTGATTTTTGCAGGTATTGTTGCTGGATTGCCTTCTGCAATCGGTCAAACAATCGAGCAAGCGCGTCAAGGTGAATTGCATGTACTTCTTCTACTGTTAATCGCGGTATTAGCTTTCGCAGTAATTTACTTCGTTGTTTTCATGGAACGTGGTCAACGCCGAATCGTCGTTAACTACGCTAAGCGTCAACAAGGTCGTAAAGTATTTGCTGCACAGAGCTCGCATCTGCCACTTAAAATTAATATGGCAGGTGTTATTCCAGCGATTTTCGCATCAAGCATTATCCTGTTCCCAGGAACACTGGCTCAGTGGTTTGGTCAGAACGGTGAGAGCAGCGCGTTCGGTTGGTTAACTGACGTGTCTTTGGCTCTTAGCCCAGGTCAACCTCTGTATGTAATGCTTTATGCAGCAGCGATTATCTTCTTCTGTTTCTTTTACACGGCGTTGGTTTTCAACCCGCGTGAAACAGCGGATAACTTGAAGAAGTCCGGTGCATTCGTACCCGGTATCCGCCCAGGTGAGCAGACAGCGAAGTACATCGATAAAGTAATGACACGTTTAACCCTAGCGGGCGCACTGTACATTACCTTTATCTGTCTGATTCCCGAGTTCATGATGGTCGCGTGGAACGTACGTTTCTATTTCGGCGGTACATCACTACTTATCGTAGTTGTTGTTATCATGGACTTTATGGCACAGGTACAGACTCATCTGATGTCTCAACAGTATGATTCTGTGTTGAAGAAAGCGAATCTGAAAGGCTACGGTCGTTAATAGCGACGGTAGACTCAGTTTCAATTACGGAGTTTAGCAATGAAAGTTCGTGCTTCCGTTAAAAAAATCTGCCGTAACTGTAAAGTAATCAAGCGTAACGGTGTCGTTCGCGTGATTTGCAGTGAGCCAAAGCACAAACAGCGCCAAGGCTAATTAGCAGAAATTTTTACTTGAAAACGAAGGTTAGGTCGAGTATATTCCTCGGCCTACCTTTTGCGTGCAAAAGAAGTAGTATCCCGCAGCGTATCCATAACGGGCTTTGCTGCGGCTAATTCTTTTATAGAACCACTTAGGAGTGAATAATGGCCCGTATAGCAGGCATTAACATTCCTGATCAGAAACACGCTGTAATCGCTCTAACAGCGATCTACGGCATCGGTAAAACTCGCTCTCAAGCTATCCTAGCTGAAGTGGGTATTGCTGAAGATGTTAAGATCAGTGAACTAACTGAAGATCAGATCGATCAACTGCGTGATGGTGTAGCTAAGTACACTGTAGAAGGTGATCTACGTCGTGAAGTATCTATGAACATCAAGCGTCTTATGGACCTTGGCTGTTACCGTGGTCTTCGTCATCGTCGCAGTCTACCACTACGTGGACAGCGTACTAAAACCAACGCTCGCACCCGTAAGGGTCCGCGTAAGCCGATCAAGAAATAATCGGGAAGGTAGAGTACAATGGCTAAACAACCAACTCGCGCTCGTAAGCGCGTACGCAAGCAAGTTGCAGATGGCGTTGCGCACATCCATGCTTCTTTCAATAACACAATCGTAACCATTACTGACCGTCAAGGTAACGCTCTAGCTTGGGCTACTGCAGGTGGTTCTGGTTTCCGCGGTTCTCGTAAGTCTACTCCGTTCGCTGCACAGGTTGCTGCTGAGCGTTGTGCTGAAATGGCTAAAGAATACGGTCTAAAGAACTTGGAAGTTATGGTTAAGGGTCCTGGTCCAGGTCGTGAATCTACTGTTCGCGCTCTGAACGCTGCTGGTTTCCGCATCACAAACATCGTTGATGCTACACCAATCCCTCATAACGGTTGTCGTCCACCTAAGAAACGTCGTGTATAACGTTTTTTAGATTACTGGAGAAAGATCATGGCAAGATATTTGGGTCCTAAGCTGAAGCTTAGCCGTCGTGAAGGCACTGACTTATTCCTTAAGTCTGGTGTTCGCGCGATCGATACCAAGTGTAAAATTGATAACGCACCAGGTGTACACGGCGCTCGTCGCGGTCGTCTATCTGAGTATGGCGTTCAGCTTCGTGAGAAGCAAAAAGTTCGTCGTATGTACGGCGTTCTAGAAAAACAATTCCGTAACTACTACAAAGAAGCTGCACGCCTTAAAGGCAACACAGGTGAGAACCTGCTTCAGCTTCTTGAAGGTCGTCTTGATAACGTAGTTTACCGCATGGGCTTTGGCGCAACTCGCGCAGAAGCACGTCAGCTAGTTAGCCACAAAGCTATCCTAGTTAACGGTAAAGTTGTAAACGTTCCTTCTTTCAAAGTAGCGGCTAATGACGTTGTTTCTATTCGCGAGAAAGCTAAACAGCAAGCTCGTATTAAAGCGGCTCTAGAAGTTGCTGAACAACGTGAAAAACCAACTTGGATTGAAGTAGATGGTGGCAAGATGGAAGGTACATTCAAGCGTATGCCTGAGCGTTCTGATCTATCAGCTGACATCAACGAACAATTGATCGTCGAGCTTTACTCTAAGTAAGGTTTAAACTAAAGAGAGGACACAATGCAGGGTTCTGTAACAGAATTTCTTAAGCCACGTCTAGTTGACATCGAACAAATCAGCTCGACTCACGCAAAAGTAACTCTTGAGCCATTAGAGCGTGGCTTTGGTCATACTCTGGGTAATGCACTTCGCCGTATCCTTCTATCTTCTATGCCAGGTTGTGCTGTGACAGAAGTAGAAATCGAAGGCGTACTTCATGAGTACAGTACTAAAGAAGGCGTACAAGAAGATATTCTTGAAATCCTTCTAAACCTTAAAGGTTTGGCTGTACGCGTTGCCGAAGGCAAAGATGAAGTGTTCATTACTTTGAACAAATCAGGCTCGGGCCCTGTGGTTGCAGGTGACATCACCCATGATGGTGATGTAGAGATCGCTAACCCTGAACACGTTATTTGTCACCTAACGGATGACAATGCTGAAATCGCAATGCGTATTAAAGTAGAACGTGGTCGTGGTTATGTTCCAGCTTCTGCGCGTATCCATAACGAAGAAGACGAGCGTCCAATCGGTCGCCTACTAGTAGATGCTACTTACAGCCCTGTAGACAAAATTGCCTACGCTGTAGAAGCAGCTCGTGTAGAACAGCGCACTGATTTAGACAAGCTAGTTATCGATATGGAAACAAACGGTACTCTAGAACCTGAGGAAGCAATCCGTCGTGCAGCTACTATCCTAGCTGAACAATTGGATGCGTTCGTAGATCTTCGTGATGTACGTGTACCTGAGGAGAAGGAAGAGAAGCCAGAATTCGATCCGATCCTACTGCGTCCTGTAGACGATCTTGAACTAACAGTTCGCTCTGCTAACTGTCTGAAAGCAGAAGCGATTCACTACATCGGTGATCTAGTACAACGTACTGAGGTTGAGCTACTTAAAACGCCTAACCTTGGTAAAAAATCTCTTACTGAGATTAAAGACGTACTTGCGTCACGTGGTCTGTCTCTGGGCATGCGCCTAGAAAACTGGCCACCTGCATCAATCGCTGAAGATTAATCGATACTAGTTAGAAGGATTAGGTCATGCGCCATCGTAAGAGTGGTCGTCAACTCAACCGCAACAGCTCACATCGTAAAGCGATGTTTAGCAACATGGCTAGCTCTCTAGTACGTCATGAAGTTATCAAGACTACTTTGCCAAAAGCAAAAGAGCTACGTCGCGTAGTTGAGCCTTTGATTACACTAGCTAAGACTGACAGTGTTGCTAACCGTCGTCTAGCATTTGCACGTACTCGTGATAACGAAGTAGTTGCAAAACTGTTTAACGAACTAGGTCCACGTTTTGCTGCTCGTCAGGGCGGTTACACTCGTATCCTAAAAGCTGGCTTCCGTGCTGGTGATAAAGCTCCAATGGCTTACATTGAGCTTGTAGATCGCCCAGCTGCTGAAGAAGCTGCTGAGTAATCTCAGTTCGTAAGAACAAAAAAAGCCGAGCAATAGCTCGGCTTTTTTGTGTCTGAAATTTGTTTCCTAGAGATAATCGAGTATCGAAATTTTCTCTTTACCTTTAGCGGACTCACTCCCTTATCTCACATTTAAAATCACTACTGCTGGTTTTAAGTTTCCTGATTTTACGTTTTTAGCTTTCCGCTCCCCAAAGTCCACTAAGGGAATTTAGCAACCCTTCACTTGCACCTTGGTCGCCTAAGTATCCTAAAATGACTGGAGCAAACTGGCTGATCATCGATGGGTCTAAGCCTAGTTTGTCGAAAGTGCTTTGGACAGCGCCTAAGTTTTCAATGCTCCCAAGTAGACTTTGAGCCCCTTGTAAATTTTCCATTCCCGGAATGAGCGATTGAAGCTCACTGCTATTCTGATCCGATAATTGGCCTTGCGCTAGAGCTAACAGTGCACCTGTGCCGCCGGCAGCTTGCTCAGTCGAGACGGGAAGTTGGCTCGTCAATAAATCCGTCAGCGGTGAAGATTCCACACCCATTCCCTCACTGACCATATCCATCAAACCACTTTGGGTATCTTTATCGGTAACGGCATCGAGAAAAGCGTGGGCAGTACCAATGCTCATTGAGAGCAAGGTTAAGGTGAGAAGAGTTTTACGCATAATACCTCCGTGTGGCTTGCGATTATTATTGTTGTTTCTTAGCCCAAGCATTTAGAGGTTACTTGGGAGACTACTCAAGATCGTTGAGCTCAAGTCTGTTTATTCTAGACAAAAAAAGCGGCGCTAGTGAGCGCCGCTTCGAATTTGTTATTGAGAGAGGTCTCAATTATAGGATGTCTAGTAGTTCTACTTCGAATACTAGAGCTGCAAATGGAGGGATTGCAGCACCTGCGCCACGCTCACCATATGCAAGGTCTTGTGGGATGTATAGTTTCCACTTAGAACCAACAGGCATTAGTTGAAGTGCTTCAACCCAGCCTTTGATTACGCCAGTTACTGGGAACTCAGCTGGTTGGCCACGAGAAACAGAGCTGTCGAATACAGTACCGTCAGTTAACTCACCGTGGTAGTGAACGCGAACTTGAGCTGCAGCTGTTGGGATTTCACCAGTACCTTCAGTGATGATTTCGTATTGAAGACCAGAGTCAAGAACGTTTACTTCCGGACGTAGAGCGTTGTCTTTTAGGAAAGCTTCGCCGTCAGCTGCTGCTGCTTTTGCTGCTTCTTGACGAACGGCTTCTGCGCGAGTGTGAAGCTCTTGCAGTGCGTTGTTGATTTTGTCAATTTCGATTGATGGCATGTCGCCAGTTAGTGCTGTAGCGATACCTGCTGCGATAGCGTCAACGCTTAGACCTTCTAGACCAGAACCAGCAAGTTGCTGACCCATTTGCAGACCAATACCGTAACTTGCTTTCTGCTCTGCAGTTTCAAATTTAATTTCAGACATGAATGTCGCTCTTATTAGGAGTGATAAAGGTAACAGGATAGCAGTTTCGCGCTTAGGTTTAAATGATTGCGCATCAATGTGTCGATGTGAGGTTTAGGGTGTGACTTATCTCTTACTCCAAGTGAAATTTCTGCTAATTTACGCCAAATTACATTTTACTTTGGCGAAAAACATATACTCTCCGCGCTGGTATTTTTATACTGACACTAGAAGTATTAAGGGACTCATCAGAATGAATCGTCGCAGAAAGAAAAAGCAGCAAGTCGACCAAGTCGAGTTGATGAAGCAGAAATTCGCTGCTATCGACTGGAAGCAGCCTTTCAATAAAGAAAAGTGGCAAGAGCGAATGCAACCTGTCACCGAATTTTGGCATCGTCTTCCAAAGCTACATCAGCGAGCTTTAATGGTATTGGTACCTGTGGTGCTGGTACTTCTGATTATTCCAGTACCTAAAGATACTGAGCAGCTGATCGAGCCCCAAGCTGAGAAAGAGACTCAACGTGTGGCGATTCAACTTAACGCGCAAAGCTTGAGTGAGCAACGCTCTGCACAAAACGCAGAGCAAAAATCGGAACAGTGGAAAGAATACACGGTGAAAAATGGTGATACTCTTGCTCAAGTGTTCCGTAGTAATCAGCTTTCGATGGGCGATTTGAATGCCTTGGTAAAAATTGAAGGCAGCGACAAGCCGCTAAGTCGAATCAAGCAAGGACAATTAGTCCGCTTTAAGCTCGCCGATGATGGTAAACTAGACATGCTGCAACTAGAAAAAAGTGGTGAGTCGGTGATGTTTTTCCGTTTATCTGATGGCACATTCGGTCGCAATAAGTAACGTTAAAGAAGAACTCCTAGAAGGCGCGATGATTCGCGCCTTTTTTGTTTCTAACTACTCGTTGCTTGTTCTCTGCCATTTACTATCCTTTTGTCTTGTTCCTGTTAAGAGGTTAGTTCCTTTTCTTATTCCAAGGAAGAAGAGGCAATACGATCATCAAAATTCCCACTGCAGTGAGCCAGTCTGGAATCTCATCAAACCACCATATTCCAAAGAGTGTCACGAATACGAGCCCTGAGTATTCCGCCAAGGCAATCTCTCCGGCGGGGGCTTTTTGATATGCCAACACTGCCAGACCGTTATAGCTCAAAATACAGATCGCACTCGCGATTACCAACGTTAGTTCCTGCCAAGTCATAGGTTGCCAATAAACCCCAGCTAATAGCGTCGACACAGGCAGGGAGAATAAGGTTGTCCACCAAAGCGTCGTGACGACAGATTGTTCGCTAGGCAGTTTTCTTACCAATATATTGAACATCGCCAGCGTGGTTGCAGTACCGAGTGCAAACAACGCAGCCCAATGGAAGTGATTTGGCCGGAGTACCACTAAGACACCAAAGAAACCAAAACCAGTCAGTAATACTTTTCTTAATGGTGGATGTTCTTTGAGAAACAGTACTGACAGTGGCAACATTAGAATTGGTGCGGCGTAAAAGACGGCGTTGGCGGTTGCGAGGGGCAGGTAAGTAACTGCGACCATCATGCACCCGCTACCAATCAATATTAGGTGTGCTCGCAACAAAGTAATAGGAACTTGCTTGAGGATGCGTTTACTTGGGTTTTGTTTGAGGTAAAAAGGTAAGAGGATCAACAGTGAAGCCAATTGGCGCACAAACATGTATTGGAAGGGGGAAATTCCGCCTTCGATCAGTTTAACGGCAACATCGGAAAGTGATGCTGCCAAGTTACCGATAACCAGTAAGAATAGCGCCAAATGATGAGGTGACATTTAGTTTACTCGGCGCATATCCACATGAGGTATACCATCCTCAAGGTAGCTTTCAGAAATAACTTCAAAGCCATGAGTCGCATAGAAAGCCACCAGGTGTTCTTGTGCGCCGATATCTATCGTTTGACCTGCCCAAAGCAGTTGGCAACGTTGTAAGGCTTGCTCAAGTAGTTCATGTCCCAGACCTCCGCCTCGTGCACTTTGTTTCGTCACCACACGACCAATACTCACATTGTCGTAAGTGGTGCCTGCAGGTAATAAACGAGCACAAGCGACGAGTTCATCTCCGTTATAACCCAACAAGTGATAGACACCATCAAGCGTATCTTTGCCATCGAGCTCTGGGTAGGGACAAGTTTGCTCTACGACAAAGACATCCACACGCAAACGCAGCATTTCATACAGTTGAGTCGTGGTCAGTTGAGTAAAAGGGAGGGCTGTCCAGTTGATCATTTCCAGTATCCATTAATAAGCGAATGCAGCAGACTTTACGTCGTTTTCTGCTATTACTCATTAACAATGGTTAATTTTAACTGGTCTTCGTGACAAATCTGGCGATAATGTGCCCTCTTTTCCATCCCACCTGAGGATATTTCCCTGTGAGCAAACAAACTTTTGACCAAGTAGGGCTTAATCCAGCGCTACTAGAGACGCTTGAATCATTGAACTACACCCATATGACGCCAATTCAAGCGTTGAGCTTACCTGCGATTTTGAATCAGCGCGATGTGATTGGTCAGGGTAAAACAGGCTCAGGTAAAACAGCGGCATTTGGTCTCGGCGTATTATCAAACCTCAACGTAAAGCGTTTTCGCGTGCAGTCGTTGGTGCTATGCCCAACCCGTGAGTTGGCTGATCAGGTGGCGAAAGAGATCCGTACACTAGGTCGCGGTATTCACAACATTAAAGTTTTGACCTTGTGTGGCGGTATGCCAATGGGGCCTCAAATTGGTTCTCTAGAGCATGGTGCACACATCTTAGTAGGTACACCTGGACGTATCCTTGATCATCTAGATAAAGGCCGCATCAACCTTGAAGAGTTAAATACGCTCGTGTTGGATGAAGCGGATCGCATGCTCGATATGGGGTTCCAAGATGCGTTGGATGCGATCATTGATGCTGCGCCTAAACAGCGCCAAACTTTATTGTTTAGTGCGACATTCCCAGAAAAAATTGAGCAGATTGCTCAACGTATCATGCAATCGCCAGAAATGATTAAAGTGGAAGCGACACACGATACATCAAGCATCGCGCAATACTTTTACAAGGTCGAAGGTTCGGAAGCTCGCGATGAGGCGCTGGCTAACCTGTTACTGACTCACCAACCGGAATCAGCTGTTGTGTTCTGTAACACCAAAAAAGAAGTGCAGAACGTGACCGATGAGTTGCATCATAAAGGGTTCAGTGTAATTGACCTTCATGGTGACCTTGAACAGCGTGAGCGTGACCAAGCATTGGTTCAGTTTGCGAACAAGAGTGTTTCTATCCTGGTTGCAACCGATGTTGCCGCTCGTGGTCTTGATGTAGATAACCTTGATGCGGTATTTAACTTTGAATTGTCTCGTGATCCTGAGGTTCACGTGCACCGCATCGGGCGTACAGGTCGAGCGGGTAGTAAAGGCTTAGCATTTAGCTTCTTTGGTGAGAAAGATGGCTTACGCGTTGCTCGTATCGAAGAATACTTGGATATGGAT
Source organism: Vibrio sp. MOR3 (assembly GCF_001557775.1). Taxonomy (NCBI): domain Bacteria; kingdom Pseudomonadati; phylum Pseudomonadota; class Gammaproteobacteria; order Vibrionales; family Vibrionaceae; genus Vibrio; species Vibrio sp. MOR3. The sequence continues at coordinate 271,366 of NZ_LNRD01000003.1, read as the reverse complement.
GTGATGCCAGCAACATTGCCAGCAAAGTCAAACCAGCAACCATATCAGGCGAAAATGGTGACCATTAATATCGATGGTGGTAAGAAACAGAAAGTACGTGCTGGCGATATTCTCGGTTGCTTAACGGGCAAAGGCGGCATTACTGGTGCGCAAGTAGGTAAAATTCAATTGATGGCGATGCGTTCTTATGTGGCTGTTGAGAAGTCTGCCGCGAAGAAAGCATTGCAAACCATCAGCAACGGCAAGATGAAAGGTCGTCAATTTAGAGCTCGAATTCTGAAGTAGAGCGTTATTTTTAAAATAAAAGCGGCTACTTAGGTAGCCGTTTTTATTCGTTCTTCTTCTATGCTACAGCTTTAATCCTTCCATTACGGCCGTTGGTAGCTGTTGCTTAAAGTCGGCGATGAGTTCGACTTTGTCTTCTGATAATTCAAGTAGTTCACTACGAAGGTGGAACATACAGGTCCCAAATTTCTCGTCAAAGTTAGGCACCATAGAGGTTACGCCGGACGATGCGGCTTGTAGAGCAACTAAAGTCGGTTCAATGACGTGGCTTTGATACGTGTCGTCTTCCATAATGATGGTCGGAGAGAACCCTTGAATTTCCTCCATAACGGGTTCTACATGTGCAGTGATCAATGTTGCTGCTTTATTGTTGGCGGCATCACCAGCTGCTGCTTTTAGTTTTCCAAACATAATCCTCTTCCTTTATTCGTATTGGTTCACTCGCGTATAAAATCGGCGAGTGAGGTAAAAATATGGTTAAGGAGGGTGTGGTATATTTGGGTGTATATCTAGGTGGCAAATTTAATTTTTGCTTATACTTCAAAGTAATAGCTTTGCTTAGTAATAAGACTATGACTATTTGTGTTGATTGTTTTCTGTCAATATTATTTTAGTTTTACTTTTCGTGATGTATTTTTAATCGAGATTTAATACGACTCAAACTGATGGCTGTAATTCCCAAATAAGCCGCGATTTGACTATCAGTAATGCGCTGTTCTAAATCTGGATAGTGCTGGCAAAATAATTGGTAGCGCTCTTCTGGAGAGTAGAGCAACATAAAGCGTTCTTTGTTTTCTTTATGCATTAATTGAGCTTCGAGCAGCTTGAGGTAAATAGGGTGCTTCTCTGCTCGCCATTGATGTAGTACCTCTATGGGCAAGCAAAATAAATCACAAGGCGTTAGCGTTTCTAATAAATAAGGGGAAGGCTGGCTCTTAATGAGTCCCTCAAAACCAATCACCCAATCTTTTTCCCAGTAGAACTCTTTACTGAATTCCTTACCTTTGTCGGTCAGGTAACTCGCGTGGCATAACCCCGCTAAAACAAAGTAAATATGAGAGCTGAATTCACCTTGGTGGTTAAGAATATGACGTGTCGGAAGTTCGAGTTGCTGACCGTGTTCAATAAGTTGGTTCGCTTCGCTTTCGAGGAAGCCGTGATTGATTAGGTCAGAAAAAAGATCGTTGTGCATGTGATGACTCAGAAGCGGTTTTCTATATTCTAGCGGAACAAAAAAGCGGCTCACAAGAGCCGCTTAACATCATTGCCAAATAAGACTTATTTTTGGTTTAAGTCGATTTGGTAAATCGCAAAACCTACCTCGTCAGTTGCTACACGTTTCATCGGGTATTGTCCTTTTTCTTTGATGAATTGCGCGGCTTTGTCACTTGGTGACGTTTCAAAGCGAACATCGAGTTTGTTGTTTGATTTAATTGGCGCGAAAGACCAGTTGTTGTCTGCACTCGGTGTTACTTCCCCTTGCTCTTTACTAATGCGAGAGATGTATGCGGCAACCACAGAACGGTTCTCGTCTGGAGAATCAAATGCGATGAAGTCCGGGCCAGTACCAGGGAAGGTTGCACTGTAAGCGCGGTAGTTGTTGGTTGCGATGATGAAGTCTTGCTTCGGATCAACCGGTTTACCGTTGTAAGTCAGGTTCAAGATACGCTGTGAGTCAGGGTTAATCACTTTACAATCAGCATCGTATTTTGGAGGTTGAGTCACGTCGATCTGGTAACTAACACCATCGATCACGTCGAAGTTATACGTACGGAAACTATCCCAGTTGATCAAAGACTGAGGTTTAGTGCTATTCACATCAATATGGTTGAACTGACCAGCACTACACTCTAGCCACTCGTGTACTTCTTTACCTTTAACCTTCATTGCAACAAGCGTGTTCGGGTACAGATAAAGATCTGCGGCGTTACGGAAAGTCAGCTGACCAGACTCTACTTCAGTGAAACCGTTTGGATCGTCTTTGCGTCCACCTACTTTAAATGGTGCCGCTGCACTCAATACCGGAATGTCAGCAAGATCTGGGTCTCCTTGGATAAAGCGTTCCACGTAATCTTTCTGCGCTAGGTTGACGATTTGAATCGTTGGGTCATCTTGCACAAGTGCCAGGAAGCTGTACATTACGTCATTTGCTTTACCAATTGGTTGGTTAACAAACTCGCGCGTGCCTTTGTGGTCCTCTACCAATGCATCCACAATGCCTTTATCCGCTTTAGCCAGAGACTTCTTGTTTGTTTTGTCAAAGATAGGACGAGCTTCTGATTGACCCTCTACGACCTGCCACTTGCCGTCTTTCTCTTTCAGCATCAAGTCCATTACACCAACGTGGCTACCCCAGCGACCCGGCATCACAGCCGTTACGCCATTGATAGTACCTTTTGCGTTGTCAACGCCTTGTAGGTTGGCAAAGTCTCTACCCGGGAATACCGCATGAGAGTGACCAAACGCAATGGCATCAATGCCTTCTACTTCCGTTAAGTAGTAGACTGAGTTTTCTGCGCCTAACTTGTATGGGTCAGTGGAAATGCCAGAGTGAGGTATAGCAACAATCACGTCCGCGCCTGCTTTTTTCATCTCAGGGACCAGTTTTTTCGCTGTCTCTGTGATGTCTTTTGCAAAGACTTTGCCTTCTAGGTTGTTTTTGTCCCATACCATGATTTGTGGTGGTACGAAGCCAATGTAACCCACTTTGATTTCATGGCTTTGACCGTCGGTATCTTTGAACGTATGCGTTTTGATTAGATAAGGCTTGAAGTAGTGCTCGCCAGTCTTTTTGTCGAAAACATTCGCACTAATATAAGGGAAGTTCGCACCATCAATTGTTTTCTTCAGGAAGTCGAGACCGTAATTGAATTCATGGTTACCTATATTACCCACATCGTAGTTGAGTTGGTTCATTGCTTTGTAAACAGGGTGAACTTCGCCAGTCTTAATCCCTTTCGCTGCCATGTAATCGCCCATTGGGCTACCTTGAATCAAGTCTCCATTGTCGACTAAAACACTGTTCACTGCTTCTTCACGAGCTTGTTTAACCAGTGTTGCAGCGCGGCTTAAACCAATTTGTTGTGAAGGTTGGTCTTTGTAGTAATCATAATCCATCACATTGGTGTGAATATCGGTGGTTTCGATGATTCGAAGCTTGATGGTATCGGCCATTGCTGGGCCTGCAAGCGTCAACATACCGCTCAAAACTGCGACGGATACGGGATTAACTGCCATTTTCATGAGGTGCTCCAATTAAATGGGATAGAGGGGTCGTACAGCGTAATGTAACAAATATTAGTGCAAGCTCAGGCTAAGATGCAGAAAACTGTGAACATTAGGCAATTAAATGCGGAGGAATGTGTAAAATTGATGCCTTTTTCACCATTTTGAATGAGACCTAACAAAAGCTTCTTAGCAGTTTTTTGAATAAAAAATGAAATTTTAGAATTTCCGGTAATATAAACCCACCGCCATAATGCCTTGCATAACGATATCAATGGATGATGAGCAAGCACATGGCAGTTAAAGATTCAGTAACGACTTTCCCAATCAATAGGCCTCGGCTGGTTTCGGATAACCAAGCTGCCGATCTTCCGCGTTTCAGCAAACAATCTCTTCAATCTGGTGAAGTCGCCCTTGTAGGTGCAGGTCCGGGTGACCCTGAACTATTGACGTTAAAAGCACTTAACTGCCTGCAACAAGCTGAAGTCATACTTTACGATTATCTGGTTTCTGACGAGATCATGGCGCTAATTCCAAGCGAAACCATTTTGGTTTGCGTGGGTAAACGTGCAGGTCATCACAGCGTGCCGCAAGAGAAGACCAATCAACTGTTGGTGGATTTTGCTAAGCAAGGTTACAAAGTGGTGCGCATTAAAGGTGGCGATCCATTTGTGTTCGGGCGTGGTGGCGAAGAGTTAGAAGTCTTGGCTGATGCGGGCGTGCGTTTTCAAGTTGTGCCAGGTATTACAGCTGCTGCGGGGGCGACGGCTTATGCTGGGATTCCATTGACTCATCGTGATTACGCGCAATCGGCCTTATTTGTTACCGGCCATCTCAAAGAAGAAAGTGACGATATGAATTGGTCGACACTTGCACGCGGTAATCAAACTTTAGTGATCTACATGGGTTTGATGAAATCACACTATATTCAGAATCAGCTCATCAAACATGGTAGGGCGGCCTCAACACCTATCGCCATCATTGAACGTGGCACTCAAATTCAACAAAAAGTTTTCTCGGGAGATTTATCCCAACTATCTGAATTATCTAAAAAAGCTCAGGCTCCTTCTTTGATCGTTGTCGGTGAAGTTGTGCGTCTGTCTCAAAAGTTGGACTGGTTTTTGTCTAGTACTGAAATCAACAAAAGTGCTATTGCCAGATCCATATAATTTCAGACCAAAGATTAGGGACGTAATGAGCCTTCAAGCTTAAAAAGGAAATACTAAACATGGACCAACAACGTTTAACTCACCTTAAACAACTCGAAGCGGAAAGTATTCATATTATCCGTGAAGTTGCTGCTGAGTTTGATAACCCAGTCATGATGTATTCGATTGGTAAAGACTCCTCAGTCATGCTGCATCTTGCACGCAAAGCCTTTTATCCGGGCAAAATTCCATTCCCTTTACTGCACGTAGACACGGATTGGAAGTTCCGCGAGATGATTGAGTTTCGTGATCGTACCGCAGAGAAATATGGCTTCGAGCTTTTGGTTCATAAGAACCCAGAAGGTCTTGCAATGGGGTGTAGCCCTTTTGTACACGGGTCTTCTAAGCATACAGATATCATGAAAACTCAAGGCCTTAAACAAGCTCTGAATAAGTACGGTTTTGATGCGGCATTCGGTGGAGCGCGTCGTGATGAAGAAAAATCTCGTGCTAAAGAGCGTGTTTATTCTTTCCGCGATAAGAACCATACCTGGGATCCTAAAAACCAGCGTCCTGAACTTTGGAAGACATACAACGGTCAGGTGAACAAAGGGGAAAGTATTCGCGTATTCCCGCTTTCAAACTGGACTGAGCTAGATATCTGGCAATACATCTATCTAGAGAACATTGAGATTGTCCCACTTTACCTTGCTGACAAGCGTCCAGTTGTTGAACGTGATGGCATGTTGATCATGGTGGACGATGAACGTATGGAGCTTCAACCTGGTGAAGTGATTGAAGAGAAGAGTGTTCGTTTCCGTACTCTTGGCTGTTACCCACTGACGGGGGCCATTGAATCTGAGGCAAATACGCTGACGGGCATTATTGAAGAGATGTTGGTGGCAACCTCAAGTGAACGTCAAGGGCGAGCGATCGACCACGATCAGTCTGGATCGATGGAACTTAAGAAACGCCAGGGTTACTTCTAAAGGATCTAAGGAAAGATAATGAACAGTGCAGTTGAAGCTCAATTAGCCGAGCTTGGAATTGAAGGCTATTTAACACAACACCAGTACAAGTCTCTGCTTAGATTCCTGACTTGTGGCTCGGTAGATGATGGTAAAAGTACGTTGATTGGACGTTTGCTCCATGACTCAAAACAAATTTATGAAGATCAATTAGCAGCGGTTCACTCAGACAGCCAACGAGTGGGTACGACAGGTGAGAAGCCTGATTTGGCATTACTAGTTGATGGACTGCAAGCTGAGCGTGAACAGGGCATCACCATTGATGTCGCTTACCGTTACTTCTCGACTCAGAAGCGTAAGTTCATCATTGCAGATACGCCGGGACACGAGCAGTACACGCGTAACATGGCAACTGGTGCATCGACCTGTGATCTTGCCGTGATCTTGGTTGATGCGCGTAAAGGTGTATTAGATCAGACTCGTCGTCACTCATTCATTTCTAATCTATTGGGTTTGAAGCACTTTATTGTTGCGATCAACAAGATGGATTTGGTGGATTACTCACAAGAACGTTTTGAAGAAATTCGCGACGAGTATTTAGAGTTTTCTGAGAACCTTGAAGGTGAAACGGACATTCAAATCATTCCAATCTCCGCATTGGAAGGCGATAACGTGGTAGACAAGGGGCAGAACCTGAGTTGGTTTGAAGGCCCGTCGCTACTAGAGTTGCTTGAGAATGTGGATGTTGACCAAGAGAAAGGCGCAGGTGATTTCCGTTTTCCTGTCCAGTATGTGAATCGCCCTAATCTCGACTTCCGTGGCTTCGCTGGCACGATTTCATCGGGCTCGGTGAAAGTTGGTGATGCCATTAAAGCACTGCCGTCTGGGAAAACATCGACCGTTGAACGTATTGTGACTTTTGATGGTGATGTACAAGAGGCGCAGGCTGGTTTAGCGGTAACTCTGACGCTCAACGATGAGATTGATATCAGTCGTGGCGATTTGATTGTGCTGGAAAACGCGCAAGTGGAATCGACAAACCACTTACTTGCTGATGTGGTATGGATGACAGAGCAACCTCTGCAACCGGGTCGTGACTATGACATTAAGATTGCCGGTAAGAAGACCGTTGGTCACGTTGAGGCGATTCGCCACCAATACGATATTAACAACCTTTCAACTCATAGCGCACCAGAGTTACCTCTCAATGGTATTGGCTTGTGTGAGTGGTCACTCAACGAATCCGTTGCGATTGATAACTATCAAGAATGTGCTGATACCGGTGGTTTCATCATCATCGACCGTCTGACTAACGTTACCGTTGGTGCTGGTATGGTGAAAGAGAGTCTCGCGGCAGTTGAGCGAGACTTAACCGATGTCTCTGCGTTTGAACTTGAGCTAAATGCACTGGTTCGTAAGCACTTCCCACATTGGGAAGCCAAAGACCTGAGCCAGTTACTGAAGAAGTAATGAGTTCATTGAGCCTGACCGAATTGCGAATGCAGTCAGGCTGATTTTCCCCCGAACCCAGAATGCTAGGAAGCCCAAGAAACCAAGCATTCTGGCGTTCTTTTTCGCTTGCTTTGCTTTTTATCTTGTGACTCATTTGTCACTCTGTGCAGCCAGTATGCACATGTCGTTGTTATGCCCGAATCGGGATTGTTGGTAAGGAAAGGCTATGTGGGAACAAGGATTTGTATTAGCGATATTGCTTGGCATTATCACTTGTTTACTTGTAACCAAACTGAAGCCGAGTTATGTGTTTGCTGGCGCTGCCTTTATTGCGTTTATGGCGGGCATGTTAGAGCTCAATACCATTGCGGCTAACTTTACTAACTCTTCTCTTCTGACGCTGGTCTTGTTGATTCTCGCATCGAGCGCATTAGAAAAAACCTTATTGATCAGTTGGGTAAGTCGCAGTATTTCAGAGGGCAATCTTGGTAGCGTGATTGCCAAGTTAGGCTTTTCTACCGCGTTGCTTTCTTCTTTTACTAATAATACCGCGGTTGTGGTGTCGTTAATTGGTGCGATCAAACGTAATCAGCAGCACGCACCCTCTAAGCTATTGATCCCGCTTTCTTATGCCGCGATTTTTGGTGGCACACTGACACTTATTGGCACCTCTACCAACTTAATAATCAACAGCTTTGTTGAGGATGCGGGCTTACCAAGTCTCAGCTTTTTTACACCGACCATGATTGGTTTAGCCGTGCTGGTTGGGGGCGTGCTTATTTTGATCCCGTTGAGTTATTTGTTGCCTAATTATGATGATCAAAGCCAAGAAGATTTACCTTATTTCTTAGAATCTCGAGTTGAGCCGGGCTCACCTTTGGTTGGGCGCACTATCACGGAAAATAATTTACGAGCATTAAGAAAGCTGTTCCTTGCCGAAGTCGTTCGTGATGGCGTGACCGTACCGTCAGTTGGGCCTGATTTTGTTCTCAACGCAAAAGACCGATTGTTGTTTTGTGGTGATGTTGAAAGCGTTGCTACGTTGCAAGAGATCCCTGGACTGACGCTCTTTGGTCATCAGCATCTCAATGGCCAAAACTTTATCGAGGTGGTAGTAAGCTCTTCAGCCACGTTCTGTCACAAAACATTGAAAGAGAGTCGATTTCGGGACCGATTCGATGCTGTAGTCGTGGCGATTCGCCGTGGTCATGAACGACTTGAAGGTGGTTTGGGTAACATTACCCTAGCGGCAGGAGATACGCTGGTTTTGGTACCCGGAAAGCGTTTTGAAACTGAACGTCGAGCCCATCGTAAAGAGTTTGTTCTGGTTAACGATTTGGATTCCAGCGCACGTTTGGATGCCAATAAATCGGCATTAGTGCTTATTGGCTTTTCCGCTGTGATTGCCTTTGCTCTATTGGAGTTGGTGCCAATTATTAAAGGTTTGGCGGTTTATCTTATTGCTCTGCTCGCGTTTGGTGTCATTCAGCTTTCTGAGCTGCGTCGTCGTTTCCCAATCGATATTGTGGTGATTGTTGGTTCTGCGTTATCTATCGCTCAACTGATGATTTCCTCTGGACTGTCCGTACGAATGGGCGACATGTTTATTGAAGCGTTCAATGGTTGGGGTGTGTTTGGTGCGCTGGTGGCAACCTACATCATGACCTTGGTATTGACTGAGCTTGTAACGAACAATGCGGCAGCGGCGCTGTCTTTCCCTATTGGCTATAGCATGGCGGTAGGTTATGGCGTTGACCCTATGCCTTTTATCATGGCGGTGTTATTTGGTGCTAGCGCAAGTTTTATTTCTCCTTACGGATACCAAACCAATTTGTTGGTGTACAGCGTAGGGAATTACAAATTGACCGATTATGTGCGAATTGGCGTGCCGATTTCCATCGTGTATTCAGTGTTAGTACTGACGCTGATTCCGGTCTTTTTTCCGTTTTAATCTGTAAATTTACAAGGATACGTTATGACTGCCGAAACTCCGGTAAAAGATGAAAACATCGTTTGGCATCAGCACTCGGTTGATAAACAGTTTCGTGCTGGATTAAAAAAACAGAAGCCAGCGGTACTTTGGTTTACCGGGCTATCTGGTGCGGGTAAATCAACGGTGGCAGGCGCCTTGGAAAATCGCTTAGCTGAACTGGGTTACCACACTTATTTGCTGGATGGCGACAATGTGCGCCACGGTTTATGTAGCGATTTAGGCTTTTCTGAACAAGACCGTAGAGAAAATATTCGTCGCATTGGTGAGCTCGCTAAGCTGATGGCAGACGCAGGGCTAATCGTATTGTCTGCGTTTATTTCTCCTCATCGTGCTGAGCGCCAATTAGTGCGTGATTTAGTTCCTGAGGGCGAGTTTATTGAGGTGTTTGTCAACGCCTCTCTTGATGTGTGTGAAAGTCGCGATCCTAAAGGTTTATACAAAAAAGCGCGTGCAGGTGAAATTCCTAACTTCACGGGAATTGATTCGGAATATCAAGCGCCAGCAAATCCAGAAATTGATTTGCCTGCGGGTGAGAAGAGCGTCGAAGAGCTTGTTGAGTTGTGCTTAATTGACCTCAAACAGCGCGGAGTGATCCGATAAAAAAGCATTTGGATCATCGGTGACCAAAAAGTCATTGTACTGCTCAGGGAGCTTTTGGATCATAGGTGGCCAAAAGCTCTTTTGACATCGTTTAGACGGTGTAATTAACATGACTTTTGGTGTCGCTATGTACACTAAATTTATGATTTAAAAGCGATAACATTTGGTCGTAATATTGATTGTTTGGCTTGTTTCCGAGTAATTTACACAACTCATTGCCCGTCGGTGTAAAACGGTAATACAAAAGTCGTACACCTTTGGTATTCACTTGCAGTGATAAATTCTTGCCTTGATAGTTGAGCATCAATGGTGTCTCAATGCCAATCTCTCCAGACTCTAATTCAGTACTGTGAAGTAAGCCCAATTCAATCAACACTAATAAGCTGGAATAGGGAAGTTGGAAACTCCCCATATTGAGATTGCTGGTGGTGTCACGTTTACCAAAGCTGAACATTCCGCCATGTGCTTTGTAGCCAATCAGTAACTTTCTACTGGTATCTCCACCAAAGCTGCATGCTAACGTCGCGGCTCTTTGTAGGGTTTGGGCTTCCCGTGGTGACATGTCTTTCAGCACTTTTAACGCTTTCATGGAAGTCGAACCAGGGTTGGTAACTTCTCGCTTCATGACTTGCGCCCAAAGTTTTTGCATTGAGCTGTTGTGGATGTCTTGCGCCATATCGAAAAATCGATACAACCAATCTTGATCAGGCTCTCCGGCGGTTTCATCACGGCATGAGCTGTGCGCGAGTTTAAGGATTTGTTCGAGGTTTTTTTGTCTTTGTTCTTGGCGACGTTGTTCGCGTAAATGTGCCCGTTCTAATGCAGGTTTTGCTGGAGGTTCGTTTTGCAGCAAAGCATCGAGCCCATAGATCTGAGCAATGCTTTGAACACGGCTTGCGCTGTCTTTGATATAGCCAGACTTTTTCTCGTGATGTGTTTGTTTTTGTGTATTCGATTCGTGTTCGATGACAACGGGTTGCTTTGTCGGTTCTGCCATTTGTTTTCCTGCCAAGAGCTTGCGGTTAACGCTTGCTTAAATTTACACCTTTCTGCTTTTTGCGACTAGAGAGGCACGTCCGGATTTTGACAGAATAAAGGCTATTCAAAATGATAATGAGTTGTTAAAATTGTTATCGTTATTTTGGAGGGGCGATGAAATATTCAGACGCAAGTAAACTGAAAAAGCACCTGTCGATAGCGCTTCTTTTGGTTCTTTATGTTGGTGTATTAGCGTATTTATCTCGCTATATAGTCTAACTGACAGGCATAAAAAAGGCGCCAAATTGACGCCTTGGTGTGAAATCAAAACAAACTACATATCGTCGTAGGCTTCAATACTCGTGCCTTCGATCTCGTATGCGGTTTCTGCGAGCTCGTGGTTGATGGTCTCAGTCTTCAATTTGCCCACCACATAAATCACATCCCACAACTCTTGTACTGGCGCTCCCTTAGGAAACTTCACATAGATTATTTGGTTCGGTGGCGGTGGCGGCACGTGAATACAAGCACCAAAATAAGGCACTAACAAAAACTCCGTGACGGTATTTGCATCGCCTTCTAATGGGATGACAAAACCAGGAATCTTGACTGTGCTTCCGTTCAATTCAGGACGAACGTTACCGACCTTAGATTGCATTGCTGCACCACCGCTGTGGTCTGTGGCTGGCATTCCCATACTATCGAACATCTTGCGTTCGGCTTCTGGGACGAGATCTATCCAATCAAGCTTTAATGGTTCGTCACTGGCCATCACAGGCGCGGTAAACGAAATCATCAGCAAACAGCTAGCGAGTATTTTTTTCCACATTTTTACTAAATCCTTATTGTCATTCCATCACTTAGCGATTGTCGGTAAGCGCGAAATGCCGGGATGAAGCCAATCACAATGCCTGCACATTGTACAAAGCCAAGCAACATCCATTCATACGGCGACAGTGCCGTTAGTGTTAGGTGTATACCATAACTTTGTTGGATTATTGGTTGCAAGAGGGCAAGCATGGAATAAAGACCCACTAATCCCGTCACAATACCTGCGAAGGTCAATAAGCTGGCTTCACTTATCAGTAAGGAAAAGACGTGTTTTGGTCTTGCCCCCATGGCTCGCAGGATCGCCATTTCACGACGACGCTCTTGCAGACTGGTCAATAGGCTGCTTAGCATGCCTAACAACCCTGCCACAACCACAAAGCCTGATACAGCCATGAGTGCTTGCTCGGCAACGGACATCATGCCCCATAATTCATGCAAAGCGACGCCTGGCATGATGGCACTGAGAGGTTCTTTCGGATAGGTGTTGATCTGCCTCTGTAGGGCAAAGGTTTGAATTCGTGATTTTAACCCAACCAACATGGCAGTGATTTGTTTAGGTTGGAAGTCGCGTGATTTTAGCTCATTAGCACTTGGGGTCGGACCTAAACGGGCACCGCTTTCCCAACCTACGTGAATCGCTTCGATCGCCTCTAAAGAAACGTGTACGGTTTTATCGACAGGAGTGCCAGTAGGAGCAAGAATGCCAACCACCTTAAATGGTAAGTTGTCATGCCGGCTAAAACCAACGTCACTGATGCCGTGTGCAATGATGATTTCGCTACCGATTTTATATCCAAGCTGTTTTGCGACATCAGAGCCGAGCACAGTTTCAAACAGGCCATTGAACTCCCTGCCTTCGGACAATTTTAAAGGCTGTTTATTTCCGTATTTATAGTGTTCGAAATAGCTCTGGTTGGTGCCCATTACGCGGAACCCTTTGTGGGAATCTCCGAGTGAGATTGGAATTGCCCAATCGACGGCACTGTGGTTAGCAAACTCTTCGTAGCTTTTCCAATCTATGTTGTTGGTGGCATTGCCGATTCTGAATACTGAGTACAGCAGCAAGTTGACTTGTCCAGAACGGCCACCGACGATTAAATCGGTACCAGAAATGGTGTTAGCGAAGCTGTCCTTAGCTTGGGTACGAATGCGTTCAACACCCAATAAAAGGACAACTGAAATCGCGACTGTCATGATGGTGAGAATAGCCGTCGCTTTGCGGTTCATCAGGCTTTTCCAAGCGAGCTTTACTACGGCACTCATGATGCGGCTCCTAGGGTTTGCGCTTGATTGATTTCAGGCAAGTTTAGTGTTCTGTGGAAGAGAGATTCCAGAGTTGGGTCATGGCTAACAAAAACCAATGTGGCGCTGGCAAGATTGGCTTGTTCCATCAATAACTCAATAAACGCTTTGCGGTTGTCATGGTCCAATGCTGAAGTTGGCTCGTCAGCAATCACCAGTTCAGGTTGGCCGATCAGTGCACGGGCGGCTGCAACGCGCTGTTGCTGGCCAATACTCAGCTCAGAGACAGGCTTATTGTGCAGTGCTTTCGGAAGATGCAAACGTTCTAGCAGTGATGTTGCTTGCTCTTCAAGCGTTGCATTCGAAGCATTTGGTGCAACGCGATCTCGGCGAATTTTGCTGAATTGGCATGGAATTAGGACGTTTTCGATCACATTCAAGTAAGGCAACAAATTGAATTGTTGGAAGATATAGCCAATGTGATCGGCACGAAATTTGTCTCTTTGGCTTGCTCTTAAGCTTGCAAGATCGGTATCAAGTACAGACAGAGAACCCGATGTAAGAGTATTGATTCCAGTTAGTAGGGCAAGCAGAGTCGATTTACCACAGCCGCTAGGGCCTTTGATAAAGACATGCTCACCTTGAGCGATGTGTAAGTGTGGAATATTAATGGTCGCGCTTTCTGAGCCGGGCCAGACAAACTGGGCATTATTCAGCTCAACAACGTTTGACGTGGTTTCAGTCATAATAAATTACCAAGGCAATAGCGTGTGAGCACTCACTCACACGCTATGTGATTTATTTAATTGCGATCTTAGTGTTGTTTTTGCTTAGGCTTGTCGCAGACTGAGTTGTGTCAGTAAATAAGTTGACGCTGATGGATTCTGTTGCTGGGAATTGCTTGAACCAAGTCGTATCAATGCTATTTAGATCGGCGACTGAATCACAGTGGAAACGGTACTCAACGGTGAACTCACCGTGACCGCCGTGCTCGTGATCGTGTCCTTCGTGGTCGTGTCCTTCGTGGTCATGACCTTCGTGATCGTGGTGGTCATCATGAGCATGTTCGTCATGGTCGTGACCCTCGTGGTCGCCATGCTCATGTTTGTCATGGTCGTGACCCTCATGGCTATAGTGGTCGTGCTTATCATGATCATGTCCTTCGTGGTTACCATGATCGTGGCCTTCATGAGAATCTTGGCCAAGCGTATGCGCGACTTGAACTTCTTCAATCACACACTTCGCTTGCTGGTTAATTGCAAACAGTTTGTTTGTGTCTTTTAGTGCGGCAACCGCTCGTTTTAAGGCTTGCTCTTGCTCTGCATTTTCAGGTGCGTGCTCAAAACCAACCACGTCAGCACCTGGAGAAGTGATTTCAATTAGTAAGTCTTTTCCGTCTTGAGCAATGTTGAATTCGACATGACCATGAACGTGCGCTTCATGTTGACGATATTCTTCTGCGTTAGCAGTAGCTGATAGAGAAAGTCCGATAACAAGAGCTAAAGCGTGTTTAGATGGCATTTTCTTATTCCTAATTTTGTTTAATTTTTTATGTGTTACTTGCTCAAATAGCAAAGTGAATAACAAGGTTTGTTCTTAGTATGGGTAGTGGTTTTTAGAACGCAAAATTAGGTGGTGCACGCGCGGTATACGTGACGTCCTCTAAATGAGAGGTGATTTCGGCTACATCTACGTGAGCGAGTCTAGAGAAGGTGGGCGCACTGAGTTCTGGCTGAGCCTTCGCAAGCCCTTGATGCGCTCCGGCAAACATTTGGCAATGATGTTCACTGTGGTGTTCGGGAATGAGGTCGAGTTGATGAGCAATAGTGGCAAAGTTCCAAGCGATCAACAACGCAACACTGAACAATACAACAGTGCGATGCCAATGATGTGTAATTGCTTGCCAACGACAGTGCATCTTAAAGCCCGAAACGATACCTAGTGTTATAATATAACACCCATTTTTATGAAAAGTTCACTCTTTTGTTCGTATAGAGCAAATTATCTATGCAGGAATAAGAACTTACGCAGAAAGAAAGGAATGACGCTCCTCGCTTGAGAGTAACAAGGAGCGAGTGAGTATTAGATGCTTTGTTTAATGAGGCCAAGTACTTGGTTGATTTCATCTGCTGTCAATGCGCCTTCTTTGATAAACAGGATCTTACCTTGCTTATCTTGCACTACGATTGCCGAGCTTTCTTCTTGTAGTGCCCAAGTGCTAGCCACAACACCGTTCTCATCTAAAACCATTGATGACCATGGGAATTCTTTTTTACTGTCTTGTGCTGATGATTTCACAAAAGAGCCAGTTCCCCAGATTGAGTCGTCTTGGTTGATGATGGTTGTAGTTTGGTAGGCATCTTCCGGGAACTTAGCGTCAGTTAGCGCTGTCATCAACGGCGCGTTCATTTCTTTCGAGCTGCTGCGTCCTGCAATGGCATGAATCACTCGTACTTTTCCTAGCATTTGTTGTGTCGCCCAAGGCTGGTACGCCACACCTTCACCTTGCAGTACGATTTCGCCGTACGCGTCTACTTTTGCTGCTGGAACTGCTTCACCCATTGAAAGGTTGTGAGCAAGCGCAAGACCAGGTGCAAGAGCGAAGAAAATAGGAAGGAGAGTCTTAGTTTTCATATTGTTATGTTCCGTATGGGTTGTGAGACTTACCAAGTATATACTTACGATGCATAAAAATGTAGAACTGGTTATAACAATTATTTAACGTACAGAGTTAAGTAATGTTGCGTTTAGGTTGGAATTTGGTACAATGAACCTCGTCGCAAATAGCGCATAAAGATTGCCAAGGAAAGAGCAATCATGTTTTTCTCAAAAGGATATTGAGGTGGTTATGCTTCGTGAGTTTGCTGTTTACCGTCCACGTCAGGTGGCGCGTTTCGTTAAGACTTTATTCAAAGGTCAGTTCTCAATTGCTGGAGTTGGTCAGTTCCGTTTTGATAACGGTAAAGTGTTACTACCAGACATCAAAAACCCCCAACAATTGTCGGTATTCAAAGAAGTTAACAGGGCCATTTTATCTCTACCTGTTTAATTGTCAGAATTGTAAAAGAGCGACTTTCGTCGCTCTTTTTAGTTTGGGACTAACCTTGAAGGCTTGGTGGGAAGCAGACCCCCGTGCCGCCTAAACCACAGTAACCGTTTGGATTCTTTGCTAGGTATTGCTGGTGGTACGTTTCAGCGAAGTAATAAGGCCCAGCGGCTTGAATTTCTGTGGTGATGGCTGCGCGTTGATCTTCTTGTAATGCTTGTTGGTATTGTGTTTTCGATTTTTCTGCTACTTCTAACTGTTCTTGTGAGTAGGTATAAATCGCGGAACGGTATTGAGTGCCGAGATCATTACCTTGGCGCATGCCTTGAGTTGGATCGTGTTTCTCCCAAAATGCGGCAAGCAGTTGCTCTAGAGAAATTACTCGTTCATCGAAGATGACTCTTACGACTTCTGTATGTCCTGTTTTTCCGCTACACACTTCATCGTATGTTGGATTCTGCGTATAGCCTCCGGCGTAGCCTACAGACGTCGACATCACACCTTCAAGTTGCCAGAAAAAACGTTCTGCTCCCCAAAAACATCCCATACCGAATAATATTTGTTGTTGGTGAGCTTGCGGTGATGCCGTTAAGCTTGATTGATTAACAAAATGGGTGTCATCAATCTGCATTGATGCCTCTCTACCTGGCAGTGCATCTTCTATACTGATCATTGTCTGTTTGTTGAGCATAGTATTCGTCCTTCAATACGTGTCTTAATTTTGCGAACTTTAATATTCAGTCTGAATCTGATGGTGTAATGACATAGACCGCGGTAAACCTATTAATATTACAGACTTAGCCTTTATTTGGCGTTATTATTGTTTACGTTTATTTAACCTCATCCAGCTAAAAAGCATGATAAAAAAAGCTATCCCAATTATTGCTAGCCTACTTGTTTTTTCTCATAGCGCTTATGCCGATGTATCCCTGACTGTAAAAGGGATCGATGGTGCGCTAGAAGACAATGTGAACGCTTACCTATCATCGATACCAGAAGATGATTATTCGACGTCTTTACGCTTTCAGGCGCGATTAAGTCAAAGTATCACCGAAGCGATGAATGCGCTTGGCTATTATCATGCGAAAATTTCATACTCTATTACGAAAGATAATGATGAATTGATCGTCAACGTTACACCGGGCGAGCCTGTAAGGGTAAAGGTCATGGATGTGGTGATCTCCGGTGAAGCAGAAAAAGATGAAGAGTTTACTAACCTCATCAACAAATCACGATTGAAAGAGGGCCGTATCCTTAATCAAGGGGAATACGATAGCCTCAAATCCAGCATTCGTAACTTAGCTTTGCAGCGTGGCTACTTTAATGGTGATTTTACGCTGAGTAAGTTGGAAGTGGTTCCAGAGTTGAATGAAGCCAATGTTCGCCTGCACTATGACAGTGGTATCCGATATCACTTTGGTACAGTGGAAATCTTGGGGAGTCAGATCTGGGAAGACCGCGTGGACTCTTTGCGCCCATTTAAAACCGGTGAACCCTACTTAGTGTCTGAAGTGGGTGAGTACAACCAAAACCTGTCGAATACCGATTGGTTCTCCTCCGTGTTTGTTGAACCAGACCTCAGTAAACTTGATGATGGTCGAGATCTACCGATTAAAGTCTCGTTAGCTCCCGCAGCAAAAAACCAACTCGAAACTGGTATTGGTTACTCTACCGATACCGGTGTGCGTGGTACGTTAAAGTGGAAAAAACCATGGGTAAGTGCGCGTGGTCACAGTTTTGATACGGCGCTATCTCTTTCTAAGCCTGAGCAGACGATTACCGCAGGCTACAAAATCCCTCTCGATGATGTACTGCATGAGTATTACCAATTGCAGTTTGGTTTGAAGCACCTCGATAACCGCGATACAGAGAGTTTGGAATCGAATCTTGCGGTAGAACGCCACTGGATCACCGATGGTGGTTGGCATAAGACGTTATACGTTCGTCACTTGTACGAAAACTTTTCACAAGGTTTGCAAGAAGACGGAGTGCAATTCGTTCTGCCTGGTGCTTCTTTCTCACGGACTCGAACTCGCGGTGGCAATATGCCAATGTGGGGAGACAAACAAAGTGTCACCGTTGAATACGGTGATCCCGCTTTGTTGTCTGAAACTCGCGTTCTTCGTTTGTTAGGTCGGACGTCGTGGATTCGTGGCATTGGTCAGAATCATCGTGGTTTATTCCGCTTAGAAGGTGGTGCCAACATCACCGAAGAATTTGAAAAACTATCACCATCGCTGCGTTTCTTTGCTGGTGGTGACAACAACATTCGTGGTTATGGATACGAATCTATCTCGCCTACAGATGCCAGTGGAGCATTGACTGGTGCGAAATACATGGTGACCAGTACCCTAGAGTATCAGTATCGCGTTTATGGCAACTGGTGGGGTGCAGCCTTTTATGACATCGGTGATGCGTTCAATGAAACTCCAGTGTGGAAATCGGGTGCAGGTGTTGGTATTCGCTGGGCATCCCCTGTTGGACCCGTGAGTTTTGACTTTGCTTGGGGCTTAGACGCTGAGCCTAAACCAGAATTTCGTATCCACTTCTCATTGGGGCCTGAGCTATGATGAAAACAACGCTTAAGTGGACGAAGTGGTTCTCGATCAGTCTGCTGAGTTTGGTGCTCTTGCTGGTGATTTTCATCGGTACAGTCTTGTTCACCCATCCCGGTTTAAAGCTGGCTTTGTGGGGAGCAGAAAAGGCACTACCACAACTGAAGGTCGAAGAGATCAAAGGATCTTTGTTCCCTCGCTTTGCTTTGCACAACGTCAGCTTTGTCGATGAATCGTTGAATGTCGACGCAAAGGTTGAACGCCTTACCCTTGCGATAAATTTCCGTTGTTTCTTCGATCCAAAAGTGTGCGTGGATGAACTTGCACTCCAAGGTGTGAACTTCCAAATGCCGGAGTTGCCGCCGAGTGAGGAACCAGTAGAAGAAACGCCGCCACTGCGCTCAATTAGCACACCAGTACCTATTTTCGTAAATAAAGTTAGCCTGAATAACATCAACTTGAATATTTTGGGTAACAAGATTGATTGGCAAGATTTTTCTACAGCGCTGTCGATGCAAGGCGACCGTTTGGTAATTGCTCCCACGGCATTGAAGGTGATCAATGTGGCATTGGCGTCAACAGACGAAACGCCAAAAGAAGATCAATCATCGACAACGGCACAAGCGACAGCTGTTGATGAATCGGGCAGCGCTGCGAGTAATCAGGACGATGCTGCGAAGACATCAAAGCAGGCTGTGAAACAAAAAGAAAAACTAAAAACTCAAGATGTTGCGGTAAAAAAAGAAGCGGAAAACAAAGCGGCGAAAGCTGAGTCTGAACCTAAGGGCATTGTTCTGCCTGAAGTGTGGATCCCCCTAACGATAGAAGCGCAGCGACTGGATATTCACGATTTCAAATTGGCTGGTGACACTCCGGTTATTGTTCATCACTTAGGGCTCGAAGCCAAAGCTGGTGGCGATAAAGTTGAGGTAAAAACGTTAGAACTCGACATGCCTGAAGTGGAAGGCAAGTTGAGTACGCAAGTGACGTTATCTGGCGACTATCCAATTCAAGCACAAATTGACGCGCTCGTTAAACAAGCTGATGTGAAAGGTCAGAAACTGTCTTTATCAGCTTCAGGGTCTGTCGGTGATTTGTCCTTGCAGGCAACGCTGTCTGATTTGGTTAAAGCGAAGATTGAAGGGCAAATCCAACCACTGAAAACGGAGCTGCCATTTGATATCAAGCTGAACAATGTTGAGGCGCAATGGCCATTGAGTGGTAAGAGTGACTACCAAGTTTCGGTGCCTAGCTTAGCGGCTAAAGGTTCACTAGAGGGCTACACCGTTGCATTAGAAACCAAAGCATCTGGTAAGGATATTCCTGCGTTAGATGTTGCTTTGAATGGTAAAGGCACTTTAGAACAGATTGACCTAGACAGTATTGTGGTGAAAACCTTAGGCGGTGAACTGGCTGGTAAAGTGATGGCGAATTGGGCTACACCTATCAACTGGCAAGCGAACTTGAACCTGAAGCACATTCAACCGGGTTTGCAGTGGCAAGAAGCGGAAGGGGACATCAGCGGTAGTTTATCTACTTCAGGCTCTTTAACGGAGCAAGGCGGTTGGCAAGTGAGCCTTCCTAAGCTTGATATTGACGGTATTTTGCGTGGTTATCCGCTGAATATAGAAGGTCAATTAGAGGCGTCTGACAAGAATGGTAAGGGTGAAGATATCCAGCTAAATACTCAAGGTTTAGCGTTATCGCATGGTCCTAACCAACTGCATGCCAAAGGTAAAATTGACAAGCAAATCTTGATGGATGTTGAGGTGAATTTCCCTGACTTTTCGAAAAGTGTGCCCGATCTTAGCGGCAAGATGAATGGTACGGTTGCGCTACGTGGCAGTTTGAAGCAACCAGACATCAACCTGGATCTTGCGCTGAACCAACTCGATTGGCAACAGCAAGCAAAGGTTGAAACTATTACTTTGAAAGGTGATGTGACTCCTCTACCTGCGCCAAAAGCGGACGTGAGCTTAATTGCCAAAAACATTACCTATGACGACATCAAAATTGATAGTGCAGATCTCGAAGTCACTGGTGACGAAAAGCTGCACCAACTGACATTGGATGTGGTGTCTGACATTGTTTCAAGTAGTTTAGAAATCGAAGGTACTTTTAAGCAAAAGCCCGAGATGATCTGGGATGGAGCGCTGCGCCGTTTAACGTTGAGTACACCACAAGGTCCATGGGCTCTGCAAAAATCGACGGCAGTTAAAATCAACATTGATAAACAGATCGCCGATGTCCAAGCACACTGTTGGTTACAGTCTGATTCAAGCGTATGTCTGAGTGAAGACATTAGTGTCGGCAAGAGCGGCGAGGCGAAGTTAGCCATTACTAACTTTGACTTCGACCAAATCAAACAATTCTTACCTGCAGAAACCAAGCTAAATGGTTCAGTGAACGCGAATGCGTTTGCGAAATGGGCACCAGACATGAAACCGGAAGTCACGGTGAATGTCGATATGCCAAAAGGTCAGGTAGAGCAAACGCTAGAGCAACCAGTGAAAGTCGGTTGGGAAAGTGTGAGTTTTAAAGCCAAATTGGCGCAAGATAAGCTTGATGCTGAGTGGTTACTTGATGTCACGGATAACGGGGATTTGTCTGGTAAGGTCGCTCTGAATGATGTGTCGTCCGAGAAGCCTACGATTAACGGTAAAGTGTCGCTATCGACGTTCCACTTGGACTTCTTGGCGCCACTTATCGGTGAGTACAGCTTGTTCAAGGCGAACATGAACACGGATCTCGCTTTATCTGGTGATGTGATGCATCCGAAGGTGAATGGCCAGTTTTTGATTGACCAAATGAAGCTGCAAGGTGAAGTAACACCAATTGACATCGACTCAGGACAAGTTGCGATTAACTTCAAAGGGCATCAAGCAGACTTAAATGCGGGCATCATCACGCCGGATGGCAAGCTGGAGATCAATGGTGACGCGGATTGGCGTGATTTAGAAAATTGGCACACGAAGGCTCGCGTATTTGCGAAAGAGTTGAAAGTGGATATGCCGCCAATGGTAAGAATCAAAGTCGAGCCAGACATGACCATTGATGTGACCCCTAAGCTCGCTAAGGTTGAAGGTAACATCAATCTCCCATGGGGACGTATTTTGATTGATGAGTTGCCGCCAAGTGCCGTTGGTGTGTCGAGCGATACCGTTATATTAAATAAAGACATGCAGCCGGTAGATGGTGATGAGGCATTACCATTTAACGTAGAGACAGATATCAACATCAAAATTGGAGATGATTTCCAGTTGTCAGCATTTGGTTTGAAGGGCGATTTGCAAGGTAACCTAAACGTTACTCAGAAAGATAAAGGGCCATTCATCGTTGGTGAGGTGAACATCATTGATGGTTCATACCGTTCATTTGGTCAGGATTTGGTGATCGAAGAAGGTAAGATCATGATGAACGGTCCTGCGGATCAGCCTTATGTTTCTATCAAAGCGATTCGTAACCCAGATAACACGCAAGATGACGTGACGGCCGGTGTGCGTGTGACTGGCCCGGCAAGTGACCCTACGGTAGAAATTTTCTCCGACCCTGCGATGCCGCAAGCGAACGCGCTGTCTTACTTATTACGTGGTCAAGATATTGATGCTGAGTCTGGCGGTAATGCGATGACAACAACACTGATTGGTTTGAGTTTAGCGAAGAGCGGTAAAGTCGTCGGTGAGATTGGCGAAGCCTTTGGTGTACAAGATTTGCAGTTGGATACCGCAGGCTCTGGTGATGATTCTCAAGTGACGGTAAGTGGTTACATACTTCCTGGCCTACAAGTTAAATACGGTGTAGGTATCTTTACCTCATTAGGTGAATTCACCGTGCGATACCGATTGATGAAAGATTTGTACTTAGAAGCGGTTTCTGGCGTGGATAGTGCTGTTGATTTGCTGTACCAATTTGAATTCGACTAAGCTTAGCTTTTTATCGTAACTAAGGAATGGTTATGCAGCATTTGATTTTTGTTTATGGCACTTTGCGCAAAGGAGAGGGAAACCATCACTTTTTGAATAGCGCCGAGTTTTTAGGTCACCATGAGACCGAGGCTCAATTCGCACTGTATGATTTAGGGCGATACCCTGCTTTATCGGTAGGACAGAAGGCGATACAGGGTGAAGTTTATCTGATTGATAATGAAACGCTGGTGGAGCTCGATAAACTTGAGGATGTACCTGTAGAGTATCGCAGAGAAAGCATCATCACGCCGTTTGGCCAAGCTTGGATCTATTTGTACCAAGATACCGAGCAATTGACTGAAGAGATTGCATCTGGTGATTGGTGTCAACGAGTGTGAACTATAATTAGAGCAGTAACGTATGCATTGACGATATATACAACAAAGACTTGGGAGGTCTGCGATGAAATATCTATCACCAATGATACTGCTGCTTTTAGTGGGGTGCTCAAGCACGACACCACCGAGTAGCAACGACAGTATGGAATGGAAGCAATATGGCATGCAGCAAGCTGAAGCCGGGGACACCAAACTGTCAATGCAAGAGTTCAACAATGGCGACGAACTCTACGTGGCATACAGCAATGGTTATGAAGCGGGGCGCTCAAACTACTGCGCACAAGATGCATTCTCGTTGGGAGAAAGTAGGCGCTACTATCGCGGGATATGTGATGATGTTGATGATCGCTTCCGCCGAGAATATGAATTAGGGCGAACTGCAAAGGGCAGTAAACGCTACTAGATTTTAAGGGGTGAACATGAGGTTATTTGCTATCGGTGCAGCGCTGGTCTTGCTCAGTGCTTGTGCGCAAACATCACTACCAACATCTGCCAACGTCACAGATTGGCAGGCTTTTGGTAAGCAATCTGCCCTTGATGGTCTAATCGAGCTATCGGAAGAGCGAATCGCCAAACTTGATGAAACGAATCGTGCTACACCCGAATTGGTTATGGCTTATCAATCCGGCTATCAGGAAGGTAAAAAAGAGTACTGCGAACAGAGTGCTTACATGCTAGGTGTGAGAGATATGCCGTACTTCGGTATTTGCGATGACATTGACCCATTCTTCCAACAAAACTATGAATCGGGCAGACACTCAACCGCAGGCGAGTACTGATCAAAGCCATAAAACTACAAAGAGCTGCTAACGTGCAGCTCTTTTACTTTTAAGCGTTCGCAGTTATTTGTTTTGCGCGCGTTCGTAAGATTCTAGGATTTCTGCTTTTGCTGCGGCCACATCTGCCCAGCCATCAACTTTCACCCACTTACCAGCTTCCAGCTCTTTATAGCGCTCAAAGAATTGTGTAATTTGTGCCTTCAATAGTTCCGGGATGTCACCGACATCTTGAATGCCCTCGTACTCCTTTGAGATTTTAGAGTGCGGGACAGCGAAGACTTTTGCGTCTTCACCTGACTCATCCGTCATCTTCAATACGCCAACTGGGCGACAACGAATCACAGAACCTGGCATCAGTGGGTAAGGAGTCGGAACCAGTACGTCTACTGGGTCGCCGTCTAGAGAAAGGGTGTCGTTCACGTAACCATAGTTGCAAGGGTAAAACATAGGTGCAGACATGAAACGATCAACGAATACAGCACCAGTGTCTTTATCTACTTCGTATTTGATTGGATCGGCGTTAGCAGGGATTTCGATCACGACATAGATATCGTCAGGCAATGATTTACCCGCTGGTACGTTGTTTAAGCTCATTTGAATAGTCCTTTTCAGTGAGGATGAGTCAGGCTCATCTTACGATTGATTCGTTACTCACTTTAGCGACAAAAATGCGGCAGGTAAACACCCGCCGCGTTGGACAAAGGTCTGAAATTATTCTTCGTCGCGATGCAGTTCAAGGAATGCTTCGACTTTGTTCACCATGTTTTTAGAACCGACAAAGAAAGGCACGCGTTGATGCAATTCTGTTGGTTTCAAATCCATGATGCGATTAACGCCGTCAGACGCTAAACCACCTGCTTGCTCAATCAAGAATGCCATTGGGTTGCACTCGTACAACAAGCGAAGTTTACCTTGAGGGTGGCTTTGCGTGCTTGGATACAAGTAGATGCCGCCTTTCAGCAAGTTGCGGTGGAAATCAGCAACCAGCGAACCGATGTAGCGAGAGGTGTATGGGCGACCATCTTCAGGTTCGTTTTCTTGGCAGTACTTAATGTACTTCTTAACGCCTTGTGGGAAGCGGATGTAGTTGCCTTCGTTGATCGAGTAAATCTTGCCATCTTCAGGGATCATCATGTTTTCATGAGAAAGACAGAAGCTGCCTATCGATGGGTCATAAGTGAAGCCGTTTACGCCATTACCTGTGGTGTAAACCAGCATGGTGGATGAACCGTAAATTACGTATCCAGCTGCCACTTGTTTGTGGCCTGGTTGTAGAAAGTCTTCTTCTGTTGGTGGGGTTCCAATAGGAGAAACTCGACGGTAAATAGAGAAGATGGTCCCGACTGATACGTTCACATCAATGTTTGATGAGCCATCGAGTGGGTCCATAAGTACAACGTACTTTGCGTTTTGATTGAGTTCTTTATTGAACGCAACCGCTTCATCTTCTTCTTCACTTGCAACGCCACATACTTGGTCGCGAGCTTCGAGGGCCGCTTTGAATTTGTCATTCGCATACAGATCAAGTTTTTGTTGGTCTTCGCCCTGTACGTTTTCCGTACCTACAGCGCCAGTGATGTCACCAAGACCGGCCGCGTTGATTTCGCGGTTAACAATTTTTGCAGCTAAGCGAATAGAAGCTAAGAGAGATGAAAGATCACCGCTAGCGTGGGGGAAATCCGCTTGTTTCTCAACAATGAATTCGCCTAGGGTGCGCAGTCCTGACATGGTTTATCCTTACATTTTCATTTCGTTGGGGGTGTCGCGCAATAGAGGCATCTCTTTATGGGTGTTAAACGATTGCGCTAGATGTAAGTTTATGACGCAGATCTTATTAATGGTAATGAAGTAACCGACTGAGATCGCAAATTATTTGTCTTATTGCATAAGAAGGGAATCTCTTGGTTAATGCTTGGTCAGTCAGTGCTAAGCCCTGTCAGATTTGTGAAAGAGACTGCACGAACAGGGCGAAAGGCACTCGCTTTTCTGGTAGTTATCACGATAATGAAAGGATTAAAGAACGCATTACAAGGTTAAGTTTATGCACATTCATATCTTGGGTATCTGCGGCACGTTTATGGGCGGTGCAGCAGTTTTGGCTCGTCAGTTAGGTCATAAAGTAACGGGTTCAGATGCCAATGTTTATCCACCAATGAGCACCCTGTTAGAGTCGCAAGGTATTGAAATAATTGAAGGCTTTGACCCTTCTCAGCTTGACCCTCAACCCGATCTTGTGGTGATTGGTAACGCGATGAGCCGTGGTAACCCATGTGTTGAGCATGTATTGAACACTAACATGCGTTATACCTCTGGCCCGCAATGGTTACAGGAGTTTTTACTCCACGATCGCTGGGTACTTGCGGTTTCAGGTACTCACGGCAAAACCACCACTTCAAGCATGCTGGCTTGGATTTTAGAAGACTGCGGTTACCAGCCTGGTTTCCTCGTTGGCGGCGTATTAGGTAACTTCGGAGTGTCGGCTCGCTTGGGTGAAAGCATGTTTTTTGTCGTAGAAGCCGACGAATATGACAGTGCTTTTTTCGATAAGCGATCTAAGTTTGTTCACTACCATCCACGTACACTGATCATGAACAACCTTGAGTTTGATCATGCGGACATCTTCGACGATCTAGAGGCGATTAAACGTCAATTCCACCACTTAGTGCGCACTGTTCCGGGCAACGGCTTGATCCTAGCACCTAAGCAAGATCAGTCGCTGCAAGACGTGATCGAGCGCGGTTGTTGGACTGAAAAGCAGTTCTCAGGTGTCGACGGTGATTGGCAAGCGCACAAATTGGTTATCGATGGCTCTAAATTTGAAGTTTCATTGCAAGGTGAGAAAGTTGGCGTCGTGGATTGGGATCTTGTCGGTGACCACAACGTGGATAACGCTTTGATGGCGATTGCTGCTGCTCGCCATGTGGGTGTTACACCAGAACTTGCATGTCAGGCTCTCGGTCGTTTTATTAACACCAAACGTCGCTTGGAGCTGAAAGGTGAAGAGCATGGCGTGACGGTTTACGACGATTTTGCTCATCATCCAACGGCGATTGAACTGACATTGGGCGGTTTACGTAACAAGGTTGGCGAAAAACGTATTTTTGCCGTTTTGGAGCCACGCTCTGCGACGATGAAGCGCGGTGTTCATAAGAATACACTGGCAGCTTCATTGCACAGTGCTGATGAGGTGTTCCTCTTCCAACCAGACAACATTGATTGGTCAGTACAAGAGATTGCAGACCAGTGTAAACAACCTGCTTTTGTGGGTGCAGAGATGGACAGCTTTGTCGCTAAAATCGTAGAACGAGCACTGCCGGGTGACCAAATCCTCGTAATGAGTAACGGTGGCTTTGGTGGTATCCACGGCAAGCTTCTAGAACAACTGAAACAAAAAGCTTAATGACATTTATGCAACAAAAAGTAACCCCTAAAAAAGCCATCACATTAGCATTAACGGGCGCCTCTGGTGCCCCGTATGGGCTCCGTCTTCTTGAATGCCTGGTTGCTGCGGATTACCACGTTTACGTGTTGATCTCTTCGGCTGCTCGTGTCGTGATGGCGACCGAGCATGACCTGAAACTACCAAGCGGCCCTGAAGCGGCGCAAAAGGCGTTAGTTGAGCATCTCAAGTGCAATCCAGATAATATCACCGTTTGTGGCAAAGACGATTGGTTCTCGCCAGTGGCCTCTGGTTCGGCTGCGCCAAAGCAAATGGTGGTGTGTCCATGTTCCGCGGGCAGTGTCGCGGCCATTGCACACGGCATGTCAGATAACTTAATTGAACGTGCTGCAGACGTGGTGATGAAAGAGCGTGGGCAACTGTTACTTGTGGTGCGTGAAACGCCGTTTTCAACACTGCATCTTGAAAACATGCACAAACTTTCGCAAATGGGCGTCACCATCATGCCCGCAGCGCCGGGGTTTTATCATCAACCAAAGAGTATTGAAGACTTGGTGGATTTTATGGTGGCAAGAATTCTCGATCACCTTGGTATTGATCAAGGCTTGGTGCCACGCTGGGGTTATGACCAACGTTGATTGTGTAATCAATAAAAGATCTTTACAATCCATCCAACTCATCGGGGAGCAAACCCATCAGGTATTGACCTTGTCAATGCCAAGGAGCGCTGAGACCTAATTGTTTAACATTGTTGAGCAGGCAGGGACCCGTATTACCTGAACCAGATAATGCTGGCGTAGGAATTGAGTCTGGATATTGGAAGTCCTAAATACCGCCTCAACCCTGTGCCGCTCAACTCATGTTAATAATGCAAATGGAGAGCGAGCAGTGAAAACCACTCTTAGTCTGATTGCCCTTGCAACCATCACTTCTACTTCAGCGTTTGCCGCTGAAAACACCCTAACTGTCTACACATACGATTCTTTTGCTGCCGATTGGGGACCGGGTCCTAAAGTCGAAAAAGCATTCGAAGCCAAATGCGGTTGCGACGTTAATTTTGTTGCGCTGGACGACGGTGTTTCAATCCTTAACCGCCTTCGTTTGGAAGGAAACAATAGCAAAGCGGATATCGTGTTAGGTTTGGATAATAACCTGATGGCGGAAGCGAAAAAGACCGGGCTTCTGGCTGAGCATAATGTTGATACCTCAAAGACTACGCTACCTAATGGTTGGGACGATAAGACCTTCGTACCGTACGATTACGGCTACTTTGCGTTTGTATACAACAAGGAGAAGTTGGTGAATCCTCCAAAAAGCATGAAAGAGCTGGTGGAAGAGCGTGATGATCTGAAAGTGATTTACCAAGACCCTCGCACTTCGACGCCGGGTCAAGGCTTGATGTTGTGGATGAAGTCCATCTATGGCGATGATGCGACTCAAGCGTGGAAGCAACTGGCAACGAAAACAGTTACGGTTACTAAAGGCTGGTCAGAAGCTTACTCGATGTTTTTGAACGGTGAGTCCGATCTCGTGCTGTCTTACACGACCTCTCCCGCGTACCATTTGATTGCAGAAGATGACGCGAAATACGCAAGCGCAAATTTTTCCGAAGGACACTACATGCAAGTGGAGGTGGCGGCTAAGGTCAAAGGCTCAAAAAATTCGAAGTTAGCAGATGAGTTCATGGACTTTATTTTGAGTGATGATTTCCAATCTGCGATGCCAACAGGTAACTGGATGTACCCAGTAACTAACGTTGAGTTACCAAAAGGCTTTGAAACTCTGAGCGTGCCAAGCAAATCATTGAGCTTTAGTGCAGACGAAGTAGCGAAAATGCGCAAGACTTGGATTCGCGAATGGCAAAGCGCATTGACGTTCTAACATAGGTTCTACTTTTGAATTCTGTTCCGAAAATAGGGTTAGGGGTCGCGATGATTATCGCGACCTTTGTTATTTCTGCCCTGGGTGCTTTGATTGTTCAAGCGCCTTCACTTGATGTGTCTATGGTGTGGGGAGACCCATACTATCAACACGTCACCAAGTTCAGCTTCTACCAAGCTTTCCTTTCTACACTATTGAGTGTTGGCTTTGCTATTCCTGTTGCTCACGCACTTTCTCGACGTGAGTTCTTTGGGAAGTCTCTATTACTCAAGTTGTTTGCGTCTACCTTAGTTCTGCCGGTGTTAGTTGGTGTATTTGGCTTATTGGCGATTTACGGTAACAGCGGCTTATTAGCGCAATGGCTGAAAAGTATCGACGCTGAGCTACCGTTTTCCATCTATGGTCTGAACGGCATTTTACTTGCGCATGTGTTCTTCAATATGCCTTATGCGGCTCGGCTACTTTTGCAGGCATTAGAATCTATCCCAGCAGAGCAACATAAACTGTGTGCACATCTTGGAATGAGTCATTGGGATAAATTTCGCTGGGTGGAATGGCCACGCCTAAGGCAGCAATTACCACACGTAAGTGGCTTAGTGTTTATGCTTTGCTTTACCAGTTTTGCCACCGTGATGGCGTTAGGCGGCGGACCGAAATCGACCACTATTGAGCTTGCCATTTATCAGGCAATTAAGTTCGACTTTGATCTGCAAGCCGGGGCGCTTTTGGCACTGTGGCAAATGTTGTTGTGCGGCTTGTTAGCAATTGGCGTACAAAAGTTGACGAAGCCAGTCTCAGTAAGCACTGGCAGCACATCGGTACAGCAATATTTAACGAAGGATCATGGGTGGTCAAAAGCTTGGGATAGCTTTTGGATCATAGGTGCCTTTTTACTAGTCATACCGCCACTTTTGATGGTGGTCTTCAGTGGTATCAACCAGCAAGTTTGGCCAGTATTGAGTGATGAGCGTTTTTGGTCTGCACTGTTCAATTCACTCAACGTTGCGGTACTGGCGAGTTCTCTTGCCGTGGCCGCTGGCGTATCGATTTTGCTGACTAGCCGACGTTGGCGTTTGCAGTATAAAAATACTCGCGCTGATCAAATTGAGCTTATTGGTACCATCATTTTGGTGACGCCGGGCTTAGTGATCAGTACGGGATTGTTCCTATTGCTGCGCTCATTTACCGATGTATTCAGCTTAGCGTTTTTTGTGGTTATTTTGGTTAATGGTTTGATGGCCTTGCCATATGTCATTAAGACTTTATCTCAACCTATGTTGCACATTGATCAGCAATATCAGTATGTCTGTGCCAGTTTGGGTATGCGTGGTTGGCAACGTTTTAGAGTGGTGGAGTGGCAAGCACTGCGCAAGCCATTTGCACATGCTTTTGCTATCAGCTTTATGTTTGCGATTGGTGACTTGAGTGCGATTGCTTTGTTTGGTGGGCAAGAGTTTAGAACCTTACCGCTGTATTTATTCCAACTGCTCGGCAGTTATCAAATGGATGCTGCAGCGGTTGTGTCGGTTACCTTGTTGTTACTCAGCGTCGGTTGTTTTGCTGTGATTGAAAAAGTATTGAAAACAAAGGGGAAAGCGTAATGTTAGTGTTGGATGATGTTCAGTACACCTATCAACGTGAGCTATTTCACTTTGATTTAGAGATTAAGCGTGGACAAATTGTGTCGCTGATGGGACCGAGCGGTGCTGGCAAATCAACCTTATTGGCGTTAGTTGCTGGTTTCATCAATCCAGACCAAGGCGATATTCTGGTTGATGGAGAATCTATCGTAAGTAATGAGCCGTATCAGCGTCCGTTCTCAATGTTGTTCCAAGAACATAACCTGTTTGCTCACCTGTCAGTAAGAGACAACATCGGTTTGGGCTTGCATCCGGGGTTAAAGCTTACGGCAGACCAAAAGCTTCTTGTCGAGCAAGCGGCAAGACAAGTGGGTGTAGCTGAGTATCTGGACCGCTTACCTGAACACCTTTCTGGTGGTCAGCGTCAGCGTGTGGCACTCGCCCGATGTTTTGTTCAGTCGCATCCGATGTGGCTGCTCGATGAACCTTTCTCAGCTCTCGATCCCGTGTTGCGTGAAGAGATGCTGATATTGGTTAAACAGCTTGCTGCTGAGCGTGGCATCACCGTTTTGATGGTGACGCACCACTTAAGTGACGCCAGAGCGATTGCTAGTCATTTTGCATTTGTGGCAGGTGGTCAGGTAGAAGCGTCAGGTGAGATTGGTGAATTAACGTTATCGCACTCTAGCGATGTTTTAACCGCGTTTGTGCGAGCGGCAGGGTAGAGCGTTGTTTATATTGATGAATAAGGCGTAAGAAAAACAAAAGGTTGATGCGAGCATCAACCTTTTTCTATTTTGGGAGTTTGAATGAGTACGTTAGCCTTGTGGCTTCACTACCATCACATTGATTGGTGAGTTTTCAACAACTTTGCTTGCGACTGAGCCTAACATCACTTTATTGATCTTCGAACGTTTGTGGCTTGGCATAATGATGAGGTCTGCGCCTAAGCGCTCAGCGTAATCAAGGATGGTTGCATACGCTTTGCCTTCTGCAACGTGGACTTTGTAAATCACTTCATCATCGATGTGTTGATCGGCAAATGTTTTTAGCTGCTGCTTCACATCTTGCTTCATCTTCGCCGCCGCATCTTTCGGGAAGTAAGTCGCGACCATCGACATGTGGATACCGGGCAGTACAGTCAGTAAGTGAACTTCCGCGTTGGCTTGTTTAGCTTGCCAAACAGCCAACTCAACAGCTCGGTCAGAGAAGCCTTGGTCATTTAGATCAACCGGCACAAGAATTTGTTTATACATTCAGTGTCTCTCATCATGGCCCCTTATCCTCGGGGCCTAATCGGTTATGCGCTCAACTGTTCCTTACGAGCACGACGTTTTTGGTTCATGGCAAGTACCAGCAAGATCATTAAGCAAGGCACAAATACCCATTCTTTCATTGGGCGCTCAGCGTCTTGAACGATCCATTTGATCTCCCAGTCGAAGTCGACGCCAGACGATTCTGCCGGACTACCAAACTCGACCATGTCTACGATCATTTTGCCGTCGTTCTCGGTTAGCATTAGACCCATAGAAGAGATGCGCTCTTCAGCGGTTTTTGCTTTATCTTCGAACGGAAGACGTACCGTTTTCTCTACGTAATCACCTTCGAGGTTTTCACCTGCGACTCGTAGCTCAATGGATTCTCCTACATTTAGCCCTTCCGTGATTTGAGCTATCTCAACCCCAGGGGAAAGAACTTTCGCTGGGTACAACATGTCCCACCAAAATCCAGGGCGGAAGAATGAGAAGGTCAATACCAATAGTAAGACGGTTTCCCACCACTTATTACGTGTGAACCACCAGCCTTGTGTTGCCGCTGAGAAGATTAACATCGCAATGATTGAAGAGATCACGGTCAATGCTAAATGCCACCATGAGTCGATACCCATCAACAATAGCTGAGTATTGAAGACAAACATGAAAGGCAGGATTGCGGTTCGAATATCATAGGTAAAGCCTTGAATACCAGTCCGAATTGGATCCGACTTTGCAATCGCTGCAGCCGCAAATGCCGCTAAGCCAACAGGTGGTGTATCATCGGCCAGAATACCGAAGTAGAACACAAACAAGTGGACCGCAATCAGTGGGATGATCAAACCGTGTGCCGCACCAAGCGTTACGATAACCGGTGCCATCAAGGTTGAAACCACAATGTAGTTGGCCGTCGTTGGTAGGCCCATACCCAGAATCAAACTAATGACCGCGGTAAACAGCAACATTAGGATAATGCTACCGCCCGAGATGAACTCGACAAAGTCGGTCATGACAAGGCCAATACCAGTCAGCGTTACCACACCAACAACCGTACCGGCAGCAGCGGTTGCGACACCGATACCGATCATGTTGCGCGCACCAGATACTAAGCTTTCTGCTAGGTCAACAAAGCCGTTTTTGGTTTGTTCGACAAGATCGCCTTCTTTAGATAGCAACGCAATCAAAGGGCGTTGTGTCAGCAAGATGAAGATCATAAACACCGTTGCCCAGAATGCAGATAGACCTGGAGAGAAACGTTCCACCGTCAAACACCAAACCAGTACCACGATAGGCAATAAAAAGTGCAAACCAGATTTAATCGTCGGACCTGGGTCTGGTACTTCAGTCAGTTCAGCATCGATTTCAATCGCCCCATCTTTTGCGTGGTTAGCGGAAATCTTTACAAGACCCACATAAGCAATTAGAAGTACGACGGTCACGATAGGGGTTGCTGCATCACCAAAGACATCTTTCGTCCAACCCACACCGTAGTAAACCAAAGCGCTGATAACACATAGGCCCAAAATCGTACCAGTGAAGGACAGCAAGCTCTGCACAAGCGTAGGGGTATGGCGACGAGGAAGCCCTGTCATACCTGCTTTACACGCTTCAAGGTGAACGATGTAAATCAGTGCAATATAAGAGATAAGCGCAGGGAGTAGAGCTGCTTTGATAACTTCAACGTAGGAGATACCAACGTATTCCACCATTAAGAATGCGGCAGCACCCATGATAGGCGGTGTCAGTTGACCGTTGGTTGATGCTGCTACTTCTACCGCACCCGCTTTCGTTCCCGGGAAGCCAACACGCTTCATGAGTGGAATCGTAAATGTACCTGTCGTTACTACGTTAGCGATGGAAGAACCTGAAACCAGACCAGACAAGCCAGAAGCGACTACCGCAGCTTTCGCAGGACCACCTTTCATATGACCAAGTAGCGAGAACGCGACTTTAATGAAGTACGCACCTGCGCCCGCACGCTCTAGCATGGCACCAAACAGTACAAACAAGAATACGAAAGAAGTTGATACACCCAGTGCAACACCAAATACGCCTTCAGTTGTTAGCCAAAGGTGCGACATGGCTTTGTTCAAGCTCGCGCCTTTATGAGCAATCACATCTGGCATGTATGGGCCAGCAAAGGTGTAAGTTAGGAACACCGCAGCAACCACCATAAGTGGTGGACCGAGAGCTCGGCGAGTTGCTTCAAGTAGTAACGCCATACCTGTGACGGATACCACGATATCAACCGTGGTTGGGGCGCCAGAACGGCCGGCGAGTTCGGTATAGAAGATGTAAATGTAAGCCGCTGCAAAACTGCCTGCGAGTGCCAATATCCAATCAATAAGAGGGATATGATCTCGTGGAGAGTTTTTCATGGCTGGATAAGCAGTGAAAGCGAGAAAAGTAGCAAAAGTTAAATGGATTGCTCGCGCTTCAGTGTCGTTGAGTACGCCAAAATTAAAAATAAATGGTAGCGGAGACGCGTACCATAATTGAAATAGCGACCAGCACAGTGGAACGAACCATAAGATTCGACCTTGCAAGCCCATTGGGCTACGCGCACCTGTGTCTGCCTGAGCCACCATTTCTTGCACATCTTGTGACGGAGTGTTGTTCGTCGCCATGTACTTTTTCCTTATTATTGATGGTCCTGTCTGTATTGTGTATCGAGAACCGCGCTTCGCTTTAACAGTGTAGTGAATAGAGCGAAGTTTGCTTTCGAGTGAATCGCTACAGTCCTTCAACTCATTGATTTATGAGAGGAGGGCATGTGCGTTTTCTTTTTTTAGGTGTGTGAGCGCGACTTCCGAAAAAGAAATCGGCAGATTGCATAAAGCAAATTGAACAAAGCATGCTGGAAGAAGGTGTTCGACCAGCATACTCAATCAGGCAGAAAACCATCCTTCTCTGCCTGAGCTTGGAGTCAGTAGCTGCTTACTTAAGCAGACCTACTTCTTTGTAGTACTTCTCTGCACCTGGATGAAGAGGGATTGAAAGACCAGCTTTCACCATGTCTTCTTTTTTCAGGTTTGCAAATGCAGGGTGTAGACGTTTGAATGTATCGAAGTTTTCGAACACAGCTTTAGCAACGTTGTAAGCCACGTCATCTGAAACATCAGAAGTCGTTACCATTGTTGCCGCAACACCAAAGCTGTTTACGTCTTTATCTGTACCACGGTACATACCAGCAGGCACTGTGCTGAATGCGTAGTATGGGTTGTTAGCAACGATTTTCTCGATTTCTGGACCAGTTGCAGGAACTAGCTTCGCATCACAAGAGGTTGTTGCTTCTTTGATTGAACCGTTCGGGTGGCCAACCATGTAGATAAACGCGTCGATCTTGTTATCACACAGTGCTTGAGAACGTTCTGAGCCTTTTAGTTCTGATGCAAGTTTAAAGCTGTCGTTAGTCCAGCCCATTGCATCCATCACTACGCCCATTGTCGCGCGGTCACCAGAACCAGGGTTACCGATGTTTACACGTTTACCTTTTAGGTCTTGAACGTTTTCGATACCAGAATCTGCACGTGCGATGATGTTAAAAGGTTCTGTATGAAGAGAGAACATTGCACGTAGTTTTTTGTACGGGCCTTGTTCAGCAAACTTGCTCGTACCGTTGTAGCCATGGTATTGCCAGTCCGATTGCACGATACCAAAATCTAGCTCGCCAGCACGGATAGTGTTGACGTTGTAAATTGAGCCGCCAGTCGATTCTACTGAACAACGAATGTTGTGATCTTTACGACCTTTGTTTACCAATTTACAAATAGCACCACCAGTAGGGTAGTAAACACCTGTTACTGAGCCAGTACCGATAGTAATAAACTCTTGAGCGTTAACTGCGCCTGCGCCCATAACTGCTGCAGCGATTGCGCCTACTTTAAGAAGTTTGTTAAATGCCATGAATTTCCCTTCCTTATATTCATTATTAACCCAGAAATAACTGTAAATTACTTCAGGAGTTTCCTATTTGGAAACGGCATCTTTTCCAATCCAATCGTTTGAAAAAGCGAGCGAATCATAACAAAAAATTGGCAGAAAATTATCCGATTGTTAAAAGTTATAGCGAATAAGTCTAAAGCTTGCGACAGTAGGTGGGGATAAATTCGCAAGCTAATCTGTTTTATAACAGTTACTTATACAGATTTTGTGTGAGGGTGTTAAAAAAATCAATAGCGTGATAATGATCACAAATAAGGTGGGCAAAAAATAGACGTTGGAATCATTTTGTTTACATAATTTATGGGCTACAAAATTCAACTAATTTCATAGCCCACAAACAGTTACTTAGCCTGTGTATTCGAAAAGCTCACACACTGATTTGAACAATTGTTCTGTTGAAACTGGCATTGTTGGGGTAATAAAGATGGTGTCATCACCTGCAACGACCCCCAAAATGCCTTCTGATTTGCCTAGTGAATCAAGTAGGCGAGCAATCAATTGTGCAGCACCTGGACCAGTATGGATAACGACTAACGCAGCGTTGTGGTCAATATCCAGTACAAGTTCACGTAAAGAGCTGCTTACCGTAGGAACTCCAAGCTCTGCTGGCAGACAGTAAACCATCTCCATTTTTGCGTTACGTGTACGTACCGCACCAAATTTGGTCAGCATACGGGAGACTTTAGATTGGTTGATGCTTTCGAAACCTTGTTGTTTTAATGCATCAACGATCTCACCCTGTGAGCCAAAGCTTTCTTCTTTTAATAAGGCTTTAAAAGCGCGAACTAAGTTATCTTGTTTTTCTGAATTGCGCATAGTCGTTATGATTCTCTTATTACAGGTCAGCAATTTTGCATATTCTCGCATAGATATTCATGCAGTGCCAAAAACTCACGGCATTATGTTAATTCCATCACTGTAAACCCTAAACAGGATAGGGTTCTTTAAGTATGAAATCGTTGACCTATTTATTGCATTGAATTTCTTGTCATTTCAACAGAATAAACCAATAATCAGACCTTTGTTTGTAGCACGATAACAGCGAGTTGCGCGAGGTCGCAAAGCTGGCGTTAATTGATTGTAATCAAGTTGTGATTCCGATAGCTTTATTTCAGTTGGTTACAAAATACCCTACGAATACGTTTATAAGAGAAATACTCTCAAGGAGAACTACATGAAAGTAGCCGTTATTGGTGCCGCTGGCGGCATCGGTCAAGCTCTGGCCCTTCTACTTAAGAACCGTCTTCCTGCAGGTTCAGATTTAGCCCTATATGATATTGCTCCAGTAACTCCTGGTGTGGCTGCAGATCTTAGCCATATCCCGACACCAGTATCTATTAAAGGTTACGCTGGTGAAGATCCAACGCCTGCACTAGAAGGTGCTGACGTGGTTCTTATCTCAGCTGGTGTCGCACGTAAGCCTGGTATGGATCGTGCTGATCTATTTAATGTAAATGCTGGTATCGTTAAGTCATTAGCAGAAAAGATTGCAGTAGTATGTCCAACGGCATGCGTGGGTATTATCACTAACCCAGTGAACACCACAGTGCCAATCGCCGCGGAAGTATTAAAGAAAGCCGGTGTGTACGATAAGCGCAAACTGTTTGGTGTTACAACGCTAGACGTTATCCGCTCAGAAACCTTCGTGGCTGAACTAAAAGATAAAGATCCAGGTGACGTTCGCGTTCCTGTTATCGGTGGCCACTCTGGTGTGACTATTCTTCCTCTTCTATCTCAAGTAGAAGGTGTTGAGTTCACCGCTGAAGAAGTAGAAGCGCTAACGAAACGTATCCAAAATGCGGGTACAGAAGTTGTTGAAGCAAAAGCGGGTGGCGGTAGCGCGACTCTGTCTATGGGTCAAGCAGCATGTCGCTTTGGTCTTGCTCTAGTACGAGCACTTCAAGGTGAAGAAGGCGTAGTAGAATGTGCATACGTGGAAGGTGGCAGTGAACATGCGCCTTACTTTGCACAACCAGTTAAACTGGGTAAAGACGGTGTAGAAGAAGTTCTAAGCTATGGCGCACTAAGTGACTACGAGAAGTCAGCACTTGATGGTATGTTGGAAACGCTAAATGGCGATATCAACATTGGTGTTGAATTTGCTAAATAAGCGTCTCTACAAAGAGAAAGCTATATAAAGAAGAAAGCCGATCTTAGATCGGCTTTTTTGATCCTTTCATTTTATCTCGCGTAACAGAGTCTGAATCAAACAACTTTGTGAGGGAGAAGATGATGGAAGCCAATCGAATCCGTAAAGGTATGGTGGTGGAATGCCAACAAGGTGTCGGAACAATCTTAGTGGTTGATCAAGAGGCGGAGACAGTGCTTCTTGCCAAACAAGGTTCGGAAGAGCAGTTGGCGGTCAGTTTCGACGAAATTGAAGATAACCCACAGCTTCACGATAGCTGCGATAGATACTATTAGATGGTAGCGGTGAGAAGAATTTGAGGTACACAAAAAGGAAGAGCCATGCTCTTCCTTTTTATTGTGGGTCTATTTTATGCCGTTAACTAGTGCGGTTCACTGACATGTGAGCCAGTGTAATAAGCGCTTGCTTGTACTCTGACTCTGGCAAGATTGCGAGTTCTGCAATCGCTTTGTCTGCTTCTTCTAGTGCTTTCTGCGTTGTGTACTCAAGTGAGCCGGCTACTTTCATTACAGCAAGAATGTCATCCAAGTGATCCATACCGTTGGCTTTTTCGATAGCCTCACGGATCATCTGTGCATTCTCTGGGGTGGTATTGCGCATG
This sequence comes from Vibrio sp. MOR3, assembly GCF_001557775.1. Taxonomy (NCBI): domain Bacteria; kingdom Pseudomonadati; phylum Pseudomonadota; class Gammaproteobacteria; order Vibrionales; family Vibrionaceae; genus Vibrio; species Vibrio sp. MOR3. The sequence goes on along the minus strand of NZ_LNRD01000003.1, from coordinate 233,152 downwards.
GCATGAAGTAGAGGAAGCGTTGGTTTGCCTTCAGCTAAATCATCACCAACATTCTTACCCATATCCTCACCGTCAGACGTGTAATCCATCACGTCGTCGATCAGTTGGAATGCTGTACCCAAATATTTACCGTAGTTTTGGAAAGCGACTTCTACTTCTTCAGGAGCATCGTTAAGAATCGCACCAATTTGGGTTGCAGACTCAAACAAACGTGCGGTCTTAGAGTAGATGACCTGCATGTAGCTTTCTTCTGTCGTGTCAGGATCATTGCAGTTCATTAACTGCTGAACCTCACCCTCTGCGATTACATTAACTGCGTCACTCATTAGTTTAAGGATCTTCATTGATCCTAGCTCAGTCATCATTTGGAATGAGCGAGTATAAATAAAGTCCCCAACTAACACGCTAGCGGCATTACCAAACGCAGCGTTTGCTGTCGCTTTACCACGGCGCATGTCTGATTCGTCTACCACATCATCGTGCAACAGTGTTGCTGTGTGGATAAACTCGATAAACGCCGCTGCCATTGTATGGCCGTTACCTTGGTAACCAAGAGCACGTGCTGACAATATCGCCAGAAGTGGTCTTAAGCGTTTGCCTCCACCACTCACGATATAGAAACCGAGCTGGTTGATTAAAGAGACATCAGAATTTAGTTGGGCTTGAATTGTTTCATTCACTTTTGCCATGTCATCGGCAGTAAGCGCTTGGATAGTTTTAAAATCCATCGTATATCCGGCTGAAGTTAGACCCTGCAAGGCTTATTCGATTTATATAATTGTCGAATAATACACTAAAAAACGTTGATTAATACATTACTAAAGGGCATGATTGCCGCACTTTTCTTTGGCGATTAGCTTTTCGCCAATTTTTTCAAAATATGGCTTGTCATAGGGGCATCTCTTCTGTAGAATCTGCGCCCTATTGATGATTAGTTTAGCGCACACCCTCATGAAAAGGCTGTGCGGAAAAAGCGGAGTAAAATATGTACGCTGTTTTCCAATCTGGTGGTAAACAACACCGTGTAAGCGAAGGTCAAACTCTTCGTTTAGAGAAATTAGACGTTGAAACTGGTGCAACTGTTGAATTTGATACAGTTCTTCTTGTTGCTAACGGCGAAGACATCAAAGTTGGCGCTCCTCTTGTAGAGGGCGGCAAAGTTGTTGCTGAAGTTGTACAACACGGTCGTGGCGATAAAGTTAAAATCGTTAAGTTCCGTCGTCGTAAGCACTCTCGTAAGCAACAGGGTCATCGTCAGTGGTTCACTGAAGTGAAGATCACTGGTATCAACGCTTAATCTATTAGGAGAGTTTAACAATGGCACACAAAAAAGCTGGTGGTTCTACTCGTAACGGCCGCGATTCAGAAAGCAAACGCCTTGGTGTTAAGCGTTTCGGTGGTGAGTCTGTTCTTGCAGGTAACATCATCGTACGTCAACGTGGTACTAAGTTCCACGCTGGTAACAACGTAGGTATCGGTAAAGACCACACTCTATTCGCTCTTACTGAAGGTAAAGTGAAGTTCGAGGTTAAAGGTCCTAAAAACCGTAAGTTTGTAAGCATCGAAGCTGAGTAATTTACCTTTTAGGTTAATTATTTAAGCTTTAAAGCTGAATTCAAAAGCCCTGCCGATTCGGCGGGGTTTTTTATTTGTAGCAGTCGACATATTCAAGTTTCTCGTTTTTACCTTGTTGGTAGGTTCAGGGTGCTTAGATCTGTCATCTGCTAAAATTGTTTGATGATAAGTCAGATTAAATCCACGCACGAAGTAGTCGGAGTAAAAGATGAAGTTCGTAGATGAAGCGGTAGTAAAAGTTCAGGCTGGTGACGGCGGTAGCGGCGTTGTAAGTTTCTGGCGTGAAAAATTCATCACTAAAGGCGGCCCTGATGGCGGCGATGGTGGTGATGGCGGTGATGTATACATCCAAGCCGATGAAAACCTAAATACCCTGATCGATTACCGTTTCCAACGCTTTTACGAAGCAGAACGCGGTGAAAATGGTCGTGGTGGTAACTGTACGGGTAAACGTGGTAAAGACATCACAATGCGTGTTCCTGTAGGTACGCGCGCAGTTGATATCCACACTAATGAAATCGTTGCAGAAGTTGCTGAACACGGCAAGAAAGTGATGGTCGCGAAAGGCGGCTGGCACGGTCTTGGTAACACGCGTTTTAAATCTTCAGTAAACCGCGCTCCTCGTCAGAGAACGCTAGGTACTAAAGGTGAAATTCGTGAAATCCGTCTAGAGCTATTGCTATTGGCTGATGTTGGTATGCTTGGTCTACCTAACGCAGGTAAATCAACCTTTATCCGCGCAGTATCAGCAGCAAAACCAAAAGTAGCAGATTACCCATTTACTACGCTAATCCCAAGCTTGGGTGTAGTGAGTGTCGTACCTGAGAAAAGCTTTGTAGTTGCTGATATTCCTGGTCTAATTGAAGGCGCAGCTGACGGTGCTGGTCTAGGTATTCGCTTCCTTAAGCACCTAGAGCGTTGTCGCGTATTACTGCACATGATTGATATCATGCCGATTGATCAGTCAGACCCAATTCAAAATGCCCTAACCATCATTGATGAGCTAGAGCAGTACAGTGAAAAACTTGCTGGTAAACCTCGTTGGTTAGTCTTCAACAAGACTGATCTTATGCCGGAAGAAGAAGCGAATGAAAAGATCCAAGAGATCTTAGATGCGCTTGGTTGGGAAGATGAGTTCTTTAAGATCTCTGCAATCAACCGTAACGGCACTAAAGAGCTTTGCTACAAGCTAGCTGACTTTATGGAAAACCTACCTCGTGAAGAGGAAGAAGTTGCTGAAGAAGATAAAGTGAACTTCATGTGGGATGATTACCATAAAGATGCCATCGCTGGTAAAGACGTGATCACTGAAGAAGATGACGACGATTGGGATGACTGGGACGATGAAGAAGACGACGGTCACGTTGTTTACGTCCGTGACTAATCGCTAGTTATTTCATTAAGCCGCAATGTATATTGCGGCTTTTTTTGTATCTAAATCATGTTTAGACGATGTGTTTTACGGCACAATAATAAAATATACCCAAGTGACTTCAAGATGTAGGATTCAGAGCGGGGTCAATGACACCCTCCCAAGGGGGAGGTTACTTGGGTATAAATGGACTTAGGAAGTATTTATGACATCGGAAGCTATGCCGCCTGAAGAAGCTATGGCGGCGTCCAATCAAAGAGCCATTTCTCGGCTCGTGGCTCAAGCCGGGCAAATGTTATTAGCACACGGTGCAGAAAGTACGCTGGTGAGCGATATTATGCAGCGCATTGGGTTGGCGAGTGGCGTTAGCGATGTTGCTGTTGCACTGTCTGCCAATGCCTTGGTGGTCACAACGGTGATGGACGATCATTGCATTACTACCACAAGAAGCTGTGCCGATCGTGGAATTAACATGCGTGTCATTACGCAAATTCAGCGTATCTGTATCATGATGGAGCGCGGTTTACTCGATGTGAAAATGGCTCAGAAGAAACTCAATACCATCAGCCCAGAGCGCTATAACCGCTGGTTAGTCGTGTTTATGATTGGTCTTTCTTGTGCTGCCTTTAGTCATCTAGCTGGAGGAGATTGGGGAGTCTTCGGCATGACGTTCCTCGCTTCTGCTGGTGGTATGATCGTCAGACAAGAGATTGGGCATCGACATTTTAATCCTCTACTTAATTTCGCCGCCACAGCATTCGTCACAACGCTGATTTCCGCTCAAGCCGTGATCTTTGAAATTGGTAATTTACCTACGGTAGCAATGGCATCTTCGGTCCTGATGTTAGTACCGGGCTTCCCTCTGATTAACTCCGTTGCAGACATGCTTAAAGGCCACATCAATATGGGCATCGCGAGATTTACCATGGCAAGTCTACTGACATTAGCAACTTCACTTGGCATCGTAGCAGCGATGGAAGTCACCGGTATTTGGGGGTGGATGAGCTAATGAGTGTATTTGAACTCGCACTTGGCCTGCTGAATGATATGTTTTTTGCGGCGATTCCTGCAGTGGGTTTTGCCATGGTGTTTAACGTGCCACAGCGCGCTTTAGTTTATTGTGCCGTAGGTGGGGCAATTGGTCATGGCAGTCGCTATTTGATGATGCACTTTGGCTTGCCGATTGAGTGGGCGAGCTTTTTTGCTGCGACCCTTGTTGGCTTAATCGGCGTACATTGGTCGCATCGTTTTCTTGCTCATCCCAAAGTTTTTACTGTTGCAGCTTTGATCCCAATGGTGCCCGGTGTATTTGCCTTTAAAGCCATGATTGCCATGGTGGAGATAAACCACTTGGGTTATTCGCCAGAGTTAATTGCGACATGTATGGAGAACTTTCTTAAGGCGATGTTTATTATTGCAGGCTTAGCGGTTGGCTTGGCGGTTCCGGGGCTGTTATTCTATCGCCGCAGACCCATAGTATAAGGACCCAATATGATCATCAGCATGATTGCCGCGATGGCAGACAACCGTATCATCGGTAAAGACAACCAGATGCCTTGGCATCTTCCGGCAGACTTTGCATGGTTTAAGCGTTGTACAATGGGTAAGCCTGTTGTGATGGGACGTAAAACTTATGAATCAATCGGACGTCCTTTACCTGGCCGTTTGAATATTGTCATCAGCCGTGATACTTCACTTTCCATTGAAGGTGTCACGACCGTTACGTCGATTGAGCAGGCGCTTGAGGTTGCTGGTGACAGTGAAGAAGTGATGATCATTGGTGGTGGCGCGATTTACGCTGCATGCTTGGCAATAGCAAATAAGCTATATGTCACTCGTATTGAAGCTGAAATCGAGGGTGATACTCAGTTCCCAGATTGGGGGAATGAGTTTAAAGAAACATACTCTGAAGCGTATCAAGCGGATGAAAAAAATGCGTATAACATGCGTTTCACCGTTCTAGAAAAATAACCAGCTAGAATAAGAGAAGCACCGTCAATACGGTGCTTTTTGTTTTCTAGTCCGCTAATTCTAATTGTTAACTGAGTGCTTCTTGGGTGAAAACTTGCTTATCTTCCCAGCGAATCATAGTTAATGAGCCACCCCAAACGCAGCCCGTATCAAGGCCAATAACGCTCTCTTCAATGTAGCCTTGCAGTGCTGCCCAGTGACCAAATAAGACCGCTTTTTCTAAAGGCACACGTTGTGGCAGTTTAAACCAAGGAACAAGCTCATCTTCTGAAACTTCTTGTGGTGGAAGTTTACAATCCATATCCAAGCGGCCATCGGGAAAGCAAAAGCGCATACGGGTAAATGCATTGATGGTATAGCGATAGCGATCTAAGCCTGATAGAGATTCCTCCCAAAGATCAGGTTGGTTGCTGTACATATTTTCCAGTAACCAATGCAGTTGCTCACTCTGAATTATCGCCTCGACCTCACGTGCACATGCTCGAGCCGTCTGTAGATCCCATAAAGGTGAGATGCCCGCATGACACATAACGAACTCATCGTGTTCCGTCATGAGTGGTTGCTGTGCTAACCAAGTGAGTAGAGCATCTTTATCTGGTGCGGAAAAGATAGGTGCGGTTTTATCTTTGTCCTTCACCCTCTTTAAGCCTTTAGAAACCGCCATTAGGTGCAGATCGTGATTGCCGAGGACAACTTTAGCGCTGTCGCCAAGGGATTTAACAAAGCGCAGTGTTTCTAATGACTTCGGCCCTCTTGCCACCAGATCACCAGCAAGCCAAAGTTGATCGTGTTGAGTTGAGAAATTAACGTGTTCTAGTAGCTGTTGCAGTTCATCGAAACAGCCTTGAATGTCACCAACGATGTAGGTAGCCACTGACTCTCCTGATTAATTTAGGACATTGGGAACAGCAAGTCGGAAAGGGTCTATTTCGGTGAGAAACTCTTGTCCCTTCTCATCCAACATCATGTAGTGTCCTTGCATGACACCTACTGGAGTTTCTAATGCAGTACCGCTACTGTAGGTGTATTCATCATTGCTAGGAATAAAGGGCTGTTGTCCGACAACACCTTCGCCTTCTACCGTCATTTGTTTGCCATTTGAATCCGTAATTAACCAGCGACGACTGAGTAATTGTACGGTTTGTTGGCTGAGGTTTTTGATGGTGATGACGTAGGCGAAAATAAAACGTTGCAGTTCTGGGTTGGACTGTTCTTCAATGTATTTGGTGTGAACTTGAATCTTGATGCAAGGTTGAATGACGTCCATGTGCACTCCTCGAAAAACGGATTATCTCAATAATAATAAGCCAAACCGCGAAGGGTTTGGCTCATCGTTTGAGTTATTGGTGCTGCGGGTTATCCGCAAGCCAGTTCGCCATGGCGACAAACTGTTGTAGCGTTAGGTTTTCTGGACGCATACTTGGGTTTACGCCCAACTCTTCCAATACTTCTGTACTCAATAGCGACTTGTAGCAGTTACGAACGGTCTTACGACGCTGGTTAAAGCCTTCGCGACATACGCGCTCCAACAAACGCAAATCTTTCGCAGGGTGCGGAAGGACTTCGTAAGGCACTAAGCGTACGACTGCTGAATCAACTTTCGGTGGCGGTACAAACGCTGTTGGTGGTACTTCTAGAACAGGTACAACTTTACAGTAGTACTGAGCCATTACCGTTAGGCGGCCGTAAGCCTTGCTGCCTGGGCCTGCGGCTAAACGGTTTACCACTTCTTTTTGAAGCATAAAGTGCATGTCTTGAATGTCTTTATGGAATTCAAATAGGTGGAACATCAATGGTGTCGAGATGTTGTATGGCAAGTTACCGAAGATACGTAGCTTGTTGTTTGGCTTCACTAACTGCGTGAAGTCAAAGCGCATAGCATCGCCTTCATGAATAGTCAGTTTGTCAGCTAATTCTGGATGGTTGCGTAGACGTTCTGCTAGATCTCGGTCGAGTTCAATAACCGTGAACTTGTCGACTTCGCGACCCACAGGTTCTGTAATTGCACCAAGGCCTGGACCGATCTCAACAAGGTTTTGGCCAGGTCTTGGGTTAATTGATGATACGATACCGTCAATAATGTATGGATCGTTCAGGAAGTTTTGACCAAAACGTTTACGCGCTTTGTGTCCTAAATGGACATCATTTCTCATTGTTTCTTCTCTACCAATTCTATCGCATGCGTGAGCGCTGTTCGGAAGCTCCCTGTATCCGCTTGACCTGTCCCTGCCAGTTCTAATGCAGTACCGTGATCCACCGAGGTTCTTATAAATGGTAGACCAAGTGTAATGTTTACTGAACGACCAAAGCCTTTGTATTTTAATACAGGCAACACTTGATCGTGGTACATACCTAAAACAGCATCAGCATCGTTTAAATACTTTTCATTGAAAATGGTATCTGCCGGCAAAGGGCCAATCAGATTGATTCCTTTTTCTTGTCGAATCTTTTCCAATGTCGGAGTGATGGTTTCGATCTCTTCGCGACCTAAACAGCCATCTTCTCCCGCATGTGGATTTAGCCCGCAAACATAGATGTTTGGTTGCGAGATGGCAAATTTTTCTACAAGATCTTTATGAAGAATATCGATGATTTTTTCTAATCGCTCTTCCGTAACGGCTTTTGATACGTAAGCCAGAGGAATATGCGTGGTGACGAGTGCCACTCGCAGTCCTTCAGTCGCTAACATCATCACGACCAATGGTGTATTGGACTTTTCAGCAAAGAATTCAGTGTGACCACTGAATGCAACACCTGAGCGATTTATCACCCCCTTATGTACAGGGCCGGTGACAATAGCATCAAATTCATCATTCATACAGCCAAAAGCGGCTCTTTCTAACGTTTTTAATACGTAGTGGCCGTTGGCTTCATTAAGTTGACCTGCAACCGCGGTTTCAGCGATTTCAATGTGGTCTACGATTAATGTGCCAGCTTGTTGCGCTTTTGGTGCTTCTTCTGGATTGTAATCAAACAGTTGAACGTCTATGCCGAGCTGTTTAGCTCTTTCTGCTAAGACATTCTTGTCTGCACAAACGACGATTTGGTGCGCCCAGTCTTCCTTTGATAAGGCCAGCACCAAATCAGGGCCGATCCCCGCAGGTTCCCCTGCGGTTACGACGATTCTTCGAATCGAATTAGTTGCCATCATTGTTATCCACGATTTCAACAAACGCGCTTGCTCGTAGTTCTTGCATCCATGCGCCTGCTTCTTCGTTAAACTTACGGTTGAAAAGAATGCGGTAGGCTTTGTTTTTCATTGCTGAGTCAGTGCGGTCAACTTGACGACGGTCTAAAACTTCAACAATGTGCCAGCCGTGTACAGTTTTGAATGGTTCACTGATTGAACCTACAGGCAATGTTTCAACTTGGTGTTTAAATTCTGGTACGTATAGGTCTGGTGTTTGGTAGCCCAGTTCACCGTCTTGTGCTGCAGAACCTGGATCTTGGCTGTATTGTGTTGCCAATTGAGCAAAGGTTGCTTCACCCGCTTTAATGCGACGAATGAATTCATTTAGCTGCTTCTTCGCACCATCATCGCTTAGGATAACGGTCGGTTTGATCAGAATATGTCGAGCATTGACTTCTGTGACCGCGACTGTTTCTAGGCCTTTTACATCTTCTACTTTTAGGATGTGGAAGCCAATACCGCTGCGGAATGGACCAATGATGCTGCCTTTGTTTTGCATTTTGATTTGGTCTGCGAAGATAGTTGGCATTTCTTCTTTACGCATCCAACCCCAGTCACCACCTTGCAAGGCTTTTGGACCTTTTGAGTAGGTGTAGGCCATTTGCGAGAAATCCGCACCATCTTTCAATTTTTTCACTAATGCATTCGCTTCTGCTTCGACTTCTGACTTGTCTTTATCGTCAGAGAAACGCAATTGGATATGACCGATTTTGTATTGAACGGTTGCGTTGGTTTCTGTTGCAAGTTGTTCTGCTAGGCTATCGACTTCCGCTGGGAGAATGTTGATACGACGACGTACAAGCGCATTACGAGCTTCAGACGCGGCGATCTCTTTACGAATTTGTTCGCGGAATTCAGAGTAGCTTAACCCTTCAGCTTGGACAGAGGCGGCAAGTTGCTCAACGCTTTGGTTGTTGTTACGAGCGATTTCTGCAATCGCTTGATTCAAGCGGTTGTCATCAATTCGTACGCCGATACGTTCAGCCTCTTGACCTTGAAGCGTATCAATGATCAGTTTCTCAACCACTTGGTCTTTCAACACGCTTGCTGAAGGTAAGCTCTTACCGCTCTGACGAGCATTAGCTTGAAGTGTTTTCATTGCAGTGTTGATGTCGCTTTGTAAAATCACACCGTCGTTGACGATAACAGCAACCTGATCAAGCTCTACAGGTGCAGCATTAACACCTAAAGAGAATAGGGTTGTGAAGATGATTGATTTCCAAATTTTCATTTAAAATTCCGTCAGTATTATAGAGTTGAGCGTCTTACTAGTAGTTAAGACGCTCAATTCGATTAATTGTTCAAATAGAATGGACGACCGTATTTGATCGCGTTGTCCGAACCATCAAGTTCTTTTTCTGCGGTAATCGCACGTTGATTGGTGGCAAAGCCTTGAATACCGAAGTTAACGCTGATGTTGTTTTCGTATTCTGGAGAAGCACCGTCGCTTCCGATTGCTTTGTCATCCCAGCCCAATAATTGGTTTGAGTAAGTTAGACCGAAGTACCAACAATCTGATTGGTAGCGGAGGCTGGCAAGCCATTCCATATCGATGTTTTCGTTTAAGTCGTAGTAGTACTGGCCGCTTGCCGACCAACTCGGGTTGAATTCATACGCGGCTACGATACCTGCTTGTGAAATACCTTTACGAGTGATTGTGTCGAGGTTTTCGAGAATGATCGTATCTTCAATGTATTCACGAGTAACGTAACGGTAGTTACCTTGAATGAAGCCACCGTTAAATTGGTATTCCAGAGTGCTGTTCGCCAACTGCATCGAGCTCAGGTCGATGTCATACTGGATACCACCGTGATAGAACAAGTAATCGTTGTAGTTGAAATCAGTTTCAACCGCCCATGATGAGTAGTTTGAGGTCTCATCCGGTAGGCTCGGATTATTGCTGATCTTGGTTTTCTTATCGAAGTAGTAGATCTGACCAAACGAAACGTTAAGACGTTCTTTGTAATCATCATCAAAGAAACGCGTACTTGCACCGTAGCTTAACTGGTTTGCTGACGCGATTTTATCGATACCACTGTATTTACGACTGCGGAATAGACCGTAGTAGTCAGTTTGCAGTAACGTCGTATCGTAGTTGTAGATGTTAGTTTGGTCTTCATCTGGTACATACAAATACTGAAGCTGTGGTTCCAATGTTTGTGTGTAGCCTTCTATCCAGCTGGTATCACGCTCCAAGTACATCTGAGCATGTGTGCGGAATTCTGGAATAACACGCGATACGGTCTCATCGAGTTGATTTCTTAGATCGGTGTCTGTTAAGCCACTCAGATCTTGGGAGTAGTAGGTCGATAATACGCGAGCTTCTGTGGTCCATGTCGCCCAAGAGTTTGATAGAGGAATCGTGAGGCCTGGCTCTACGTGCACACGAGTCGCGTCAGGCTTCGCTGTATCGTCAGTGTCAAAACGGCTGATCTGGCTCTTCACGTCAAAGTTGACGTAGTTACCCAAAAGTGGGGTGTAGTAGTTCAAGTCCAGCTGCGGCAATAGACGGTACGGTTGGTTTTCTTCTTTCAAAAGTATCTGGAAATCTCGGACAGACAAAGAGGCGTCCCAGAAGTCTGAACGGTACTGTACTTCGCCTTCTTGAAGCAATTGGCCGTCTTCTCGGTTACCAATGTCAGAATCCAGGTCACGGAAGTAGTCGATGTCACTCACTTTTGAGTAATCAACACTGACTACCCACTGTTTGTTGATGATGCCATCGTGTTTGAATTGGTAACCCCAACGAGATTCGTCCTCGTAGCGTTTGTCGCTGCTCATGTACTCGCCTTTGATTTCACCGTCACCCCAACCTTCGGTTAGGTAACGGAAATCAGAGTCAAGCTTGGTGCCACGTTTCTGCATGTAGAGCGGAGTAAGTGTCATGTCGTATTGCGGCGCGATATTCCAGTAGAAAGGAAGTTCAACTTCCATACCGTCGCTAGAGCCGTATGACATGGATGGGAATAGGAAGCCCGTTTTACGCGTGTCACCAATTGGCATCGTCATGTACGGCACGTAGAAAACAGGGACGTCCATGATCTCAAAACGTGGGTGATGTAACGTTGCCGTCTCTTCATCTTGATCAACATCGATGCCCGAAGCCACTAAGCGCCAAGAGTTGTCACCTTGAGGACAAGAGGTAATCGAACCATCTTCAAGTTCATACACTGACTGACCAGTACGGGCGATGTACGCAGCGGTACCGCGACCTTGTTGGCACAAGAACTGGTAGTTGGTGTTTTCAAGCGAAAACGTATCTTGATTGATGTCGTTGGTAACACGATCTGAACGTGCTTTAACCTGACCGTCATTGAAGGTTACATTGCCTTCTGCCACGACCACGTTATCTTGTTGATGAAGCGTTACGCTATCGGCGGTGATTTTCTTTGGACCTTGCGTAACTTCTACGTTGCCAGAGTACTGAGCCTTATCGCCATTGATGGCTTGTAGACTATCAGCTTGAACAACCACTGGGGAATTAAGCGCGTCCTCCTCACCACTTGTCTCGACCAAACATTGATCTGTGGTGGGCATTTCCTGCACACTATCATGGATATTCGCTTCAGCTTGAGTGGTGGGTACAAACAAGGCGGTGCTGATAGAGGCCGCTAAACATGTGCGGGAGAAATGTTGCATTGAATTGAACTTTCCTGTGTCACTACTACTCGATGGCTATAGGGCTTGTTGTACCCTCGCTATATAGCCAAATGAATCAACTATAGTTTGCAATTATCCCAGAGCATGGATTCGCTGTGGCATAATGCCAATATAAAATAGCTGCAAAGATAAGCAGGCGAAATAGCCTGACCGTAATAAAACTAATTCCATTATCATAAAGGAAATCGTTGCGTCCGGCACTATAAGACCGCCGTCGTCGATAAAAATTCATTGATAGAGAACACATAATGCATATTTTTGGCAAAATCTTGGGTGCCTTTTTTGGCTTGTTACTCGGTGGCCCATTCGGTTTATTGTTTGGTCTATTTATCGGTCATCAATTCGATAAAGCACGTCGTTTAAGCCAAGCGGGTTTTTCGACGGGGGGCTTTGGTAAAGGTCCTAGCCAGGCACAACGTCAGGAAGAATTTTTTAAAGCTGCATTCGCAGTTATGGGACATGTGGCTAAAGCCAAAGGTCAAGTCACCAAAGAAGAGATTCAACTAGCGTCTGCGATGATGGACCGTATGAGTTTACATGGCGAGCAACGTCGTGCGGCACAAGAAGCGTTCCGTGATGGTAAAGAGAGTGATTTTCCGCTTGAAGATGTATTGGTTCGCGTGAAAATCTCTTCAGCAGGGCGTTTTGATTTATTGCAATTTTTCTTGGAGCTTCAGATCTCTGCTGCGTTTGCTGATGGCTCGATTCATCCGAGTGAACGTAATGTCCTGCATAAAATTGCCCGCGGTTTAGGTTTCTCTTCAGAGCAATTAGAGCGTCGCCTGCACATGCAAGAAGCCGCGTTTCGTTTTCAAAGCCAAGGTGGTTTCCATGGCCAGCAGCAGGGACAATACCAATCAGCTGGTTGGCAACAAGCTTCACAAGCGGATCAGTTGGCTGATGCCTACAAGATTTTGGATGTTAACTCAGATGCGGACAGTAAAACGGTGAAGCGTGCTTACCGTAAGTTGATGAATGAGCATCACCCAGATAAGTTGATGGCGAAGGGCTTACCACCTGAGATGATGAACGTCGCAAAAGAAAAATCGCAAGAAATTCAAAATGCTTACGATCTGATAAAGAAAGTGAAAGGTTTTAAGTAGTCGGACGTTTTCTATCAAGCTTCAAAAACAAAAAGGGCACTCAGTGCCCTTTTCTCGTTCTTATACTCAGCGTTTGGTTTACTGGTGTCCTTTTGCTTTTCGGTTATGGGAAGCCCAAAGCGTATTAGCCTATCAGTAACTTCTTTAGTTAGCTTGATTTAAGGTCCAATCGTATTCGTATTTCACTTTGCCAGAGAAGTTTTTGTATTGCGGTGCGTACTTTGCAATGTGTTTGAAGATTTGTTTTTCTCCACCAAAGTCCGTTGCAAACCAATCATAAATAGAAGACAGCTGTGCCGTGTTACCTTGGATAGATACGCCTTTGCTGCTGTTGATAAATGTTTTAGCGGCACTATCCAGTAGAGCTTGTGTGTTTTCAGCGGTGAATGCATGAGGCTGCAGGTTAGGGCATCCTAAGCTGGCACAGTTAACCGCGTAATGGGTTCTTGGGTCATTCCAAATCGGGCGTAAAATACGATGCTCAATATCGTTTAAAGTCAGATCCTTCCCATTGACCACGACCACATCATCCCCCCAAGGGCCAAAGCTAAATAGCCCACCAAGTTTGGTAATCGACTCGACAGGATAGTTATCTAGGATTAAGTCGACAGTGATGGCGTTGTAAAGGTTTACCCAGTAGGCGTATTGCTCCGCTTGGTTGTACTGTAGAGGGTCGAGTTTTGCGAGCCTTTGGATGTACTGCTTTAACTTCGCTTTGTCGAAGGTCGTGACTTTGCTATAGCGAAACAAAGTATTCTCACCTTGCTTAACTAAATAACTATCAAGCAGTTGTTGCCACTCTTGATGAGAAATCTTGGTTTGGCTAGCTTGATTCGATTGTTTCCAATACGGCCACAAATCCGATTTAGGTGCGGAAAATGTTGAGAAAGAAACGAGAGCACACAAGAGCAATAACAGACGCTTCATAGAGATACCTTTGGGTTAAAACCTTATTGATATTGTAGACCTGCATAAGGCGAACTTTCTTTCTTGAGGCAATGAAAATAAAAGAAAAAAGGCTGGCATAAGCCAACCTTTTATTTGTTTAAATTGCGATTTTAATTAGCTTAAGAAGCTCGGGATCTTCGCTTCGTACTCGGCAATCTTATCTTCGTGTTGAAGGGTTAAACCAATGTTGTCCAAACCGTTTAGTAAGCAGTGACGACGGAACGAATCGATTTCAAAACCATATTCTTTGCCGTTGGCACGAACCACATTCGCTTCTAGGTCCACTTCCACTTCTGCGCCTTCGTTAGCCTCAACAAACTGGAAGATTTCATCCACTTCTTGCTCAGTCAAACGAACTGGCACCATTTGGTTGTTGATCGAGTTACCGTAAAAAATATCGGCAAAGCTTGGTGCGATCATCGCTTTGATGCCGTAATCCGCTAGTGCCCACGGTGCGTGTTCACGAGATGAACCACAGCCGAAGTTTTCACGCGCTAGCAGGATAGAAGCGCCTTTGTAGCGAGGAGCGTTCATCACGAACTCTGGGTTCGGTTGTTCGCCAGCATCATCTAGGAATCGCCAGTCATGGAATAGGTGCTTACCAAACCCTAGGCGAGAGACCTTTTGTAGGAACTGTTTTGGAATGATGGCATCAGTATCTACGTTCGCTGCATCTAGAGGAACAACTAAGCCTGTGTGTTGTTTAAAACCTGACATCTGTTCTCTCCTTAACCTAATCCAACTCACGAATATCAACAAAGTGACCAGCAATTGCCGCTGCCGCTGCCATCGCAGGGCTAACCAAGTGGGTACGGCCATCACGGCCTTGGCGACCTTCAAAGTTACGGTTTGAAGTAGACGCACAGCGCTCATGAGGCCCCAAACGGTCGTTGTTCATTGCTAGACACATCGAACAACCCGGTAGGCGCCACTCAAAGCCCGCTTCTTTAAAGATAACGTCCAAGCCTTCCGCTTCTGCTTGCGCTTTTACTTGCTCAGAGCCAGGAACGATTAGCGCTTGAACGTGAGACGCGACTTTGCGACCTTTCGCCACTTCTGCGGCTGCGCGCATGTCTTCAATGCGAGAGTTGGTGCAAGAGCCAACGAAGACTTTATCGACGTTGTAATCAGAAAGAGCTTTGCCTGCTTCTAGGCCCATGTATGCCAATGCTTTTTCAGCAGAAGCTTTCTCTACTGGGTCGGTAAAGCTTTCTGGTGCTGGGATCGGTTGATCTACCGCGATCACTTGGCCTGGGTTAGTTCCCCAAGTGACTTGTGGCTTAATGTCTGCTGCGTTTAGCGTCACAACTGCATCAAACTGGGCATCATCGTCCGTTTTCAATGTCTTCCAGTATTCTACTGCTGCATCAAAATCGGCACCTTGAGGTGAGAATTTGCGGCCTTTGATGTACTTGAATGTGGTTTCATCTGGCGCAATTAGACCGGCTTTAGCACCTAGCTCAATCGCCATGTTACACACGGTCATACGGCCTTCCATTGAAAGGTCTGTGATCGCTTCACCGCAGAATTCAACCACGTAGCCTGTTCCGCCAGCAGCTGTGGTTTCACCGATGATCGCAAGTACGATGTCTTTAGCGGTGATACCAGGAGTTACTTTGCCTCTCACTTCAATCTTCATCGTTTTAGCGCGGGCTTGTTTTAGCGTTTGAGTTGCTAATACGTGCTCAACTTCAGATGTACCAATACCAAAAGCGAGAGAGCCGAATGCACCGTGTGTAGCAGTGTGCGAGTCGCCACAAACAATGGTCATGCCCGGCAGGGTAATACCAAGCTCTGGGCCCATGACGTGCACAATGCCTTGGTATTTGTGGTTGATGTCGTAAAGCGTAACACCAAACTCTTCACAGTTTTTCGATAGCGTTTCCATCTGGATACGAGCCATCTCACCGGATGCGTTGATGTCTTTGGTGGTTGTCGAAACGTTGTGGTCCATGGTGGCAAAAGTTTTGCTGACCTGACGCACTTTTCGACCTTTTTCACGCAAGCCGTCAAATGCTTGCGGAGACGTCACTTCATGTACCAAGTGACGGTCGATGTACAAGATTGGGTTTTCCCCTTCTGCTGCGACGGCAACGTGTGCGTCGTAGACTTTTTCGTATAATGTTTTGCCCATTGTTTGCTTCCTTTCCTCGTTGCCTTTGCCGTAATAACTGCGTTGGCGACACCCATTTATCCAGTTATTTAGCGAACTAAACGCCTTAAGATAAATGGGCTTGCTGCCTTGCTATTGCACCAATGACTTAGAGGAAAGCCATTGGTTGACCGAGGATTTAGTATTTATTATGAATCTGTTTTGTATTAAGAGTTTAAGATGTACTCAGCGATTTTATCGCCCATCTCAGACGTCGAAAGTGCTGGGTTGTCACCAGCAAGGTCACCCGTTAGCTCACCCGCTGATAGTGCTTTTGAAACGGCCGTTTCGATGTCTTGTGCCGCCGTTTCTTCACCTAGGCTGTAACGCAGCATCAGTGCAGCAGATAGGATTTGTGCCACTGGGTTAGCGATGTTCTTACCTGCGATATCTGGTGCACTGCCGCCTGCTGGCTCGTACAGACCGAATTTGCTTTCGTTTAGGCTCGCTGAAGGCAACATACCCATAGAGCCAGTGATCATCGCGCACTCATCAGAAATGATGTCGCCGAAGATGTTTGAACATAGCATTACGTCGAACTGAGCAGGGTCTTTGATAAGCTGCATAGTCGCGTTATCAATGTACATGTGTGACAGCTCGACATCTGGGTAGTCTTTTGCGATTTCTTCGACCACTTCACGCCATAAGATAGAACTTTGTAGAACGTTCGCTTTGTCGATAGAGCACACTTTCTTGCGACGTAGACGAGCAGACTCAAAGGCAATTTTTGCAATACGTTCGATTTCGTAGCGGTGGTACACCTCAGTGTCGAACGCTTTCTCTGTTGGACCTTCACCTTCACGACCTTTCGGTTGGCCGAAGTAGATGCCGCCCGTCAGTTCACGAACAACAACGATATCAAAACCACGACCGGAGATGTCTGCACGCAGTGGTGAGAAAGCTTCAAGACCTGAGTGAATTTGCGCTGGGCGTAGGTTACAGAACAGTTGGAAGTGCTTGCGTAGTGGTAGTAGGGCACCGCGTTCAGGTTGGTCATTTGGTGGCAAGTGTTCCCACTTAGGACCGCCAACTGAGCCGAATAGGACTGCATCAGACTCTTCACACGCTTTTACTGTGCTTTCTGGAAGTGGGCAACCGTGATTATCGATCGCGATACCACCTACATCGTGCTCGTCACGCTCAAACGCAATGCCGTGCTTCTTTTCGATTGCATCCAACACTTTATGTGCTTGC
The DNA here is from genome assembly GCF_001557775.1 of Vibrio sp. MOR3. Classification (NCBI taxonomy): domain Bacteria; kingdom Pseudomonadati; phylum Pseudomonadota; class Gammaproteobacteria; order Vibrionales; family Vibrionaceae; genus Vibrio; species Vibrio sp. MOR3. The sequence goes on along the minus strand of NZ_LNRD01000003.1, from coordinate 215,987 downwards.
GCCATTACTTCTGGGCCGATGCCGTCGCCTGGTAAAACGGCAATTTTGTATGATTTGTCTGTCATGCTAATCCTTTAAATTTTCTAAATTTTTTGAGCTTGTCTAAAACGAATTTGGTTGGAGCCTGCGTTGCGGGACTCAAGCTCCTTGAATTAATGATTAAACCGTCGCAATTCTCTTTTGCTTCATCTCTTCAATCTTATCGGCACGATGAATGCTGTTGATAACGTGTAATAGCGCTTGGCCAGATGCTTCTACAATGTCGGTAGAAACGCCAGTACCGTGGTACTTACGGCCTTTGTAGTTAGCGATAATGTCTGCTTGACCAAGACCGTCTTCACCTTCGCCTTTTGCCGTTAGGTCGAACTTGTCTAGGACGATCTCGTAACCTGTCACGCGGTAGATACATTGGTATAGCGCATCAACTGGGCCATTACCGACAGCAGCTTCACACATTTCTTCATCGCCACATTGCATTTTGACGCTGGTGGTTGCCATTACGCTGCCAGATTGCACGCTTAGGTAGTTCAACTTGTAGAAGTCGTCTTCTTCACGCAAGTTCGAGAAGTGCATTAGTGCTTCTAGATCGTAGTCGAACACCTGACCTTTGCGGTCAGCAAGCTTCAAGAAGTCTTCGTACAACGCATCTAGGTTGTACTCTTCTTCTTTGTAGCCCATTGCGTCCATGTGACTCTTAACCGCAGCACGGCCACTGCGACTGGTTAGGTTCAATGCTTGGTTCTTAAGACCAATCGACTCAGGCGTCATGATCTCGTAAGTGTTCTTGTTCTTCAGCATGCCATCTTGGTGAATACCTGAAGAGTGGCTAAATGCGTTGGCACCAACGATCGCCTTGTTGCTCTGGATTGGCATGTTACAAAGCTGGCTGACCAACTTGCTGGTGCGATGGATTTCGTCGTGTTTTAGGCCCGTGTGCACGCCCATGAATTCTTGGCGCGTTTTTAGGATCATCGCGATTTCTTCAAGAGAACAGTTACCCGCACGCTCACCGATGCCGTTGATAGTCCCTTCTACCTGACGAGCACCCGCTTGCACGGCAGCGATAGAGTTGGCAACAGACATGCCCAAGTCATCGTGGCAGTGAACAGAGATGATCGCTTTGTCGATGTTTGGTACGCGGTTGAATAGCGTCTCAATGATGCCGCCAAATTCACTTGGAACTGTGTAGCCAACGGTATCTGGGATATTGATGGTGCTTGCGCCAGCATCGATAGCCGCTTCAACCATGCGGCACAGGTTGTCGATTGGCGTACGACCTGCGTCTTCGCAAGAAAACTCAACGTCATCGGTGTAGTTACGCGCATGTTTTACGGCTTTTACGCCCATTTCTACAACATCGTCGTAGCTACGGCGTAGTTTGTCTTGAACGTGAACAGTCGAAGTTGAGATGAAAGTGTGGATTCGAAATGCGTCCGCGACTTTTAGCGCTTCAGCAGCAGCATCGATATCTTTCGCAACGGCACGCGAAAGGGCACAAACTCGGCTGTTTTTGATGTGTTTTGCAATGGTTTGTACGGATTCGAAATCACCTGGAGAAGAAACAGGAAAGCCCGCTTCGATAACATCAACGCCTAGCCTTTCCAGCGCATAGGCAATCTGCAGTTTTTCTTTAACCGTCAAGCTTGCTGACAACGCTTGTTCGCCATCACGCAATGTGGTGTCGAATATAATGACCTGATCGTTCATGTTTGCTTCCTTCATGATTTCTGCACTTTTCGTGCAATTTAATCGTTTACTTCCGGTATTTAGATATAAAAAAACCCGCATTTGCATGCGGGTTTCTTAGAAATTGGTGTGGTTATTTTTCTTCCACAGCCTACCCGCGCGAATTGGTCACGATCAGGAGGAGGCTAAGCAGGATAGAAAAACGTGCTGACATAGTTGTTAAGCATTCCACAAAATTAAGTTAACAAATTAGTACCGCACTCAATGGAACACGTCAACCCTAAAGTCGATTTTTTATTCATATCGGATGAGTGGATTTCTGTTAATGGCTTTTAGGAGGACTCAAGCGTTGGCGGCTATTCGCAGCGTGAATCGTTTTTATGTTGCTCAGAGGGTGCGACTTTTCAGTCTCATAATAGCTTTAAATGCAGGTGTTTATTGCGCTTTGATACTAAATGTAACCGTTTGTTTTACTGAGTTTTAGTTACGTAATATTTCTTAGTTCTTTTCGATCGAGTTCTTGTTATTAGTTTAGTGAATGTGTTACGACTGGCGGAGAGATATTTAAAATGGAGGGCAAATTAATCAAGGATGGTGAGTTATGTTTTATAAATCCCGAGTTGCGTTGGCGATCAGTAGTGCTTTGGTTCTCTCTGCTTGTGGTGGTGACGATTCCAATCAGCCAACGGTTACCGACAATGTGTTAACCGTTAAGGTGATAGATGGCTACATTCAAAATGCAAAAGTATGGTTAGAAAGAAAAGACAGCGTTAACTACATTTTGGAAGACGGAGAGGTAAGTGGTACCACTGATGAAACTGGTGCGGTTTCTCTGGATCTGACTCAAATCGATGACATTAACGACTACCAACTCATCACCTTTGCTGAAGCAGGTATCGCGATCGACGTAGATCATGGTAAACCCATTGCTGAAGATCTGTTGATGGTCGCTTATCAGGGCAAGGTTGTTACGCCATTAACGACATTGGTTGAAGCTAAAATGCGCATGGGCGTTACCAATGCTAGTGAAGCGGATGCTTATCAGCAGGCAGTAAGCGAGGTTGCACAAGCTCTTGGGGTAAGTGAAGCATCGGTGGTTTCTGACTATATTGCATCTCAAACAGAAGAGGCGAAGAAAGTACAAAAAAGTGCGGTCTCTTTAGTTGCTTCTGGTGCTATGCCTGCCTCCGTTCAAGAGCTTGAACAAGCCCAAAACATTATCGCAGATTCTGAGCAAGTGAACCTTTTGGTCGAGAATGCTGGTGATGATCATATCGTGATTAAAGATCCTGAAACGAATGAGCTGATGCTCGTTTCCACTCATGACAGCGATGGCGATCTTATTATTGATGCGCTTGATGCCTTTCCTAATGATGATACTGAATGGTACGACACCGACGGTGATAAGGTTGGGGATAATCAAGACGTTTTCCCTCTCGACCCAAGTGAGAGCAAAGATACAGACAAAGACGCTGTGGGCGATAATGCAGATGCTTTCCCTAACGATCCCTCAGAAACGAAAGACAGCGATAAAGATGGTGTCGGTGATAACAGCGATGCCTTCCCAAATGATGCCTCAGAGTCTAAAGACAGTGATACGGATGGTGTTGGTGACAATAACGATGCCTTTCCAAATGATCCATTAGAGTCTAAAGACAGTGACAAAGATGGCGTTGGTGACAATAGCGATGTTTTCCCAACTGATGCATCAGAATCTAAAGATAGCGATAAAGACGGTGTCGGCAACAATAGTGATGCTTTCCCAACTGACGCATCAGAATCTAAAGACAGCGATAAAGATGGCGTTGGTGACAATAGCGATGTGTTCCCAACTGATGCGACAGAATCTAAAGACAGTGACAAAGACGGAGTTGGCGACAACAGCGACGCTTTCCCAAATGATGCATCAGAATCTAAAGACAGCGATAAGGACGGTGTTGGTGACAACAATGATGCCTTCCCAAGTGATGCCTCAGAATCGAAAGACAGTGATAAAGATGGTGTAGGCGATAATGCTGATGCTTTGCCAAACGACCCGACGGAAACACTCGATACCGATGGGGATGGAATTGGTAACAATGCTGACAACGATGATGATGGTGATGGTTACTTAGATGCTGAAGATAACCAACCACTTGAAGCCCTCAACATACCGAATACGTTAGCGCAATGTGTTGCTTCTTTACCTGAGAATCAGTTCTCTACAGTGGGGATTGATGAAAGGCGAGACAGTAAGCTTTATTCCATTAAGCGAGAAATGAACAATGGTGACACCCAACAGTTTTCTCAAACCGAAATCTTACTTGGCCAGCAATCAGGCTTATCTAATGGATTACTGTCGGATCGAACTTTCCATGTTACCCAAGTGACACCGGATTTTGGTGGTGCTGTCAGTGAATGGGATCCGATTGCAGAGTTAGAGTATACCGACGCGGTAAGCGGTATGTATTACGGTTTACATGACACCTACTATCGTTGGTGGGGTTTTGTCCCTACGATTCAGCAAGAGCACGACGTGGTACTCAATACTCCACTAGTTGTTGATTACACTCGTATTCATAAATGGAACACCGATGTCGAGTCTCCAACTTTTAATCAAGACGCCACCACTTTGTTCTACAAAGGAAAAGACATTTTAAATGTGGATGGCACTCTCGTTGAAGTGTGTATTTCAGGGAATGAGGGCAACTATGCCTTTGTAGACAACGATGGCAGCAACGAGCCTGTGCCAGTATATATTTCAGAGACAACGACAAATTACACCGCTAGCCAAAATCTGGTGGTGAAAAGTGAACGTTCATACATGGAGTATGCTGACGAGGCAAAAGTGACGCCTGTTTGGGGATGGAGTAACTACGTCAAGCAATTGGAAGGCTTTACCATCAATCATCAAGCTTATGGTAAAGACCCGATACTCTCTAGAGTCCCAGAAGGTGAGTTCGCCACATTCGAGCAATGTTTGGCTTCTCTAGAAGAGGGTGAATATGTCGCTGAGGTTGGCGATATCAACACCTACCGAATGCAGCGCTCTCGCTTCAATGAGTTTGATGAGTATGTTGAGCAGGAGGCGAATTACGAGTGGCACCTGTTAGTGAATGAAAACTATCAGTGGAATGACATGAATGTTCGTCTGGAGCAACTGTTTGCGATTTTACTCGATAGTACCGCCTGGTTTAAAGAGCACTACCATCGTGGTCAAAACGGAGATTGGTTGGGCGTTGAAGGGTATGAGCCGAATAGTGATGTTGATATTAAATGGGGTTCTCGAACGACTAAGCAACTAGCGTGGAGCGAAAATGCTTATTATCGAATTCCTAATGTTACGTACAGTCAATTCTCAATCCATGATCCTTCAACCCAGTATGGCAGCGATAGTGATGACGACCAGCTCGTTGATTGGCGCACTGGTAACGTGATGTACAGCCAAACCTACGCGGGCAAGAAAACGATTAATTACGATGTGGACGGCCAGCAATATCAAGCCGAAGTATGTCAGCAGTTTAGCTACAGCACATCAGAGTATTTTGATGAAGCAGGGACAAAACTGGGTGAGATGACGGAATGGCAACGACAGGTTGATAGCTACGATAGCAAGGGAATCGTACAGCGAGAGCGAAGCAATAACACCTGGTCAACAGAAGTGTGGAACCGAACTTCAACCAACCATTAACGAGTCGAAAAGCGGTTACTTTGGTAGCCGCTTTTTTTTGCACACTTATTAGTGCGTGGAAAATTGTATTCGAGCAAGTCTTAATCATGAGAAGAGTAATAGAGAGAGAAGTTTTATACCGCACGCTTTGCGAGCTATCACACAAAGGGGTTAATTGATTAGCCTAATTCCATTAGAGCGTTTTATAGTAGAGCGGTTGCATGGATGGATTTTACAAGCAAATAGGTTGAGGATTGATGGATTTCGCGAAACAACTCGGACGTTCGACACTGGCGATAGCGGTACTTTCTCTGTCTGGCTGTCAGCTGCTTCAGTTTGGATTGGCTGAAGCAACGGCTTCTTCTGTGATGAGAAATGATCATGCCCAAAGTGTCATGGTGATTAATCATCAAATGGATCAGTATTTAAGTGAAGATGGACGCGAGTCCTTTTTAAATCAAATGCTGGTGGCATTGGAATCAGATAACCGCGATAAGTTTAAAGGTAAAGACCCGGACACTTACACATGGTGGAAGATTCGTGTTCAGCCAAATCAATGGAAAGAGGCTGAAGTCAGCCGTCCCGTCGTTGAGGGTGTGGACACATCAAAAACGTTAGAGTTTATGGATGTCTCTTATCGTTCGAAAACCACACTTAACTTGCGATCTAATCCTAGCTTAGATGGAGAGAAGTTGGGGGAGCTAACAAAAGGTGAAGTGTTTAACGCGATTGCCAAAGTGGAAGGAGAACCTTGGTTGTTGGTTGAACAAAAAGGCCTGATCAGAGGTTATGTCCATAAAGACTATGCTCGCAGCAATGTCGTGAATCGCGATATTCTTTCTATCAAACCTAACCCTCTGTTAAGTGACGAAACTTCATCGGTAGATAAGCCAAAAGATAATGAGTTGTTCGGTAGTTACACCTGTCGTGATCTCAGTTACGAACTGACCAAAAATGGCAATATCACCACAGGCTCGCTTCGAGCCTGTCGCAAGCAGAGAAAAATCTGGTATATCGATGCGCCAGCTGAGAGCTCGGATCGATCGTAATTCGCAACGCCTACCATTTTGAATCTTCAGTGATACCAATATTGTGTCACTGAAACCTATGCCTCTTCAGGCTTTTCCCCTCTCTCTCTGAAACATCATTTGTCATCAATTGTCCAAATTCTCGTCATGTAGCTGTCACTTTCAGCACCTACTTTTCATACAAAGGTATTGTCAAAGTAAAGGGAAGTAACATGCGAGCTTTAGAGACAATTTCACAGCCAATCGCCACTATCGCTAAGTTCGATTTGGCGTTTTCTAGTGTGTGCTTACAGCACCGTTTTAATCAACAGGTCGCCAACATCAGTAAAGGGGTCTCACACAGCGGAGATGGGCACCTTTATGTTGTGCTTGGCTTATTAGCCTGGTTTTTAGATCAACAGCAAGGGCAGTGGTTTTTACTCGCTGGTCTGATTGCATTTGCTATCGAGCTCCCGATTTATTGGACGTTAAAGAACAGCTTTAAACGACGTCGGCCCGAAGAACTGAGCGCAATGCTTCCTGCTTTTATTACCCCTTCAGATCGCTACAGCTTACCTTCTGGACACACGGCTGCTGGTTTTGTGATGGCGACCATCATCAATCATTTTTACCCAGAGCTTGGAACTTTCGCCTTTGTGTGGGCGAGCTTAATTGGCACGTCGCGCGTTTTGCTCGGGGTGCATTTTTTCACTGACATCATCATTGGCGCTTTGTTAGGCGGCCTTTGTGGTTCTATTGCTTTGGCCATAGTAGGAGGCTAATGAATGAAAATCCTGTACGGTGTTCAAGGAACGGGAAATGGTCACATTGCTCGAGCGAGAGCGATGAGTGAGGCATTTAAAGCGCATGAAGTTCAGGTTGATTTTCTATTTTCAGGTCGTGAGCCTGAGAAATATTTCTCGATGGAAGCGTTCGGTGATTATCAGACGTGTCGAGGTTTTACTTTTATCACAGAGAAAGGCTCGGTAAATTACGCCAAAACGGCATTGAGCAACAATCTGATTCAGTTTTTCAAAGAAGTTCAGCAACTGGATTTGTCTCGCTATGACTTGGTTATCAATGATTTTGAGCCCGTTTCAGCTTGGGCGGCTCGTAAGCAAAACAAACCATGCATTGGCATCAGTCACCAAAATGCGTTTCGTTATCCAGTACCACTGAAAGGCGCGAGTTGGTTCGATAAGTCTGTCATTGAGCATTTCGCTCCTTCGCAGCATCATTTAGGGTTGCATTGGTATCATTTCGACCAACCGATATTACCTCCGATTGTGCATACGTTAGAAAACACCATGGATAACGACGACTTTGTTTTAGTGTATTTGCCATTCGAATCGATAGAAGACATCAGTGATTTGCTGTTTCATTTTAACCAACAGACGTTTGTTTGCTATCACCCTAACGTGATTGAGTGTGAGCGGATTGAGAATATCGAGCTGAGACCGCTGTGCCACACCAACTTCCAGCATCACCTTCAACGTTGCAGTGGTGTGATTGCCAATGGTGGGTTTGAATTGCCATCGGAGGCGTTGTCATTGGGCAAAAAACTTTTGCTCAAGCCACTCGCTGGACAATTTGAACAGCAGAGCAATGTTGCAACGTTAGAAGATCTTGGGCTAGCTACATCGATGGAGAGTCTGGATATTTCAATTGTTCGTCAGTGGTTGAAAGAGCAGCAAGCTGAAAGCGTCAAATACCCAGATGTAGCGAAATCCATCGCATCATGGGTCTTGCAAGGTGCGTGGGACACACCAGAGAAGCTCTCTGAAGAGCTGTGGGAGCAAGTTGATTTTCCTAGCTACGTCTCCAATATATAACCCATTCATTTGTCTTTTCAATAACAGCAGTTTCTTTGCGAAGCTGCTGAATTTTTATGCCCTCAATATCATTTCTATTCACTGTGATTTTGCTGCCTCTTTAACTGATTTGTGCACTTTGTGAACCAAAGTATTGACGCTGGTTTTTGAAGTGAACTGCAAAGAATAAGCTGGGCAAATGAGTTGTGTGAGCCTTGTAGAATGTCATTAACGTGCTAAATAGGTTGTCAGAAATCTCTGATTTAGTCGTTTTATACTTTTTTATGTTTTTCTTAAGGTTATGATAATTAAAGGTTAAATACCTAATTGGCTAAAATTTAATGATTAAATATCAATCTAGTTGCGAAACCTTGATTGATTAGTTGATAGTACAGTTCAAGCCGGAAATATCCGGACGATAAATATAATACAAATTCGGTGTTCTATTCCTGAAAATGATCTGAATCCAGCCACGGTTGTTTGTGCGCACAGAGATTCTATTCGTTAAGAATTCATTGAACCAAATTGACGATTACAAAGAGGCGCACTCAATGTTAGATAAAAAAGACGCGATGAGCGCAATTGCTAGCTACCGTATGGAAAGCACATTGCGTGGTGTAGATTTAAACCTATTGACCGTATTTGATGCTGTGATGCAAGAGCAAAACATTACTCGTGCAGCGCACAACCTAGGCATGTCACAACCAGCAGTAAGTAATGCGGTTGCACGTCTAAAAGTGATGTTCAACGATGAGCTATTTATGCGTCAGGGTCGCGGTATTCAGCCGACTCAACGTGCTCGTCAACTGTTTGGTCCAATCCGCCAAGCACTACAACTTATCCGTAATGAACTACCAAGCTCAGTATTCCAGCCAGAGTCTTCAACTCGTCTATTTAAGCTAGCGATTTGTAGCCCATGTGACATGCGTTTTGCACCTCGCATTATGGCGAACGTCAACGAGCAAGCGCCAAGCGTACAGCTTCACCTAGATGCGGAATTTGATCGTCTTCTATCTGAACGCATGCGCTACCAAGAAATCGACTTCGTAATTGACTACGCACGTTTCGATGACCAAGGTTTCTCAAGCACTGAAATCTTCAAAGATGAGTTAGTTGTGATTGCATCTAAGACGCACCCTCGTATTCAAGGTGGCGTATCTGCTGAGCAACTGATCAACGAAAAACACGCGAAACTTTCACGTGTACATGGTCAACGTAGTTTCTCTGAGCAAGCGTACCGTGAGCTTGACTGCCAAGCTGCGTACGAAGGTTCAAGCCTAAGCAACCTGCTATACGTAGTAAGCCAATCTGAACTTGTTACGATTGCACCACGTTGGATGGCTGAAAACGCAGTAAACAGCGATCAACTACAAATCCTAGATTTCCCGTTTGAAAACAAAGAAATCAGCGGTTACCTAAGCTGGCATGAATCAAGCGAGAAAGACAAAGGCCACATCTGGCTACGCGACCAGCTAATGATCACTTGTGGTGAAGTGGTTGCGCTTAAACAAGCTTAATTTATCGTCTGACTAACTGGTCAGACTGGATTTGTAATCATCAATTTTTACAATTCCTTGGCCCCGAGAGTATTCTGTCTCTCGGGGTCTTTTTATTTCTGCTAATTAATAACCGAAACAGCGACTTAAGTTGATTAAACCTTCAACAGTTAAAGACCTGCTATGCTCTCATTAGTGATAGTGCTCTCTTAATAATGATAAGTTTGATAATGGTCAGTTGCGTTTTTAGGCGTCGAGGTTACACTTGTGCGCTCAAATAGCTTACGCCTGTAAGCCAAAAGGTAATGTAGAGAATGGCCAAGTTAGATTTTCATATCGTTAAACGTATTCGTGAACAAATTGCGAAAGGTGGTACTCGTGTTGCACTCAAACATAAAGTGGGTGATGCATGGCAGGGTATTACTTGGGAGCAGTTTGGGCAGCAAGTAGATGCTTTGTCACTTGCACTTTTGGCTCAAGGATTGGGCGTTCAAGATAAGATCGGTATCTTCTCGAACAATATGCCGCAATGGACCATCGCTGATTTTGCAGCGCTGCAATTGCGTGGCGTAACCGTACCTATCTACCCAACCAACACAGCTGCGCAGTCTGCTTACATCATCGACAATGCAGACGTAAAAGTACTGTTTGTCGGTGAGCAGCCTCAATTTGACGCAGCCGTCAGCATCTTTGGCGAATGTCAGCAGCTAGAACTGATTGTTGCGATGTCGAATGACATTGAACTTGGCGAACATACGTTTGCAATGACGTGGGATGATTTCATCGCTAAAGGTGACGATAGTCATCAGAGCGAATTAACTTCTCGTTTAGAGCAGGCGCAAGAAGAAGATCTTCTTACATTGATTTATACCTCTGGTACCACGGGACAGCCAAAAGGCGTAATGTTGGATTACGCTAACATTTCGGCTCAGCTTGAAGGCCACGATGAGCGTTTAAGTTTGACGGAAGATGATGTGTCTTTGTGTTTCCTTCCGCTATCACATGTATTTGAGCGAGCTTGGACGTTCTATGTGCTCTACAAAGGCGCGACTAACTGCTACCTACAAGACACCATGCAAGTGCGTGATGCACTAAGCGAAGTGCGCCCTACCGTTATGAGTGCGGTACCTCGTTTCTATGAGAAAATTTTCTCTGCTATCCATGAGAAAGTATCCCGTGCTCCAATCCACCGTAAAGTGATGTTCACGTGGGCAGTTAACATGGGCGCGAAGATGGCGGCATGTCATCAAGAAAATCGCAAGCCATCGTTGATGCTGCGTAAGTCCTACGCTCTGGCGGATAAACTGGTTCTGAGTAAGCTACGTGCATTGCTGGGTGGCCGCATCAACTTCATGCCATGTGGCGGTGCGAAGTTGGATGAGACGATTGGTCGCTTCTTTCACGCAATCGGTATCAACGTAAAGCTTGGCTACGGCATGACAGAAACAACAGCAACAGTTTCTTGTTGGGATGACCAATGCTTTAGTCCTGACTCTATCGGTATGGCAATGCCTGGCGCACAAGTTAAGATCGGTGAAAACAACGAGATCTTAGTGCGTGGTCCAATGGTGATGCGTGGTTACTACAAAATGCCAGAAGAAACCGAGAAGACTTTCGACGAACATGGTTTCTTGAAAACGGGCGATGCAGGTTACATTGATGAAAATGGCAACTTGTTCATTACTGACCGTATTAAAGAGCTGATGAAGACCTCAAATGGTAAGTACATTGCGCCTCAGGTTGTTGAAGGTGCGATCGGTAAAGACCACTTTATTGAGCAGATTGCTGTGATTGCCGATACACGTAAGTTTGTATCTGCGCTGATCGTACCGTGTTACGACTCGCTAGAAGAGTACGCAAAAGAACTGAACATCAAATATCACGACCGCGTTGAGTTGGTCAAACACCACCAAGTGGTAGAAATGTTAGAGAAGCGCGTAAACGACCTACAAAAAGAGCTAGCGAAGTTTGAGCAAGTTAAGAAATTCAAACTGTTACCAAAAGCTTTCTCGATGGATGAAGGTGAATTAACACCGACTCAGAAATTGCGTCGTAAAGTGATTAACGATAAATACCAAGATGAAATTGAAGAAATGTACAACGAAAAGTCAGATAAAAAGTAACTTAAGCTGACTTAGATTTCAGATTGATGAAAAAATCCCCAGCTGGCTTGATTATGCCGTTGGGGATTTTTTTGTGCCCGTATTTCACACTTATTAATCCCCTTCTTGAAGGAGAAATTGTTCTTTTTGGTGATTTTTGGTGAAATTATTCACTTTATTTCCGCCTTGAGCATGGTCTTGATTCCAATTTGTGTTTATTGGTTAGTGCCTAATCCTAGTTTTGTTCTGATTTATAGCATCTTGTTTAAATTTTGACTCAACTCTCATTAGACCCGTTGATAATAAAACGTTACATTTGTTGTGTTACCTTGCGTTTTGTTATGACAAGCGCAGGACATAGCTGAAAAAGTGGAAGTATTTCTATTAGGCTACGAATAAGACCTAGACTATGTAAAACCAGCCCAATCCGTTGGCCTTACGGAGAGGAAAACTGGTAAGGAGAGCAATTATGACAGCAATGTTGTCAGGCGCAGAGATGGTAGTGCAATCTCTGATCGAAGAGAGCGTAGAGCAAATCTTTGGTTACCCTGGTGGATCCGTTCTGGATATCTACGATGCACTGCACGCAAAAACCGACCAAATTAAACACGTATTAGTACGACACGAGCAAGCTGCGACTCACATGGCCGATGGTTATGCTCGCGCAACCGGTAAACCGGGCGTAGTGCTAGTATGTTCGGGGCCTGGTGCAACCAATACCATCACGGGTATTGCTACAGCGTACATGGACTCGATCCCAATGATCGTTATTTCAGGTAACGTGCCGAATAATCTTATCGGTAATGACGCCTTCCAAGAGTGTGACATTGTGGGTGTATCTCGCCCTGTCGTAAAACACAGCTTCTTGGTTAAAAAGGCAGAAGACATTCCTGAGACGATCAAAAAAGCGTTTTATATCTCGACAACTGGCCGACCTGGTCCGGTTGTGATTGATTTGCCGAAGGATATTTTGAATCCGCAAATCAAGCTTCCTTACGAGTATCCTGAAAACATCTCGATGCGTTCGTACAAACCAACGACCTCAGGCCATAAGGGCCAGATCAAAAAAGCGCTTAAAGCTCTAGTAGAGGCGAAGAAACCGGTTCTTTATATTGGTGGCGGTGCGGTGATTTCCGGTGCGCATGAGCACATTCAAACCTTATCCGATGAATTGAATCTGCCCGTTGTTAGCACCCTGATGGGTTTAGGTGCCTTCCCAGGGACGCATAAGAACTCGTTGGGAATGTTAGGTATGCACGGTACTTATGAAGCCAATATGGCGATGCATGAAGCCGACTTAATCTTTGGTATTGGTGTGCGCTTCGATGATCGTACGACGAATAACTTAGAAAAGTACTGTCCTAACGCGAAGATCATGCACATCGATATTGACCCGTCTTCGATTTCGAAAAACGTCAAAGTGGATCTGCCTATCGTAGGTTCTGCCGATAAGGTGCTCGCGACCATGGTTGGCTTGCTGAATGAGCAAAACAGCAGTAATGATACGCAAGCCATCGCTAAGTGGTGGGAAGACATCCAAGTATGGCGTGAGCGTGATTGCCTAGCATATGAGACCTCTCCGGAACGCATTAAACCGCAACAAGTGATTGAAACGCTGCACAAGCTCACCAATGGTGATGCTTACGTGGCATCGGATGTAGGTCAGCACCAAATGTTTGCCGCGTTGTACTACCCATTTAATAAGCCGCGTCGTTGGATAAACTCTGGCGGCCTTGGCACTATGGGCTTCGGCTTGCCTGCTGGTATGGGTGTGAAATTCGCGATGCCAGAAGAAGAAGTGGTGGTTGTCACTGGTGATGGCAGTATCCAGATGAACATTCAAGAATTGTCGACGGCAATGCAATACGACATTCCAGTGAAGATCATCAACCTAAATAACCGATTCTTAGGCATGGTAAAACAATGGCAAGACATTATTTACCAAGGTCGTCACTCTAACTCGTACATGAGTTCTGTTCCTGATTTTGCTGCAATTGCAGAAGCTTATGGCCACGTCGGTATCCGTATTGAAACGCCAGATCAGCTCGAAGCGGGTCTACAAAAAGCGTTGGATATGAAAGATCGTTTGGTGTTTGTCGACATCAACGTAGATGAAACCGAGCACGTATACCCAATGCAGATTAAAGGCGAGGGTATGGACAAAATGTGGCTAAGCAAAACGGAGAGAACGTAATATGAGACACATTATTTCTTTGTTAATGGAAAACCAACCTGGTGCATTGTCTCGCGTTGTCGGTCTGTTTTCTCAGCGTGGTTACAACATTGAATCGTTGAACGTATCTCCAACCGATGATGAAACCTTGTCGCGTTTGAACATCACGACCAACTCTGATGAGATGCAATTAGAGCAGATTCAGAAACAACTGCATAAGCTTATTGATGTGCTTAAAGTTCAAGAGGTGACAGAGTTTGAACACATTGAGCGTGAGCTGATGATGGTGAAAGTGAAAGCGAGCGGCTTTGCGAGAGCAGAAGTGAAACGCACGGCTGACATCTTCCGTGGGCAGATTGTTGATGTGACCGCTTCTCAATACACCGTTCAGTTGGCGGGAACCAGTGAGAAGTTGGATGCGTTCATTCAAGCTATTTCAGAAGTGACTGAAGTGGTAGAGGTAGCACGAAGTGGTGTGGTTGGGGTTGCTCGCGGAGAGCGCTGTCTTAAGCCGTAATAACTGAAACCTTCTATCCAAGTCATTGGGTATTTGTGATAAGCCATCGTGAAATCGATGGCTTTTTGTTTAGAAAATAACAACTGATGATATAATTGATGGTTTCGTAAACAAAATGGGTAGTAATACGCGTGAAAGTCAGAAGGTTAGTCGGCTCTTTGTTGGCGACAACGCTATTTTTTAGCGCGTTAATCTCTACCTATTATTATCAAAAATATCAAAGCTTGTTGGCTAATAATGTAGAAAATACGGCCAAGGAAGCACTTCACCAATTGGCCTATTCTGAACGTGAATACAATAACGTTCAGGACCAAATATCCTCCATTAGCGACCTGCTCGGTCACAGTCAAAGTCTTTATGACTATTTACGACACCCTAATCCCAAAAATTTAGCGATTCTAGAAGAGGTGTGGAGTTCAGTTGCGGTGAACCAAAAGTGGTACACGCAGATCCGCTTTTTAAACCTTGCTGGTCGAGAGAATGTTCGTATTAATTACGACTTCAAAACTCGTATTGCGGCTCCTGCTCGTAAGCTTCAAGACAAGTCCGAACGAGAATATTTTCTTTATGCGCAAAACCTTAAAGACGATCAAATTGGGTCTTGGGGTATTGAATTAGAAAAAGAAAATGGTGACTTGATTCATCCATATCGACCATCAGTTCGAATCATGATGCCTGTCGCGATGAATGGGGTACGAGAAGGGTACTTGGTATTAAATATCGACGTTCAATACCTCTCCTCCCGATTGAACTATTCACCGGTTCGAGATTTCAACATCGAACTGATTAACCAGCCCGGTTTTTATGTCGCGAGCTTACACAGTGATAAATTGTATGGCGACATCATTCCAGATCGTGAACGCTTTAATTTTGGCCTAATGCACCCAGACATTTGGCAAAATATGGGCTCAGAAAAAATGGGTTTTGGGTATGACGGTAAACACCTCATTGCGTTCAACACCATTGAGTTTGTCCCTGGTGAGCCATTGCATCTGATCATCGATCTTTCTCAAGAACAACTGCTTGAACGAGCAGAAAGAGATATTGATGACTTAGCCCAAGAAGCCTTATTTGTCCTCAGTTTGATGCTGGTGTTCGCTTTGCCGATTACCACGTTGGCACTCCATTACCGCCGGCATAGTATCGAATCCAAGTTGGCACGTGCCGCGTTGGATGGCATGACCGCTGTGATGATTTCAGACACCTCACATCGCATCATGATGGTGAACCAAGAGTTTGAGAACATGATGGGCTACTCATCAAATCGATTGCGAGGTTGGAACGCTCATAATCTGATTTTCTTGCCGGAAGACATTGAAAACATCCTTTCGATTTGGAGTAAGTTGGGTGTGGAACATGTTTGGGAGGGGGAAGTTCGTTGTCGAACGAAGCTCAACCATGTATTTACTGCCATCATGCGTATCCAAGCTATCATGGCCAAATCAGGAAAAGTCAGTTACTACATTACGTCGTTGGTGGATATTTCTGAACGAAAATTGTTGGAAGAAAAATTACGTAACTTGAGTGAAAAAGACGGTTTAACCAGTCTTTGGAACCGTAGGAAGTTTGAAGAACAATTGACGCAGCATGCCAATATGTTTGAGCGTTATCCTGATACCCCCACAACTTGTTTGGCGTTGTTTGATATCGACCACTTTAAGCGCATCAATGATGAACTCGGTCATGATGAGGGTGACAAAGTGATTCTTAGTGTCGCGGAGACGTTACAAGAAGGCGTTAGAAATACCGATTTTGTCGCCCGTGTTGGTGGTGAAGAGTTTGCGGTGATCATGCCTCATACTTCGACACAAGAGGCGGAAGTGGTATTGAACCGATTGCGAGTTGCGGTAGAACAGAATTCAGAACAGTCGGTGACGGTGAGTGTCGGCTACAGTGATTTAACCGCGGATCGCACTCGCACTTATAAGTGTGCTGATATTGCGTTGTATGAATCGAAAAGTGCAGGGCGTAATCGAGTCTCGATTTGCCACAGCTTTGATGACATAGCGTAACCTACGTCGCTTTGAAGGCGAATACAAAAAAATCGGGTACTTCCCGATTTTTTTATGGCTAGACTTTGTGCGATTTAAGCGGTTTCAATCGCCAATTCAATACGCTCCATTGAGCTTAGCAAGTGCTTATCAAGTAAGTCCATAGCTTCTTCGCTGTTCTTCGCCAGTACCAACTTCATGATCATCTCATGCTCATCAATGTTGAACAGTACATCCTTTTCTGAGCTTAATGTTTGCATTGCGAAGTAACGGTAACGCTTGATCTGATTGATCAGGTCACTGAAGAAGTCAAACATGTTCTTAGAGTCTGCTCCTTCCAATAGAGAAATATGGAATTGATGGTGGCGTTCTTCCCACTCTTTCCAGCAGAAAGTTTCATCGAAGTTCAGGCGAGACAATTTGTGGTATGACGTCAATACATCCAGTTCCCAGCTCTCATCACCCGCTAAAATCGCCTTCTTAAGCAGAACAGAAGAAACAACACGAAGGCTTTCGTAAAGGTCATTCAGCTCCTTTTTACAGACTGGGGCAACCCAACAGCCTTTTTGCGGTTCAAGCTTTACATACTTGCTCCAAGACAGTTGTACAAGTGCTTCGCGAATAGGTGATGCACCTACGTTGTACTTCACTTTCAGATCAGCAACTACAAGCTTTTGACTTGGTTTGAGTTCACCAGTCAGGATGTCCTGACAGATCATTTTTGCAACTTTATCGGTAAGGGTAGGACTGGACACAAGCAACCTCATGAAATTTTTATTATCGTAACGACAACTAAACAGTACGTAGTTCGGTTGTGATTGATAATACAGCGTACTGATTATGAGGGCAAGATTAAATATATAAAAAAAGAGGGCCGAAGCCCTCTTTTTTATTTAACTGATGATTGAATTCTTCAGTCTTATAGAACGTGTACAGAAGCTGTGTTCGTTGTGCCTGAAGCTACTAGAGCACCAGAAACCATAACAACGATGTCGCCTTTGCTGCCGAATTCAGCTTCAAGAGCGTATTCTTTACCCATTTTGTAGAAAGCATCTGTGCTGTCGATAGACTCAACAAGAACTGGACGAACACCTTTAGTAAGAACAAGCTGAGCAGCTGTCTTTTGGTTAGTTGTCAGTGCAATGATGTTTGCAGTTGGGAAGTATTTACGTACTGAACGTGCAGATTTACCGCCTTCAGTTGCAACGATGATTAGAGGAGCTGCTAGTTTTTCTGCTGTGTCTACTGCGCCTTTACATACTGCTTCAGTAATGCGAAGACGTGGGCTGTCTAGACGAGAACCTAGTTCAGCTTTAAGAGCAGAATCAGTACGGTTCGCGATTTGAGCCATGATAGTAACAGCTTCAACTGGGTACTTACCTTTAGCAGTTTCACCAGAAAGCATTACTGCGTCAGTACCGTCCATGATTGCGTTCGCAACGTCACCCGCTTCTGCACGAGTTGGACGTGGGTTGTTGATCATAGAATCAAGCATTTGAGTTGCAGTGATAACCATCTTACGTGCACGGTTACACTTCTCGATCATCATTTTCTGAGCGAAGATTACTTCTTCAGCTGGGATTTCAACACCTAGGTCACCACGAGCAACCATGATACCGTCAGAAAGCTCTAGGATTTCGTCGAAGTTATCTACACCTTCTTGGTTCTCGATCTTAGAGATGATGTGGATATCGTTGCCGCCGTTTGCGTCTAGGATCTCACGGATTTCTTTAACGTCAGATGCTTTACGGATGAAAGAAGCAGCTACGAAATCAACGCCTTGCTCACAACCAAATTTAAGGTCAGCTTTGTCTTTCTCAGAAAGAGCTGGAAGTTGAACAGAAACGCCAGGAAGGTTAACACCTTTGTTTTCGCCTAGTGCGCCGTTGTTAAGAACTTTACACTTAACTTCTGTTTCAGTCGTAGAGATAACTTCCATTTCAATTAGGCCGTCATCTACTAGGATTGTGTTACCAGCGTTTAGGTCTGCTGCGAAACCAGCGTAAGTTACCGCTACAGTCTCTTTGTTACCAACAACTGAAGTATCAGTTGTGAAAGTGAATTCTTGACCAGCTACTAGATCTACGTCGTTACCGCCTTCTAGCTTGATAGTGCGGATTTCTGGGCCTTTAGTATCAAGAAGGATAGCAAGTTGCTTACCTACTTTGTCCATTACTTCGCGGAAGTTCGCAATACGAGTGCCGTGCTCTGCGAAATCACCGTGAGAGAAGTTAAGACGCATAACGTTCATGCCTGCGTTTACTAGTTCAGTTAGCTTCTCTACAGATTCAGTTTTAGGGCCAATCGTACATACGATTTTGGTCTTTTTCATGGAAGATACTCTCCGGTAAGTATAGTTACAATTTGAAAGTCGGTTATTTAGTCTGAAGTTAGGCGCTTTTGATGGCATTTAGTGCCTGCCATTCACCGATTTTCCGCCTCATTATTAGAACTTCAGATTCTGAAAGTCTTTCACCAAGTTTAGTCATTTTATGACTAAAAGATCGGCGATTTTGGTTACCTTTTTGTGACTAATCCCACTTTATATGCAGAAAGTTGCAAAAAAATAACCGTCAATTCTGTAATTTTTTTTCTTTTCGGTGGCGAATTCTACCACCGAATGAATCCAATATCACTGTTTAAGAATTGTCTTAGGACAAGGTTTTAACGAGAAATATTAATTTTTTGGATCGAAATAAATGGACTTAAAAGTTTCGATTTGACTATAATAAGTTTCAAGTCGAAACTTAAAATCAAAGCTTAAATGTCGAAACGAAACACTCAATTAAGAAGACACGCCATTTCTAACCTAGTAAATGAGCTTGGGGAAGTCAGCGTTGATGAGCTGGCACAAAAATTTGAAACCTCAGAGGTCACGATTAGAAAGGACTTAGCTTCTTTAGAGAAAAACGGACAACTTTTGCGCCGTTACGGTGGCGCCATTGCGATTCCAACGGAAGTTATCCATGAAGAAATGAGTCCAAATGTTTCGAGTCGAAAGTTAAGTCTGGCAAAAGCAGCGGCATCACTGATCCGAGAACATAACCGAATTGTGATCGACAGTGGCAGTACAACGGCTGCGCTGATTCAGCAATTAAATGATAAACGAGGCTTGGTTGTTATGACCAACTCGTTGCATGTCGCCAATGCACTTAACGAATTAGAGAGCGAACCAACCTTGTTAATGACAGGCGGAACTTGGGATACGCACTCAGAATCCTTCCAAGGCAAAGTAGCCGAATCTGTATTACGTGCTTACGACTTCGACCAGTTATTTATTGGTGCTGATGGTATCGATTTAGAGCGCGGAACTACCACGTTTAATGAGTTAATTGGCTTAAGTAAAGTCATGGCAGAAGTGTCTCGTGAAGTCATTGTCATGATTGAGTCTGAGAAAGTGGGACGTAAGATCCCGAACTTAGAACTCGCTTGGGACCAAATTAATGTGTTGGTTACCGATGCAGAGTTACAACCAGAACACAAAGTACAGATTGAACAACATGGCGTTAAGGTTATTTGCGCCTAATCTTATAATGTAATCAGTTTCATATTTCACTTCCCTCTGGATAAAGGCCTTTGCTTGCTGCCTCTATTTGAAATCATGGCCAGGGAAGAACAAAACTACAAACGGAGATAAACACATGTGTGGAATCGTAGGTGCAGTAGCACAACGAGATGTTGCAGAAATTTTAGTTGAAGGCCTACGCCGCTTGGAATACCGCGGTTACGACTCTGCGGGCGTTGCGATTGTTGATGGTGAGACAAATTTAACGCGTATTCGTCGTCTAGGTAAGGTACAAGAGTTGGCCGACGCAGTAGACGAAGCGAAAGTGATCGGTGGTACTGGTATTGCGCACACTCGTTGGGCAACACACGGTGAACCTTCAGAAGTGAACGCACACCCACACATGTCTGGTGACATCGCAGTGGTACACAATGGCATCATCGAAAACCATGAAGAGCTACGTGAACTGCTTCAATCTCGTGGTTACGTATTTGAATCTCAAACGGATACTGAAGTTATCGCTCACATGGTTGAGTGGGAGCTTCGCACTTCAGAAACGCTACTAGAAGCGGTACAGAAGACAGCAAAACAATTGGATGGCGCATACGGAACGGTAGCGTTGGATCGTAAAGACCCTTCACGCATCGTAGTGGCACGTTCAGGCAGTCCAATCGTCATTGGTTTTGGTGTGGGTGAAAACTTCCTTGCTTCTGACCAACTTGCGCTCCTTAACGTAACACGCCGTTTCATGTACCTAGAAGAAGGTGACGTAGCTGAGATCACTCGTCGTGACGTGACTGTATTTGATGCAACAGGTGAGCGTGTAGAACGCGAAATCACAGAATCAAACGCGGAACACGATGCGGGTGATAAAGGTCAATACCGTCACTTCATGCAGAAAGAAATTTACGAGCAACCAACTGCGCTGATCAACACAATGGAAGGTCGTATCACGGCTGATTCTGTTGTTACTGAGGCAATTGGTGTAAACGCGGCAGAAATCCTAAGCAAAGTGGAACACGTACAAATCGTGGCATGTGGTACGTCTTACAACGCAGGTATGACCGCGCGTTACTGGTTCGAAGACATTGCAGGTGTAAGCTGTGACGTAGAAATCGCTTCTGAATTCCGTTACCGCAAGTTTGTAACGCGTCCAAACAGCCTATTGATCACGCTTTCTCAATCTGGTGAAACCGCTGATACGCTAGCAGCTCTTCGCCTAGCAAAAGAGAAAGGTTACATGGCGGCAATGACCATCTGTAACGTAGCGGGTTCTTCTTTGGTTCGTGAATCTGACTTTGCATTTATGACCCGTGCAGGCGTGGAAATTGGTGTGGCATCAACTAAAGCGTTTACAACTCAGCTTTCAGCGCTACTGATGCTGGTAACTGCTCTTGGTAAGCAACAAAACCGCATCAGCAAAGAGAAAGAAAAGGAGATCGTAGAAGCACTTCATGCCCTTCCAAAGCAAATCAATGCAGCGCTGTCTTTCGAAAAAGAAATCGAAGCACTAGCACCTGATTTCGCAGATAAACACCACACACTGTTCCTAGGTCGTGGTGAGTTCTACCCAATCGCGATGGAAGCGTCTCTAAAACTGAAAGAGATCTCTTACATTCACGCAGAAGCGTACGCAGCAGGTGAACTGAAACACGGCCCTCTAGCGCTAATTGATGCTGACATGCCAGTTGTGGTTGTTGCACCAAGTAACGATCTTCTAGAGAAACTGAAATCAAACGTTGAAGAAGTGCGTGCTCGCGGTGGTTTGCTTTACGTATTTGCAGATGAAGACGCTGGCTTTGAAGGCGATGAGACGATGAAAATTATCAAGATGCCACACGTAAGCGAAATCACAGCAGCAATCTACTACACGATTCCAATGCAGTTGCTTTCTTACTACGTTGCACTGATCAAAGGCACGGACGTAGACCAACCTCGTAACTTAGCGAAGGCGGTAACGGTAGAGTAACTACTACAAGGTGTGATTAAGATTACACTTGCTTATGTTGTGCTATGTAAGTAGCCAGAACCTAAAGCGAAGTCACATGACTTCGCTTTTTTTATGTCTGTAGACACGGTTATGATGCGCAATACGTTGACATTCACTTGTTTACTTTCTGACACGTTGAGCGGTCTGCATCACTATCGTAATCCCACTGATGCGGTTTCAATTGAACTGAAAAGGTCATTATGAAAATCAAACTCTTGGCTTTATGTATCGCGTCCTCGCTTTACCATCCATCAGTGATGGCAGAGGAAGAAACACAAACAGAAGAGCGCAAAAGCCAAACCGTATTCATCGATGAAAGCGATGACTGGTTACAACTCAAATCTGGCGAAGTGATCAAAGGGGAACTGACTGGCACGATCAAGGAAGAAACCAATTCGTTCGATCAAGAGGTTGAATTCGATAGTGATGATCTTGGCGATCAAGAGATCGAACTGGAAGACATTGCGGTATTAGAGACGGCAAGTTTCTTTACCATCCGGACTTCTAGTGGCGACATCTACGATGGCTATTTGTCGATTCGTGAAGATGAATTATATTTGATTAATGATGGAGAAGAATTGTCGTTCCCTGTTTCCGACGTGGTTTCGATCTATCGAGGAGCTGAGAAAGATTCTGATCATTGGACTACCGAGATCTTTTTAGGGTTGGACATCAGCAAAGGCAACACGGATGAGTTCTCACTCCTTGGTGAAGTAGAAGCGGAAAGGAATACTGTCGGTTCGCGGACTAAACTGAAAGCCAAACACGAAAACTCCAAGACGAATGATGAGACCACAGCCAATAACAGTTCGTTTGATGGTTCCTACGACATTTACCTAAGCAACCGTCTATTTTTTAGGCCGCTTAAGCTCTCGCTGCTTAGTGATGAGTTCCAAAATATTGATTACCAAGTCAACGCCTCGATGCAGATGGGTTATTTCATCATTGCCAATTCGCAGACAGAATGGGATGTCTCTATCGGTCCGGGTTACCAGTACACCGACTTTAAAACGGTAGAAGAAGGGGAGTCAGGCGATGCGACCAGTAACACTTTAACCTTCGAATCCAATTTTGAGTATGAACTGACAGACGACATCGATTTCAATCATACCTACAACCTCAATTGGGCGAGCAATGATGCGGGTGGTGCTCGTCATACCAACGAGCTTGGTTTTGATATCGATCTGGTTGATGATCTTGAACTCAGCATTAAAGCCATTTGGGACCATATCTCCGATACCAAAGCCGATGCTGAAGGCGTAGTGCCAGAGAAAGACGACTATAAGTTCCATTTCGGTCTGACTTACGAGATCTGAGTAAGCTGATTATCAGTAATCAATCACTATTTTGGTTTATGACAAAAATGTCATCTTCACGATAGATTGATGTCAGGTGCGTTGTTGAATAATGAAGCCATTGAAAACAAACACACTCAAAGGTCATCAACATGAAAGCACTGAAAACCGCTCTCCTTGTAACAACAATGGCAATCACTAGCGCATCAGCATTTGCTCAACCGACTTTCACTGGTGGAAAATACATTAGCCGTGAAGAAATGAAGACCATTTCTGTTGATCCAACGGCAACCTCGGATGCGGCTTATCAACAAGCGTTAGCTGAACTAAACTCCTTAAAAGACATGTCGTCTCATGAGCTCAATAAAGAGTTGAACATCGTGACTTTCGATGTCGCAAGAAACAGCACGCACCTTCAAGACGGTGGTTTTGTTACGGTACAAGAGCGCATGAATGAGCAGGGACAATTGGAATATCAAGGTACTGTGAACGTAAAAGTGAACTACGCGCAGCGCGACAGTAATCGATAAAAATATGGAATGAAAAGAGTATGATGCAATTTGTGTCGTACTCTTTTTGTGATCGCGAATGCCGAGCGCACCCCGTTGAGATAGAGGGCTGAAATTGAAACTACTGATTGTCGAAGATGAAGTAAAAGCAGGGGAATACTTACAAAAAGGGCTGGTGGAATCGGGCTACGTTGTTGATTGGGTTCGCGACGGTGTCGATGGTTTGTATCACGCAACCAGTGAACCTTATGATCTTATTCTTCTCGACATCATGCTGCCCAAGCTCGATGGTTGGCAAGTGCTCAACACGCTGCGCAGTAGCGACATTCATACCCCAGTTATTATGCTTACTGCCAAAGAGCAGATAGAAGATCGCGTGCGTGGCTTTGAGTTAGGAGCAAACGACTACGTGGTAAAACCTTATGCGTTTGCTGAGCTGCTGGCACGTATTCAGAATGTCTTTCGTCATCATACTTCCTCTCGTGTACAGACCTCTTCTCAGACACTGCAAATTGCCGATTTAAAGCTCGATATGATGAAGCGAGTGGCAACGCGAGGCGGGCAAAGTATTACTTTAACGGCAAAGGAGTACGCGCTGCTTGAGCTTTTGATGCGTAAAGAAGGTCAGGTGTTATCACGAACCACCATTGCGTCATTGGTGTGGGACATGAACTTTGATAGTGATACAAACGTGATTGATGTCGCCATCAAACGACTGCGCAATAAAGTCGACAAGCCATTTGAAACGCCTCTGATTCATACCATCAGAGGGATGGGGTATAAGCTGGAAGCGCCAGATGTTTAAACGCCCTGCCAACCTGTCTATGCAAAACAAACTCGTGCTGATGTTTGTCGGCACGACGCTGGTGGTGTACCTCGCTTTAGCCTTTATTCTCTATTACACCATTGAGCGCCATTTCTTTACTCAAGACTATAACGAAATGGTCAGCAAATATAATGCGATAGAGAAGACCATGATGGTTTCTCCTGAGTCGGCTTATCTGCTTATCGACAACAGCTCTGCTTACATGTGGGCGTTTGAGGAGGGAGAGCAGACCTACAAAAACTCAACGCTTTCTATTCCTAACAAACTGTCTATCACCTTGAGTTCACCGCAGATTTTGAATCAAAACAATGCGATTGAATGGCATGAAGACTCTTTGGATATTCGAGCCTTCGCCTTTAAAGCTAAAGATGTCACTGTGGTGATAGGCACCAGCATTAACCACCATATACTGTTCCTCAATAAACTGGGGTGGATTCTATTCTGGTCGTTGGGCTTCGCGTTTTTAGCTTCTGCTCTGTATAGCCGAACCATTGTAAATCGAGGTTTGAGGCCGATTCTTACCTTAAACAAACACATCCAGCATATTACCCCTGAACAGTTAGATATTCGTATTGACCCTGAGGCGTTGCCGATCGAGTTAAGAGAGTTAGCGATAAAGCACAATGCGATGTTGGATCGATTACAAACCGGTTTTCATCGTTTGAGTGAGTTCTCCTCTGATATTGCTCATGAGCTTAAAACGCCGCTAACTAACATCACTACTCAAAACCAAGTCATACTGGGTGCTGCCCGCAGTTCTGAAGAGTATCAAGAAGCGATTGCTTCTACTTTGGAAGAGCTTGAACGGATAACTAAAACCATCAATGACTTACTGTATATCGCCAAAGCAGAAAACAAACTGATCCATCGACACAACGAGCACTTCGCGGCTCATGAACAAGTGGCTCATTTGATCGAGTATTTCGAAATACTGGCGGAAGATTCAGCGTTGGCCATTACCGCTTCAGGAGAGGCGATGTTGTATATGGACCGAAACATGTTTGAACGCGCTATCAGTAACTTATTATCCAACGCGATTCGTCATGCGTATGACGAGACGACGATTTCGGTTGATATTGAGCAGGTTGATGAACTTGTGAAGATAACCGTCAGCAACGTTGGTGAGGCAATTCCCAAGCAAAACCTACCGTATCTGTTTGACCGTTTTTATCGGGTCGACAAGTCTCGCCAACATTCAGGTAGCGTGGGAGCCGGGCTGGGTTTGTCGATCACTCAATCGATTGTTCACGCCTACGATGGAAGCCTCAGCGTCACTTCAGAAGATGGCCAAACCCAGTTTTGCTTGATACTGCCAGCAGCTAAAACTGACTCAGAAGGGGAGTCACTTCCTCAAGAGAGGCTTTAATGATGACTCTGTCTTTGAGCTCTGGCAGAGGTGGAAGTAAATCCGGAATCATTACAGCTTGGCATTCTGCAGCGAGTGCGGCTTTGATGCCGTTGTTCGAATCTTCCAATACTAAGCACTGCTTGGCGTCCACCCCCAAGTGGCGATAAGCCATTTGATAGCAATCAGGGTTTGGTTTACCGCGCTCCACATCTTCGGCGGTAATCACCAAATCGAACTGCGCAAGGTACTCGCTGCCCGCGAAATTGTGTTTTACCTCTGGAAGGTGAGAAGAGGTGACAATCGCGGTTAATAAGCCATGTTGTTTGATGGCAGAAAACAGTGCGTCGAATCCGGGTTTGAGCGCAATGCCTTGATTTCTTAGATTATGGAAGTGTTCATCTCGCACGGCTTTATAGCGCGGCATATCGATGGCGTCTTGAAAATGCTCAGAGAGTATTCTTTCACATTCAGGGTCTTGGACACCGATAAACTGTTGGTAGAAATCATCGGTGATGGTTAAGCCTTGCTTGGTAGCGGCGTATTGCCAACTTTGCTTGTAGATGGATTCGGTATCGAAAATCAGTCCATCCATATCAAAAAGTACAGCTTTTAACATTGGGTAGGGCTCCTACGTTTTTGGGTGTAGAGCGGCTGACATTGTTATCTTGTTATACCTAAGCAATCTCGAATCCTTTTGAAGGTAGCTTGGGTATAAAATGTACCCTTAGAATGGGCTCTCTTTGCCGAGTTCATTGCAGATCTCGACAATCGCAAGCGAGAGCCCTGACTTAATGATTTGTTGCTGACGTTGCAGTTGTAGCTGATAAAACTCAAGGTCGATGTCGTCATCTGGTTCGTTGACTTCCAGTTGCACCATGCCCATCTTCTTCACCAAATGCAGCTTTTTGATTGGATCTAGAATATTAGGGTCCGTGAACTCGTAGTCAGAAGCGTCGCTATTGAGATGGTTTTTGAGCTTAATGATGTCTTCGATGTCGTGGTAAATATCATCGGGAAGCACACCCAAGCCAAACAATAACTTCAAACGAACAGACAGATCGCCCAGCGGTCCCGAGTCTTGTAACAGCGGACCGACAACCGATTGAACAGCGAAGTTATCTTTACGAAAAATTCTTTGCACTAACCCGTCGATCGAATCGTTAAAAACGTCGACTGCTGCAATGAAAAAGCCTCGTACCGATGGTGCGCTGTTTAATCGCTCAATGATCTCGGTTTCGTTGATGTTATCTGCCATATACTGAATACATTTCTAATTATTAGCTATTCCAACTCTTCAATGGAGATGGATATAGAAGGGGAGCCAAGCTCCCCTAGGTAAATCAAAGTTGGTTGTAAAGTGTCTCGATTTGAGTCACTTCAGCACTGTTTTCTGCAAGACCTGTGTATGTCGCTAGCGTCTTCTTCACGCCCACTTCTTTTAATGAGTTTTGTAGCTCTACGGCTTGTGGGTCAGTGTCGTTAGTGTACTTCAACGCAGCGGCAATGCCTTTCAAAAGTGTTTTATTTTCAGTGCCATACTCAATTGTACCGAGTAAAGGCTTCACTAATCTATCGTTTGCACCTAATTTACGAATTGGTTGACGACCTACGCGATCAACCTCATCCACTAGGTATGGGTTGGCAAAGCGTCCTAGAATCTTCTCGATGTAAGCATTGTGCATGTCACGGTCGAAGCCGTAACGTTTGATCAGCACCTCACCACTCTCTTGCATCGCCTGTTTTACTTCAGCATGAATGCTTGGGTCTTCAATCGCTTCACGAATGGTGCGATGGCCTTTCAAGCAACCTAGGTAAGCGGTAATGCAGTGACCTGTATTGAGAGTGAACAGCTTGCGTTCTACGAATGCCATTAGGTTATTGGTTCTTTCCATGCCCGCGATGTCAGGGATTTCGCCCTTGAATTGCTGCTCATCCACAATCCATTCGCTAAAGCTTTCTACCGTCACTTCTAGTGGGTCATCGTTTGCCGCTTCTGCTGGTGGCACGATACGGTCTACTGCGGAATCGACAAAGCCAACCAACTCGTCTGCTTTTGCGTGCAATGATTCATCCAAGTGTTTGTACACTTCACCTTTTAGATGTGTGGTGCCACGAACCATGTTTTCACATGCGATGATGTTCAATGGTTTATCGTTACCTGCTGTAAAGCGTTTAGCAATGCCGGTAGCGATGGTTTTTGCAATGATGTCCAGTACGTTAGGGCCCACTGCTGTTGTTACCAAATCGGTTTTTACAATGCGGTCGATGACATCTTCACTGGCTGAGTTAACCGCGGTGACGTGAGTTACTGTGTCGATTTGGCACTCAGTACCGACCACTTTTACTTTGTATTCTTGCTTGTGACTCAGTTGGTCGACGAGTGGAGCGTCAACGTCTGCGAACGTCACCTCGACTTCTGCGTCTGCTAATAGTTTACCGATGAAGCCACGACCAATGTTACCTGCGCCAAAATGAACTGCGTTTTTCATAATTCTTACCTACCAATGTCTAAAATGTTGACTAAAACGAATCTAGGGTGAGGCCAACCGCATAGGGGGTGACAGCTGACCTCGGTTTGCTCAGGAGCAAATTAAAGGGAGTGATTAAGCCGCTTGCTGGCCGCCAAGGATGTTCAGAATCTCTTCCACATCGTTGGTGCTAGTTAGCTTCTCAATTGCTTCCGGCTCATCGAGCGCGTTCGTAATGGTGGTGATTACTTGGATGTGTTCATCGTTCTTAGCGGCAATACCGATAACCAGTTTCGCTACATCGTCGTCATCTTCAGTAAATTGGATACCCGATGGGTATTGGCAGATTACAATGCCGGTTTTCTTCACGCGGTCTTTCGCTTCAACGGTGCCGTGAGGTACTGCGATAGATTCGCCTAAGTAGGTTGAAACCAGTGCTTCACGTTCAAACATTGCGTCTACGTACTCTGGTTCTGCGTAGCCTAGTTCAACCAGCTTGTTACCTGCAAAGCGAATCGCTTCTTCTTTGTTGGTTGCTTTCAAACCTAGGTGAATGTTTTCGCGCTGAATTTGGAATACCGATGGTTGCTGTTGTTCAAAGCTGTCATCGTTCGCAGCCATGACCGATACTTTTACCATTTGTTCGTCGTTTGCTGCGGATTGTTTTTGAGCGGCTAGCAATTTAGTTACTAGCTGGTTGTACATTTCGCTGTCTAGGAAGTTCGTCAATGAAATGTGGTGTGCGTTTGGAGCATGCTTACGTGCACGATCCGTTAAGTCTTTATGAGTAATCACGATATCTGCACTCTCTGGTAAGCTATTGATAGCAAGGTTGGTTACGTGGACGTTCAGACCCGCGTCTTGAACTTTTTTGCGTAGCATGCTCGCGCCCATTGCACTCGAGCCCATGCCCGCATCACAAGCGACAATGATGCTTTGTACTGTCGCTAGGTCTACGTCACCTTTGCTTTGGCTGTTTACCACCGCATCGTTTTTAGATGCAGATTTCATGTCTTTCATTTGTGATGTCGCTTTTTCTAGGGCTGCTTCATCACCGTCTTCTTCTGTTGACGTTTGAGTCTTCATTAGCAGTGCCGCTACGGCGAATGACACGCCTGTTGCTGCTGCGATAGAAGCTAGTACACCAACGATTGAGCCTTTCTGAGTCATCAACAAGATTGCAAAGATTGAACCTGGTGATGCTGGAGAAACAATACCTGCGTTAAAGATAGTGAGAACGAATACGCCAGTCATACCACCTGCGATAGCCGCAAGGATTAGGCGAGGGTTCATTAGGATGTATGGGAAGTAAATCTCGTGGATACCGCCGAAGAAGTGGATGATTGATGCACCACCTGCCGTTTGACGAGCCGTACCTTTACCAAACACCATGTAAGCTAGCAGGATACCTAGACCAGGACCTGGGTTTGCTTCGATTAGGAAGAAGATCGATTGACCTGTCTCAGACGCTTGTTGGATACCTAGTGGAGAGAAGATACCGTGGTTGATCGCGTTGTTTAGGAACAGGATCTTCGCAGGTTCAACGAAGATTGAAGTCAGTGGTAGTAGGTGAGCAGAAACTAGGAAGTTAACGCCTGCCGCCAAGCCACCAGAAAGAATTTTTACGAATGGACCGATAAAGATGAAAGCAAGGATCGCACATAGCATGCCGATGATGCCCGCAGAGAAGTTGTTAACCAACATCTCGAAGCCACTTTTTACTTTACCATCGATGTAGTTATCGAATTTCTTGATAGCCCAGCCGCCCATTGGGCCGACCATCATTGCACCCATAAACATTGGGATGTCTGTGCCGACAATCACACCCATTGTTGTGATTGCACCGACTACCGCACCACGATCGCCACCAACTAATTTACCACCGGTGTAACCGATAAGTAGTGGCAGCAAGTAGGTAATCATTGGGCCAACCATAGAGGCTAACGTTTCGTTTGGTAGCCATCCAGTTGGGATAAATAGAGCAGTGATAAAGCCCCACGCGATAAACGCGCCGATGTTTGGCATTACCATGTTTGACAGAAAACGACCAAAATTTTGTATCTTGATCTTGGCATCTGGTGATATCATAACAATTCCCCGTTCGATGTTCTGATGAATCTTGTTGTAGTAAACGGTTCGCCAAAACCGTTTGTTTGATTGCTTAGTACCCAATCAATTTACCACACATTTTCCAATTGGAACTGACAACGGGTTTTTCGTGATCTACGCCCGCATTTCTTAGGCTGAGAAACGGTTTTTAAGTGACCAAGTTCAACTTATTAACTTGTAACTTAATAACAAAAAGCCACTTTCAAATCTGTCAATAAAAATCTTAGTGATCAATTCGATCTTCTGACAAATTTAAAATCAAAATACTTTGTGACTTTGATCACTTTTGATTTCTTTTGGAATTCAAATTAAATACCAGTAACGATCAATATCACATTTTGTGTTGATTTGTTCTAGGCATGAAATGTGATCTGAGTCACTTTTGGTATTTTGTGAAAGTTTGCGACGGGATTGGTGTGATCAATGTCATTGCGACTCTTCGATAGAATGTATTTATAAGAGTCTTTTCGGCATACTTCACGAAGTGTTCTTATCTAATTGATAGAAAAGTAAAAAAAAGAGTCGCTACACTGCTTTTTATTGACTCACAACTCTCTTCTTACTCACTGCTCTTACTTATGGTTGCTATTAGCATGGTAGGTGAGGTACTCATGAGTTTGCTCGCGTCCCATATACCTTGCCAACGTCTTTTCTTGAACATCGCGCAAATCTACCGTAATCAAACCATCTAGCGCATTATTGAACGCAGGGTCGACATTGAAGCACACCAGTTTGCCATTGAGGCTTAAGTACTGACGCAGTAACACGGGGACACCTTTTCCTTCATCGATTCTGGCAATAACGCGTGATAATAGCTGTAAGTCCCCCAGAGCGGTAAGCATGCTGGTGTTCCAGTCACGGTGGTGCTCAGGAAGTGGGTTAGAAGGTGTGACGTACTCTGCGCAATTGTTGTCGTAGTGGTGCAGTGTCATTGATTGAGCCAGCAATTGGCGTGCAGTATCGCTATAGTCGTTGCTAATGCTTACCGGACCAAATAGGTGAGTGTAATCAGGGTTTTGATGCACGAAGGTTGCGATGCCTTTCCAGAGCAGCAGTAGTGCGCTCATGCTCTTTTGATATTGCTGCGCAATCACTGAGCGCCCCATCTCGATGGATTTACCCATTTGGTCGATAAAGCGTTGGTCATAGTTAAACAACGTTCGTGAATACAGGCCTGCTACGCCGTGCTTTTCAATCAGTTGATCAACTAGACCTAAACGATACGCGCCCACCAAGCATTGGTTTTCTCTGTCCCACACAAACAGATGCAGGTAATCATGATCGAAATGGTCAATGTCTATTGCTAGTCCCGTCCCTTCACCAACCTGTCGAAAATTGAGCTCACGTAGGCGACCAATTTCATGCAGTAGGGAAGGGATATTCTGCGACTCCGTGCAGTAGACATCGAACTCACCACTTGTTAGCAGCTTGGACTCTTTTGGTAAGCTGTTCAGCTCTTCAAGCAATTCGCCTATGGGTAACCCTGCCGCTATTGGAGAGAGCTGTTCTGATGAAGACGAGGGCTTTACTGATAGGGTTTCACGATTGAGCAAGTAAGTGTTGAGTCGTAAATAACTCACGACTTGATCATCGCTAAGTGTGTTGAGTTCTTTGAATTTGATTGCTTGGCCAAAGGATAAGTCGATGGTTTGCGCATGTTTGTTTAGCAGCTCTCTACCAAGCATTAGGGTGCGCAAAAGAGGATGGATTTTTCCCGCCATATAGAAATGTTTCGAGTTCTGACCGCTGATGAATACTGGAACTGTCGTTGCTTTGTTTTTACGGATCAGGCTGCTTACGCTTCGGCTCCACGCTTTGTCTTCCAAGCGTTGTTGTTTGGCATCGACTAACTGGGACACTTCTCCGGCAGGAAAGACAAGCAATAAGCCGCCACTGGCGAGGTGTTTATTGGCAGCTCTCAGGGCTTTCATATTCGATTTAACGGCGTCTTTGCCTTCAAACACATCAACACCAATAAAGAGCTGATCTAACTCCGGCACGGTTTTAAGGTATTGATTGGCTAGGATTTGGATATCTGCTCTGACCATCAAGAGCAGTTCAGCCAAGATCACGCCTTCCACACAACCAAGCGGGTGGTTCGCCACAATGACGGTAGCTCCTTGTTTAGGAACTGAATCGAGTGAACCATGAGCAATGCGATAGTCGATACCTAAGATATCCAGCGTGAAGCGAAGAAAAGTTTTGGTATCGGCATTAACAGGCCGTTGAGCGTAGAACTTATCCAGCTGGTTTAAACCGGTTGCCCATTCAGCAACGTTTTCACCAATACCAAAAGGCGTTTTACGGGGGAGACGAAAAGGGGTTGAACTATCCATATTTACCTCAGCGTATAAGTTGCTGATTGGATAGTAGAAATTACAGATGACAGTTCAGAGGCAAAAACATGAGCCTTTGGTGACAAAGTGGTGACGCTTTGTTGACCAAAGGCGAAGCATAATGAAGGTGGTATTGGGAAATTTAAGCTTTATCACCAGCAAACATGAGGATACTAAGAGAGTTGAGTGTTTCACCCAGGCTTTCTAGCGAGCTCAGCACCTGCTTAGTGGGTTCGTTTTCTAGCAGTATGCGTCCATCAAAACCTTTGCCCGTGCACGATTCTTCTGAACAAGCCTGTGCATTTTCTTCAATCGTGTTTTCATTAGTAACCTGCTCTTCAGCTAATGATTCTTCAGCTGCAAACTCGTTGGCACTGACACAAAAGCTGGAGATCAGCAGTCCACAGAGCAATATTAATTTTGTTTTCAACATACTGATAAACTCAAAAATAAAACACTGTTCGATTTTATGTTATCGAGCTCATCATTTCGAGCGATATGACACAAATTTAGCTTTCGGTCGCTATTTTATTGCCATAACTAGACTATCTTATCGACATAACAAATTGATTGATTGAGCGAAA
Organism: Vibrio sp. MOR3; assembly: GCF_001557775.1. Classification (NCBI taxonomy): domain Bacteria; kingdom Pseudomonadati; phylum Pseudomonadota; class Gammaproteobacteria; order Vibrionales; family Vibrionaceae; genus Vibrio; species Vibrio sp. MOR3. The sequence continues at coordinate 182,585 of NZ_LNRD01000003.1, read as the reverse complement.
TTAGGAGTATGAATGGAGCGAATTACCAATAAGTCGTCAGTATGGCTGGGGTTAAGCCTGATCATTGGTCTTGGTGTCCTGGGCTTTTTTATCCAACAGACGGCGATTAAGTACAAAGCTTACGAACGTGTGGTTACCGTGAAAGGGCTATCTGAACGTGAGTACCCCGCGGATACGGTGATTTGGCCGATTCAGTTTACCGTAGCGAGTAATGACATGCCGACGATGTTTGATGAGATTGATCAACAGACGAAGCTAGTACTCGATTTTCTCGCAGCAAAGGGACTGGATGAATCCAACTTCTCGTTATCCTCTCCAGCCGTAACAGACCGCAAAGCACAGCAATATGGCAACGAACAGGACATTGAGTATCGTTACTTAGCCAATCGAACGGTGACGGTCTACAGCCAGAACATTGATGTCGTTAGAGCGGCTATCAATGAAATCGGTGAGCTAGGCAAACAGGGTGTGTTGCTTAACCAAGATCCTTATGCAAATCGCATTGAATACAGTTTTACTAAGCTTAATGACATCAAGCCAGACATGATTGAAGAAGCGACTAAGAACGCTCGTGAAGTGGCAGAGAAGTTCGCGAAAGATTCACAAAGCTCGCTTGGTAAAATCAAGCGTGCAACGCAAGGTCAGTTTTCCATTTACGATCGTGATAGCAACACGCCTTATATTAAAAAAGTACGCGTTGTTTCAACCGTTCAATATTACTTGTCCGATTAACTCTACGTCTTACTATCCACTGAATAAAAAAGTAAAAGCCAGTCATTTGATTGGCTTTTTTAATGCTCAATCAATTGCATTCTAGTTGCCGCTATTTTTCTTATTTGTGCAAGTGATCTTTTATAAAACTAAGTTCTTATTTGTTCGGCCGTGAAGTTGATAAAAGTCAATTCAGATAGGGGTTTAGAGGCGTAATTTTGACCGCACTTATTCGCTAGAAGGAATTGCTAGAATGGCTTACAAACATTACCTCAGAGAATTGCTTGGTTTAGCAATTGTGGTTTCTGTGGTGTTCGGTGCATTGAGTGTGTTGTTGGATTTATGTGCCTTGGTGGCGTTTTGTGAACATCAAGAAGATACGGCTCAATTGTTTTTCCATGAATCGTTTTATTTTGTCGCGTTCTTGATCCCCCCTTATTTTCTGTGGAGAGCGATCAATCGCCCAGACTTAGTCTCTGCAACACAAGAGTATCAAGCCTCAAGGTGCGAGCTAGAACGTTCGTAAAACTAATAAGCTTAGTGGCTTAAATGAAGCGCGTTTCCAAAAACAAAAAAAGCTCGTAGATTTCTCTACGAGCTTTTCGAAATTTGGTGGCCCCTCCCAGACTTGAACTGGGGACCAATCGATTATGAGTCGACTGCTCTAACCACTGAGCTAAGGGGCCTTAATAGGTCAACGATTATAGGGGAAGCGTTGCAAGGTGTCTAGCCACTAGGTAGGGCAATTGCGCTTAGTTTTTATTCACTTAGCTTCACCGATAATAAAAAAGGTGACACTCGGTCACCTTTTTTGCATTTAATCGCTTCGATTACTCGTCTAGGAAGCTGCGCAGAGTTTCTGAGCGGCTTGGGTGACGCAGTTTACGTAGTGCTTTCGCTTCGATCTGACGGATACGTTCACGAGTAACGTCGAACTGCTTACCAACCTCTTCTAGAGTGTGGTCAGTGTTCATGTCGATACCAAAGCGCATACGAAGAACTTTTGCTTCACGTGGCGTTAGGCCTGCAAGTACGTCTTTTGTTGCCATTTTCAGGCTTGTCGCAGTTGCTGAATCTAACGGCAGTTCTAGCGTTGTATCTTCGATGAAATCACCTAGATGCGAATCTTCGTCGTCACCGATTGGTGTCTCCATAGAGATTGGCTCTTTAGCGATTTTCAGTACTTTACGAATCTTGTCTTCTGGCATTTGCATGCGCTCTGCCAGTTCTTCCGGTAGCGGTTCACGACCCATCTCTTGCAGCATTTGGCGAGAGATACGGTTTAGCTTGTTGATCGTTTCGATCATGTGTACCGGAATACGAATCGTACGTGCTTGGTCCGCGATTGAACGAGTGATTGCCTGACGGATCCACCACGTTGCGTAAGTCGAGAACTTGTAACCACGACGGTATTCAAACTTATCTACCGCTTTCATCAGACCGATGTTACCTTCTTGGATTAGATCCAAGAACTGTAGACCACGGTTGGTGTATTTCTTCGCGATAGAAATTACCAGACGTAAGTTCGCTTCAACCATCTCTTTCTTCGCACGGCGAGCTTTTGCTTCACCGATAGACATACGACGGCTGATGTCTTTAATGTTTTGAACGTTTAGAGAAGTCTCTTCTTCAATCATTTTTAGCTTCATGATTGAACGACGGATTTCTTCTTCGCTACGTTTGATTTTTTCAGCGTAAGGCTTATCAGATGAAAGAATCTCATCTAGCCAAGCTTCGCTTGATTCATTGCCTGTAAATAGCGCGATGAACGATTTCTTCGGCATTTTGCCGTATTCAACCGCTGACTTCATGATCAAACGTTCTTGAGTACGAACGCGATCCATCGCAGTACGAAGCTCGTTCACGAGGTGATCGAACTGTTTTGGTGTTAGACGGAATTCTCTGAATACGTCTAGCATCAATTCGTTTGCAACGGTTGCTTTCGGGCTTTCGTAGCCGTGTTCGTTGATCGCAAGCTGAAGGTTTTGGTACGTGCTGCGTAGCTGGTTGAATTTCTCAAGCGCTAGCTCTGGGTCAATACCTACATCTTCTTCAGAATCATCTGAATCGTCATCACTTTCTTCATCTTCTTCTGCGTCTTCTTCGTCTTCTTCTTCTAGTTGAGATTCAGACAATTCAGAACCGATGTGCGTTGCTGTTGGAGCAGCAGTGTCATCTGCGTCAGGGTCAACAAATCCAGAGATAAGGTCAGTTAGACGAAGTTCTTCTGCTTGAACTTTGTCAAACTGCTCAAGAATGTATGGGATAGTGCCAGGGTATTCAGCAACAGACGATTGAACTTGGTTAATACCTTCTTCAATACGTTTTGCGATGTCGATTTCGCCTTCGCGAGTCAGTAGCTCTACAGTACCCATTTCACGCATGTACATGCGCACTGGGTCTGTTGTACGACCAATTTCACTTTCTACGCTAGAAAGTGCAGCGGCTGCGGCTTCGGCAGCATCTTCATCGGTAATGTTTGTGTCATCGTTCAGTGCTAGATCATCGGCATCAGGAGCAGTTTCAACTACTTTGATACCCATATCGTTGATCATCTGAATGATGTCTTCTACCTGTTCTGAATCTACGATTTCAGCAGGTAGGTGGTCATTTACTTCGGCGTAGGTCAGATAGCCTTGTTCCTTGCCTTTAATAACAAGTAACTTTAGCTGTGACTGCGGATTTTGATCCATAGACGGTATCCAACTTCGTAATCTGGTGAAGGAATCAGTATGCGAAATGCAAACCACTTACTATAGCAAATTTAATTGTTGCTGACTAATTAATCAGGGTTACGCTTTTAAATCTAGCATTAAAGCTAGCAGCTCCCTTTTCTCTTCGGCTGATAAACCGACACTTCTTGCTTTGGCCTGCAGGTTTTCAATTTGCTTTTCTACGCACTGGGCAATTATTTTGTCCAGTGAGTCTAAAAATATTTCTTCAAGGTTGTCTTCTACGAGCGGAATATCCCAGCTCGCCAGACGAGACAGAAGGGTCTCATTTTGGCTATTTCGCCAATGCTCTAATAATTGGCCTGTGTTGATATGGGGATGTACCTGACATTTATCAAGTACATCAACAAATAAACTTAGGCCTGGTATGGATAAATCTCTCACTGAGGAAAGATCCGGTACCATTTGAGCATAGCTCGGATTTTGAATAAGTAGAGCGATAACCTCGCGCATCGGAGTTCGTTTGATCTCTTTGTGCGGCTGAGGTCGAGTTTCATTGCTCTTCTTACGTGGTTGACGTAAGCGGTTATCAAAACCAGTGCGTTCATCAAGCAGCTTTTCGAGTAATTCCTGAAAGTAGGGATCAGGTATCTTGTCGATAAGTGCACTTGCGTAGGCACGCAGCGCCGACTTACCTTCATTATTGCCCAAGTTGATTTGGTGCAATTCAATCAGGTTATCAAACAGATAGCTCGAAAGCGGTGTCGCTTGTTCGATTTGTTGTTCGAAGGCTTGTTTGCCGTATTTACGAACGTAGCTGTCCGGGTCTTCGCCATCAGGTAAGAACAAGAACTTCAATGTGTTACCTGTTTTCAGGTATTGAAGTGCGTTTTCCAGCGCGCGCCAAGCGGCCTCTTTACCTGCGCGGTCGCCATCGTAACAACACACAACGGTGTTGGTCTGACGGAACAGCATTTGAATGTGGTCGCCAGTCGTTGACGTGCCCAATGAAGCGACAGAGTAATCTACGCCATATTGCGCTAACGCGACAACATCCATATACCCTTCAACCACCAAAATTCGTGGTGGTTCACGATATGCCTGTAAGACTTCATAAAGGCCGTATAGCTCTTTACCTTTATGGAAGATTGGCGTTTCCGGTGAGTTGAGGTATTTCGGGGTGCCGTCGCCCAATACACGACCACCAAAACCAATCACTCGGCCTCGTCGATCTCGAATTGGGAACATAATACGGCCACGGAAGCGGTCGTAACGGTTACCTTTTTCGTTTTCAATCAACATGCCGCCTGTAACTAGCATGTCTTGGTTATCTTTGTTCTGGCCGAAGTTCTTACGGACTAAGTCCCATTCATCGGCCACATAGCCGATGCCAAACTTCTGGACGATTTCGCCAGATAATCCACGATCTTTTAGGTATTCAATGGCAACTTTGCTTGCTGGTAGCTTGAGTTGATTACGATAAAACTGAGAAATACTGCCCATTAAATCGTAAAGGCTACGTTTTTCGCTGCTGCTGGCTTGTGGTCCTGATTGAAACTGACCGCCACCACCGCTGCGTTGTTCGCGAGGAACATCTAACCCGAGGTAAGACGCCAGTTCTTCAATAGCTTCGACAAACTCTAAGCGCTCGAACTCCATAATGAAGTCGATGGCATTGCCATGCACGCCACAACCAAAACAGTGATAGAACTGCTTTTCTTGGCTGACACTGAATGAAGGGGTCTTTTCGTTATGGAAAGGGCAGCAAGCGCCGTAATTTTTACCTTTTTTCTTAAGTTTCACGCGCGCGTCAATGATGTCGACAATATCAAGTCGAGCTAGGAGGTCATCAATAAAACTGCGTGGGATGTGTCCAGCCATAAAACCTAACAAAAAAGAAAAATCATGATTGGTGTGAATGAGTTATGGAGAAAAGCATGCATACGACCGTGCGTTATTCCATTCATTCAGATACAAACAAGCCGTGCGTTCCAAAGGATAGCACGGCTTGCTGCAATTGGGTGGGGTGTTAAGCCAATTTAGCGCGAACTAAACCGCTCACTTTACCCATATCTGCACGCCCTTGAATTTGCGGCTTCAGAACGCCCATTACTTTGCCCATGTCTTGCATGCCAGCTGCACCAGATTCAGTAATCGCGTTCTCGATAAGAGCTGCTACTTCTTCATCTGTCAGTGGTTGAGGCATAAAATCCTCAAGAACCGTAATTTCTGCTCGTTCAGCATCAGCAAGATCTTGACGATTTGCTGCTTCAAACTGCGTGACAGAGTCGCGACGTTGTTTAACCATTTTGGTCAACACAGCAAGAATGTCGTCGTCGTTCAGAGTGATCTGCTCGTCAACTTCACGTTGCTTGATTGCTGCTAAGGCTAAACGAATAGTACCAAGGCGCAATTTGTCCTTGGCTTTCATCGCTAATTTTTGCTCTTCTTTGAGTTGTTCAATCAGAGCCATAACTAAATTCCTTTCCGGATCTCAGTTATTAGTACAGGCGAACGCGACGAGCGTTTTCGCGAGCTAGCTTCTTAGCGTGACGCTTTTGAGCTGCTGCTTTAGCGCGTTTGCGAACTGTAGTTGGTTTTTCGTAGTGCTCACGACGACGCACTTCAGAAAGGATACCTGCTTTTTCGCAAGAGCGCTTGAAACGACGTAGAGCAACGTCGAACGGTTCGTTTTCACGTACTTTAACTACTGGCATATGCCTTTCACCTCAGGGGTTATTCGTTAACGCTGGATTTCAGTAAACCAAATCACAATTATTTGGTCTATTACCAGCTTGATCAAAAATGGTGCGGAATTTTAATCCGATCACATAAGCTTTGTAAAGCCTTTTATCGCTTATTGTCTGTACAAAATTTGTTTGAAGCACCAAGGCAAGGTAATATGACGCCCAAATTTCCTCTATACAGAAAGCCCACTGAGAAAACCATGCGCATTATCGGTATTGAAACCTCATGTGACGAGACTGGCATCGCGATTTATGACGATGAAAAAGGTCTGTTATCACACCAGCTTTACAGCCAAGTAAAACTTCACGCGGATTACGGTGGCGTGGTGCCTGAGTTGGCTTCACGTGACCATGTTAAGAAAACTATTCCTCTTATTAAAGAGGCGCTAAAGGAAGCAAACCTGACACCTAAAGACATTGATGGCGTTGCGTACACCGCTGGGCCAGGTCTTGTTGGTGCCTTGCTCGTTGGTGCAACGATTGGTCGTAGTATTGCTTACGCTTGGGGTGTTCCTGCGGTGCCTGTTCACCATATGGAAGGTCACCTACTGGCACCTATGCTAGAAGACAATCCACCACCATTTCCGTTTGTTGCGGTATTGGTATCGGGCGGTCACTCAATGATGGTGGAAGTGAAAGGCATCGGCGAGTACAAAATCCTAGGCGAGTCGATTGATGATGCAGCGGGTGAAGCGTTTGATAAAACCGCGAAGTTAATGGGCTTGGATTACCCTGGTGGTCCACTACTGTCTAAACTGGCAGAGAAAGGCACTCCGGGTCGCTTTAAATTCCCACGCCCAATGACCAACGTGCCAGGTTTGGACATGAGCTTTTCTGGTCTCAAGACTTTTACTGCTAATACCATTGCGGCAAACGGTGATGACGAGCAAACACGTGCAGATATCGCTTTAGCATTTGAAGAAGCTGTGTGTGCGACACTGGTAATCAAATGTAAGCGTGCTCTAGAACAAACTGGCATGAAGCGTATTGTGATTGCGGGTGGTGTAAGTGCTAACCGTCGTCTGCGTGCTGAACTTGAGAAGCTGGCGAAGAAAGTCGGTGGTGAAGTTTACTACCCACGTACGGAATTCTGTACCGACAACGGTGCGATGATCGCCTACGCTGGTATGCAGCGCCTGAAGAATGGCGAAGTGTCGGACATGGCTGTGGAAGCGCGCCCACGTTGGCCAATCGACCAACTGACGCCAATCGCGTAAGCAAACTTCTACTGAAGGTTTGAAATAGATTCACCACAATAAAGGTCTCTGCTCATAAGAGGCCTTTATTTTTACCTATTGGATTGAAAGGCTTTACGTAATTAATGTTAAAGCCTGACTGATGCGAGCAGTTCCATATCGTTTCAGTGATAGGATGATGTGCAAGAATAATAAATGGATATAACAATGAATAATTTTGAAATTGAAGGTCAGAAACTTGCTTACTTAGATAAAGGGGAAGGCCCTGTGTTGCTATTTGGACACAGTTATTTGTGGGATTGCCAAATGTGGGCTCCGCAGATTGAGGTGCTAAGCCAGTCATACCGTTGTATTGTGCCAGATCTTTGGGCACACGGTGAGTCAGATGCTGCACCAGCTTCAACCCGTTCTTTGGTGGATTACGCTCAGCACATGCTGGCATTGATGGATCATTTGGAGATCGAACAGTTCTCTATTGTTGGTTTGTCTGTTGGTGGCATGTGGGGTGCAGAGCTGACAGCTCAAGCTCCGCAGCGTGTGAAGTCATTGGTGTTGATGGATACCTTCATTGGGCTTGAACCTGAAGTGACGCACAAGAAGTACTTTGCGATGTTAGATACGATTAGCCAAGTGCAAGCTGTACCTGCGCCAATTATTGAGGCTGTCACTCCGCTGTTTTTTGCCAATAATGCCGAGCAAGTAAACCCTGAGCTAGTCGCTTCATTCAAACAAAGTCTTGAAGATCTACAAGGTGAGCGTGCAGTCGAAGTCGCTCGTATTGGGCGTATGGTGTTTGGCCGCCGTGATGTGATTGAAGATTCAGAAATGTTCGCTTTGCCAACTTTGATTGCCGTCGGCCGTGAAGATAAGCCTCGCCCGGTGTTTGAATCTTACTTGATGAACGACTGTATTACGGGTAGCCAATTGATTGAGATCCCAGAAGCAGGGCACATTAGCTCATTGGAGCAACCTGAGTTCGTTAACCAGATGCTGTTAGACTTCTTAAATAAAGTGCACGCTTAGATTTTCAAGCCATATTTAGATAAAGAAAACTCGGTTTTAGGCCGAGTTTTTTTCTATCAGTTTCTTCTCACCAATCTTTGGTTCTTCGCCAGAGAGTAATCGGCGGATGTTTTGATGGTGTTTAAAGACGATTAAACAGCACAACATTGCTACAGGTAAGGTGTATTGAGGTTTGAACATCCAAGTGTAAAACGGTGTCACTAAAACGGTGACTAAGGCAGCTAAAGAAGAGTAGCGGAACAAGACGGCGATCCCCAGCCATGTCAGCATAACAAGACCGGTTAAATCCAGACCGATAGGGGCGATTGCACCAAGTGCTGTTGCGACGCCTTTCCCCCCTTTAAAGTGGAAGAATATTGGGTACATATGGCCGAGACAGGCTGCAATCGCGATGACACCAAGAATGATCGGATCGATACCGAGGAAGTACCCTCCCCAAACTGGTATGGTGCCTTTGAGCATGTCACAGAGTAAAACGGCTACGGCAGCTCCTTTGCCGCCAATGCGTAACACATTGGTTGCACCAGGGTTATTAGAGCCAACTTTACGAGGGTCTGGCAGCCTTAACAAACGACAAATGAGTACCGCACTGGAGATCGATCCCAGCAAATAGGCGGCCATTGTCATTATCAGTGCCAGTGCGTCCATAGAAGTCCTTGATGGATTGGAATTTAATGCTCAGTTCCTGAGTAATTGCTATCATACCGCGATTCGGCTTTGAGCAAAAATACTCTCTGCGATAGAGCTTGCATTATGGGATTTCTTGTATATAAAGAGTCTTCGCAGTTTATACCCAAGTGACTTTTGCCACCAATTGACGTGGTTAAAGACCGCAGTAGGTTGCTTGGGTATAGAATAGTACGATCAAATTGCCCGTATCGGGTATCCGACCTCTGTAAAAGAAGGACATAAGATGGCTCTGGATAAAGTTTTTATTGAACAACTAGAAGTAATCACCACCATCGGCGTTTACGATTGGGAACAGCAAATTAAGCAAAAGCTGGTTCTGGATATCGAAATGGCGCACGACAATAAACCGGCGGGTAAAAGTGATGATGTTCAAGACGCATTGGACTACTCGCAGGTAAGTGAAGCGGTGCTTAATCACATCGAAAATGGTCGTTTCCTTCTAGTTGAACGAGTGGCAGAAGAAGTGGCTGACATCATCATGCAGCGCTTCTCTGTGCCTTGGGTAAAAATTCGTTTGGCAAAACCTGGTGCCGTTCCTCAAGCACGCGCGGTAGGCGTTGTGATTGAGCGAGGCCAGGCATGATAAAAGCTTATATCGGTGTCGGTACCAACATAGATAGGGAGCGGCATTCGTTGGCGGCTTTTCAAGAGTTGCAGCAACTTGGAACGGATCTCCACGTATCACCGATATATGAATGCGAGCCAATTGGCTTTAGCAGTCAGAACTTCTACAACTTCGTGATTAGTTTTTTTACGGAGTTGTCACTCGAAGAGTTGAGTCAGCATCTACGCGAGATTGAGTTTAAGTGGGGTCGTGAGGAAAATGCGCAAAAGTATCAGGATCGAACCTTAGATCTCGATATAGTCTTGTTCGGTGAGTGCATTTCGCAACAAAAACCTGAGTTACCTCGCAGTGATATCTACAAATATCCTTTTGTAACAAAGCCCCTGTATGATCTCGAACCTCATCTAGTGATCCCCGGCGATGGGCGTACTGTCGCTGATATTTGGCAGGCGATGCAGCCCGTTGATTCACTCAAACCCGTTTCTTTTTCACTTTAATTTTGAGTTGTTTACATGAGTTACTTTGAAGCCTTTATTTTGGCTCTGATTCAGGGTCTGACAGAGTTTTTACCAATTTCCAGCTCTGCTCATTTGATTTTACCTTCCGCTATATTTGGTTGGGAAGACCAAGGTTTAGCATTTGATGTTGCCGTTCACGTTGGTACGTTGATGGCTGTGGTGATTTATTTCCGCCAAGAAGTGATCACGCTATTCCAAGCGTTGTTTGCCTCGATCTTTAAAGGCGACCGCAGCAAAGAAGCCAAATTAGCTTGGATGATTGTACTGGCTACGATCCCGGCATGTGTCTTCGGTCTATTGATGAAAGACATCATTGAGATTTACCTACGCAGTGCTTATGTGATCGCGACGACGACGATCATCTTTGGTTTGTTGCTGTGGTGGGTGGATAAGAACGCAGAGCAAATCGCGGATGAATACCAAACGGGTTGGAAGAAAGCACTGTTTATTGGTATTGCTCAAGCACTTGCGATGATCCCTGGTACTTCACGCTCTGGTGCAACCATCACCGCGGCGCTTTACTTAGGCTTTACTCGTGAAGCGGCGGCTCGTTTCTCATTCTTAATGTCGATACCAATCATCACTTTGGCTGGTGGCTACTTAGGGATGAAGTTAGTAACCAGCGGCGAACCTGTGCATGTTGGCTTCTTACTTACGGGTATCGTGACTTCATTTATCAGTGCGTATATTTGTATCCACTTCTTCTTGAAGATGATTTCACGCATGGGCATGACACCATTCGTTATCTACCGTCTGATTCTAGGTTTTGGCTTGTTTGCTTTCTTGCTGACGGCTTAAACCCAATCCGAATGAAAACGCCCGCTTTCTATAGCGGGCGTTTTTGTTTGTTCGTTATGTACCTATCGGCTTATTTTCCTAGCGTAACTCTTACTGCTTCAACGCGACGCTTCTCTTGTTCATCGCGAATAGTTGGACCTTTGAAGCCGTCTTTAATGATAGCTTGTACATCGACAGATGCCGCAGCTTGGTAAGCTTGTATAAACAGCTCTGCTTGCGGGTAAGGTTGGCCTTCTAAGCCTTTTCGACCTGCATGATCGGCTTGGCAACAGATTAAAATATCTTGCAAACGTTCTGACTTACGCCACACATCAAACTTGTTGAGGATTTTTATGATGGTTTGTGGTTTAAGCTCGGCGGCTCGGTGGATGTTAGAGTGTTGCTCACAGACCATTAATGCCAAGTCACGAAATTCATTAGGAACGCGCACGCGAGCACACAGCTTTTTAATCAACTTTAAACCCGTGTGACAATGCATTTTGTGACTCGGCCATTCGCTTTCTGGTGTGACGCCTTTGCCTAAATCATGTACTTGTGCGGCAAATCGAACCGGCAATGAATCACTCAGCTTTGCTGCTTGCTCGGCCACCATAAGAGTGTGAATACCTGTATCGATTTCTGGATGCCACTTTTCTGGCTGAGGTACGCCAAACAGGACATCAATTTCTGGCAGGACGATGGCTAACGCACCGCACTCTCTTAAAACAGATAAGAATACGTCTGGGCGGGAAGTAGAAAGCGACTTATGCCATTCTTGCCAAACACGTTCTGGGGTAAGGGTGCTCAACTCGCCAGATTCTGCGATCTCGCGCATTAGTTGGATGGTTTCCTCTGCCACGCTAAAGTCCAAATGCGCCAACTTCGCCGCGAAACGAGCCACACGCAGAACACGTAGAGGGTCTTCAACAAAAGCTTCCGATACATGACGTAGCACTTTCGCCTGCAAATCTTGTTGACCACCATAAGGATCATATAGGTTGCCGTCATTATCCATCGCCATGGCGTTGATGGTGAGATCTCGTCGGATAAGGTCTTCTTCTAGCGTGACGCTTTGATCAAAGAAACATTCAAAGCCAGTGTAACCCGCGCCAGATTTTCTTTCGGTTCGTGCAAGGGCGTGCTCTTCTTTAGTCTTGGGATGAAGAAACACAGGAAAGTCTTTCCCGACAGCCGTGTAGCCTTGGCTTTGCATCATTTCTGGTGTCGAGCCGACAACCACCCAATCTTTGTCATAACTGTCGATTCCGAGCAAATGATCTCGAACTGCACCACCAACTAAATAAACTTGCACGGATTACCTCTTAATTTATGGATATGACGTTGGACATTGTAGCAAGCAATGGTACTTTTCTTCACATCTAAAAGAACTTAGCGCTTTGTTTAAGTCTAATAAGGAATATCCCGATTTGATTGCGGGAGGGTTTTAGCTGGAGATCCTAATGTATAAGGACTTTTTCGGGTTTGTTGAACTGCCATTTTCGATTGTTCCAAACTCGCGTTATCTGTATCTGAGCCAACGTCATAAAGAGGCGATCACGCATCTTCAGGCGGGGTTAGGCGATGGTGGTGGTTTTGCCATGCTGACAGGCGAAGTAGGGACAGGCAAAACCACCGTCGCGAAAGCCATGTTGGCGAATTTGGATGAGAACACCAAAGCAGGCTTGATTCTTAATCCAACCTTTTCTAGCCGAGACTTGCTTGAGGCTATTTGTGATGAGTTCAAAGTGACTTATCCGCAAGATGCGACGCTCAAGCAGCTTAACCAAGCGATTCATGAGTACTTGCTGCGTAACCATAAATTAGGTTGGACGACGTTATTAGTGATTGATGAGGCGCAGCACCTCGCCGCTGATGTTCTTGAGCAGTTGCGTCTACTTACCAACTTAGAAACGGACACCAGAAAGCTGCTTAAAGTGCTCTTGGTTGGCCAGCCAGAGCTACAACGCTTGCTGCAAACGACGCAGCTACGTCAGCTTGCACAGCGTATTACTGGTCGTTATCACTTATTGCCGTTGGATGAAAAGGAAACCGCTGACTACATTGCGTTTCGTTTGCATACCGCAGGTGGTGACCAGCAGTTGTTCGATCGCAGTTCGACTAAGCTGATTGCCAAGTATAGCCACGGCATTCCACGCCTTATCAACCTTGTGTGTGATAAGTCACTGAACATGAGTTACTACAAGGGCAATGTAGTCGTTGATCGACAGACAGTACATCAAGCGTGTGAAGAGGTGATGCAGTTCCAAGCCGAGATTTATCAGCAGGATAAGCCAATTCGCCGTAGCTTTGAATGGCCTGCGTGGGGCTCGGTTGCCATTGGTGTGTTTGCGGCATTAGGTGTTGGTTGGGCAGTGACGCACAATATGCCTATGGAGGTGCCAACAAATACTGCACCTACGGTTGCTGCTCAAACGCCAATACAACCAGCGGTTGTTGCCCCAATTGTGAATGAGCAATTGACCAATGAACAGCGTGAACAACTGTTAGCACAAACCCAATCAAATTTAGCCGTTAACGATCTTTACAAACTATGGGGCTACCGCGCTTCAGTTCGCGACAATCTTTGTTTATCTGAGCCACAATCAACAATGCGTTGTGAGCGAAAGATGGCAACATGGCCGTTATTGGTCCAGCAGAATCGTCCAGTGATATTAGAACTGAATTATCAAGGGGAAGTGGGTTACGTCATTTTGTATGCGATTGGTGACGGTAAAGTGGAAGTGCTCAATGGTAAGGAGCGCCTACGCCTACCTATATCGTGGCTAAAACCACTGTGGCAGGGCAATATCATCGAGTTATGGCAAGCGCCTCTAAAAGATACTCTGCGTCTTGATATGGAAGGGCCTGCAATTGAAGTGTTGGACAAGTTGCTGGCAGAAGCGGTAAATGAACAACCACTAGATACAGACATTTATGATGGTGCAATGAAAGAGCGTGTGGAACTCTTCCAGCGCTGGCAAGGCATTGGTGTGGATGGCATTGCAGGTCAACGTACATTAGAGCGCTTACAACAAAGCGCGCAACCTGATGCTCCAGCCTTAGCGCAAATCAATGAGGAGGAAGCATAATGCCGATGATGAAACACATTGGGCTTTTTCTACTGCCTGTAAGCCTAACCGCTGTTGGCGTCGCTTGGTATATGGACCTTTTGACGCCAGAAATGCAAGCCCCCAGGGTTGCCCAAGAGCCGATGACGGTTCAAGTGCCAGCTCAAGCTCCTGAGCCTGTTAAGTTAAGACCAAACTTTGAAACGCTTGACTACCCTGAGGTGACTCAGCTTGCTCAGTTGCAACGTGAGTGGCCAAGCGCAGAGTTATCGAGAAGTATGGGCACCTTTGTCGGGCAAGATTATGTGAGTAATGAATCAGTGCCGGGTGAGCAATCATTACTTTCTGTGCCAGAGAAAACAAAGCAGACTTCGCAAACGAAAGTTGGGCAGGATGATCTCGGACTGTCGTTAGATGATCTCGACTTGTCTTCGTTGTCCCCTGATTTAGCGATGAAAGTTGAAAATGCGATGGCGAACAATGATCTGCCTACGCGCTCAGAGGCTCAGATGAACGATCTTGAGCATGATGCACACCAATGGCATGGCCGCTTGCCGGCATTGAATTTACAAACGCACATGTATTCAAGCGATACTAAGCGACGTTGGGTGAAGATCAATAACGTTGAATACCACCAAGGTGATGTGGTGGATGGTCAAATCACGTTAAAAGAGATCCAACCACAAGCGGTGATCGTCGAGTTCCAAGGGGAACAGATCCGAATTCCTGCATTATATGAATGGAAAGGGTAACGATCTAACCCGAATCTAACAGAAGCCAGTGAAGTTATTCGCTGGCTTTTTTGTCTCTTCTACAAGCTTCTCCCTATTGGTTTGGTTAATGATTTCCAAACCGTCAAAGAAACAAAATATACCTTACACCAGTGCTTAAAAGGGCTTCGATATTGCTGATGGATTGATCATGCCTATCGGGTCAGGGTTGTGTAAAAAAACACCATATTGACGAACTTGGCAATAAGCATTTGGTCAACGTTAGACCTCTATAAAATTACAGGAGTCTATACGGAACGTATGCGTATTCTTACTTTTTCTTTGAGCTTGGTTGCCGCGGTGAGCTATGCCGCAAAGCCTGAACCTTTTCCGATTACGCCAGATAATACTGGTGAGCATTTTATGGTAAGCGCAACTAATCCTTATGTGAGCAGTGCTGGTTACACGATATTGAAGCAAGGCGGTAACGCGGTTGATGCCATGGTGGCGATGCAGATGGTGATGTCGGTCGTTGAACCGGATATGACAGGTATCGGTGGCGGTACATTTGCTTTGTTTTACCAGCACGATAAGCAACAGTTTCTTGCGCTTGATGGTCGAGATGAAGCGCCTTCTAGTGCGAACCCGAATATGTTTGTAGAAAACGGAGAAGTACTTAGCCGCAATGACATTCTTGGCCCTCGTTCTATTGCTGTTCCGGGAACCTTACGATTGCTCTATTCCACACATGAGCAATACGGCAAGCTTGCGTGGTCTGAATTGATGAAGCCTGCAATTGAATTGGCAAGCGAAGGTTATGCTATGAACAGCTACACCTACGATATTGTCGTACGCGAGCAAGCGCGGTTGAAACAAGACCCAGAGATAAAAGCACTGTATTGGCAAGGCGATGAGATTAAGCCGACAGGCACGTTGATGAAGAACCCTAAGATGGCCGAAACGCTAAAACAGATCGCTCGACAAGGTGATGAATACCTCTATGGCGGTGAGTTTGGTAAGCACATCGTTGAGACAGTCAACAGCCGTATTGGAGACCAACATGAGAAGCTGTCTTTGTCGGACTTCAAAAACTACCAAGTTAAGCAACGTGACATCATTGAGACCGAGTATCGAGGCAATAAGGTTATGTCATTTGGTTATCCGGCTTCTGGTGGAGTGATGGTCGCACAAAGCCTTAAGTTGCTTGAACCTTATGGTCTCTCTCAAATGGCGAAAACAGATGTTGAACCTTGGCGTTTGATGACGGAGGCAATGCGTGTTGCAAAAGCCGATCGCATCGCTTACGCCGGTGACCCTGATTATATAGAGACTCCGATTGAGCAACTGTTGGATAACGATTACCTCGATGAAAGACGAGAATTGATTCCAGATTATGGTGTGGCAAAAGATAGCCCGAAAGCTGGGCAGGTAACGCCAATGCAGTATGCGCAATACCAAGGCTTTGAGAGCAAAGATACCGGGCATATTTCCATCATTGATAAAGAGGGCAATGCCATTGCGATGACCAGTACCGTTGGGACTGGAATGGGAGCGGGTGTGATGGTCGATGGCGTGATTTTGAATGCGCAAATGGCAAACTTCTCTCCCATGCCAACAGTCGATGGTAAACCGACGCAAAATGCCATTGAGGCAGGTAAACGTCCGCGATCAGCCATCACGCCTTTAATGGTCATGGACAGCAGCAATGACTTACGTTTGGTTGTGGGCTCTCCTGGCAGTTCGCAAATCCCAGGTTATGTTTTAAAGACCCTTGTAGGGGTTCTCGACTGGAACTTGTCTGCGCAGGAGGCGATTGATCTACCGAATATTCAATACGGCACCAAGATTGACCGAACTAAGCCCTACGATCCGACTGGCTTGTTGGTGGAGAAGAAGACCTTTGCAGAAATGCTCGTTCCGGAGTTCATGGAATTAGGTTACCCAGTCCACGTAATACCTGTGGTGAGTGGGTTGAACGCGATTGAAGTTAAGGATGGCAAGATTTACGGTGCAACGGACAGACGACGAGCATCCAGTTCAATGGGTGAGTAACAAGGTATCTCGTTAAACGAAGCCAACAAAAAAGCCAGTCGAGTACGACTGGCTTTTCTTTATCCGTTTAGCTGAAAGCGATTATGCCCAGCCTGCTGGTGATTTCTTTCTGCGTGGCATGATATGCGGAAGAATCAAACCAAACAGCAAACCAAGACCTGCAACACCACCACCGTAAGTGAAGTACTTAAGTAGCATGTCGTCTTTTTGGGTGTCTAGCTTAGCGCGAAGCTCACGGTTCTCTGTTTCTACAGAAGTCAGTTGGTCACTGATCTCTGAGTATTTCTTCTCAAGGTCAGAGATTTGCTGGTTACGCGTTTCTAGTGACGTCACTAGGCCCGCTTTCTCTGTGTCTGAGTTTTGACGAGCGTTCGCAAGTTGAGACTTCACTTCTTTCAGTTCTTTCTCAATGCGAGGCATACGAATTGCCATGCTCTCTTGGTTTGTGACGAACTTGCTTTGCACCCAACCAGTGCGGCCGCGGTCGTCTCGAATCTGTGTGTAACCTGTGTCTTTATTTGCTTGCAGCAGTTGTACTTTAGAGCCTGCGTTAACACTACCCATAATGCGGTAAGTGTTGTTTGGACCAGAGTGCATAAAAGTGAATAGGTCATCAGAAATATAACGGTCTGCCGCTAGTGCCGCTGGCGCTGCTAGCAAAGTAAACAAAACCGTGATGAATAGTTTTTTCACAATAAATCCCTTAACGATTTTCTTGGATACAGCTTTGGCACCGAATGATTGGAGCC
The DNA here is from genome assembly GCF_001557775.1 of Vibrio sp. MOR3. Lineage (NCBI taxonomy): Bacteria > Pseudomonadati > Pseudomonadota > Gammaproteobacteria > Vibrionales > Vibrionaceae > Vibrio > Vibrio sp. MOR3. The sequence goes on along the minus strand of NZ_LNRD01000003.1, from coordinate 165,107 downwards.
GGAAATAGACGAATATTATGCAGTTTCAAACTTCGGTGCAACAAAGAAGGGAGGCAAAGCCTCCCTTTCTGTGCGTTTGAGTCAATAATGACAAAGCGCTTACAATCTATTGACGGTCTGTCTTACGAGAACATCGCTTGGATGCCGTAGAAGAATACGACTGCCAATAGTGCGCCTGCTGGTAGGGTAACAATCCATGAAGCTACGATGTTACGTACTACGCCTAGGTTTAGTGCTGCGATACCGCGAGCGAAACCAACACCTAGAACCGCACCAACCAGTGTCTGAGTCGTTGAAATAGGTAAACCAGTACCTGACGCTAGAACAACCGTACATGCTGTAGCAAGCTGCGCTGCAAAACCACGGCTTGGTGTTAGTTCAGTGATGCCTGTACCAACGGTTGCCATTACTTTGTGACCAAGTGTCGCAAGACCAACGACGATACCAAAACCACCTAGAGGAAGAATCCACCATGCGATGGTGCTCTTACCTGTGATTTCACCCATGTGCTCAACCGTTGAAACAACCGCAGACAGTGGACCGATCGCGTTCGCTACGTCGTTAGAACCGTGTGCAAATGCCATCGCACACGCAGTGATAACCATCAGTACAGAGAAGATACCTTCAACACCTGCGAAGCCGTGGTCTTCTTCACGGTTAGCGAATTTCTTCTGAATGTAGAAGTAACCGCCAGCCATTACTGCTGCTGAGATTACCGCTGCCCACATCCATGCTTCACCGTTACTTAGGTGAAGGCCAACGTGTTTCAGGCCTTTTTTGATGGTTACAAGTGCAATCACCATTGTCGTGATGAACATGTAAACTGGAACGAAACGTTTTGCGTTGAATAGTGGGTTCTCAGTATCAAAAATCAGGCGTTGGGCACTGACAAAGATAACGTAAGCAAAGAAACCTGAGATAACCGGCGTAATAATCCAGCTGCCAACAATGCCTTGAACACTTGCCCAGTCAACCGCTTCAGTACCTACAGACACACATGCGAAACCGATGATTGCACCGATGATCGAGTGGGTCGTAGAAACAGGCCAGCCCATGTATGACGCAAGTAGTAGCCATGTACCAGCCGCTAGAAGCGCAGACATCATGCCAAATACAAGAACATCAGGTTGATGTGCGAATAGAGAGGTTTCGATAACACCTTTACGGATCGTATCGGTAACTTCACCACCTGCAAGGTATGCACCCGCAAATTCAAAGATCATTGCGATAATGATCGCTTGTTTAACGGTTAGTGCTTTCGAGCCGACTGAGGTGCCCATTGCGTTCGCAACGTCATTCGCACCAATACCAATAGCCATCAAGAAACCGAAAGCTGCTGCAACAATAATCAGGACAGTGCCGTAGTTAGCGAGGATATCCATCGTAATACCTAGTTGTTTTATAACAAGCGGAGCAAAATTTAGCGCGCATCAGCCCATAAGACGGTGAATCTCGTCATCGTCCATCTGACTTGCATTCGTAATGCTCTTCGTTATGTCGTTAACTTATGATTTAAGATCGAGATAGCATGACTTCCAAACGAGCACCTACGCGCTGCGCTTGGTCGGCAATACCACCTACCCATTCAAGAATCTTGTACAAGAACATGACGTCGATAGGGTTCATGTCAGGTTCAATCGCCATCAATTGTTGGCGTAATTCAATCTGCATGGCATCGGTGTCATCTTCGATAACATCTAGTTGATTAATCATTTCAGCAACTAGCGTTACTTCACGGCCTTTAAAGCCAGTTTCAAGAAGTTCATCAAGTTCATTGATCACTTTTTGCGCCTGGTCAGCCGCATCAAGACATCGTTGAACGTAAGCGAGGAAATTTGATTGGAGAGCCTCTGGAATGACAAGTTGACGGCCATATACACGGCCAGCAATGTCTTTTGCCAGGTTAGCAAGTTTGTCCTGTTGAGTCAGAAGCTCAAGCATGTCAGTACGATCGACTGGCATGAACAAACCGCGAGGCAGTTTTAGACGGATTTCACGTTTCAGAACGTCTGCTTCTTTCTCTAGGTGAGAAATTTGAGCGCGAATTTCTGCTGCTTTTTCCCAGTCACCCTTTGAAGACACTTCAAAGAACTTAACCAAGTGTGAACAACATTCGTTGACACAGACAACGTGGCGTTGCAAAGGCTTAATTGGGGACTTTGCAAATAACCCCATAATTGTATTTACTGGCATGGTCATTCAACCTAATAGCTATAACCTTAAAAAAACATACACCATTTCTTGGCGAAATGTTGAACGATGGCTATAAAGGCGCGCATGGTAACGCATTAAATCACTCTTTAAAACTGTTTTAGATCATCATTCCGGTGATATTTCTTTCTTGCCGTGTGAGAAATTAGGCAATATCCTGTTTCTATCTGCTTTGAAAGGTATAGCTATGGAAACCGAGATAGAACTGAAGTTTTTTGTTTCTCCTGAATTTTCAGAAACTTTAAGAGCAAAAATTTCTGAAACAAAAGTACTTCAGCACAGTTGTCGTGACTTGGGTAACACCTATTTTGATACCGCTGATAAATGGTTAAGACAGCACGACATTGGTTTAAGAATTCGCCGTTTTGATGACGTTTTTGTCCAAACTGTAAAAACAGCAGGACGCGTTGTAGCGGGCCTTCATCAAAGACCAGAATACAATGCTGAGCACACCAGTAATGAGCCAGAACTCACGCTTCACCCTTCTGACATTTGGCCAGTAGGTAAAGACGTTGCGACGCTGCAATCAGAATTGACCCCTCTATTCTCTACCAACTTCACTCGTGAGCAGTGGCTGATTGGTATGCCTGATGGCAGTCAAATCGAAGTGGCTTTTGACCAAGGTGCTGTAATTGCTGTTGATGCCGAAGGGGAAGAGAAACAAGATCCTATTTGCGAAGTTGAACTGGAACTGAAATCAGGTCAAACCGATGCACTGTTTACTCTTGCTCGTAGTCTATGTGAAGCCGGCGGTATGCGCTTGGGTAACCTGAGCAAAGCCGCAAAAGGTTACCGCTTGGCGAGTGGCTATGCAGGGGATGAAGTGAAGCCTTTGTCTTTAGTCGATAGTAGTAAGACAGATACCGTAGAGTACTGCTTTATTAACTCGTTAGAGCATGCGCTTTCTCATTGGCATTACCATGAGCAAATTTTTACTGAAAGAGACAGTGTTGAGGCTCTGCGCGAAATTGGTAATTCAATTCGTTTTATTCGTCAGACTCTGACTATCTTTGGTGGTATGGTGCCGCGTCGAGCCAGTGCGATTTTACGCCAAGAACTAAAATGGTTGGAAGAAGAGCTAGAGTGGCTAGACGAGCACGCGCATTTAGAAGAGCTTTTAGATGATAAAGGTAATGTGTTACGTAAACTGGATGCTCGTAAGTTCTTAGTTTCTGAGTTGACGCAGCAACTAGAAGAGCTACCTGGTCGTGAAGAGACCCTTCAACTCCTCAGTTCGGCACGTTACACCGGTCTGCTATTGGATTTGAGCCGTTGGATTCTCACTCGTGGTTGGCAACCTTTCTTAGACGACAAAGCTCGTGAAAAAATGTCTGCGAATATCCAGCCGTTTTCTGTCACGCAATTGGATCGCACTTGGGCGGAGCTGATGGAAGCGTTCCCAGCGGAGCGTCAGCTGTCAGGACAAGAATACGTTGATCAACGTTACCGCCTATTGCGAAATCTCTATACGGGTATTGGCTTTGCGAGTTTGTACGATTCGGAAGAACGTAATAGTTTCCGACTGCCATGGGCTGATTTAGTGCATGGTATTGATGACTTGTTGATGTTGAACCATCTACTGCCATTGGTTGGTATGTTGGAAGGGGAAGAGCAAGAGCAACTGGAACGTTGGTTACATCGTCAAGAGCGTTCTATTTTGCACGCGATGGATCAGACGCGAGCCATCAGCGTGGAAGTTGAGCCCTACTGGCAAGAGTAAGATCAAACAAGAAAAAATAGGACCTTAGGGTCCTATTTTTTTGTCTGCTGCTTTTGTTCTTGAAGCTCTTCTTCAATCACTTGTAGCCGGTTCAAAATCTGTTCTTGTCTGTCTAGCACCTGCTCTAACAGCTTTTCTTTATTTTTGGAGCGATGATCTTGCTGTCTGGTTGGCGCAGTCAGAATCGATGTAATCAAGCCAGAAATCATACCGAAGATACCGACACCACAGATGATGACCAGTACAGCCAGGAGTTTACCGCCTGTCGTCACCGGATAATGGTCACCATAACCAACTGTTGAGATGGTCACAAATGCCCACCACAATGCATCTGTTCCCGTTTGGATGTTTGCTTCAGGACTTTGTCCTTCAATAAACAACATGGCACTGGAACCAAGAGTTATCAGAACCACCATTAGCAATAAGATAGAGGCTAGAGTGGTTTCTCGGCGGTTTTGCTTGAGCTGTAAAAGAATGAACTTTGAAGAGCGTAAGACCAAAATGACACGCAAGATGTGAAACAGTCGAGCGAAGCGTAAAGGCTCAACCATTGGGATACTCGCCACAAAATCGATCCAGTGATGCTTAAGAAATGACCTGCGATCTGTGGCCCGGATCAAATCTATGGTGAGCTGTAATAGAAAAATACTACAGATTATAAAATCCAGACCGATAAGAACTTGACGGGTTTCGTTATCAAGCGGGAAAAACAACAGGCCAGAGATCACAAATAGTGCCATAAAGGACAATATTAGTGATAGCAGCCCCATCGGTTTGGTGCTGTCTTTGATATCATGGTTTTTCATACGAAGCTCGAAATAAATCGCGCAGGCAATGTTAAGTGCGCGCATAAGTATAAGTAAGACTATATAAGACTCGGTGGAGAACTGACAATGGAAAAGCTGGCATTTAAGCCGTGGGAAAGGGTGATATCCGACATCAAGCTCGTTCCGAAAATGGTCATGTTGATGGTATTTAGCACCATCCTAATTGTGGCGAAGCAACTGTGGGATGCGAGCACATTCTACGATTCATTACTAGCGGCAACTCAGAACGAACAAGTTGCCCAGCAGCATTATGAAGCGTATCTCACTCAAGTTGCTTGGCAAACAGCGATCTTAATTGTGGTGTTTGTGGTACTACTGCTGGCCGCTGCGCGCGTGATGTTGCGTCAGACGCAATACCTTAATGAAGCCATCAAATTAATGGCAAGTAAGAACCTTTCTGTTCCTTTTGGAATGGATTGTAAAGACGAATACGGCGATGTGGCTCGTGAACTTGAGACCACTCGTCGCCAACTGCATGATGTCATTCAAATGCAAATCAACTCTTCGGAAGAGCTTTCTACTCTCACAGAGGTGATGACATTGAGCATGTCCGAGACGAAAGAGTCAGCACAAGAAGAGTTTAATGAAATCGACCAGCTTGCGACGGCCATGAGCGAGATGTCTTCAACCGTACAAACTGTAGCTGAACATGCGCAAACAGCGTCAACTTTAACCGAGCAAGCTTCAACTCAAGCGGTGACTGGCCAGCAGTTCTTGCAAAAAACCGTGTCTAAAATGAGTGAACTCTCTTCTGATATCGCGTCTTCGGCAAGTGCCGTTAACCAAGTAGAAGAACGCGTAGAAGCGATTGGTAGTGTAGTAGGGACCATTCAAGGTATCTCAGAGCAAACTAACCTACTTGCGTTGAACGCAGCGATTGAAGCGGCACGTGCAGGTGAAGCAGGTCGAGGTTTTGCCGTGGTTGCGGATGAGGTTCGTAACCTTGCCCAGCGTACACAACAAGCGACCGTTGAAATTCAAGAAATGATCACACAGCTTCAATCGAGTGCTGAATCTGCCGTCGAATTGATGGAAAAGAGCGTGGTTGAAGCAGCTGAAGGAGTTGAGTTGGTGTCCAATGCAGGCTCTGAACTGGATGGCATCGTTGGTCAAGTGACACAAATCAACGACATGAACTTCCAGATTGCGACGGCTTCAGGTCAACAAAGTAGCGTCGCAGAAGAAATGAGCCAAAACCTCACTAACGTTCGTGAGTTGGTGGAAGCATCTGTTGTTGTTGTGACGGAGTTGCTTGAAACGTCTGAAATGATGCAAAGTAATGCCGAAGAGTTAGATGAGAAGATTAAATCCTTCCAAGTCTAAGTCTAACAAGCTTTGATAAAACGCCCACAAACCTTTTGTGGGCGTTTTTATTTGTGCTAACTCTGGTATAAATAAGTGATAACACCTAATCACAGTGCTTTTCACACAAGGAAGAAAAATGCAGCTGCCTTCGTCACTGATTTCTGTCGCGGATTCTGCGGTTCAAAACGCCGAGCAAGCGGGATACGTTCAACAATGGCCAACCGAGATTGCTGAGCAGTTTCGTTTTGTGTCTGGGTTAAGTAAGTTCATAACCGAAGCGATTCATCGTGATGAGACACTCGCACAAAACTTGCCAAGCATGCTGGCAGAAAGCAGTCGACAACAAGCTTATCGTACACGCCTCGCAGAGCTTCTGGTGGAATGCCAAGATGAAATGGCTGGACACCGTGTGCTGCGCCAATTTCGCAACCGTGAAATGGTCTACATTGCGTGGAAAGACTTCACCCACACTTGGACGCTAGAAGAGTCACTTAGTCACTTATCACAATTGGCAGAAGCGATGATCTTCGAGACCTACCAATGGCAATATAAGATTTGTTGCAATGAGTGGGGAACCCCAACCAATGCCGAAGGCGAAGCGCAACCTATGCTGATCATCGGTATGGGTAAGTTGGGTGGTGGCGAGCTGAACTTTTCTTCCGATATAGACTTGATCTTCACCTATCCAGAAAATGGTGAGACGCAAGGTGCGCGTCGTAGTATTGCCAATGCACAGTTCTTTACCCGTTTGGGTCAACGCATCATTAAAGCGCTCGACCAACAAACCTTTGATGGTTTCTGTTACCGCGTTGACATGCGTCTACGTCCGTTTGGTGAAAGTGGCCCCTTGGTCATGAGCTACGCAGCTCTCGAAGATTATTATCAAGAGCAAGGGCGCGATTGGGAACGTTACGCGATGATCAAAGCACGCGTCATGGGCAGCGAAATGTATCCGCAATACCAAGAATTGCGCCAGATGCTGCGCCCATTTGTGTTCCGCCGTTATATCGACTTCAGTGCGATTCAATCTCTGCGTCGAATGAAATCGATGATCAGCAGTGAAGTACGTCGCCGTGGTTTGAGTAACAACATTAAATTAGGCGCTGGTGGCATTCGTGAAATTGAGTTTATTGCTCAAGTATTCCAGTTAATTCGTGGTGGTCGAGAGCCTTCTTTGCGAGGTCGTGGTTTACTAGAAACCTTGAATGCCATTGGTGAATTAGGCCAGTTAACCCCATCAGAAGTCGAGAATTTAGAAACGGCCTATAAATACTTACGTAAGCTGGAAAACTTGCTGCAAGCGATGGCCGATAAACAAACCCAAACCTTGCCTGATTGCGATGATGAACGCCTAAAACTGGCCATTGCGATGCGATTTGATGCTTGGGATGATTTAATGGCTCAAACTCAACAGCATATGGCTAACGTACATAAGGTGTTTGAGAACTTAATTGGTGATGACGAAGAGGACGAGACGGAAACCATCGCACGTCATTTCCATGAACTTTGGGACATGGCGACCAAGCAAGATGTGCTTGAACACGTGTTGCAAGAAGACATCAAAACGGAGAACTCGGAAGCGCTTGCTAAAACCATCATGCAATTTAAGGCAGACTTAGCGAAAAAAACGCTTGGCCCACGTGGGCGTGAAGTCTTAACTAAGTTAATGCCGAAAGTCTTCGATGCGGTGTTCGCCCATCCTGATGCACAGTTTGGTCTGCCACGAGTTCTGCATTTGCTGCATAACATTTGCACGCGCACTACGTATTTAGAATTGCTGGATGAGCACCCAGCCGCATTGGTGCAATTGGTGCGTCTGTGTACTGCAAGTCCGATGATTTCCGAGCAGCTATCGCGTTACCCAATACTGCTTGATGAGCTGATCGACCCTCAGCACCTTTATAACCCAATCCCACTCGACAGCTACCGAACGGAGCTGCGCGACTTCCTTGCTCGTATTCCAGAGGATGATATGGAACAGCAAATGGAGGCGTTGCGTCAGTTCAAGCAGATTTGCATCCTCCGCATTGCTGCAGCAGACATTGCTGGAGTGTTACCAGTGATGAAAGTAAGTGACCACTTAACTTACTTAGCTGAAGCCATCGTAGAAGCCGTAGTGAACCAAGCTTGGCTACAAGTGTCGGAAAAGTATGGTGAACCAACACACGTAAAAGATCGTGAAGGTAAAGGTTTTGCTGTGATTGGTTATGGGAAAGTTGGTGGTTGGGAATTGGGCTACAACTCAGATCTCGACATTGTGTTTATGCACGATTGTCCGGTGAATGTGTATACCGATGGTAAGAAAGAAATCGACGGTCGTCAGTTTTACCTTCGTTTGGCACAGCGCATCATTCATATTTTCTCGACCCGCACTGCATCAGGCATTCTGTACGAAGTGGATACTCGCTTACGTCCTTCTGGTGCATCAGGATTACTGGTAAGCCCGACCGATGCATTTGACGATTATCAACATCAAGATGCGTGGACTTGGGAACATCAGGCGTTAGTACGTGCTCGCATGATTTATGGTGACGAACCATTAGCGATAGCTTTCCATAACACGCGCCATGATGTGCTGTGTAAATCGCGTGACCAAGATACGCTGAAGAAGCAGGTGGTCGATATGCGGGAAAAAATGCGTGATCACCTTGGCGGGAAAAAGTCTGAGCGCTTTATGCTTAAGCAGGATAAGGGCGGTATTACCGACGTTGAATTTCTCGCTCAATACCTTGTGCTCAACTACAGTCACAGTAAGCCTAAACTAATACGTTGGTGCGATAACGTAAGAATTTTTGAAACCTTGATTGCTCAGGGTGTTATGGAAGAAAATCAAGCGATGCAGTTAACTCGCGCATACACATCGATGCGTGATGAGATTCATCGCCGTAACTTACTTAATTTGGATGCTGATGTGGCGGAAGATAAGTTTGTTGCGGAGCGCGAGTGGGTGAAGCAAGCATGGAATCAATGGTTTGCCTAAGCAGAAGTCATGTGCAAGGTTCAGCCTAGAAAAAGGCTGTGTTAAACTCACCACGATTTAATTTTTGGAGACCAATAATGAAACCAATTCTACCTGATTACAACAGCGCTGGTGTGCTTATCATCGGCGATGTCATGCTAGATCGTTACTGGTATGGCCCGACTGGACGTATTTCTCCTGAAGCGCCAGTACCTGTTGTGAAAGTAGAAAACAATGAAGAGCGTCCAGGTGGTGCTGCGAACGTCGCAATGAATATTGCTTCACTTGGCGGTCACGCTCACATTGTTGGTCTAACGGGTATGGATGAGCCAGCGAAAGTGCTGACTGAAACCCTGAACTCGCTAAAAGTAAAATGCGACTTTGTGGCGCTTCCTGAATACCCAACGATTACCAAACTGCGAGTCATGAGCCGTGGTCAACAGTTGATTCGTTTGGATTTTGAAGACAAGTTCGAGAACACAGATGCAGAGCCTGTATTGTCTCGCATGGAAGCCGCGCTACCAAGCGTGAAAGCGGTCATCATGTCTGACTACGCAAAAGGTTCGCTTGAGCATGTACAGGCGTACATCCAAAAAGCACGCGCAGTAAACATTCCTGTATTTATTGACCCTAAAGGGGCGGATTTCGAACGCTACCGTGGCGCAACCCTTCTGACTCCAAACATGAAAGAGTTTGAAGACGTTGTAGGCAAAGTGAAATCTGACCAAGAGTTAGTAGAAAAAGCGCTAGCTTTAGTTGAAGAGTTCGAATTTGAAGCTCTGTTGGTGACACGCAGCGAAAACGGCATGACATTGATTCGCCGTGGTGCAGAGCCATTCCACCTACCGACACAAGCGAAAGAAGTGTATGACGTAACAGGTGCGGGTGATACGGTTATTTCTGTATTAGCAGCATCGGTAGCCGCTGGTAAATCGTTTGAAGAAGCTTGTGCACTAGCAAACGCAGCCGCAGGTGTTGTGGTTGGTAAATTAGGTACATCAACACTATCTGAGATTGAATTGGCTGAAGCTATTCACGGCAGTCAAGATACAGACTACGGCGTGATTTCAGAGCAAGCGCTGATTGAAGCCGTGAAGAAAGCACGTGCAAAAGGCGAGAAGGTGGTGATGACCAATGGTTGTTTCGATATTCTACACGCAGGTCATGTTTCTTACCTAAATCATGCTGCTGAGTTAGGTGACCGCCTAATCGTTGCAGTGAATACTGATGACTCAGTGAAACGCTTGAAAGGCCCAGGTCGTCCAGTGAACCCAACAGATCGTCGTATGGCAGTCTTGGCGGGTCTTGGCGCGGTTGATTGGGTTGTACCGTTCAGTGAAGACACACCACAGCGTTTGATCTCAGAAGTGCTGCCTAGCTTATTGGTGAAAGGTGGTGATTACAAACCAGAAGAGATCGCGGGTGGTAAAGAAGTGATCGCTGCAGGCGGTGAAGTTCGTGTACTGAACTTTGAAGATGGTTGTTCAACCAGCGAGATCATCAACGCTATCAAAGGTGGTAAGGGTTAATACCTTGCTCGCCAAACTGATTACTACAAATTGATTGTTAAAGGTCGCTTTCGAGCGGCCTTTGTTGTTTTTGGAGGAGTGCATCTAACCACAAACGTATTCCAGACCTCCCTCTTTTCAAGGGGGAGTTAGAGGGGGGGGGAATACTCGGTCTGATTGAAAACCAGTGTCGTCAATTAGATCGAGAAGCAATCCCTTCCTAATCCTCCCCTTAGAAGGGGAAGGGGCCTAGAGCGCACTTGGCTTGGTTACTTAGCCCAAAAAAAACGCCAGTTGAAATCAACTGGCGTTTTTTGTGTTACTTAGACGTTTATTTTGCTGGCTTAAGGCCCGCGTCTACATCTAGGATGTCTTGCTCACTTAGCGTACCAACTGCTTGGCGTAGCTGAAGACCTGCAAGAATGTAGTTGTAACGTGCATCTGAAAGGTTTTTGTTTGCATCGTAAAGACGACGAGTTGCGTCTAGCACGTCAACGATAGTACGAGTACCAACATCGAAACCAGCTTCTGTTGCTTCAAGTGCAGACTGTGCAGAAACCACAGATTGTTCGTACGCTTTTAGTGCGCCAATAGAGGCGTTAATGTTGTTGTTTTGTGCTCGCACTTCTTTCACAACACTACGGTATTCAGCTTCTAGGTTTTCACTAGCAGCAACGTAGCTGTATTCCGCTTGTTTCACTTCAGATGTTGTACGACCACCTGTGTAAAGTGGCACGGCTAGGTTTACACCAACATTGAAGCCATCAGCTGTATTATCGTTAATGCTTTCCGCAGTATCAGCGTAGTTGTAACCACCGTCCAGAGATAGCGTTGGTAGGTGACCAGAACTTGCTAGCGAAATATTGTCACGCGCAATGTCTTGTGAAATACGTGCTGATAAAAGGCTTAGGTTGGTTGTTTTTGCTTCTTCTACTAGTGTTTCAGCTGGTGTGCTTGGACGACTTGCAGAGAAACGAGCAGTATCAAGAACATTTAGGTTTTTGTGTTCTTGGCCTGTAATTTCGCGTAGTGACTCGTAGCTGTTGATAAGATCGTTTTCTGCTAGAACTTCATCAGCCAATACTGCATCAAATTGTGCTTGTGCATCATGTACGTCAGTAATTGCCGATAGGCCAACTTCAAAACGTTGTTTAGTTTGCTCTAGTTGGCGACCAACCGCGGCTTTCTCTGCACGGACAAACACTAGGTTGTCTTGTGCACGCAGTACTTCAAAGTAAGCTTGAGAAACGCGAAGGATCAAACCTTGTTGCGTTGCTGCATAAGTTGCATCTGATTGACGTGCCGTTTTCTCTGCAGTGTCTAGGGTAATCCAAGACGCGCGGTTGTACAGCTCTTGTGTAAAGCCAACGCCAGCAGATAAGACGTTTTGGTCCGTCGATACTTTACTACCTAAGTCTTGATCTCTGTCGCCACGTGTAATGTCATAACCCGCGGTTAAGTTGATTTGTGGTAGTAGGGCACTGCGGCTAGAGTTGATTGCTTCAAAAGCTTGATCACGCTGCGCTGCTACGCTGAGCAATTGTGGGTCATTTTGTTTTGCTAAGTCATAAATTTCAGCAAGGGAGTCTGCCCATGCTGCTGTGCTCATACTGCCTAGCGCTGCACTGATAAATAGTGGAAGCAGTTTTTTCATTTTCCATTCCCGCGGTCAATAGATTGGTTAATTCTCAGTAGTTTAACTCAATTTGGACGATATTTACTCTAAACTTTGCACTTTTTTACACGTAATTATCCACCTGTGCAATAAATTTTTGAGAAAGGCTTAAAATAATTTATAACTATTGTACAAAAAGTTGAGCCAAGTCCTTTGAGCAAGCGAATAACAATGAGTAAACTACAAGATTCACTCAGAGAGGTGTTGAATGCAACAGTGTGACAAGCAACAAAATGATTTTACTCCCCAAGATGTGGAAATAATCTCAAAGGAAACCGTGTTTAAAGGTTTCTTTAAAATGGTGAAATACCGTTTTAAGCATAGGTTATTTGCTGGTGGTTGGAGTGGGATTGTCGAACGAGAAATGTTCGAACGTGGTCATGCTGCGGCCATGCTCCCGTATGATCCTGTGACTGATCAAGTTGTGATCATTGAACAGATCCGAGTTGGGGCATTGGAACATTCATCTCCTTGGCAATTCGAAATTGTTGCAGGAATGATAGACCGTGATGAGTCCGCTGAAGAAGTGATTCGTCGAGAAGCAGAAGAGGAAGCAGGGATCCAAGTGGGACGCGTCACCTCGGTTACTTCTTATTACCCTTCTTCTGGTGGTTGCTCGGAAAAATTAGATGTGTTCATTGGAGAAGTGGATGCAACTAAAGCGCATGGCATTCATGGTTTAGACTATGAGAATGAAGATATTCGTGTTCATGTACTGAGCCGCGAAACGGCGTATCAATGGGTGAAGGATGGAAAATTCGAAAATGGTGCTTCTATCATTGCATTGCAATGGTTACAACTTAACCATCAAGAATTGAAATCACAATGGGGAGTTTCCCCAATCGGTGGAGAATAAGTAATGGCACAAGTAGCGGTAAAACAGCGATACCATGTTGACTTAGCGGGTCTGATGAGAACTTATGAGACCAACTACGCTAAGCTCAATGCTTTGCTGCCTGCTTCTGCCGAAGTTGGTGATATTCGTTGTTATCAAGCAGCGAGCATGGTTTACCAACTGACCGTGAATGAAATCACAAAATACACCACAGTTGTTGAGATATGTCAGAGTGATGAGATGCCGGTGTTTCCTTTACCGACGATGTCTGTCAGGCTTTATCACGATGCAAGAGTTGCTGAAGTATGCTCAAGCGGAGAGTTCTCTCGCATCAAAGCTAAATATGATTATCCCAACGACCAGTTGATGCAGAAAGATGAAAAACATCAACTTAATACGTTCCTTGGTGAATGGCTGACGTTCTGTTTACGAAGTGGCATTAGTCGATCGCCACTTGCCTTCAATTGATTGTCACGTCACTAAGGGAAAATAACAAAAAATTAAATAGTGGACGAATCAGGTTTTCATTTTGCAATCATCTAGTGACAGCATAAAGCTTATACAAATCACGGATACTCATCTGTTTGCCGCAGATGAGGGCAGTTTGCTGAGCGTAAGAACCGCCGACAGCTTTGAAGCCGTGGTGAAAGAAGTTCTTCATCGTCAAGTGCAGTTTGAATACATCTTGGCGACGGGTGATATTTCACAAGATCACAGTGCCGAGTCTTACCAGCGTTTTGCCGAGGGTATTGCGCCGCTGGAGAAAGCGTGTTTTTGGTTGCCTGGCAATCACGACTTCAAACCAAACATGGGGACGGTTCTACCATCACCTCAAATTCAATCTGTTGAGCACCTTTTGCTAGGTGAACATTGGCAGTTGATCTTGCTAGATTCACAAGTTGTGGGCGTGCCTCATGGGCGTTTAAGTGATCAGCAACTTTCCCTATTAGAAGAAAAGTTGTCTGACTACCCAGACCGACACACACTTGTGTTATTGCACCATCACCCGTTGTTAGTTGGTAGTGCTTGGCTTGACCAGCATACACTGAAGGATGCTGAGGCATTTTGGCAAGTTGTAGACCGTTTTGAGAACGTAAAGGGCATTTTATGTGGTCATGTGCACCAAGACATGAATGTTCTTTATAATGGTATTCGAGTGATGGCAACGCCTTCAACCTGTGTGCAGTTTAAGCCGAACTCCGATGACTTTGCGTTAGACACAGAGTGCCCAGGGTGGCGAGAATTAGAACTTCACCCAAGTGGTGACATTTCTACTGAGGTTAATCGCCTGACGGATGGGCAGTTTCAGCCAGACTTTACCTCAAACGGCTACTAACCAAATATCACGCCCGAACTTTATGTTCGGGCTTACTTTTTCTTCTGTGAGGCTTTTATGAGCAAACCGGCGCTACTACTGTATATCCATGGTTTTAACAGTTCGCCACTTTCAATGAAGGCGAATTTGATGAAAGAGTACTGTGAACAGCAGCGCCCAGACATTAAAGTTGTTGTGCCTCAATTGCCATGCTTTCCACAACTTGCCGCTCAATGTCTATTAGACATTGTTGAGCAATATAAAGGTGACTATAACATTGGTTTAGTGGGCAGCTCTCTGGGTGGCTACATGTCTACGTGGTTGAACGCGCAATTTGGTTTTCGTGCGGTCGTGGTTAACCCCGCGGTGAAGCCTTATGAGCTGTTGGTTGACTATTTGGGGGAGCAAACTAACCCATACACGCACGAAACCTATACACTTGAAGCTTGTCATATTGACGAGCTGAAAGCTCTTGATGTAAAAAGCATCGCGTCGCCTCAATCCTTCTGGCTGTTACAGCAAACAGAAGATGAGGTTCTGGATTATCGCCAAGCGGTAGAGAAATTTACCGATGCTAAGAAAACCGTAGAAGAAGGCGGTGATCACAGTTTTATTGGCTTTGAGCGTTATCCTGCTCAAATCATTAAATTCTTAAATTTGTGATTTCTAGAGCGATTGGAATAGGCTCATAGTTTTTATTGATATATCCAACCGTTTCTTGACATAGCGGGTATGCTTTCCGACTATGTTTTGCCGAAAAGATCTTAGGGGTGTAAAGCCCTGACTACTTTGTTATGCATGACCGATCAATGAGAAGGGTGCTGACGGGGTAGCTTTTTCGTTTCTCGAGTATCGCTCACCCATCGGTGAGGCTCGGGTTACAAGTAAACTTTGAGAACAATTCCGTATTATGACTGAACAATATAATGCTGGTGCCATTGAAGTACTGAATGGCTTAGAGCCAGTACGTCGCCGACCAGGGATGTATACGGATACAGCGCGCCCAAACCACTTGGGCCAAGAAGTTATCGATAACAGTGTCGATGAAGCGCTAGCCGGACATGCCTCAAAAGTACAAGTCATCCTACATGCTGACCAATCACTAGAAGTGATCGATGATGGTCGAGGCATGCCTGTTGATATCCACCCAGAAGAGAAGGTTTCAGGTGTTGAACTGATCCTATGTAAGCTTCACGCAGGTGGTAAATTCTCTAACAAGAACTATCAATTCTCTGGTGGTTTGCACGGTGTAGGTATCTCTGTTGTAAACGCGCTGTCTAAGCGTGTGGAAGTGACCGTACGTCGTGACGGTCAAGTGTATGAGATTGCTTTTGAACACGGTGATAAAGTTTCTGACCTGACGGTTGTCGGCACATGTGGTCGTCGTAACCGTGGTACCAGTGTGCACTTCTGGCCAGATGCTAAGTACTTTGATTCTGCAAACTTCTCAGTAACTCGTCTGGTGAATAACCTGCGTGCGAAAGCAGTACTTTGTCCTGGCCTAGAAATTACTTTCACAGATAAAGTAAACAACAAAGACTACAAATGGTTCTACGAAGATGGTTTGAAAGACTATCTAGCGGAAGGTGTGAAAGGTTATACCGTTCTGCCAGAAGAACCATTTACTGGTGAATTCTCAGCCGAAACAGAAGCAGCAAATTGGGCCGTGATCTGGCAGCCAGAAGGCGGCGAGATGATCACCGAGAGTTACGTGAACCTTATCCCGACGGCACAAGGTGGTACACACGTAAACGGCCTTCGCCAAGGTTTGCTTGATGCAATGCGTGAGTTCTGTGAATTCCGTAACTTGTTGCCTCGTGGCGTAAAACTAACTGGCGATGATGTCTTCGACCGTTGTTCATACGTCCTGTCGGTTAAGATTCAAGATCCACAGTTTGCCGGTCAGACTAAAGAGCGTTTGTCTTCTCGTCAAACCGCTGCGTTTGTATCCGGTGTAGTGAAAGATTCATTCAGCCTTTGGTTGAACGAAAAACCACAACTTGCAGAGCAACTTGCTGAAGTTTGTATCGCGAACGCGCATCGTCGTATGCGTGCGAGCAAAAAGGTTGTACGTAAGAAGGTAGCATCTGGTCCTGCACTGCCTGGTAAGCTAACGGATTGTTCAGTACAAGACTTAAACCGCACAGAAATCTTCTTTGTAGAGGGTGACTCGGCGGGCGGTTCTGCCAAACAAGCTCGTGATCGTGAGTTCCAAGCGGTGATGCCACTGCGTGGTAAGATCCTAAACACTTGGGAAGTCTCTGCAGACCAAGTTTTGGCTTCTCAAGAAGTTCATGACATCTCGGTAGCTTTGGGTATCGACCCAGACAGCGACAACCTAGACAGCCTTCGCTACGGTAAGATCTGTATCCTTGCCGATGCGGACTCGGATGGTCTTCACATTGCAACCCTTCTATGTGCTCTGTTTACTCGTCACTTCCGTGCTCTGGTTGAAGCTGGTCACATCTACGTTGCGATGCCGCCTCTGTATCGTATCGACTGCGGCAAAGAAGTTTTCTATGCCCTCGATGATGACGAAAAAGATGGCGTATTAGAGCGCTTGTCGAAGAAGAAAGCCAAAATCAACGTGCAACGATTCAAAGGTCTGGGTGAGATGAACCCACTTCAGTTGCGCGAAACAACCATGGATCCAAATACGCGACGTCTGGTTCAGTTAACCATCGATGATTCTGCGGCGACCATGGAAATGATGGACATGTTGCTTGGTAAAAAACGAGCAGATGACCGTCGCACTTGGCTACAAAGCAATGGCGATATGGCAGAGGTTTAACGGATGTCTACAGAAATTACTTATGATGGCGTTGAACAGTTGCCAATGCGCAAGTTCACTGAAGACGCTTATCTGAACTACTCGATGTACGTAATCATGGATCGCGCATTGCCATACATTGGCGATGGTCTAAAACCGGTTCAACGACGCATCATTTACGCAATGTCAGAGCTTGGTCTTTCGGCATCAGCGAAATACAAAAAATCAGCACGTACCGTTGGTGACGTACTGGGTAAATACCATCCGCACGGTGACTCTGCATGTTACGAAGCGATGGTACTCATGGCACAGCCGTTCTCTTACCGTTACCCATTGGTAGATGGTCAGGGTAACTGGGGTGCGCCAGATGACCCGAAATCATTCGCTGCAATGCGTTATACCGAAGCAAAACTGTCCAAGTTTGCTGAAGTTCTACTAGGCGAGTTAGGTCAAGGCACGGTTGAATGGCAACCAAACTTTGATGGCACGATGAAAGAGCCACAAATGTTGCCTGCGCGTCTGCCTCATATCCTGCTAAACGGTGTAACTGGTATCGCGGTTGGTATGGCGACGGATATTCCGCCTCACAATGTTCGTGAAGTAGCAGATGCAACCATCCACTTAATCGACAACCCGAAAGCTGAACTGCCTGATGTGATGCAGTTTGTGAAAGGTCCAGATTACCCAACGGAAGCAGAAATTACTTCACCACAAGCAGATATCGAGAAGATTTACCGTAACGGCCGCGGTAGTATCAAGATGCGTGCGGTATGGCACAAAGAAGGTTCTGATATCGTCATTACTTCTCTGCCACACCAAGTATCGGGTGCGAAGTTACTAGAACAAATCGCGAACCAAATGCGTGCGAAGAAGCTACCAATGGTAGATGACCTTCGTGACGAATCGGATCACGAGAACCCAACGCGAATCGTCGTTGTGCCTAAGTCAAACCGCGTTGACTGTGATTTGTTGATGAATCACTTATTCGCTTCAACGGATCTTGAGCGCAGCTTCCGCGTTAACTTGAACATGATCGGTCTCGATAACCGTCCTCAAGTGAAAGGTCTGGTACAAATTCTGTCTGAGTGGATTGAGTTCCGTCGTACTACTGTTCGTCGTCGTCTACAATATCGCCTAGACAAAGTGATGGCTCGTTTACACATCTTGGAAGGTTTGTTGGTTGCTTACCTAAATCTAGATGAAGTGATTGAGATCATTCGTACTGAAGACGACCCAAAAGCGGTCTTGATGGAACGCTTTGGTATTACTGATATCCAAGCGGATGCGATTCTAGATACTAAACTTCGTCATCTAGCAAAACTAGAAGAGATGAAGATTCGTGGTGAACAAGACGAGCTAGAAAAAGAACGCGAGAAGCTAGAACAGCTGCTTGGTTCTGAGCGTCGTCTGAACACACTACTGAAGAAAGAGATTAAAGCGGACGCAGAGAAATACGGTGATGACCGTCGCTCTCCATTGGTTGAGCGTGCAGAAGCAAAAGCGTTGACTGAGCGTGACCTAGTACCAAGTGAGCCAATCACAGTGGTGCTTTCAGAGAAAGGCTGGATTCGCCATGCGAAAGGCCACGATGTTGATGCAGAAGGCTTAAGCTATAAATCTGGTGATAACTACCTTGCGCATGCTCGCGGTAAGAGCAACCAACAAGCGGTGTTCTTCGGTAGCGATGGCCGAAGCTACTCATTAGAGTCACACTCACTACCATCAGCGCGAAGCCAAGGTGAGCCGATTACTGGCCGCCTGAACATCACGGCTGGTAGCAGTATTCGCCAAGTGATCATGGGTGAAGATGAGCAGCTATGGCTGGTGGGCTCTGACGCGGGTTACGGCTTTGTATGTAAAGGCTCTGAGCTACTGTCTAAGAACCGCAGTGGTAAGGCACTCGTGACACTTCCTGCTAACTCTGAAGTGATGACACCGAAGACGATTGCGGATCTGGATTCGGATGAGATCTTAGCAATCACCAACCAAGGTCGTATGCTGTTGTTCCCGATTAAAGACCTGCCGCAACTGGCGAAAGGTAAAGGCAACAAGATCATCAATATTCCAGCGGCGAAAGCTAAAGAGCGCGAAGAGGTTCTGTCTCACTTGATGGCATTGCCACAAGGTGCTTCTCTGACGTTGTATGCCGGTAAGCGCAAGTTGGGATTGAAACCAGCGGACTTAGAAAACTTCCGTGGTGAACGTGGCCGCCGAGGTAGCTTATTGCCGAGAGGCTTGCAGCGCGTAACGCGTATTGAAGTGGATATGGGGGGAGCCTCAGACACTTCAGAAGAGCCAAGTGATAGCGAGTAACACACAAACAAAAATCCCAGCCAATGGCTGGGATTTTTTTATGCTTCTTGTTTGTCTTCGGCGATGGTGACTTTTACGTTCATCTCTTTACCCTTGCGGATAATCCCAACGTCGACTGACGTTCCTGGTCGCAAGTCAGTGACAATGTCCATAACGCTTTGTCGCCCTTGAACTTTGGTGCCATTGATACTGATGATGATGTCTTGTTTCTCAAAGCCAGCAGCACTTGCAGGGCCATTTGGATCAATGCCAAGTACGACAATGCCACCAATGTGTTCATTGCCCAATAGACGAGCGGTCACGGCGTTAATATCTTGGCCATCAATACCGATATAGCCACGGATTACTCGGCCATCTGCGATGATCTTCTGCATGATCTTGTTGGCGAGCGGTGCCGGAATGGCAAACGAGATACCGTAGGTTTCAAGGTCTGTCGCTTGTTGGAATGACGCGGTATTGATACCGACCAGTTCACCTTGGGTGTTCACCAATGCACCTCCGGAGTTACCCTCGTTGATTGCTGCATCGGTCTGAATAAAGGCTTGTCGACCATCACTGATTGATGAACGACCTGTCGCAGAGATAATGCCGAATGTTGTGGTTTGTCCCAAGTTGTAAGGGTTACCAATAGCCAGTACAACATCGCCCACCTGAGGCTTATATTCAGAGTTCAGAGGGATAACCGGTAGGTTAGAGCCTTCGACACGCAAAATCGCGATATCTGTGCGTTTGTCAGTCCCCACCAACTGTGCGGCTGCCACTCGGCCATCTTGAAGTGCGACAACAATTTGGTCTGCTTGCGCCACTACATGATAGTTCGTGATGATGTAGCCTTTCTCACTTACGATCACGCCGGAACCCAAGCCTTGTGTAGAAAGCTTGCTGCGGTCATTTTCAACGTATTTGCGGCTGTAGATATTTACTACGGCAGGTGCGGCTTTTCTCACGGCTTGATTAAAAGACACTTCAAGTGAGGCGATATTACTCGGTTGTGTATCAACGAGGGCGTCAGGAATGACATTGCTACGCAAAGAAGGGACTGCGAGCAACACTATGACGGCAGTTGCTAAGCCTAAAAAGACAGAACGTAACAAAAAGCTAAGCATAACCTCTCCATGATTGGGCGCCCGATTGGGATAGAAAAGAGAAGGATAGCACTACATTGAAAAATAACAAAAGGGCAAGACGTGATCGCCTTGCCCTTTTAAAAAACCATGACATACAAGGTAAAGTATAGGAGTGTTCCCGAATAAAACGGAGAAGCACTCATCGCTCTTGTTGATGGATTATCGAATAACTAAGTAAACCGTGCGGTCTCCACGTTGAACATTGATTGCTAACACGCCTTTGTGCTTCTCAACGATGGCGCGTAGCTCCGCTAAGTTCTTCACGCGTTTGCGATTCACACCAATGATGATATCGTCTTGCTCAAGTTGGTACTGTGCTGCAGGTGAGTTCTCGACCACGCTGGTCACCTTGACCCCTTGAATCTTATCGTTTGGTGTCGTGTTACTTAACTCGGCACCTTTTAAGCCCTCATGCAACGTTTCAGCCTTCGCTTTGATATTGGTAGACTCGCCTAAAGTGACATCAAAACTCTTGCTCTTACCGTCACGAATCACACCAAGTTCAATTTTTTTGCCAGCACCTAGTGTTGCAACTTTGGCGCGAAGTTCAGAGAAGGTATCAATCGATTTACCATTGACGGAAACAATCACGTCTCCGGCTTTCAAGCCTGCTTTATCAGCGGCACTGTCTGGGACCACTTGACTAACAAAAGCGCCTTTGCTTGACTCGTAACCTAGTGCTTCTGCCAATTCTGAAGTGACTTCACCACCCTGAACGCCCAACATACCGCGTTTCACTTCACCAAACTCTAGAATTTGATCCGTTAGGTTTTGCATCATGTTGGATGGAATGGCAAAGCCGATACCAACATTACCGCCATTTGGGCCTAAGATTGCGGTATTAATACCAATCAGTTCGCCATTGAGGTTCACTAATGCGCCGCCAGAGTTACCGCTATTGATAGCCGCATCGGTTTGAATGAAGTTCTCAAAGTTCTCCACGTTTAAGCCGCTTCGGCCAAGTGCAGAAACAATACCAGAAGTGACCGTTTGTCCTAGACCAAATGGGTTACCAATTGCCACGGTAAAATCACCCACACGCAATGCGTCTGAATCTGCCACTTTAATTTGAGTTAGGTCTTTCGCCTTTTCTAATTTAAGCAAGGCAATGTCCGACATTTCGTCACCGCCAACCAATTCTGCGTCGTACTCTCTACCATCGTAAAGGCGAACTCTAATATCATCTGCGCCTTTGATTACGTGGTAGTTTGTTACTATCTGACCTTTCTTCGCGTCAATGATCACGCCTGAGCCCAACCCTCGGAATGGACGTTCTCGAGTTTGTTCTGTTGGAAATTCAGGGCCAAAGAAAAACTGAAACTGTTCTGGAATACGGCTGGTTTGCACCTGTTTGCCCTCTACCGCAATGCTGACGACCGCAGGGGTCACTTTTTCTAGCATAGGTGCAAGGCTTGGTAATTGCTCACCATCAACACTTAAAGGAAGTGCTGCCGTAGCTGAGATTGGGGTGATGATTGAACTTAAGCTTAAAGATAGAACGGTTAACGCAAGCAACGGTTTTTTCATCCAATAACTCCTCTTGAAACCAGTCTGCCAAAAAGAAATATCCTAACCATTATGTGTTTAAGTATTGGTCTGGATAATCGAAACGGGGTGGCAGGTCACTGCAAGTTAGAGATGAGTTGCTTAAGAAAAGTTCAAAAAGGGTCAACACAAATTGATAAGAAATGAATATGTATTGACCCAATAGGAAGAAGAGAGAAGGTTAAGAGGCTTTCGCTGTGACGGCTTCAGGTGCGTCGATGATCTCTTTTTCTTTATCTTTCAAAAGGCCGGTTGCGCCGTTGGCATAGTCTTTTGGTTGTTCATTGACTTCAGATGGTTGCTCTTCAATTTGCTCTGAAGACATCGCCGTTTTCTTGTCGAATGGGTTGTCTTGCTCAGGCAAGTTTGGCAAGAGTTCTGATGAAGTCTTTGCCATATGTTGGTACAGCTTAGTGTAATCTTTACCTAGCGTATCCAACATTTCTGCGGTTTGTGCAAAGTGATCGACCAGCTCTTGACGTTGTTGCTCTAGTTCAAATTTGGCTGCTTCTAGCTCTTTTTGCACAGACTTTTGTTTTTTGTATTCGGGGGTGGTTAGTCTACTAATGACTACGCCTACGATTGTACCGACCAGCAAACCCACAATGGCATAAATCCAAGGCATAACTGCTCCTTATAGTTGTTTTAACAAGTCTTTTACTACTTAGTTACACGCGGTGCTTGTCCATGTTACTATGGCTTGAACAGCCGATAAAGAAAAATAGCGGTATGTCTTCGGGGACTGATATCCACATCTCTCTATTCCTAATACTGACCCCGAGGTGACAAAATTTCTCTGTACCTCTGATACGACCCAGTGCCATGACACCATTAAAACGATACCAACAAGACATAGCCAAGCATGGATTCCAACGTGATGAAGCGCAATATAGCGCGGTCGTCGCTTTAGATGAACTTTACCATGCCATCGCCGACTTTCAGTCAGCACCTATTCCTCAGCTTAGCACTTGGCAAAAGTTACTAGGTAAAAAAGTCGAAATGCCAGAACCTCCTAAAGGACTGTACTTTTGGGGAGGTGTAGGGCGCGGTAAAACTTACCTTATGGATGCCTTTTTTGACGCCTTACCAACAGAAAGGAAAATGAGGGTGCATTTTCATCGCTTTATGTACCGAGTACATGATGAATTAAGGCGTTTAGGTGATGTAGAAAATCCGCTTTCTAAAGTGGCAGACTTGTTTAAGAAAGAATCAGATATTGTTTGTTTTGATGAGTTTTTCGTTTCAGACATTACCGATGCAATGATCTTAGCGACGTTGCTTCAAGAGATGTTTAAACGTCAAATGATTTTGGTCGCGACCTCGAATATTGAACCTCAAAATCTATATCGCAATGGTTTGCAACGCGCACGTTTCATGCCTGCAATTGCCATGATCTTAGAGCGTTGTGATGTGCTCAATGTCGATAGTGGTGTGGACTACCGTTTAAGAACCCTAGAGCAAGCTGAGATTTACCATTACCCACTTGATGAGCAAGCGTCCGTTAACCTTAATCAATACTACCAACAGCTGATTGGGGAAAGAAAAGCCGCAACGAATACGATTGAAGTGAATCATCGCGAGGTTGCAGTGATTGAGGCCAGTGATGGTGTGTTGCATGCTTCTTTTGCTCAGTTGTGCCAAACTCCGCGTAGCCAAAATGATTACATTGAGCTGTCTCGAATCTACCACACCGTATTGCTTGCGGACGTGATGCAGATGGACCGTAAAGTCGATGATGCAGCAAGGCGCTTTATTGCGTTAGTCGATGAGTTTTACGAGAGAAACGTGAAATTAATCATTTCCGCCGAAGTGGCGATGGAGGCGCTTTATAGCGATGGGCTACTGGAATTTGAGTTTAAGCGTTGTTTGTCTCGATTAACTGAGATGCAGAGTCGCGAATACCTAGCGAGAGAGCATCTGGCGTAAAAAACAGCAACTCATCTTAAAAAAGTGAAGAAAAAATTAGTGATTTGGCGCAAAAAAAGGTGATTTTTTCTTCGCTCTTCTCTATAATCCTGCGACCCACCGTTACTGCAGACCTGAATATCGAAGTTATTTCGGCATAGAAGGTCGAGAGAACCAACGACTCGAAGGGGTGATGACTGGGCTCTTAGACAGTGTGGGAACACAATACTGTGTTCCTTTAAAGTTTAAAATTTAATTAACGGGTTATTATTAGCATGAAAACTTTCGTTGCTAAACCAGAAACTGTAAAACGCGACTGGTATGTTGTAGACGCAGAGGGTAAAACTCTTGGCCGTCTAGCAAGTGAAATTGCATCTCGCCTACGTGGCAAACATAAAGCTGAGTACACTCCTCACGTTGACACTGGTGATTACATCATCGTTATCAACGCTGAGAAAGTTGCTGTAACTGGCAACAAAGCTAAAGGCAAAGTGTACTACCGTCACTCTGAATTCCCAGGTGGTCTAAAATCTATCACTTTTGAAAAGTTGATCGATCGTAAACCTGAGATGGTTCTTGAGCTAGCAGTTAAAGGCATGCTTCCACGTGGTCCTCTAGGCCGTGCTATGTACCGTAAGCTTAAAGTTTACGCGGGCGCTGAGCACAACCATGTTGCTCAACAACCACAAGTACTAGACATCTAATTGGGGATTTCGAAAATGGCAGAGAATCAATACTACGGCACTGGCCGTCGCAAAAGCTCAGCTGCGCGTGTTTTCATCAAACCAGGCAGCGGCAACATCGTAATCAACAAGCGTAGCCTTGATGAGTACTTCGGTCGTCCAACTTCTCGCATGGTTGTTAAACAACCTCTTGAGCTAGTTGAACTAACTGAGAAGCTAGACCTATACGTTACTGTTAAAGGTGGCGGTATTTCTGGTCAAGCTGGTGCTATCCGTCACGGTATCACTCGCGCTCTTATGGAGTACGATGAGTCTTTCCGTCCTGCTCTACGTGCAGCTGGTTACGTTACTCGTGACGCTCGTTGCGTTGAACGTAAGAAAGTTGGTCTACGTAAAGCACGTCGTCGTCCACAGTTCTCTAAGCGTTAATTTCCTCTTACTGGAAATTATGCTTTTCCAGAGTTTCTCTGGATACTGTGTACCAAAGCTCGGCTATATGCCGAGCTTTTTGTTTTTATAACCTTCTGTTTTTATAACCTCAGTTAAACGTCTGTTTTTTGTTTCCCGTCGCTTCAGCATCTCTCCTTAATATCCTGGCAACATTTGTTTGTCTTATGTACTGCTTTATGTAATTTATTCGTGCTACAAATCGCACATGATAAAAGTGGAGAGTACCTTCACATTCTTGAAATATCTTTCTGCTTAATCCGCTGAAAACAACCGAAATAAAAGGCGTTAGCTCTTGTTTTTAGTCGTTATTCGTTTCGCTTTCTTGTTACAAATCACATCTATTTTTTATAATTTTGCCGCTTTTGTGACGGCGTGGGCGATTTGCCTCACAAATGTTACAAAAAGGTAGCTTTATCTTGTCAAAAAGTAGGGTTTTCTTTATCATTTCCCCCCAATAAATAGAACTAAATTCATAATTTGTTAGCCATGCTCTTATAAGCGGAATAATAACGATCCAAAGGGAGCAAATGGGAGAATGTTTGGATGAGCAACGCGCCTTTAAATAACGGTCGCAGGCGTTTTCTAACCGCTACAACGGCAGTTGTTGGTGGCTTAGGGGCAGCTGCCGTCGCCGTTCCTTTTATCAAATCATGGAACCCGAGTGCCAAAGCGAAAGCTGCTGGCGCGCCGGTGGAAGTGGATATCAGTAAAATTGAACCAGGCCAAATGGTCCGTGTTGAGTGGCAGGGTAAGCCTGTATGGGTAGTACGCCGAACTCAAGAAGTGGTCGATAATCTTAAGAGTATTGATGGTCAGCTTCGTGACCCGCAATCAGAAATGGAACAACAACCAGTTTATGCTCAGAACGAGTACCGCTCGATCAAACCTGAGTATTTTGTGGCGGTTGGTTTCTGTACTCACTTGGGCTGTTCACCTACTTACCTACCAGATACGTTCTCAGAACAAGTACAAGGCGTTAAGTCGGGCTTCTTCTGTCCTTGTCATGGTTCTAAGTTTGATATGGCTGGTCGAGTGTTCCAGGGTGTTCCAGCGCCACTGAACTTAGTCGTTCCTAAGCACATGTACTTGAGCGACACCAAGCTCATGATCGGTGTTGATGAGGGAGATGCATAATGCAAGCGATATTAGACTGGGTAGAAAAACGTATTCCAGCGATGAATGCTTATAAAAAGCACTTGTCTGAATACCCAATGCCAAAGAACTTCAACTTTTGGTACCTTTTCGGTTCCTTGGCAATGTTGGTACTTGTTAACCAGATTCTTACCGGTATTTGGCTAACGATGAACTACGTTCCGTCTGGCGATGGCGCGTTTGCTTCTATTGAATACATCATGCGTGATGTTGAGTACGGTTGGCTATTGCGTTACATGCACTCAACTGGCGCTTCGGCGTTCTTTGTCGTTGTGTACCTACACATGTTCCGTGGTCTGATCTACGGTTCTTACCAAAAGCCTCGTGAGCTACTGTGGATCTTCGGTATGTTGATCTTCTTGGTTCTAATGGCAGAAGCGTTCATGGGTTATCTACTACCATGGGGTCAGATGTCATATTGGGGTGCCCAGGTAATCATTTCTCTATTTGGTGCGATTCCTGTTATTGGCGACGACCTAACGCTTTGGATCCGTGGTGACTACATCATCTCAGGTGCAACACTAAACCGTTTCTTCGCACTACACGTAATTGCACTGCCTATCGTTCTGCTTCTTCTTGTTGTGCTACACGTACTGGCCCTGCACGAAGTCGGCTCTAACAACCCTGATGGTATCGAAACGAAGCTACCAAAAGGCTCTATGGGTGACGATTACAATACGCAATTTAAGTTCCACGACTACTACACGAAGAAATACGACATCATCGACTCAATTCCTTTCCATCCATACGGTACGGTTAAGGATCTTGTTGGTGTTGCTGGCTTCTTGTTCTTCTTCTGTTATGTATTGTTCTTCAACCCAGAAATGGGTGGGTACTTCCTTGAGCCGCCTAACTTTGAGGCAGCAAACCCATTGAAGACACCTGAGCACATCGCTCCGGTATGGTACTTCACACCGTTTTACGCAATCTTGCGTGCGGTTCCAGACAAACTATTGGGTGTAATCCTAATGGGCGCGTCTATTGTGGTGCTGTTTGTTCTTCCTTGGCTGGATCGCTGTAAAGTACGTTCGTACCGTTACCGTAGTAAGATCCATCTATTTAATATTATTCAATTCACTATCGCCTTTATTGCTCTGGGTATTTTGGGTGCATTGCCGGCAACGCCGTTGTACACGATTCTGTCTCAGATCTTTAGCTTGTGTTACTTCATGTTCTTTGTATTGCTGTTCTTCTACAGCAAAAATGAAGCAACCAAACCATTACCAGAGAGGGTGACATTCAAATGAAGAAGTGGATTGTAATTCTATTTGCTATGCTGCCGTCTCTTGCTATGGCAGCAGGTGCCAACGTTCCGTTAGATAAGGCGAACGTGGACTTAACGGATAAGGCTTCGCTGCAAAATGGCGCGAAACTATTCATGAACTACTGTTTTGCTTGTCACTCAACGCAATACCAGCGTTACGAGCGTGTTGCGACAGACTTGGATATTCCGATTGATCTAATGAAAGAAAACCTGATCTTCGATCCAGAAGCAAAGGTTGGTGATCTAATGGTAAATGCAATGCCTGCGAAGCAAGCGGCTGACTGGTTTGGTGCTCCGCCACCAGACTTAACTTTGGTTGCTCGAGTTCGTGGTGCAGATTGGCTATACACTTACCTGCGTTCTTTCTATGTTGACCCATCTCGTCCATTTGGGGTGAACAACATTGTATTCCCAAGTGTTGGTATGCCGCATGTGCTTGAAGAGCTTCAAGGTATTCCTATGCCAGTTTACGGCACTAAAATCGTAGATGGTGAAGAAGTACAAGTCGTTGTTGGCACACAAACCAGCGGTACGGGTGAGCTAAGTTCTGGCGAATACGACAAAGCAGTCGGCGACCTCGTGAACTTCTTGGTGTACTCCGGTGACCCTGTTCAACTCGAACGTCATGCAATTGGCTGGTGGGTAATGGGCTTCCTAGTTCTATTAACTATCGTTGTCGTGTTGCTCAAGAAAGAGTATTGGCGTGATGTGCATTAATTGTGCTATCATACCGTGCTAATTCCCAATTTTAATTGACGAATAATGGAGGCTAGCGCCTCCATTATTTTTATTTGTAAGTGTACTGGAGGGCTCCATGGCTGTAGCTGCCAATAAACGTTCTGTGATGACTCTTTTCTCGAGTGCATCAGATTTGTATAGCCATCAGGTTCGCATCGTACTAGCTGAAAAAGGCGTAAGCGTTGAAGTTGAGCTTGTCGATGAAGCAAACCTTCCTGCTGAGCTTGTAGAGTTAAACCCATACAAATCAGTGCCAACTCTTGTTGACCGTGAGCTAGCTCTTTACGATTCAAAAATCATCATGGAGTACCTGGACGAGCGTTTCCCTCATCCACCTCTAATGCCTGTTTACCCAGTAGCTCGTGGTAACAGCCGCTTGATGATGTACCGTATCGAACGTAACTGGTACTCACTCGCTGAAAAAGTGGTTAAGGGTAACGCGGAAGAATCAGAAAAAGCGCGTACTAAACTACGTAATGATCTTCTGACTCTAGCGCCTATCTTTGCTGAGTACGAATACTTCATGAGTGAAGAGTTCAGCCTAATCGATTGTTACCTAGCACCACTATTGTGGCGTCTACCTCAACTAGGTATTGATCTTGTTGGCCCTGGCTCAAAAGAAATCAAGGTTTACATGAACCGCGTGTTTGAACGTGATTCATTCCTAGCTTCTCTAACAGAAGCTGAACGTGAAATGCGCCTAGTTCGCTAATTAACGGTTCAGTTTACTTGTTATGGATATTGCTAAAATGACTGCTCGCCGTCCGTATATGCTTCGTGCATTTTACGATTGGCTAGTAGACAACGACTTAACTCCGCACTTGGTTGTAGATGCAACTATGCCAGGTGTGCGTGTACCAGTTGAGTTTATTCAAGATGGTCAAATCATCTTGAATATTGCTCCACGTGCTGTTGGTCATCTAGAGTTGGGTAATGATGCGATTACCTTTCAAGCCCGCTTTAGTGGTCGCCCGCATTCCGTTATCGTGCCAGTGTATGCTGTTCAAGCTATCTATGCTCGCGAGAATGGCGCTGGGACTATGTTTGAGCCTGAAGAAGCTTACACTCACATCGAAGAAGAGGGGATTGTTGAGGAAGATGTATCTCCAACGTTCTCTACCGTAAGCGATGAGCCTTCTGAGGCTGCGGAAACCGAATCGGAAGAGGAAGAAACGCATCGCCCGAAAGGCAGACCAAGCTTAAGAGTTATCAAATAAAAAAAGCAGCGTTTACGCTGCTTTTTTCTTTTCATTTATCTACGCTGCAACACTAATTCACGTCAGTTTCTTCTATCGGCGTTGCTTTTGTTGTGGTATTCAAGTCACTGACTTCAGCTTCTTGGCTTTTTACCACTTCGGACTCTTCTACTTCGAGTGGTTTTTCATCGCCGTATTGGAACCCTTTAATGACTTGTTTTACTCCAGAAATGTTTCGTGCGATATCAGTTGCTTTCTGACTTTGCTCAGGTGTCACGTAACCAAATAAGAATACGTCGCTGTCTTCGGTAATGACTTTTACTTTCACACCGTTTAGATCGCTGTCAGTCAACAAGGCGGATTTTACTTTTGTGGTAATCCAACTGTCGTTGCTGATTTGAGTTACGCTCAGTGGCTCTTTCTGTTTAATTTGATTATGGATGTTCTCAACGCCATCAACTTCACGTGCTCGATTTTCAAACTCATTGATGAGCTCTTGAGTCGGTGCTTGTCCCATTAGAACAACCGTTCCGTTGTATGCGCTAGCGACGATACGAGCCTTGCCTTTGAAGGGGGCTTTGTTACCGATGGCCGCAACTTCGAATTCGATGTTGTTGTCTTGCCAAATCTCTTTGGTGGTTCGCGTATCAGTGACGATATTGGCAGTTGTCGCTGCCCCGGCAATAAATAAACCTGCACAACCACTCATACTGAGTGCTGCACATAAAATGACAAGACTACGTATCATAATTCTAAACTCTCAATCTGGATTATTCTTCGTGAGCTGGGAAAAGCACTTGGTCGATTAGATCGCACAGGCAGTGAAGTGTCACCATATGAACTTCATGAATGCGCGCTGTACGGTGGGATGGAATACGAATTTCAACGTCGTGCTCACCCAGTAGACCAGCCATCTCACCACCATCTTTACCCGTAAAAGCAATGATCGTCATGTCGCGAGTTACTGCGGCTTCCATTGCTTTAATGACGTTTTTGCTGTTGCCACTGGTTGAGATCGCCAACAAGATATCGCCCGGTTGACCAAATGCGCGTACTTGCTTAGAGAAGATCTCTTGGTAGTGGTAATCGTTCGCTACAGCAGTCAATGTTGTGTTGTCTGCTGTTAAAGCCATTGCTGGAAGGCTAGGGCGTTCAGTTTCGAATCGGTTCAAAAGGCAAGAGACAAACTGTTGCGAGTTCGAAGCACTGCCACCGTTGCCACAGCATAGGATTTTGTTGCCATTGAGCAGGCTCGACACCATTGCTTGAGCGGCGTGAGTGATGGCATCTGGCAGCGCTTCTGCTGCCGCAATTTGAATTTGAATACTTTCTGTAAAACTGTCTTTAATGCTGTCTAGCATCGTTTATCCTTCAGAGATTGCATTTTGTATCCAGTTAATGTCTCTACCACTGTCGTGAATGGCGACCACATCAAACCGATAATCTATATTTTGTGCCATACGTTTTTGCTGGCTTAGCCAAATTTGGGCTGTTTTGACTAGTTTACGCATTTTTGCGCGAGTGACCATCTCTGCTGCTGAGCCAAAGCGATCATTATTACGATATTTGACCTCAACAAAGACGATAGTTTCACCTTGTTGGAAGATTAAATCAATTTCGCCGACTTTGGTCAGAAAGTTTTGAGCTATAAAGCGTAAACCCTGACGCTGCAAATATTGCTTCGCCAGGGTTTCGTATTGATCACCGATTTGTCGCTTGCTAAAGAGCCCCACGCTCGGCCCAGTCTAGCTCGCGTTGCACAACACAGTTGTTGTCAATGCTAAGTACACCTGTTTGGCCGCTTACTGAGTAACCCGGCAGAAGCTTCATCTGTGGTAACTCACCAATGAGCTTATAGGCGTCCATACCAAGTGCTTCTAAACGTTTTTCCATGTTGGATTGATCTGACCATAACTCGTTCATTTCTGCCATAACGGTAGGGTCAGGGTTGATCAACATTGGAATGTCACTGTAAGCCACACCAGATAGATCTTCATACGTTGCACCACCACTGTTACTGCGTGAATTTGAGAACAGTTTTGGTGGCTTCGCATCTGGGTTAATCGCTACTTCAATAAAGGGCTTAATCAGTGTTAGCTCAGAGCTTCGTGCGACAATGTAAACCGCATCGACATCACGACGACTGCGTGGTGGGCTCTCTAAAGAAATACGCATGAGTGACTGCATTTGGGCTATACGCTGCTGGCTCTCTTGTAGACCGAATACATTGTTAATGTTCTTCTGTAACTGACGTTTATCGCCAAAGTAGCTCGAAGCCACTTTATTTGAGCTGTACTTGCGCCACTCTTCATTGAAGGCTTCAACCACACGCTGACCGTAGGCGCCATTCGGAGCCAAGATCATTGGGAATTGGTAGCCCTGATTGAAAAGGTACTTCGCCGCTTGTGCGACTTCTTGCTCTGGAGACAGTGCTAGGTAACACATGTCTGTTCCTGGTTGAACTTCCTCTGGGATGTTCAATGCCAGTGCTGGGATCTTCACACCAGTTTCTGAGCCATCTAGTGTTGCTTGCAGTTTCTCAACGTTTTCTTTCTGTAGTGGTCCCACAACAAAGTCGATATTCTCATTGATTAAGCGCTGTTTGATTTGGTCTGCACTGTACGCGTGAGTATCAATTACGGTTAACGTTGCACTTGGGTCGCGTACATCATCATTCATCATTGCGAAGATGAAACCATCACGGATCAACTGAGCTTGCGGTGCAAATTTACCGGTTAGTGGTAACAATAGCGCCGTATTGTTTGGTTTCACAATATCCAGCGACAAGATATTTTGGATTTCTGCTGGCGTATAAACCGCAGCTGGGTGTGATGGATTTTCGTCTAACCAGCGCTCTAAGGTGTTTTGTAATTGAGGTAAGTTACTTGAAAGTGTTTTGGCGTAGATAGCTAATTGCAGCCACCCGTCCAGCACATCTTCATTTGGCGCTGTTTGCAATGACGTTAATTCGTTTTCAGAATAGCTGCCAAAATTCATCCAAATTCGGCTAGAGATCTCACGTTGTTCTGCGGATGAAGCATATTGACCTTGAGCTACGAGCTGACGGTTTGCTTCGAACGGTTGGTTCAGACTTTGATAAGCGTCAGCACGCAATTGGTAGTAGTCTTTCCACTGCTCACTTGGCAGCTTCCACCATGATTGGAAGTTCAACGTTTGCAGCAATTGAGAGTAATTGCCTTGCTTTTGTTGTATGGTCGCTCGAGCCAGTTGCCATTCAGCTTGTTGAACTTCGGTCAATTGCTGGCGGCCAAGTCGCTTGATAAGCAACTCTGCTTGATCCAATTCGTTGGCTTGAATCGCCGCTTTTGCAGCCATGATCAACCAGTCGTTTTGTAGGCTACCTTCCGTGCTATCAGCTTGAATCATGTAGTTCTGAGCAGACTGTGTAGGCTCTAGTGTAATGTCTACGCTATCTGGTTGGCGCGGGCCTGAAGAACAGGCGGCGAGCGTAATTGCCAGTGCAACAGGAGTGAGTAAGCGTGGTACACTGAGTCTCTTATGGTTCATCATTGCCGTGAGTTCTCTATAATTTTGTACAAAATTGTCTCTATATTAATCGTTGAAGTGATCGTAAACAAATGACAGATAAAAATAAGTTGCCGAATGAGGGGCCAACTCTCTACATCGTACCGACTCCAATCGGAAATTTAGCGGATATCACTCAACGTGCTATCGAAGTTCTGTCGAATGTGGACATCATTGCCGCTGAGGATACTCGACATACGGGCAAATTACTGTCTCACTTCAATATCCAAACCAAAACTTTCGCGCTACACGATCATAACGAGCAGCAAAAAGCGCAAGTTTTGGTTGAAAAGCTACTATCAGGTCAGTCAATCGCTTTGGTGTCTGATGCTGGTACGCCGCTAATAAGCGATCCAGGATACCACTTGGTAACAAAATGTCGTCAAGCGGGCGTTAGAGTTGTGCCTCTTCCTGGTGCGTGTGCGGTCATCACTGCGTTAAGTGCGTCGGGCTTGCCATCGGATCGTTTTAGCTTTGAAGGCTTTCTACCACCGAAAAGCAAAGGCCGTAAAGACAAGTTCTTAGAAATTGCGTCAGTGGAACGCACTTGTATCTTTTATGAATCACCGCATCGCATTTTAGACTCTCTACAAGACATGTTAGACGTTCTTGGCCCAGAACGAGAAGTCGTGTTAGCTCGTGAGTTAACGAAAACCTTT
Source organism: Vibrio sp. MOR3 (assembly GCF_001557775.1). NCBI lineage: Bacteria > Pseudomonadati > Pseudomonadota > Gammaproteobacteria > Vibrionales > Vibrionaceae > Vibrio > Vibrio sp. MOR3. The sequence goes on along the minus strand of NZ_LNRD01000003.1, from coordinate 131,404 downwards.
GAAACTATTCAGGGAATGCCACTTGGCGAACTGATTGAATGGGTGAAAAGTGACGGAAACCAACAACGTGGTGAGATGGTACTCCTTATTCACGGTCACCGTGATTCAAGCGAAGAATCGCTACCAGACGAAGCGACCCGCACTTTGGCTATTCTGACAAAAGAACTGCCGTTAAAGAAAGCTGCAGCATTAGCCGCAGAAATCTACAGCCTGAAAAAGAACGCACTTTATAAGTGGGGCTTAGAGAATCTGAACTAGAAGTCCGTAGAGCGTTGGCGCTTCGGTAGTTTCCTTTAAGCGCCGTTAGTTTTCAGAGTTATCTAGATAAGATTAAGAAGGGGAGTCGTTAACGCGACTCTCCTTTTGTTGTTTATGAGTGGAGGAGTTTTTAATCTTACATAGACAGGGGTAAGAAGTGCGTTGTTAATGTAACTGTGCATTTATTTTCCCACTTTAACTTTCAAGGCCATCTTTCGGAGCATCATGATCTCGAGTTCCAAACCTTAGTGCTCCATTTTTCTTTCTCTCGGAGCGAAGCGTTTCCATTCGCTGCTGTCTTTTTGAGCACTTAACCCGCCGTTTTCAGCAATTCTGTTATCTCACTAGACTCTGAGTAGATAACTCTATACAATCCGCCCTCGGAGCTGACTGGGTAGTCGCTGCTTTGTTGATGTCCTTCGGGAGACTGACGTTGAGGTCCCTTTGGGAGACTGACGTTGACGTCCTTCGGGAGACTGACAAAGGGGAGGAAAGTCCGGGCTTCATAGAGCAAGGTGCCAGGTAACGCCTGGGGGGCGCAAGCCTACGACAAGTGCAGCAGAGAGAAGACCGCCGATGGCCTTAGGGCACAGGTAAGGGTGAAAGGGTGCGGTAAGAGCGCACCGGACGACTAGTAATAGTTCGTAGCAGGGTAAACTCCACCTGAAGCAAGACCAAATAGGCCTCCACATTGCGTTGCTCGCGTAAGGAGGCGGGTAGGTTGCTCGAGCCAGTGAGTGATTGCTGGCCTAGACGAATGGCTACCGCCGCGCAAGCGGAACAGAACCCGGCTTATGTGTCGGCTCCACCTATTCGAGACCCATCACTACTTCGGTAGTGATGGGTTTTTTGCATTTTATTGACGCAAACTATGTCATTACCAATAAACTTGGCGCTGAATCACGTCTAACTTTAGACTTGAGGTGGCGATGATGTGGGAAATCAGTACACTAAAGAATCGCTTCAAGATCATTCAACGAGAAAGCTATGACCGAAACATTTCAACATATCTCAGTGTTATTAAATGAATCCATTGATGGCTTGGCTATCAAACCCGATGGTATCTATATCGATGGAACATTTGGCCGTGGCGGTCACAGCCGAACTATCTTGTCGAAATTAGGCGAAAACGGCCGCTTGTACAGCATCGATCGCGACCCTCAAGCAATTGCTGAAGCAGGCAAAATTGACGATCCTCGTTTTACTATCATCCATGGCCCATTTTCAGGCATGGCACAGTATGCAGAAGAGTACGATCTTGTGAGTAAAGTCGATGGTGTATTACTAGACCTTGGCGTTTCTTCTCCACAGCTTGATGATGCTGAACGTGGCTTTAGCTTTATGAAAGATGGCCCGTTAGATATGCGTATGGACCCGACTTCTGGCGTTCCAGTTTCACAATGGTTGATGGAAGCTGATCTTGATGATATCACTTGGGTGATTCGTGAGTTTGGTGAAGACAAACATGCACGTCGCATTGCCAAAGCTATCGTGGCATACCGCGAAGACGAAGAAAACGAGCCGATGGTTCGCACTGGTCAGCTAGCGAAGTTGATTTCGGACGCCGCACCAAAGAGCTTCAAAGAGAAAAAACACCCAGCAACCCGTGCTTTTCAGGCTTTTCGCATTTACATCAATAGTGAATTAGAAGAAATTGATACTGCACTAAAAGGCGCGGCAAGCATTTTGGCTCCAGAAGGTCGCCTATCGGTCATCAGCTTCCATTCGTTGGAAGACCGCATGGTGAAACGCTTTATCCGTAAAGAGAGCAAAGGCCCAGAAGTGCCACATGGCATCCCAATGACGGAAGAACAAATCCGAGCATTGGGCAGTGCAAACATGAAAGCGGTGAGCAAGGCGATTAAGCCAACGAAGCAAGAAATCGAACTCAACCCTCGCTCTCGTAGTTCAGTACTAAGAATTGCAGAAAAGCTTTAATTATTATGACGAAAACCACTCCTAATCTTGCTAAGTTGATTGCGACGGATTTGATTTCCGTTGGTCGCTGGTCGTTATTGTTGATGATTTTAATATTCTCATCGGCAATGGGAGTGGTCTTTGCCACCCATCATGCGCGTCAAGCGATCACTGAAAAAGATCATACATTGGTTGAGCGAGAGCGATTGGATAGCGAATGGCGCAACCTAATGTTGGAAGAAACAGCCCTCGCGGAACACAGTCGCGTTCAAGACTTGGCAAAGAAGGATCTTGAAATGAAACGACCAGATGGCGATAAAGAAGTGGTTATCACGCTAAAATGATTGGAAAGAAAGCCAAATCGAAACAAGGAAATTCGCGCAAGCCAGCAGCCAAAGAAAAGAAAGTGGTTGCTGCAAAGTCGCAACCCACCAAAGAAGCAAAAGAACCTCAAGAAACAGACGTTGTTGAACCCGAATCCTTTTTGATTCGCTGGCGCTTTCAGTTACTGCTGTTTTTCGTCTTTTGTGCATTTGCCCTACTCGTTGGGCGCGTTGCCTACATTCAAATCATCGAGCCTGATAACCTTATCAAGCAAGGTGACCTTCGTTCAGTCCGTGTTAAAGCCATTCCTTCTGCGCGCGGTATAATTTCTGATCGTAATGGCGAACCTCTTGCCGTTAGTGTTCCTGTTGAGGCTGTATGGGCCGATCCAAAAACCATCTTCAAAGAGGGCGCGCTACAGCAAACCAAAAGTTGGTATGCATTAGCTGACGTTCTTGGTTTGGACCGACAAGGCCTGATCAATAAGATCAAGAAAAATGAAAAGCGTCGCTTTATCTACCTTCAGCGTCAGGTAAGCCCTGCGATGGCTAACTACATTCGTGAACTCAAACTACCCGGTGTAGGCTTGAAATCTGAATCTCGTCGTTACTATCCTGCTGGTGAGGTTAGTGCTCACTTAGTCGGTGTTACGGGGATTGATGGTCATGGTCTAGAAGGTGTAGAGCGAAGCTATGATGAATGGTTAACTGGTGCTGCAGGCAAGAAAACCATTCGTAAAGACCGCTATGGCCGTGTTGTTGAGAATATTGCTCTTGAAGAGAAACAAGAAGGTAAACCGCTACAACTGACTATTGATCAGCGAATTCAAGCTGTTGCTTATCGCGCAATTAAACAAGCGGTTGCTGACCATCGCGCAACATCTGGTTCTGTAGTGGTGCTTGATGTAAAAACGGGCGCTGTGTTGGCGATGGTGAACGCGCCATCTTATAACCCAAATAATCGTAGCGATTGGCAAAGTTACAAAATGCGTAACCGAGTAATCACCGACTCTTTAGAGCCGGGCTCTACAATTAAGCCATTCGTTGTTTTAGCCGCCTTAGAAAATGAGGTCGCAGATAAAGACACCATCGTAGATACTGGAAACGGTATTCTTCAATTGGGTGGCAGCCGTGTTCGTGATGCACCAAAGGTAGGAAAAGCGAGCTTAACGACCATCTTGAAGAAATCGAGTAATATCGGTGTGACCAAGTTAGCTATGCGTATGCCAGTAGAAGCATTGCTTGGTTTATACAGTTCTGTTGGTTTGGGAGAACTTTCTGGCTTGAACTTAGTCGGTGAAGTTGTGGGTATTTTTCCGAGTCGCTCGCGTTGGTCGCCAATTGAACGCGCCACCATCGCCTTTGGTTACGGTTTATCGGTGACCCCAATTCAGTTAGCGCATGCTTACGCAACCTTGGGTAACTTAGGTAAATATGAGCCGATTCATATTATCGAAAGTAACGACAACGATATGGCTCGCCAAGTTGTTAGCCAAAAAAATGCACGCCTTGTACTCGATATGCTGGAAACGGTAACGCAAAAAGGCGGTTCAGCCCGTCGTGCTGCGGTTCCGGGCTATCGAGTTGGTGCCAAAACGGGTACGGCTCGAAAAGCAACCGCTGGTGGCTATAGTGATGAGTACATCAACTACACGGCCGGTGTTGCTCCTGTGAGCGATCCAAGACTTGCATTGGTTGTTGTAGTTAATGAACCGCAAGGTGATGACTACTATGGCGGTTCAGTTGCTTCGCCAGTCTTTTCTGAAATCATGAAAGGCGCGCTGCAAATTCTGAATGTTGCCCCTGACGAAAACAAATTCCAACAGTAGGCTTCGATGTTTACTGAGAAACAAAATCTAGAAAGCTGAGCTAAAGCTCGGAGAACAAATATGACCAAAGCCATCAGTATGGACGCGCTGCTTTCCAATTGGGTTGATTGCCCAAGTTTGTCGTCCGTTCTTGTCTCTGAACTGGAACTCGATAGTAGACGAGTTCAGTCCGGCACTACTTTTGTTGCCATCATTGGCCATGCTGTCGATGGACGTGATTTTATCGCGAAGGCCATCCAGCAAGGTGCTAACGCGGCGATCGCTCAAGCCTGTGAGCGAAAAGCACACGGTACGATTGAGATTATTGATAATGTTCCAGTGATTTACCTCGATGCACTGGATAAGTGCCTTTCTCAAATCGCAGGTCAGTTCTACCATTATCCCAATATGGAGCTGATTGGTGTCACTGGCACCAACGGCAAAACTACCATCACTCAGCTTATCGCCCAATGGATTGATTTGGTCGGTTCCAAAGCGGCGGTAATGGGGACAACAGGGAATGGCTTTCTAGATGATCTGCAAGAAGCCGCAAACACCACAGGCAACGCAGTTGAAATCCAAAAGACCCTATCCTCGCTCGCCGAGCAAAAAGCATATTACACTGCGCTTGAAGTTTCCTCTCATGGTCTGATTCAAGGTCGTGTTAAAGCATTGTCTTTTACCGCTGGTGTGTTCACCAATCTGAGCCGTGATCACTTGGATTATCATGGCACGATGGAAGAGTATGCAAAGGCGAAGCTGATGCTGTTTACCACTCACCAATGCGAGCATGCGATCATCAATGTCGATGATACAGTGGGAGCTGCGTGGGCGAAGCAATTATCGAATGCCATAGCTGTTTCACTCAAGCCGAATTCAGAATTCCTACAATCCGTATTTGCTACTGACATTGTTTACGCAGAGTCAGGCATTACGATTGAGTTTGATGGCAAGTTTGGTGAAGGAATTCTTCATGCGCCGCTGATTGGCGAGTTCAATGCAGCAAACCTGATGTTGGCATTCACAACGTTACTTAGTCTCGGTTTTAGCAAGCAAGATTTGCTGGCAACGGCAGGTCAATTACAGCCTGTTCTTGGTCGTATGGAACTCTTCCAAGCTGACGACAAGGCAAAAGTCGTGGTGGATTACGCCCACACGCCTGACGCGCTAGAAAAAGCGCTGCAAGCATTGCGTGTGCATTGCCAGGGTGAGCTTTGGGCTATTTTCGGCTGTGGTGGTGACCGTGATGCTGGTAAGCGCCCAATGATGGCGGAAATCGCTGAGCGTTTGGGTGACAAGATAGTGCTTACCGATGATAACCCTCGCAGTGAAGACCCTGTGCTGATCATGAAAGACATGCTGGCCGGCCTAACAAAACCTGCTGAGGCGATTGTGCAGCATGACCGTTTTAAAGCGCTGTCTTACGCACTGGAACATGCTTCTCCGCAAGACATTATCCTTCTGGCAGGTAAAGGTCATGAGGACTACCAAATTCTAAACTCTGGAACCATCCATTACTCTGACCGCGAGTCAGCCATGACGCTATTGGGGCTTTCATCATGATCACAGTAACGCTTTCTCAAGTCGCGGATATGACTGGCGGTGAACTGGTTGGCAATGACCTATCTATTGAATCTGTTTCTACCGACACTCGAGCGATCGAACAGGGTGCTCTTTTTGTTGCTTTGGTTGGAGAGCGTTTTGATGCTCACGATTTCTGCCAACAAGCGGTGGAGTCAGGGGCGGGTGCACTGTTAGTGCAAAAGCAACTTAATGTGAATGTCCCTCAAGTTGTTGTTACCGATACTAAGATAGCGTTAGGTGAAGTCGCATCTTGGGTACACAATTCGTGTCAAACACCGACAGTGGCGATTACGGGCAGTTGTGGCAAAACTACAGTAAAAGAGATGGTTGCAAGTATCCTGCAGTTGAAAGGCAAAGTGCTGTTTACCGCGGGCAACTTCAACAATGACATTGGTGTTCCGCTTACGTTATTGAGATCGCAACAAGACGATGATTACGCTGTGATTGAGCTTGGGGCCAACCATATTGGTGAGATCGAATACACGACTCAACTGGTTCATCCTAACATTGCGTTAGTCAACAACGTAGCCGCCGCTCACTTAGAGGGATTCGGTTCGATTGATGGCGTAAAACAGGCTAAAGGCGAGATTTATCAGGGATTGCCTGCGGGCGGTGTTGCGATTGTGAACCTCGATAGCAATGGTGGTGAGAAGTGGAACCATGTTCTTGCCGATAAGCAAGTCATCACATTTTCTCAAACGAACACAGATGCTGACTTTTATGCAACAAATGTTGTAATGAACGCCGCCGGCGAAGCAAGCTTTAACCTACATCTCGCAATAGACTCACAAGAAATTGAACTGTCTCTGGGTATTATAGGTCAACACAACGTTGCGAATGCGATTGCGGCTTCTATCATTGCGTTACAAATGGGCGCGACGTTAGAAGAAGTTCGTGATGGCCTTAAACATTTAAATAAAGTGAAAGGTCGAGTCGAAGTTGAGGAACTCAGCGATAAAATCAAGCTAATTGATGACAGCTATAACGCGAGTGTTCCAGCGATGAAGGCCGCGGTGGACTTGCTTAGTGCATTCCAAGGTGAGCGTTGGTTGATTTTAGGCAATATGGCGGAGTTGGGTGAGGAAAGTCTTGCACTTCATCGTCAAGTCGGGGAACATGCTGCCCCACAAAAATTTGAACACGTTCTCACGTATGGTGCAGACACGAAGGTCATTAGTGAACTTTGTGATGGCATCCATTTCGAGACACATCCAGAGATGATTGACTACATCAAGCAGCATCTAGACCAAACCGCACCTCAACACCATACAATGTTGGTGAAAGGAGCGAACGGTGCTCGTATGTTTGAAGTCGCTGCTGCTTTGAAGGAGTATTATTAATGATTATTTGGCTTGCCGAGCTGCTACAGCCATACCTGTCTTTTTTCCGATTGTTTGAATACCTGTCGTTTCGAGCAATCCTTAGTGTACTTACTGCTTTAGGTCTGTCTTTATGGATGGGGCCTATCATGATCAAGCGTCTACAGATGCTACAAATTGGTCAGGTTGTTCGTAACGAAGGTCCAGAGTCTCACTTTAGCAAGCGTGGTACCCCTACAATGGGGGGGATCATGATTTTGGCTGCTATTTCAATCACTATTCTTTTATGGACTGATTTATCGAACCCATACGTGTGGGCGGTGCTGACGGTACTGCTTGGTTATGGGGCGATTGGTTTTGTTGATGATTATCGTAAAGTCGTTCGTAAGAATACCGACGGCCTGATTGCTCGTTGGAAGTACTTTTGGCAGTCGCTGATTGCATTTGTCGTGGCGTTTGCGTTGTACGCTTACGGCAAAGATACCGCAGCTACTCAACTTGTTGTGCCATTCTTTAAAGACATCATGCCGCAACTTGGCTTGATGTACATTATCCTCACTTACTTCGTTATTGTGGGTACTAGTAATGCGGTAAACCTAACCGATGGCCTAGACGGCTTGGCTATCATGCCAACGGTTCTGGTTGCGGCTGGCTTTGCTGTGATTGCTTGGGCAACAGGTAACATTAACTTCTCTGAATACCTTCATATTCCATACCTCCCACACGCTTCTGAGCTGGTTGTCGTTTGTACTGCAATCGTTGGTGCGGGCCTTGGTTTCTTGTGGTTCAACACTTACCCAGCACAAGTATTCATGGGCGATGTTGGTTCACTTGCTCTAGGTGGCGCGCTTGGTACTATCGCTGTACTGGTTCGTCAAGAGTTGGTACTGGTGATCATGGGTGGTGTGTTTGTAATGGAAACGCTATCGGTAATTCTACAGGTAGGTTCTTATAAACTACGTGGTCAGCGTATTTTCCGTATGGCACCGATTCACCATCACTACGAATTAAAAGGTTGGCCAGAGCCTCGCGTAATCGTGCGCTTCTGGATTATTTCTATGGTTCTTGTTCTGATTGGTCTAGCGACTCTGAAAGTGCGTTAATCGCACTTTCCAAGAACAAGACAAATTGCGTGATCAAATATGGAACGTTGGCAAAACATACATAAGGTCGTCGTCGTAGGGCTCGGTATTACCGGGCTCTCTGTCGTTAAACACCTCACAAAAACTCAACCGCAACTGACGATCAAAGTCATTGATACGCGCACTAACCCTCCGGGGGCTGAGCGTTTGTCAGAGCGGGTAGAACTCCACAGCGGTGGTTGGAATACCGAATGGCTTGCAGAAGCTGACTTAGTCGTGACTAACCCAGGCATCGCCTTAGCGACACCAGAAATACAATCGGTTCTTGCGAAAGGAAAGCCAGTTGTTGGTGATATCGAGCTCTTCGCGTGGGCAGTCGATAAACCTGTTATTGCGATTACCGGTTCTAATGGTAAAAGCACGGTAACAGACCTAACAGGCGTGTTAGCAAAAGCTGCCGGGTTAACGGTCGGTGTTGGTGGCAATATCGGGGTTCCTGCTCTCGATTTGCTAGAGCAAGACGCAGATTTGTATGTACTTGAACTATCTAGCTTCCAACTAGAAACCACATCAAGCTTGAAGCTTAAAGCGGCTGCGTTTCTAAACCTTTCGGAAGATCACATGGATCGTTATGACGGCATGGCGGACTACCGACAAGCTAAACTGCGCATTTTTGATAACGCGGAGCTGGCAGTAGTTAACCGTGATGACCAAGAAACTTTTCCTGATACTGATACGCCGTTGGTGACGTTTGGTAGTGATGAGCAGGCTTACGGACTTGAAGTCGACGGTAACCGTACTTGGTTACTTGATCATGGTCAGCGCGTGATTGCCAGTGATGAATTGAAGTTAGTTGGTAAGCACAATCTGGCTAACGCTCTCGTCGTACTTGCTCTGCTTAAAGCGGCGGATGTGGATTATCACAAATCCTTGAATGCACTGAAAACTTACACTGGTTTGACACATCGATGCCAAGTGGTTGCGGATAATCATGGTGTAAAATGGGTGAATGACTCCAAAGCAACTAATATTGCGAGCACTATGGCTGCGCTTTCTGGCTTAGAATCAATGGGTAAATTGTATTTGTTGGTTGGTGGTGTTGGTAAAGGCGCAGATTTCACACCATTAAAGCCGATCTTAGCGACGCTTAACTTGCAGCTTTGCTGCTTTGGCAAAGATGGCGATGATTTTATGCCACTGCATGAATCCGCAACTCGTTTCGACACCATGGAAGATGTGATTCAGCAGATATCTTCGCAGTTAAATACGGGCGATATGGTGATGCTATCTCCGGCATGTGCTAGCTTTGATCAATTCGACAACTTTATGGCAAGGGGTGACGCATTTGCGGCTCTTGCTGAGAAATATGCATAATTAAAGGTCACACACTTCGTGGGTTTAGGTAACGTTAAACGCAGCATTGGCACTTGGCTTAAGCATCCTGCTCCAGAGGCGCTCTTTGACCGTCAACTCGTATGGATTGCACTGGGTTTGATGTTAACCGGTTTGGTGATGGTGACATCAGCATCATTTCCAATCAGCTCACGTCTGACGGATCAGCCATTTCACTTTATGTTCCGTCATGCCACTTTCTTGGTGCTGGCGATTGGTGTGTCTGCCGTCATTCTTCAAATCCCACTAGAACAATGGTTTAAGCGAAGCCATTACTTATTGTGGATCTCGTTTGGTTTACTCATCATCGTATTATTGGCTGGTAAGTCGGTAAACGGTGCATCGCGTTGGATCCCGCTGGGACTGTTTAACTTGCAACCGGCCGAAGTCGCGAAGCTCTCGCTATTTGTCTTCATGTCCGGTTATCTGGTGCGTAAGCAAGACGAAGTTCGCCAAACCTTCTTTGGCGGTTTCATGAAGCCCATCATGGTGTTTGCCTTCTTCGCCGTGTTGCTTCTAGGGCAGCCCGATCTAGGTACCGTGGTTGTAATGCTGGTGACACTGTTTGGCATGCTGTTCATTGCTGGAGCCAAGCTGACTCAGTTTTTAGCGCTCATGATTGCTGGTATTGCTGCCGTGGTTGGCTTGATTTTGGTCGAGCCATACCGTATTCGTCGTGTTACCTCGTTTCTCGACCCTTGGGAAGACCCATTTGGTAGCGGCTATCAGTTGACTCAATCTCTCATGGCGTTTGGTCGTGGTGAATGGTTTGGGCAAGGCTTAGGCAACTCGATTCAAAAACTGGAATATCTTCCAGAAGCGCACACCGACTTCGTGTTTGCGGTACTGGCTGAAGAGCTGGGTTTTGTTGGCGTCGTGTTAGTGCTAATGCTGATTTTCAGTTTGGTGCTAAAAGCAGTTTATATCGGCAAACGTGCTTTTGAAGAAGGCGAAATGTTTGGCGGTTACCTCGCATTTGGTATTGGTATTTGGTTTGCTTTCCAAACGCTGGTTAATGTTGGCGCAGCGGCCGGTATCGTTCCAACCAAAGGTCTTACTCTGCCGCTGATCAGTTATGGTGGTTCGAGTTTAATCATTATGTCTGTAGCGGTGTCTATATTGCTGCGTATCGATCATGAATGCCGTTTGAAGCACGGCCAGAAAGAACTAGAAAAACAAATTGATGAAGAAAAATAAACGTTTGATGGTGATGGCTGGTGGTACTGGCGGTCACGTGTTCCCAGGTTTAGCGGTTGCAAAACAACTGCAGGAGCAAGGCTGGGAGATCCGCTGGTTAGGTACTGCGGATAGAATGGAGGCGGATTTAGTGCCGAAACATGGCATTGAAATCGACTTTATCAAAGTAAAAGGTCTACGAGGTCAAGGCGTTAAGCGTCTTCTTGTGGCACCATTTCAGATTATTAATGCCATCAAGCAGGCTCGTGCTCACATGAAACGCTGGCAGCCAGATGCCGTGCTTGGTATGGGTGGTTACGTGAGTGGTCCTGGTGGTATTGCTGCTTGGATGAGTGGTATTCCTGTTGTCCTGCATGAACAAAATGCTGTCGCGGGTTTAACTAACCAATGGCTGTCGAAAATTGCCAAAAAGGTATATCAAGCCTTTCCTGGTGCTTTTCCAAAAGCAGAAGTCGTTGGCAACCCAGTTCGTGAAGACGTGACTCAATTAGAAGCGCCAACTGAGCGGATGCAAGAGCGACAAGGTCCGATTCGGATTTTGGTGATGGGAGGAAGCCAAGGCGCACGAATTCTTAACCAAACTCTGCCAGAAGTGATGGCTAAATTGGGCGAAGATTACTGTATTCGTCATCAAGCGGGTAAAGGTGCTGCTGAAGAAGTGAATACAGCGTACCAAGCCAATGGTGTTGTGAATGCAGAAGTAACCGAATTCATCGACGATGTAGCAAATGCTTATGCATGGGCTGACCTTTTGGTTTGTCGTTCAGGTGCACTCACTGTTTCTGAAGTTTCAGCTGCCGGTGTTGGTGCCATTTTTGTGCCGTTTATGCATAAAGACCGCCAGCAAGCATTGAATGCAGACCACTTGGTGGATTGCGGTGCGGCTAAGATGATTGAACAACCAGATTTAACCGTTGAGTCATTGACTCAACAGATCCAACAATTGGATCGACAAGCTTTACTTACAATGGCTGAGCAAGCACGCAGTGCAGCAAAGTTAGATGCGGATAAAACAGTCGCACAAGCCATTGTCGCTTTGACCGAAAAGCGTTAACGAATTATTGAGAATAGAATTGATGACAATCCAACATACACAAGACTTAGCTCAGATTCGCGCAATGGTGCCAGAGATGCGCCGCGTGAAATCCATCCACTTCATCGGTATTGGTGGTGCGGGCATGAGCGGCATTGCAGAAGTGCTGTTGAACGAAGGCTACCAAATCACGGGTTCTGATTTATCAGAGAACCCAGTGACGGAGCGTTTAGTATCAAAAGGTGCAACCGTGTTTATCGGTCACCAAGCCAGCAATGTGGAAAAAGCCAGTGTGGTTGTGGTTTCAACAGCAATCAACGAAGAAAACCCAGAAGTCATCGCGGCTCGCGAATTACGTATTCCAATTGTACGCCGTGCAGAGATGCTTGCTGAGCTAATGCGATTCCGTCATGGTATTGCCGTTGCTGGCACGCACGGTAAAACGACGACGACTGCGTTAGTGACACAAATCTATTCTGAAGCAGGTTTAGATCCAACGTTTGTTAACGGTGGTCTAGTTAAGAGTGCTGGCACTAACGCGCGTCTAGGTTCTAGCCGAATTTTGATTGCAGAAGCGGACGAGAGTGATGCGTCATTTCTGCATCTACAACCTATGGTGAGCATCGTCACGAACATCGAAGCAGACCATATGGATACGTACGGCGGCGATTTTGAAACTTTGAAGCAAACCTTCATCGACTTCCTTCATAATTTACCGTTTTACGGTCAAGCGATCGTGTGTATAGATGATCCTGTGATTCGCGAGCTGATTCCACGTATTAGCCGCCAAGTGATCACTTACGGTTTTTCTGAAGATGCCGATGTACGTATCGAGAACTACCACCAAGAAGGCCAGCAAGGCAAGTTCACCGTGGTTCGTGAAGGGCGTGCGAATCTGGATATCACACTAAATATCCCAGGTCGCCACAATGCACTCAATGCGTCAGCCGCGATTGCCGTAGCGACAGAAGACGACATCACTGATGAAGCTATCTTAAAAGCAATGGCGGGAACCCAAGGTACAGGTCGTCGTTTTGATCATTTGGGCGAGTTTGATACTGGAAACGGCCATGCAATGCTTGTTGATGACTACGGTCACCACCCAACAGAAGTGGATGTGACGATCAATGCAGCGCGCGCCGGTTGGCAAGACAAGCGTCTTGTTATGATCTTCCAGCCACATCGTTACAGTCGAACTCGTGACCTTTACGATGATTTTGCTAACGTGCTGGAGCAAGTTGATGTACTGATCATGCTCGATGTCTATGCGGCGGGTGAAAAACCGATCGCTGGCGCTGATGGTCGTGCTTTATGCCGAACGATTCGTAGTCGTGGGAAGGTAGATCCAATTTTTGTGCCTGAAATAGAGCAATTACCGTCAGTTTTAGCTAACGTTATACAAGATGGCGACCTGATCTTAACTCAAGGTGCCGGTGATGTTGGTAAAGTCGCTAAGCAATTGGCAACGCTTGAGTTGAACATAAATAATATGCTCGGGTAATCACGAAAATTGACGCAAAGCACAGAGAAAGACATAGATCTCGATTTTGCGTCAAGATCGTTGTGATTTATCGCTATCAGTGTTTGATAGTTTACAAGAGCTCAGTATAATCCCAAGGTTAAAGTCAATACTTTTGCCGATGTGTACTCACACGGTGAAAAGTACAAGACAAAAGTCAGGAAACAAAGACGTTGTTGAATATTGCACTGAATGAAGAGCGACTTAACACGGAGACTAACCGTGGTCGCCAAGAGAAAATCTTGGGTGTGCTATTTTTCGTTGTCGTCGTGACCTTAATCAGTTCTGTTTTGTACTCAGCGATCAGTTGGATGTGGGATGACCAAAGGTTACCTCTCTCCAAAATCGTGCTTCAAGGAAAACTGGAGTACGTCACCGCAGACGATGTTCAAGCAGCGTTTAGCAAAATTGATCATATCGGCACGTTTATGTCGCAAGACATCGATGTGTTGCAGCAAAGTGTTGAAGCCTTACCTTGGGTCGCGCATGCCGCGATCCGTAAGCAATGGCCAGACACGGTAAAAGTATTTTTGACAGAACATCGCCCTGTCGCCATCTGGAATGGCATCGAGCTGTTAGATAACAACGGTTTGGTATTTGAAGGCGATGTCGGCCTGCTAAAGGAAGAGAAAGTTAAGTTATATGGACCCAATGCAACTGGGCCGGAAGTCTTGCAAACCTACCGCGAACTCCGACCTAAGTTCCAACAATTGGGTTTGGCTATATCGTCTCTGGTTTTAAATGAGCGACGAGCTTGGCAAATCATCCTTGATAACGGTATTCGACTAGAGCTTGGTAAAGAGTCTCTGGATGAGCGAATAGAGCGCTTTTTCTCGCTTTATAACAAGCTTGGCAGTGACACTCAAAGAATCAGTTATATCGATCTTCGATACGATACGGGAGCCGCGGTTGGTTGGTTTCCTGAACATGAGTTAGAACAAGAGAGTACAGATGACTAAGGCCGCTGATGACAACATTATTGTTGGTCTGGATATAGGCACTGCAACCGTATCAGCTCTAGTGGGCGAGATTCTACCTGATGGCCAAATAAATATTATTGGTGCTGGTAGCAGCCCCTCACGTGGCATGGATAAAGGCGGCGTGAATGATTTGGAGTCGGTTGTAAAATCAGTACAACGCGCAATTGATCAAGCTGAACTAATGGCGGAATGCCAAATCAGCCGAGTATTCATTTCGTTGTCTGGTAAACATATCGCAAGCCGAATTGAAAAAGGCATGGGCACAATTTCTGATGAAGAAGTGTCTCAAGAAGATATGGATCGTGCTATCCATACAGCCAAATCGATTAAAATCGGTGATGAACAACGAATCCTTCATGTGATTCCACAAGAGTTCACCATCGACTACCAAGAGGGCATCAAAAACCCACTTGGTTTATCTGGAGTGAGAATGGAAGTAAGCGTTCATTTGATCTCATGCCATAATGATATGGCACGCAATATTATTAAGGCCGTAGAACGTTGTGGTCTTAAAGTAGAGCAACTTGTGTTTTCTGGGCTTGCTGCGAGTAATGCAGTAATTACCGAGGACGAAAGAGAGCTTGGGGTTTGTGTGGTGGATATCGGTGCCGGCACGATGGATGTTTCTATCTGGACCGGTGGTGCGTTGCGTCACACAGAAGTATTTTCTTACGCAGGAAATGCGGTAACTAGCGATATTGCTTTTGCTTTTGGTACGCCAGTGAGCGATGCTGAAGAAATCAAAGTCAAATATGGCTGCGCCTTGAGTGAACTGGTCAGTAAGGATGACACGGTTAACGTCCCAAGCGTAGGTGGTCGACCTTCACGTAGTCTGCAACGTCAGACTTTGTCAGAAGTCATTGAACCACGCTACTCTGAGCTGATGGGATTAGTTAACCAAACTATCGACTCTGTACAAGCGAAATTGCGCGAAGAAGGCATTAAACACCATCTTGCTGCGGGTGTAGTTCTCACCGGCGGTGCTGCGCAAATCGAAGGAGTGGTAGAATGTGCGGAACGCGTATTCCGCAACCAAGTAAGGGTCGGCAAACCGCTCGAAGTCAGCGGATTAACTGACTATGTAAAAGAGCCGTACCATTCTACGGCAGTTGGATTACTTCATTACGCGAGAGACATGCAGTCTAGCGACGATAGCGATTATAATGAACCTAAGCGCTCATCTGTTACTGGCTTCTTCGGTAAATTGCGTAATTGGATACAAAAAGAGTTTTAACCTGAGTTGCAGGATAAACGGAGACAACACATGTTTGAACCGATGATGGAAATGTCTGACGATGCAGTAATCAAGGTCGTTGGAGTTGGTGGCGGCGGTGGTAACGCTGTTGAACACATGGTGCGTGAATCCATCGAAGGTGTGGAATTCATCAGCGTCAACACTGATGCGCAAGCACTTCGTAAGACAAGCGTTGGCAATGTTATTCAGATCGGTGGTGATATCACTAAAGGTCTGGGGGCAGGTGCGAATCCACAGGTTGGCCGTGAGGCAGCTCTCGAAGACAGAGATAGACTTAAAGATTCCCTAACTGGTGCCGATATGGTGTTTATCGCAGCAGGTATGGGTGGTGGTACAGGTACTGGTGCAGCACCTGTTATCGCAGAAGTCGCTAAAGAGCTTGGCATTCTGACTGTTGCGGTAGTAACAAAACCGTTCAGCTTTGAAGGCAAAAAGCGTTTGGCATTTGCAGAGCAAGGTATCGATGAGCTTTCTAAGCACGTTGATTCTTTGATTACGATTCCAAATGAAAAGCTACTTAAAGTACTTGGTCGTGGTGTTACGCTACTTGAAGCATTTGCGAGTGCGAACGACGTTCTTAAAAACGCTGTTCAAGGTATCGCAGAGCTAATCACTCGTCCTGGCATGATCAACGTCGACTTTGCAGACGTACGCACTGTGATGTCAGAAATGGGTCACGCAATGATGGGTAGCGGCATCGCGAAAGGCGAAGACCGTGCTGAAGAAGCGGCAGAGATGGCAATTTCTAGCCCACTTCTAGAAGATATCGATCTAGCGGGTGCTCGTGGTGTTCTTGTTAACATTACGGCTGGTTTGGACATGCGTCTTGACGAGTTTGAGACCGTAGGTAACACAGTGAAAGCATTTGCTTCTGACAATGCAACAGTGGTTATCGGTACATCTCTAGACCCTGATATGACGGATGAAATCCGCGTAACTGTTGTTGCAACAGGTATTGGTAATGAGAAGAAACCAGATATCACGCTAGTTGCGGGTGGCAAAGCGAAAGTGGCTCCGACTCAGGCAGCTCCTCAAGCTCAACCACAGCAGCAAACTGCGGCACCGCAAGCTGAAGAGAAACCGGCACAAACTTTGCAGACTTCACCAGTGCAAGAGAAGCCACAGGTAACTCCTCAGCCGACAAATACCGTTTCTTCTCCAGCTTCTTCTGCAAGCCAAAGTTCGGCGGCACCGAAGCAAGAGAAAGAAAGTGGTTACTTAGATATTCCGGCATTTTTGCGTCGTCAGGCTGATTAATCTTTAACCCGTAAATTTGACATAGCTCAAAATTATGGTAGCATTCACGGTCGACGTTACAGACGGCCGTGTTTTGTAGCATATTTTAGAGAGGCAAGCAGATGATCAGACAACGTACTCTGAAAGAAATAGTGAAAACAACTGGTGTGGGTCTCCACTCTGGTCGTAAAGTCACACTTACTCTGCGCCCAGCTGCTGCAAACACAGGTATCATTTACCGTCGTACCGATGTAAATCCACCTGTAGATTTTCCAGCTGATCCGGCATCTGTACGTGACACTATGCTTTGTACGGCATTAGTGAACGACGAAGGTATTCGTATTTCAACTGTTGAACACTTGAATGCGGCACTCGCTGGTATGGGTATTGACAACATCGTAGTTGAAGTTGACGCACCTGAAATCCCTATTATGGATGGCAGTGCAAGCCCATTCGTATACTTGCTACAACAAGCAGGTATCGAGATGCAAAATGTACCTAAGCGCTTTATTCGTATTAAAAAACCAGTTCGTTTTGAAGATGGCGATAAGTGGGCAGAATTTGTGTCATTTAACGGCTTCCGCATGGACTTCGAGATTGACTTCAACCACCCTGCGATTGAATCAGACGAGCAGCGCCTTATGTTTGACTTCTCTTCTCAAGGTTTCGTTCGCGAAATTTCTCGTGCACGTACGTTTGGTTTTATGCGTGACATCGAATACCTGCAATCTCAGAACCTTGTTCTAGGTGGTAGCTTTGATAATGCGATTGTTTTGGATGACTACCGTATTCTTAATGAAGAAGGTCTTCGTTTTGAAAACGAGTTTGTGACTCACAAAGTGTTGGATGCCATTGGTGACCTTTACATGTGTGGTCATGCCATTATTGGTGAATTCCGCGCTTATAAATCAGGTCACGGTCTGAATAACCAACTTCTGCGTGCTGTTCTTGCTGATCAAGAAGCATGGGAATGGACAACATTCGAAGAAGAAGTCGGTTCACCAGTTGCATTTGCAGAACCAAACATGGTGCTTGCGTAATCAACGCTGACGCAAATAGATTAAAAAAACCAGGCCGCCGCCTGGTTTTTTACTATCTGAGCTTTGAACAGTGAGGTCACTGCTCTTTCTTCGCTCTACCTATCACTTGTCTTTCTTCTTTTCTGCCATTTCCGCAAGACGTTTCAAACGCTCTTGAATCTTTGGTGGCGCCATATCTGCGATGATCATTAATGAATTTGCTGCAGCTTCAGTAAGAGGCGGACGCTTTGGTCTATCATCGTGCTCGAAACGATTGCGGTATAGTGATGGGTTGATTCGAACTTCCACACTCATCAGCTTTGCATAGCCTTGAGTTCGAAGCTTATTTAGGATCATTAAACGATCGTAATCGATCTTCATCTTTAGTGAAGCGCTGGCCACATCAATGAGCAAATGACCGTTACGGACGTTAGCCACTCGGCAATGATCTGCCGTACCCTTAGGTAGGATCTCTTGCAGCGCCTGATTAAGTTGCAGGATGTCTCCCGCATGTTCTTGTATCTTTTTGAACTGGGATTCGGCAATAAGATCGTCTGTTGAGGTAGGGCGATGATCACGCATAGGTAAAATCTAATTTTGTTGAGATATGGGTATTCTAGAGCAGCTTTCTGCTTAGGTATAGTTTACATTATGGCCTTTATCTTCAGCTCGCCCATAAATATTTGATATAGCATGGCGAGACGGATTGTTTTGATAATGCCGATTGAGCAGCGATATGTATGTGTAATACTGGCGAATCCGTCATCAGTTTGGTTAAAAACTTACGAGTGCTTCAAACAAATACGTCTATTTATGGTTGTATCGATGAAAAATCCTTACACTAAGCCACATTGATTCAAAATTAAGCCTTGAAATATGGACGTTTGAACTCAATATCTTTGATAAATGATTTATCTCAGTATTCTTAGTTCTAAACTGGCAGAGACTGAAGGCATTACGAGTAGATCGGGAACGGTCTGATAAAAGAGAGATTCACGAAAAATGATAGCTAAGCTACTGACAAAAGTTATTGGCAGTCGCAACGACCGAACACTGCGCCGCCTTAGAAAAATTGTAAAAGAGATCAATAACTACGAACCAACGTTCGAAGCACTGTCTGATGAAGAGCTAAAAGCAAAGACTGTTGAGTTCCGTGAGCGCCTAGAGCAAGGCGAAACTCTTGATAAGCTACTTCCAGAAGCATTTGCTACGGTTCGTGAAGCATCTAAGCGTGTTTACGGTATGCGCCACTTCGACGTGCAGCTTATTGGTGGTATGGTCCTTAACGGTGGCCAAATTGCTGAAATGCGTACTGGTGAAGGTAAAACTTTAACGGCGACTCTTCCTGCTTACCTAAACGCACTTCCTGGTAAAGGTGTCCATGTTGTAACGGTGAACGATTACCTAGCAACACGTGACGCGGAAACAAACCGTCCACTATTCGAGTTCCTTGGTATGACTGTTGGCATCAACGTGCCAAACATGCCTCCTCAAGCTAAGAAAGAAGCTTACGAAGCCGATATCCTTTACGGCACAAACAACGAGTTTGGTTTTGACTACCTTCGTGACAACATGGCTTTCCGCAATGAAGACCGTGTTCAACGTGAACGCTTCTTCGCTGTTGTCGATGAGGTGGATTCAATCCTAATCGATGAAGCTCGTACTCCTTTGATCATTTCTGGTCCAGCAGAAGACAGCTCGGATCTATACACTCGCATCAACTTGCTTATCCCACAGCTTCAGAAACAAGATAAAGAAGATTCTGAAGAGTACCGCGGTGACGGCCACTACACTGTGGATGAGAAGTCTAAACAAGTTCACTTAACCGAAACGGGCCAAGAGTTCGTTGAAGAGCTGATGGTTAAGAACGGTTTGATGGAAGAGGGTGACACGCTTTACTCTCCAACCAACATTAGTTTATTGCACCATGTAAATGCGGCACTTCGTGCGCACGTATTGTTTGAACTGAACGTAGACTACATTGTAAACGATGACGGTGAAGTGGTTATCGTTGATGAACACACTGGCCGTACAATGCCAGGTCGTCGTTGGTCTGAAGGTCTTCACCAAGCGGTTGAAGCGAAAGAAGGCGTTAAGATTCAAAACGAAAACCAAACGCTGGCTTCTATTACTTTCCAGAACTACTTCCGTTTATACGAAAAACTGTCGGGTATGACAGGTACAGCAGATACAGAAGCGTTCGAATTCCAATCTATTTACGGTCTTGAAACGGTGGTTATTCCAACCAACAAACCAATGATCCGTAATGATATGCCAGATGTGGTCTACCGTACTGAAGCAGAAAAATTTGCTGCAATCATCGAAGACATCAAAGAGCGTGTAGAAAAAGGTCAACCATCTCTTGTAGGTACGGTTTCTATCGAGAAATCAGAACTTCTTTCTAATGCACTTAAGAAAGCGAAGATCAAACACAACGTATTGAACGCAAAATTCCACGAACGCGAAGCTGAGATTGTTGCGGAAGCGGGTACGCCAGGTGCGGTAACAATCGCAACCAACATGGCAGGTCGTGGTACCGATATCGTATTGGGTGGTAGCTGGCAGGCAAAAGTTGAAACGCTGCAAGATCCAACCAAAGAACAAATTGATGCGATTAAAGCAGAGTGGAAACAGGTTCACGATCAAGTACTAGATGCGGGTGGTCTGCACATCATTGGTACGGAACGTCACGAATCTCGTCGTATCGATAACCAGCTACGTGGGCGTTCTGGTCGTCAAGGTGATGCGGGTTCTTCTCGTTTCTACCTATCAATGGAAGACTCACTACTTCGTATCTTTACTTCAGACCGTATGGCGAGCCTTATCCAAAGTGGTATGGAAGAAGGCGAAGCGATCGAATCGAAGATGCTGTCTCGTTCAATCGAAAAAGCACAGCGTAAAGTAGAAGGTCGTAACTTCGATATCCGTAAACAGCTTCTTGAATACGATGACGTTGCGAACGATCAACGTAAAGTGGTTTACGAATTGCGTGACGAGCTAATGAGTGTTGACGACATTAGCGATATGATCGAACAAAACCGTGAAGACGTAATCACAGCGATCATCGACGAATACATTCCGCCACAATCTCTAGAAGACATGTGGGATGTTGAAGGCCTGCAAGAGCGTTTGAAAGCGGACTTCGATCTAGATGCTCCTATCAAAGAGTGGCTTGAGCAAGATGACAAGCTTTACGAAGAAGCATTACGTGAGAAGATCGTTAACCTAGCAGTAGAAGTTTACAAGCAAAAAGAAGAAGTGGTTGGTGCACAAGTACTACGCAACTTCGAAAAGTC
This sequence comes from Vibrio sp. MOR3, assembly GCF_001557775.1. Lineage (NCBI taxonomy): Bacteria > Pseudomonadati > Pseudomonadota > Gammaproteobacteria > Vibrionales > Vibrionaceae > Vibrio > Vibrio sp. MOR3. The sequence continues at coordinate 110,186 of NZ_LNRD01000003.1, read as the reverse complement.
GGTCATGCTTCAAACGCTAGATACGCTATGGAAAGAACACCTAGCGGCGATGGATCACTTACGCCAAGGTATTCACCTTCGCGGTTACGCACAGAAGAACCCGAAACAAGAATACAAGCGTGAGTCGTTTGAATTGTTTGAAGGTCTACTAGAAGCGCTGAAAACAGACGTAATTACAGTATTGTCACGCGTGCGTGTTCAACAGCAAGAAGAAGTAGAACGCATGGAAGAGCAACGTCGTGCTCAAGCTGAGGAAGCGGCTCGTCGTGCTCAAGCTCAACACGCGGCAGCTCAAAACCCACTGACAGAAGGTGAAGAAGCAGAGGAAGGCTCTAGCCAACCAATGGTTCGTGACGAACGTAAAGTGGGCCGTAATGAGCCTTGTCCATGTGGCAGCGGTAAAAAATACAAACAGTGCCACGGTAAAATTGACTAATACAGTCAGAAGATATTAAGAAAGAGTCGCTTAGGCGGCTCTTTTTGTATCGACAGATCTAGGAATGAATCTAATGAAAAGAATTCACATTGTTGCGGCGATTATCTTCAATCAAGACAGGTCGCAAATCTTCATCACTAAACGTCCGGACGATAAACACAAAGGTGGATTTTGGGAGTTTCCTGGTGGCAAAGTTGAACAAAATGAAACAGTCGAGCAAGCGATGATTCGTGAACTTGAAGAAGAGATTGGTATCACAGTCACAGAACAAGCCTTATTTGAGCATTTGGAATACGACTACCCAGATAAATCTTTAAAGTTTGATTTCATGACCGTTTCTCAATTCAACAATCAGCCTTATGGACGTGAAGGGCAAGAAGGGCGTTGGGTCGATATTATTGCGTTACCTAACTACGCTTTCCCAGAAGCTAATGTGCCCATTCTAGAGCGTGTAGTGAAAGAGTTTTCCTAACCTGCATCTAACTGTCTTGTGGTTAACACGGGATATTGTTAGTTTAAAAAGATACCGCGAAACGAAAGAGAACGAGTGCAAACCTCGTTATCCAGAGAAGGAGAGAAAGCGCAATGGTTCGTATTGCAATCGCAGGAGCGGCTGGCCGTATGGGTCGCAACTTAGTAAAAGCTTCACACTTCAACTCAGAAGCCGCTGTAACGGCTGGTTCAGAGCGTCCAGAGTCTTCACTTGTTGGCGTTGATGTGGGTGAACTGTGTGGTGAAGGTAAGTTTGATGTCTTTTTGACGGATGATTTAGCAAAAGAAGTCGACAACTTTGATGTTGTTATCGATTTTACTGCTCCAGTGAGCACGCTGGCGAATCTAGAGCTATGTAAGCAACATGGTAAGTGCATTGTTATTGGAACAACGGGCTTTAGCGAAGAAGAACGTGAACTGATTGACGAGGCAGCTAAGCAGGTGCCAGTTGTCATGGCTCCAAACTACTCTGTTGGCGTGAATCTTGTCTTCAAGCTTCTTGAGAAAGCAGCGAAAGTTATGGGTGACTACTGTGATGTTGAAATCGTAGAAGCGCATCACCGCCATAAAGTGGATGCGCCATCTGGCACCGCGATTGGCATGGGGGAAGCGATAGCTGGAGCGATGGGTAACAACCTGAGTGATGTTGCTGTGTACGCACGCGAAGGCATTACCGGTGAACGTACTAAAGATGAAATTGGCTTTGCCACTATCCGTGCCGGTGACATTGTCGGCGAGCATACTGCTATGTTTGCTGATATCGGCGAGCGTGTTGAGATTACTCATAAGGCAACAGATCGTATGACCTTTGCTAATGGCGCGGTAAAAGCCGCCGTTTGGCTGCATTCGAAGCCATCAGGCTTCTATACCATGACCGATGTGCTCGGCTTGAACGAGCTTTAAATACATAATTATTCGCCGGCGTAAGCCGGCTTTTTTGTATTTAGAGGAAAGTATGTAAAGAAATTGAGTCGTATCATCTGCGATTTCATCTTGAGTTATGGTGTGTTTTTGGGCGTCTTGTTGTGAAAAGTGCTTGAGTTGCTCAAAAGCATGGGTTGTTTTTGTGTGATGAACGTTTGCGCAAAAAACTCACAAAATTTTGTGATCTGCAATAAGTTCAAATTTGTAAAATTTACAAAAAAGGCCAACTGTCGGGAATGAATAACGATAAAACTTACAATTTTAGGGCTTTTTCTGTTTAAATGCCCTTACTCGCTAGAAAATGATAATTTATTTTTCAATGTGTGTTGACAGTTTTGAAGTCCGTCATTAGAATACCGCCAATTTGTCAAAAATACCTGTTTATGTAAGTTTTCAAGGTAAAGGAAGGCAAATTTGCAGCTTAATTTATTTTTTATGCATTTTTATTCTGGAGGTTGTCTTGGGTAAATTAGCACTGTTAGTCCTAGAAGATGGGACAGTGTTCCGCGGTGTTTCCATTGGAGCAGATGGTATTTCCGTTGGTGAAGTTGTTTTTAATACCTCGATGACGGGGTACCAAGAAATTCTCACTGATCCTTCCTATTCTCAACAAATCGTTACTCTCACTTATCCTCACATTGGCAATACCGGAACCAATTCCGAAGACGAAGAATCTTCTTCAATCCACGCACAAGGCCTTGTGATTCGCGATCTTCCTCTTATCGCTTCTAACTTCCGTAATGAACAATCCCTTTCTGATTACCTCAAGTCGCAAAATATCGTCGGCATTGCAGACATCGATACTCGTAAGCTAACTCGTATCCTACGTGAGAAAGGTGCGCAAAACGGTTGTATCGTTGCAGGTAACAACCTAGATGAAGCTTTGGCATTAGCAAAAGCAAAAGAATTCCCTGGCTTGAAAGGTATGGATCTTGCGAAAGAGGTTACAACAAAAGAAGCGTATCAATGGAAACAAGGTTCGTGGACGCTTGAAGGTGGACTTCCTGAAGCGAAAGACGACAGCGAATTGCCATATCACGTTGTTGCCTACGACTTCGGCGCAAAACGCAACATCTTGCGCATGTTGGTTGACCGAGGCTGCCGCCTAACGGTTGTTCCTGCTGAAACGTCAGCAGAAGAAGTTCTGGCTCTAAACCCAGATGGTGTCTTCCTATCAAACGGCCCTGGTGACCCAGAACCATGTACTTACGCGATTGAAGCAACAAAAACTTTCCTAGAGAAAGGTCTGCCAATCTTTGGTATCTGTCTAGGCCACCAAATCCTTGCGTTAGCATCGGGTGCACAAACAGTGAAAATGAAGTTTGGTCACCACGGCGCAAACCACCCAGTAAAAGATTTGGAACGTAATGTTGTGATGATCACTTCTCAAAACCACGGTTTTGCAGCAGATGAAGCAACGTTGCCAGAAAATCTACGTGCTACTCACGTATCGCTATTTGATGGTTCTCTACAAGGTATTCACCGTACAGACAAGCCAGCATTTAGCTTCCAAGGTCACCCAGAAGCGAGCCCAGGTCCACACGACGCGGCACCGCTATTTGACCACTTTATCGAACTAATCAAAAAACACAGCGCTTAATTCGGAGTAGTAGATAATGCCAAAACGTACTGACATTCAAAGTATTCTTATTCTTGGTGCTGGTCCGATTGTTATCGGTCAGGCATGTGAGTTTGACTACTCTGGCGCACAAGCGTGTAAAGCACTGCGTGAAGAGGGTTACCGAGTTATCCTAGTGAACTCTAACCCTGCAACCATCATGACTGATCCAGACATGGCGGATGCAACTTATATCGAGCCAATCCAGTGGGAAGTGGTTCGCAATATCATCGCGAAAGAAAAGCCAGATGCAGTTCTACCTACAATGGGCGGTCAAACAGCATTGAACTGTGCTCTAGACCTAGAGAAGCATGGCGTTCTTGAAGAATTCGGCGTTGAGATGATTGGTGCAACGGCTGACGCTATTGATAAAGCAGAAGACCGTTCTCGTTTCGATAAAGCGATGAAGTCTATCGGCCTTGAGTGTCCACGTGCGGATACGGCTAAAACCATGGAAGAAGCTTACGGCGTTCTAGATATGGTTGGCTTCCCATGTATCATCCGTCCATCATTCACTATGGGTGGTACAGGCGGTGGTATCGCTTACAACAAAGAAGAATTTGAAGAAATCTGTCGTCGTGGTTTGGACCTTTCTCCAACCAACGAGCTTCTAATCGATGAATCTCTTATCGGTTGGAAAGAGTACGAGATGGAAGTGGTTCGTGACAAAGCGGACAACTGTATCATCGTATGTGCGATTGAAAACTTCGACCCAATGGGCATCCACACGGGTGACTCAATCACGGTTGCACCAGCGCAAACACTAACAGATAAAGAATACCAGCTAATGCGTAACGCATCTCTAGCAGTACTGCGTGAGATTGGTGTTGAAACTGGTGGTTCTAACGTACAGTTTGGTATCAACCCGAAAGATGGCCGTATGGTTATCATCGAGATGAACCCACGTGTATCTCGCTCTTCTGCTCTAGCTTCTAAAGCAACAGGTTTCCCAATCGCTAAGATTGCAGCGAAACTGGCAGTTGGCTTCACGCTAGACGAGCTAATGAATGACATCACTGGCGGCGCAACGCCAGCATCATTCGAACCAACAATCGACTACGTAGTAACTAAGATTCCTCGTTTTAACTTCGAGAAATTTGCAGGTGCTAACGACCGTCTAACGACGCAAATGAAGTCTGTTGGTGAAGTTATGGCTATCGGCCGTAACCAGCAAGAATCTCTACAAAAAGCGCTTCGCGGCCTAGAAGTTGGCGCGACTGGCTTTGACGAAATGGTTGACCTAGATGCACCAGACGCACTGACGAAAATCCGTCATGAGCTGAAAGAAGCTGGCGCAGAGCGTATTTGGTACATCGCAGATGCATTCCGTGCGGGTATGTCAGTAGATGGCGTATTCAACCTTACGCAAATCGACCGTTGGTTCCTAGTTCAAATCGAAGACATCGTTAAACTTGAGCAAGAACTTAAAGCGAAAGGCTTTGCTGGCTTGAACAAAGACGAGCTTAACAAGCTGAAGCGTAAAGGTTTTGCTGATGCACGCCTATCTAAGATTCTAGGTGTAGCAGAAAGCGAAATCCGTCGTCTACGTGACCAATACGATATCCACCCAGTGTACAAGCGCGTTGATACGTGTGCGGCTGAGTTCTCTTCAGACACGGCTTACATGTACTCATCTTACGATGACGAATGTGAAGCAAACCCAACAGAAAAAGACAAGATCATGATTCTTGGTGGCGGTCCAAACCGTATCGGCCAAGGTATTGAATTTGACTACTGTTGTGTACACGCATCACTAGCTCTACGTGAAGATGGCTTTGAGACTATCATGGTTAACTGTAACCCTGAGACTGTTTCAACGGACTACGACACGTCTGACCGTCTGTACTTCGAACCAGTAACACTGGAAGACGTACTAGCAATCGCTCGTGTTGAGAAGCCAAAAGGCGTTATCGTTCAGTACGGCGGCCAAACGCCACTGAAACTGGCTCGCGCACTTGAAGCAGCTGGCGTGCCAATCATCGGTACTAGCCCTGACGCAATCGACCGCGCAGAAGACCGTGAGCGTTTCCAAGTTGCTGTTGACCGTCTAGGTCTTCTACAGCCAGAGAACGCGACAGTAACAACAATGGAGCAAGCGGTAGAGAAATCTCGTGAAATCGGCTTCCCATTAGTTGTACGTCCTTCTTACGTACTTGGTGGTCGTGCGATGGAAATCGTATACGATGAGCAAGACCTACGTCGCTACTTCAACGAAGCAGTAAGCGTATCGAACGAATCTCCAGTTCTTCTTGATAGCTTCTTAGATGATGCTGTTGAAGTGGATATCGATGCTATCTGTGACGGTGAGCGCGTAGTTATCGGCGGTATCATGGAGCACATCGAACAAGCAGGTGTTCACTCAGGTGACTCAGCATGTTCTCTTCCTGCATACACGCTAAGCCAAGAAATCCAAGACGTAATGCGTGAGCAAGTTGAAAAGCTGGCGTTCGAGTTGGGTGTTCGTGGTCTGATGAACACGCAGTTTGCTGTTAAGAACAACCAAGTGTACCTAATCGAGGTTAACCCTCGTGCAGCACGTACGGTACCGTTCGTATCGAAAGCGACTGGTGCGCCAATCGCTAAGATCGCAGCACGTGTAATGGCGGGTCAATCGCTAGAGTCTCAAGGCTTTACGAAAGAAATCATCCCACCTTACTACTCAGTGAAAGAAGTTGTACTGCCATTTAACAAGTTCCCAGGTGTTGACCCACTATTAGGCCCAGAAATGCGCTCTACTGGTGAAGTTATGGGTGTCGGTGCAACGTTTGCAGAAGCTTACTCTAAAGCTGAATTGGGTTGTGGCAACATCTACCCAGAAGGCGGTCGTGCACTTCTTTCTGTTCGCGAAGGCGACAAAGAGCGCGTTGTAGACCTAGCATCTAAGCTATCTAAGCTTGGTTACCAGCTAGACGCAACACACGGTACAGCAGTTATCCTTGGTGAAGCGGGCATCAACCCTCGTCTAGTTAACAAGGTACACGAAGGTCGTCCTCACATTCTTGACCGTATTAAGAATAACGAGTACACCTACATCGTGAACACTGCAGCAGGCCGTCAAGCGATTGAAGACTCTAAAGTTCTTCGTCGCGGTGCACTGGCTGAGAAAGTGAACTACACGACTACGCTAAATGCGGCATTCGCAACTTGTATGGCACACACGGCAGATGCGAAGAGCACAGTAACTTCGGTTCAAGAGCTGCACGCAAAAGTGAAAGCTAGCCTAGAAGCGTAATAGATAAAAATCAGTAAGCCCGTTTATTAGGGTTTATATGACAACCTCATTGCCCGCTCATTTGAGCGGGCTTTTTTGTTTAATTGAGTGACTGATTCTATTTCTTGATATTTTTTATTTGTCTTCGATAAGCTCTACGACTCTGAGCTAGTTCATAGTAAAAGGTTATGAAGCATTTGTAGGAGGGTGTGTTCATCAAATAAAGAGCAAGAATAGGGAGTGCTAGAGCTACCACCCAGAATAGGTCTCCTATTTTTGCTTCTGAAACACCAAAATATATCGCAATGAAAATCTGTATCGTGGCATTAAAAATATTGATTGGATTTAAGAACTTTAAACCATGAATAATGATCATCCCAAATGGAATCGTTACTAAAAGAGCGCCAAGACCCATCATTACCACCCATAAGTAGAATGGACCATAACTAGTTGAAATATAGGTTATTTGATCCAGAAAGAATATATTTAGTCCTCCCCCTATTGTTAAAAACATTATTGCACTTAAAGCTGTAACGATGCTTTTAGCGGACAGAACGAATACATCTTTTTCTTTACTATTCATAGGCACCTTTTAGTTGAAATTAGGTTATGCATATGACCGATAAAAATGTGTTGAACTTGTCTTCTTAAAGATAAGAGCGGCTTTCCTGAAAAAGCCGCGATGAACCTCTGCATGTGGATACTCTTAGAGCCTTCGTGCTTTTTGTAACTCGTAGTAAAACTCTACAAAATTTAAGTAAGCGTTTGTTTTCAAGAGAATGAAAGCTACTAATGGTAGTGTAAGTGCTATCAATGCAAGTGGCTCGTTAAAAGCTGTATTTATAATGCAGTAGCAAAGTGCTATTGATACTTGAAGCAATGCATTATAAGTATTTACTTTAGATAGGGACTTTGAGCCACGTATTGCGATCATTGTAAAGGGAAGCCAAGTCAGAAATGTTGCGATGCCAATCATCACAATCCAAAAGTAAAAGCTTCCATATCGGCCAGATATATCGATCATTTGATCTAAGAAAAAAGAATTTAACCCGCCCCCTGCGATTAATGCCATTACTATAAAAAGGGCTGTAGCGATACTTCTTATGCCTAGAACTATTACTTCGTTTTGATGCTTATTCAAACTGCATCTCCTCATATATGCCGATAGCAATAGATCTAACATTCCCGGATATAGCACTTCCTGTAAAACTCAATGTAGCGCCAATTGCATCTTTTAATTGAATCCTAATCGCATGATTGATTTCCGTTGGTGAATAACGTCTTTTTGCTTGCCCACTCTTAATTAGTTTTTTGTAGGCTTTTGAGGAGAGGTTTGGAATGTTTTGACGTGATATTTCTTTAGTTAGCCTTGCTCTTTCTTGACGATTCAGCGTTTTTAATGCATCCATCGTGCTTTTGCCTGAAGTTTTTTTTAAGTTTGAAAGTGCCTTTATAGTTGTCGAACCTGCCGCCCCAACGCCAGCTAAAGATATGTAATCCAGCGCTTTAGAGGTTGTTTGGTACCATTCATTTGAATCGAGTTCATCTAGTTTTTCTGGCGCGTATATTTCTGTGCCTACTCGTGCTAAACCTATACCACATTGAGCTGAAGACGCGAGTGCTGCGGAGGTTCCGAGGTATGTTACAGCTGCACTTGTTCCCCCGGAGAGAGGTATTGCAGCTGCGCCTCCAAATACAACTAGCCAGCCGAGTACGGCGGATGTACAGCTTAGAGTCATCCCGATAATCTCGCCAACTACCTTAGACTCTCTATTCGAAGACTTAAGTTCTTTGGCGTAACTATCGGCAGACATAGGAGATGTCGGTTCTTTTAAAACAATTCTGATAGGATTGACGCGACAACTGGAATTGAATTTTCGCAAAGATATGATAGTTGAATCACTTGCGATATAAGTAACCCCAGCTCCCGAGGTTTCGGGCCTAGAGTCTATGACTTTGAAAAGCTGTTTTAGATTTACGGTTTGTTCGATGCGAGAGCGTAGCTGTTGCTCTTTTATTGAAGGGCGAGTCCTTAAAACATCCATTGTTTTCACTTTCGATAAGGTTGAATTGATAAGATTAAGCCAGTGTTTTCTTTTTCCATCAAAAAATTGAAATGCTCTTGAGAGTGAATTCTATCGGAAATGTAATTGATACATTTAACGTATCATTTGTTAGATTTTTAGATTGATGAAAATCTGGAATAGGTTGGTGTCTTGAGTTTCCTTTTGTGCGTTTGTAAGGCAATGCTATCGTTGCCTCATCTGGTTACAAATATTTACAAGGACGCACGAGTGGAAATCACTTTCGAGATGTTAATTGCATTGTTTTTTGTCGCATCAGCAGCAGGATTTATTGATGCCATGGCTGGTGGTGGTGGTCTATTAACATTGCCAGCTCTACTAGCAGCGGGGCTTAGCCCAACTCAGGCATTGGCGACGAACAAACTCCAAAGCTCATTCGGAAGCTTCTCTGCTAGTTGGTACTTTGTGCGTAATGGTATTGTTAGCCTTAAAGAGATGCGCCTAGCGATTCTATGTACCTTTATTGGCTCTGCTATTGGGGCAGAGGCTGTGCAGTTTATCGATGCAGGTATACTCACTAGCCTTATCCCTGTATTGCTGATTGCGATTTCTCTCTACTTTTTGCTCTCCTCAACCTCTAAAACAGCGGAAGGGGAGCCGAAGCTCTCTGAAGCGATGTTCGCTTTGTGCGTTGGTGGCGGCGTGGGCTTTTACGATGGCTTTTTTGGTCCAGGTACTGGCTCTATCTTTGCGCTTTGCTTTGTCGCACTTGGTCACTTCTCTTTGGTTGATGCGACCGCTCGTACTAAGATTCTCAACTTCACTTCAAATATCGCGGCTCTGCTGTTCTTTATTCTTGCTGGTTTGCCTGTGTGGGAAATCGGTCTGACCATGGCGGTAGGTGGCTTTATTGGTGCTCAACTTGGTGCCAAAGTTGTCGTCACCAAAGGTCAAAAATGGATTCGACCTTTAGTGATTACCATGTCTATGTTGATGGCGACAAAACTTCTTTGGCAACAACATCACCAATGGTTTCTATCACTGTTTTAACTCTTGGTGACTGGTACACGTTTTGTCTAACGCAGATATGAATTGGTCGAATTAAAGATTTCAGTTGTTCGAACATAAAGCAGTTATGGCCAGGAATCTTTAACGCCCTAACGATTGATAATGGGATTAATGCAGGTGCTGCTCCTCCCAGTGCGAGTTGGGCTGCTGCAGTATAGGCATCCATTTCCATCAACGGCATAATGCCGATTTTCTCTAATGCTGGCAGTTGGTAGCTATTGGACGGGTTAGTTAAATCATTTGTGATGACTTTTTTCGGAAGTTCATTCAGTTGTTGATCACTAACGAGGAAAAAAGGTTCATCACATAAGTGGAAAGCCATCAAGCCATGATGTGGTGGAAGCAAACCAGCGCAAAGTCCAATGGTCGCTTTACCAGATTGAACTCGCTCAACGATTCTAGGGCTGTGGTTGGTGGTTATGGTTAAGTACTGATCTTGCTTGAGGTAATCACCAATAGTTTTTCCAAGATAACCCGCAATAAGAGACTTTGAACTATCGAGGGTGATTAATGATGTGTCCTCTAGCTCTTGTTGTTCATAGATAAGGCCACGTAACTCGTTAAAAGATGGACCAATATTCTCGATCAAAGCCATGCCATCAGGTGTGAGTTTAATGGTTCTCCCCGAGGGTTCTACTAGCTTCTTTCCCAGTTTCTTCTCTAGGTTTGCGATACGTTTACTCACCGCAGATTGGCTGATATACAACAAACTCCCAGTGCGACTCATCGTTTTCGCTTTGCTTAAAACTAATAGTGTTTCGATACCTTCCAGTAACATGTCTATCCATGAATGTTGGGAATAATAGGCCTAATATAGCCAAGCTTGAGATGAGAAGCGACAGGTGATTTTACAAACAAAAAGAGCCGACGTATCAGTCGGCTCTTTTGCGTAAATTCATTCGTATCGATCAACGATTGATAGCAAAGGTTGGCAGTGACAAGTGCCAGCGAATCGCACCAAGGCGAATAATCAACGTTGAGATGACACCTGCGAGTAAAGCGACAGAGTGATCATACCCCATGCTTAGAGCCATGGTGTGGAAGATGCCGCCAATAATACAGGCCGTCGCGTAGACTTCACTTCGTAATACCATGGGTACTTCTCGTGCAAGCACATCACGGATAATACCGCCGCCGCAGCCAGTGATGACACCCATGATCACCGCCACCATACCAGATGCATTGTAGGCTAGCGCTTTTTCGACACCGATGCCGACGAATACCGCCAAACCAATTGCGTCACAGACAGGTAAGACCCACCAAGGCAAGCGCTTAGGGCGACGAATGAGAATCATCGTGAGCAAACAAGTGATGAAAATTACCCAAAGATAAGTGGTGTCAGTGATCCAGAAGACCGGGGTTGCGCCAAGCGCCATATCACGAATAGTACCGCCGCCAATAGCTGTCACACTACCGAGTACGATCACACCGAAAGGATCCATCTTTAATCGGCCTGCGAGTAAAACGCCAGAAACCGCAAAGACAGCAGTACCGAATAAATCGATCATATAAAGCAGCATGGAGTCCATGTTACTTGGTACCTTTTAAACAAATTGTGGGGGAACAGAAATGGGACGGAAATTGTACGGGATTTCCAACGAAAACGTTAGCGTTTTTGCCGAACGGTTTCAAAGTGTTCACACACCTCTGTGATCGCGTTTAAGGTTCTTGGGGTTGGGCGGTTGATCCAGTCGGAATTGAGTGACCAAACGTGGTTGTTCTTTAATGCTGGGATGTCGTTTTTCCATTCAGCCCACATGCCATCATTACTCATGGCATGGCGAGAGGTAAACAGGACTTCGGGTTGGCGAGTAATCACTTGCTCGATGCTGACTTGTGGGTAAGGGGCTCCGCCTTTGGCAAAGATATTTTCACCACCGCAGAAGGTGAAAACTTCACTTGGCCAGTTCTTGCCCGCAACGGTGATGATCGGCTTCTCACTTAATTGATAGAAGTAACTGACTTTATCCTCGGTATTGTATTTTTCTTTTAATGCTTCTAGCTGCGCGCGGAATTCTGCGGCGGCTTTTTGCCCAACTTCCGGCTTCTCGCTGTACTGGCTAAGTTGTTCAATGTTCGTAGCGATGTCTTCTAACGTTCCAGTGGTTGAGTAGTAGATGGGAATGTCAAACTGCTTGAGCTTTTCAAGTTCTTTGGCTGGATTACCTGCTGGCCAAGCGATAACTAAATCGGGTTGAAGAGCAATGATGCGCTCTAACTTGATGCCTTGATAGTTTGATACTTTCTCTAAATCTTTAGCTTGCTCTGGGTAGTCACTCATTTCACTGACGGCAATCAGTTTGTCACCAAGACCTGCAGCATAGGCGATTTCTGTTGAGTGTGGTGCCAGGCTGATGACGCGTTGAACTGGTTCATTGGCAAAAGAAGCGGCAGAGAAGATAAGAGGAAGAGCAAAGCAAAGTTTGTTCATCATAGTCCTTGATAAATGAGTCCGAGAATCAGGCTTTGGATAACGATCCAAGCAAAAATACGCCATACAATGAGGGTTTGGATTTGTGCTAAATGAATAGCAGATGGCGCTATACGACCACCAATTTTCGCTCGTTCAGCTCGTTGACCTTGGTACAGCGCTGGGCCGCCAAGTGACAATTGAAGTTTGTTACCAATTGAGCACAACAACCAAGCTGGCCCCGGAAGTGGCCAAGACTTCGCTTGTTGAAGCATGGCAGTCGAAACACTTGATAGGTTTTTACCCATGCTAATGAACACGGCAAACAAGCGTAAAGGAATAATCTCCAATACAGCAGTTAGCTGAATAGCAGGCTTACCAAAAGGTGAATACTGACGGCGACTTGGGGACCAAGCGCGAGCGAGCTCTGCCGTTAGGCGATACATTAACGCGGCAATTCCACCAGTCAATCCATACCAAAACAACACACACACAACGTTACGTCCGTAACCCATGATGATGGTCTCTGCACCTGCTTTACCAATACCAAGCAGTGATAAGCTCTCGGTATCTCGATTAAGGTAAGGCTTGAGTAACGCTCGGCACTGCACTTTGTTCTCATTCGACATTGCGGTGACGAGTTGTTTAGCAAGTGACTCGTTGTTTCGCCAGTCGAGAGCAATAAGCAGTAATGCCAGCTCAAATAAGGGCGCTTGCCAAACTAAGGGCTTCATCGCGAGCAGTAATATCAAGCAGGGTACAAGCATAAGAAACAATGCGAGTCCGCCAGAGAGAATGCTTTGTGGGTAGTTGTGGTTGTTATTAACTTTGTTCGCCAGTTGTTCTGCGAATTTATGCCACAAAGTCACAGGATGAGCTGCGTGAGGAATGGGGATTAATAAGTGGAATAGTAATGCGCCCCACATGACGAGGAGCGCACCATTGGCATAGAGCTGCTGAAATATTTCTTCCATGAAATTCTGGGGACTTACTTAGTCAGTTCCAACATTTTGCATACCATTTCTGAAGAGCTTTTCGCTGCTAGCGGTAGGAACTCTTCGAAGCTCATTGGTGATTCTTTGTCTGCTACGTCAGAGATAGCACGAACAACAACAAACGGTGTGTTGAATTGGTGACAAGTTTGAGCGATAGCAGATGCTTCCATTTCTACAGCGATAACAGAAGGGAAGTGTTTACGGATAAACTCTTGGCGTTCTGCCGTGCAAACAAACGCATCACCAGTACAGATCAGGCCTCGAACGGCGTGAGTGTTTTCCATCTGAGTCAGTGCTTTTTCAGCAAGGTCCATTAGCTTCTCATCCGCTTTGAATGCTGCTGGTTGGCCTGCCATTTGCCCCATTTCGTAGCCAAACGCTGTTACGTCTGCATCGTGGTGACGAACTTCTGTTGAGATAACAACGTCGCCTAGGTTTAGGCTTGAATCGAAGCCACCTGCAGAGCCAGTATTGATAACCACATCTGGTTGGTACTCGTCTAGCAGAATAGTTGTGCCTACTGCAGCCGCTACTTTACCGATGCCAGATTGAAGCAGTACCACATCAACGTCGTTAATCTGACCAGAGAAAAACGTACAACCTGCTTTGCTCACTGTTTGGCAGTTTGTCATTGCTTCTTTCAGGATGGTGACTTCTTGTTCCATCGCACCGATGATACCAACTTTCATAACACTCTCTTTCGATAAAAATTTAAGTTGGCGAGAGTATATCACTCTGCACCAATATGTGGTCGTTATTTGATTAACTCAGCATTCGCCAACAGTGAACGTAATTGTTCGGCACGCTTACGGTTCACGCCAAAGTCTGAATAGCCAACGCGAGATTCCGAACGAACAATAAGCTGGTCGCCTTCGATCTTAAGCTCTAAATCGTCCACAAAGCGCATGATTTTAGATGTGCATTCGATACGTAGGTAATTGCCTTCTTTAACGGCTGTCTTCGCGCCTGGCAGTTCAAGCGCCACTTGCTCAATTGCATCGATGTTCGTGGATTCGGTTAGGGTGAATTGTGTTAGGTTGTATTCTTCACGCGTGTCTTGGGTGGAGACGCAGTTGGGTTTGTCACCACAAGGTGATTGAGAACGATCCGTCATGGTTGTAACTCCTTGGCTACAAGCGGTTAAGCCGAGCAAAGTAATGGAAAGGAGAGCGGCTTTTTTCATTGGTTCTATCCCTTATCTTAGGAATTTAATTATATGTAATAAAAGAAAAAAGGATCCAATAGTAGGATCCTTTTTGAGACGTTAACAGTGATTAAACTTCAAGGTAATCGAGAATACCTTCTGCGGCTTTTCGACCTTCATCAATCGCGGTCACGACCAGATCTGAGCCTCGTACCGCATCGCCACCAGCGAAGATCTTTTTGTTGCTGGTCTGGAATTGGAACTCTTGTTTCGCAGGAGCTTTGATACGGCCCCATTGGTCCAACTCGACATCAAACGGAGCTAGCCAGTCCATTTTGTGTGGCTGGAAACCAAACGCCATGATAACGACGTCTGCTGGTAGAACGTGTTCGCTGCCTTCTACTGGTTCTGGGCGTCGGCGACCTGCGTCATCAGGCTCACCAAGGGCGGTTTTCACCACTTTGACCCCTGAGACCTTACCTGACGCATCGACTTCAATTCCTAAAGGCTGAAGGTTGAACATGAACTTCACACCTTCTTCCTTGGCGTTTTTCACCTCGCGGCGAGAACCAGGCATATTGGCTTCATCACGACGGTAAGCACATACAACGTTTGACGCGCCTTGGCGGATAGAGGTACGAACACAGTCCATCGCGGTATCACCACCACCGAGTACCACTACGCGTTGCTTTGTCATGTCGATAAATGGTTTGTCGTGCTCCAAGCCCATGACCTTGTACGTATTTGAAATCAAGAATGGCAGAGCATCGTAAACGCCCGGTGCACCCTCATTTTCTAGTCCTGCTCGCATGTACTTGTAAGTACCAACACCCAAAAAGACAGCATCGTACTCATTAAGCAGCTCTTGCATTTGTACATCTTTGCCTACTTCCACATTCATCTGGAACTCAACGCCCATCTCGGTGAAGACGCGACGACGATTTTCCATCACGCCTTTTTCAAGCTTGAATGAAGGGATACCGAAGGTCAGTAGACCTCCAATTTCAGGATAGCGGTCAAATACGACAGGTTTCACGCCATTGCGGACTAGGATATCAGCGGCAGCCAAGCCTGCTGGTCCTGCACCAATGATGGCAACCCTTTTATCGGTCCACTCCACCTTGGACATATCAGGCTTCCAGCCCATTTCGAAGGCTTTGTCGGTAATGTATTTTTCAACGTTACCTATGGTGACAGCACCAAAGTCCTCATTGAGAGTACAAGAGCCCTCACACAGACGATCTTGCGGACACACTCGACCACAAACTTCAGGTAGGCTGTTGGTTTGGTGCGACAGTTCAACGGCTTCAAGGATACGGCCTTCATTGGCTAACTTTAGCCATTGCGGGATGTAGTTGTGGACAGGGCACTTCCATTCACAATATGGGTTACCACAATCCAAGCAGCGATCCGCCTGTGCAGTCGCTTGTTGTTTGGTAAATGGTTCATAGATTTCAACGAACTCGATCTTACGAACTTTTATAGGCTTCTTCGCAGGATCTACGCGTTGAACATCGATAAATTGATAAACGTTCTGACTCATGATTCAAACATCCTCCATGATTACTGGGCTTGAACGCGCAGTTCTGCGGCACTGCGACTCTGGTGACCAAGTAGCGTGCGTAAGTCCGCCGCTTGTGGTTTCACCAAGTAGAACTTTGGAATCCATTCATCAAAGTTCGCCAAGATATCTTCTGCGTGGCTAGAGCCGGTTTCTTCAAGATGTTCGGCAATCAGACCACGTAAGTGCTCTTGATGGATGTAGAGATCCGACAGAGAAATCGCTTCAACCGATTCGTTGTTCACGCGACCTTGGAAGTCTTGGTTCTCATCTAATACGTAAGCAAAACCGCCAGTCATGCCTGCGCCAAAGTTCACGCCTGTCGCGCCAAGAATGGCGACAATACCGCCAGTCATGTACTCACAAGCGTTATCGCCAGCACCTTCAATGACGGCAATCGTACCTGAGTTACGTACGCCGAAACGCTCACCTGCTTTACCTGCCGCAAACAGTTTACCGCCGGTTGCACCGTACAGACAGGTGTTACCAATGATGGTCGCCTCATTACACTTAAATGCAGTGCCAAGGTGAGGTTTGATAACCACCTTACCGCCAGCCATGCCTTTACCTACGTAGTCGTTTGCATCGCCAGTGAGGTAAAGCTCTACGCCACCTGCGTTCCAAACGCCAAATGACTGACCAGCGGTGCCATCCAAGTGCAGTTTGATTGGCGTTGCCGCCATGCCTTGGTTGCCGTAACGCTGAGCGATTTCACCAGATAGGCGAGCACCCACAGAACGGTCGGTGTTGATCACGTTGTAGAAGAAGCTGGCAGATTGACGTTTCTCAACCGCTTGCAGCGCGTCTTCAATGATCTTGTTGTTTAGCTCTGCTTTATCAAATGGTGTATTTGGCTGTGTCCAGTAAAGAGGGTGTCCTTCTGGAGAGACTGGCGCCTCAAGGATATTCGACAGATCTAGCTTGGTTTGTTTCGCTGTCAGACCTTCAACGGTTTCCAACAAATCCGTGCGACCAATCAAGTCAGTCAGTTTTTCAACACCAAGTTCAGCGAGCAATCCACGCACTTCGTCCGCCAGACCGATGAAGTAGTTCATCACCATTTCCGGTAGACCTTTGAAGTACTCTTTACGCAGCGTTTCGTCTTGAGTCGCGACTCCAGTAGCACAGTTGTTGAGGTGACAAATACGTAGGAACTTACAACCCATGGCCACCATTGGCGCAGTACCAAAACCGAAGCTTTCTGCACCGAGAATCGCCGCTTTCACCACGTCTAGACCAGTTTTTAGACCACCATCTACTTGTAGTCGGATCTTGTGGCGCAGACCATTAGCAACCAGTGCTTGTTGTGTCTCTGCTAATCCTAACTCCCAAGGGCTACCAGCGTATTTCACTGAAGTTAATGGGCTTGCTGCGGTACCGCCGTCGTAACCCGAAATGGTAATGAGATCTGCGTAAGCTTTCGCTACACCTGTTGCGATGGTGCCGACGCCTGGTTCTGATACTAATTTCACCGAAACTAGTGCATTTGGATTGACCTGCTTTAGGTCGAAGATCAGCTGGGCCAAATCTTCAATCGAATAAATATCGTGGTGCGGAGGAGGGGAGATCAGAGTCACCCCTTGTACCGAATAACGCAGTTTTGCGATTTCTGCGGTGACTTTGTGTCCCGGTAACTGGCCACCTTCACCCGGCTTCGCACCTTGTGCCACCTTGATTTGCAGTACGTCTGCATTGGTGAGGTAGTGAGGCGTGACACCAAATCGTCCCGATGCGATTTGCTTGATGCGTGAGTTACGCTCTGTGCCGAAGCGGCGTGGATCTTCACCACCTTCACCCGAGTTTGAGTGGCCGCCGAGACGGTTCATCGCCATCGCTAGTGCTTCGTGTGCTTCGGGGCTGAGTGCGCCAATGGACATCGCTGCAGAATCAAAGCGTTTGAAGAGTTCTGTATTAGGCTCAATTTGCTCTAAAGGTAGCGGTGAATCTGATTTCTTCAGTGACATAAGGTCACGAAGCATAGCAACAGGGCGTTGGTTCACCTGCTTAGCAAAGCTCTGGTAATCGTTACTTTCTCCCGATTTCACAGCGGTTTGCAGTGTGCTTACCACGTCAGGGTTGTAGGCATGATATTCACCATCATGGACATATTTTAATAGTCCACCATGGTCGATGGCTTTGCGCTTCGCCCATGCTCTGCGAGACAGGTTATACAAGTCTTGTTGGAAGTCTTCGAAGCTTGCCCCTTCAATACGAGTCGTCACGCCTTTAAAACACAAATCGACTAATTCTTGGCTTAAACCAACCGCTTCAAACAGTTGTGAACAACGGTACGATGCAATGGTGGAAATCCCCATCTTCGACATGATCTTGTACAGACCTTTATTGATGCCGTATTGGTAGTTTTGCATCACATCGCGATAGTCTTTATCAAGCGCACCATCGTCAATCAGTTTACCCAACGCCTCATAGGCGAGATATGGATAAACGGCCGTTGCACCAAAGCCAAGCAAGACAGCAAATTGATGCGGGTCGCGCGCTGTGGCAGTTTCAACCACAATATTGGCGTCACAACGCAAATTTGCATCAATCAAGCGAGTTTGTATCGCACCGACGGCCATAGCCGCAGGGATAGGCAGTTTGCCTTTGACTAAAGCTCGATCGGAAAGCACAACCAAAACGGTGCCTTCACGGACAACGTGTTCGGCTTGATCACACAATTCATTGATGGCTTGCTTTAGATCTTTCTGCTGTGGATCGTAGTTGATATCGAGAATGGTATTACGGTAATGATCGTCACCAAGCTCGAGTAATTGTTGCATGTCTGAGTAAAGTAATACTGGCGAATCGAAGGTGACTCGGTACGCGTGGCCATCGGTTTCACAGAAGACGTTCATCTCCTGACCAATACTGGTTGCCAGTGACATCACGTGCTTTTCACGCAGTGGATCGATTGGCGGGTTAGTTACCTGAGCAAACTTCTGACGGAAATAATCCGTTACCAAACGCTCTTTGGAAGAAAGGACGGCCATCGGGGTGTCATCACCCATAGAGCCAACAGCTTCTTGGCCCATATCGCCGAGCACTCGAAGTACTTGATCGACTTCTTCATTGCTCATGGCGAATTGCTTTTGATAGGTCCTAAGTACGTCTTCATCAAAGCTGCGTTCACCGACTTGATCTTCAGGTAGCTGAGAAAATGGCGTCAGTTTGCGAACGTTATTTTCCATCCATTCACGATAAGGATGGCGAGATTTCAGGTCATTATCGATTTCACTTGATTGCCACAACTTGCCTTTGCGTGTGTCGACAACTAATAGCTCACCCGGACCAACTCGGCCTTTTTCGGCGACTTCATCTGGTGCGTAATTCCAAATCCCCACTTCAGAAGCCAAGGTAATGAATTTGTCTTTAGTAATCACGTAGCGCGCAGGACGTAGACCGTTGCGGTCTAGGTTACATGCTGCGTAACGACCATCTGATAGTACGATCCCTGCTGGGCCATCCCATGGCTCCATATGCTTGGAGTTGAAGTCGTAAAACGCTCGCAGATCCGGGTCCATGTCTGGGTGGTTTTGCCATGCTGGTGGAACAAGCATGCGCATGGCACGGAAGATATCCATACCGCCAGAAAGGAATAGATCCAACATATTATCTAAGCTGGAAGAATCTGAACCTGTCTCGTTCACAAACGGTGCTGCGGTTTGTAGGTCTGGCAGTAGTGGGGAAGAGAACTTGTAAGCTCGCGCTCGCGCCCATTGGCGGTTACCTTCAATGGTGTTGATCTCACCGTTATGTGCAAGATAGCGGAATGGCTGAGCCAGTGGCCAACGCGGTTGAGTATTAGTAGAAAAACGCTGGTGGAACAGGCAGATAGCGGATTCCATGCGTAGATCAGCAAGATCAAGATAGAAGCGCGGTAAGTCCGCAGGCATGCACAAGCCTTTGTACACCAGAACTTGTGTCGACAAGCTACAGATGTAGAAATCTGGATCTTCAGTGATTTGTTTCTCGATACGACGGCGTGCTATGTAAAGGCGGCGTTCAATATCACGCTCGCGCCAGCCTGCCGGTGCAGAAATAAAGACTTGCTGAATATTCGGAAGTGAGTCGGCAGCAATTGGGCCGAGAACCTCTGAATTGGTTGGGACGTCGCGCCAGCCTGCAATCGTTAAAGTTTCTTGGGCGAGTTCTTTGTTTACGATGTCTTTTGCTTGTTGAGCTTTAACAGGGTCTTGATTGAAAAAAATCATGCCCACGGCATATTGTTTGCCTAGATTAAAGCCGTTTTCTTCAGCGATCAGGCGTAAGTAGGAATCGGGTTTTTGTAGTAGAAGACCACAACCATCACCAGTTTTGCCGTCAGCGGCGATACCACCACGGTGGGTCATGCGATCAAGTGCAGAAATTGCTGTTCGAACCAGCTTGTGACTTTGCTCCCCTTCCATGTGAGCGATTAAGCCAAATCCACAGTTGTCTTTCTCAAGACTTGGATCATAAAGAGCCATTGCAATTCTCCCTTTGCTTATCTGTCGTCCGACAGATATATCAACACTGCTCAAGTTGATAATAATGACTAACTATGCGTCACTTTTATGGTTTTACGTATATTTATTCAATAAAAATCGTCAATTATCTTAACAAAAAATGGTTGTTTTATTTTCATCGACTTCACAACCTATAGCTTATTGTAAAAAAGGTCAAGTTATTAGTGAATCATCACGTGAATATGCGATTTACCATTTAATTGGCTAAAATATTTCAATAAATTCAGCTAGATAGGAATTTGATTGTTACAAAAAAGTAACATTTGATTCTGTGAGGCATAAAAAAGACCAGCACAAAATGCTGGTCAAAATAAAAAGATTGGAAGGAACTGTTTTCTTTTCTTATCACCAGCCATCGATACTACTGATGGCTGGATTTATGACTTAAAAAGAGGAAGCGAGAGCACTCCCTTTAAGCTGAAAGCATTAATGAATCTGCTTTCGCTTCTAGGTTTGTGCCACCCATCAAATAATCATCGATGGCACGAGCTGATTCACGGCCTTCATTGATACAACGAACAACCAGAGATTGGCCTGTACGCATATCACCAGCAGCAAATACGCCTTCTTGGTTAGTAGCAAAACCTTGGGTTGCTACGTTACCGCGATCATCTAGTGCGATGTCCAGTTGAGCAAGAACACCAGTTGGTTCCGGATGCAGGAAGCCCATAGCAAGAAATGCCATATCGCATGGGATCACACGCTCACTGCCTTCGGCCTCTTTAAAGTTTGGACGCTCGCCTGGCTTCGCTTCTTCCCAAACAATATCGGCAATACGCAGACCAGTCACTTCACCTTGCTCATTGCCGATGAACTCTTTGGTTAGGATATTCCAGTGACGATCAACGCCTTCTTCATGGGAAGTCGATGTGCGCATGATCATTGGATACTGTGGCCACGGCATGTTTGCTGGGCGTTTTTCTGGCGGAATCGGCATGATCTCAACCTGAGTAATGCTTGCTGCACCGTGACGGTTTGATGTACCTACACAGTCAGAACCCGTATCACCACCACCGATGACAACCACATGTTTACCTTTTGCGTGAATCTCTTCCGTTTTTAGGTCCATGTTATTTGCACGACGATTGTTTTGACCAAGGAACTGCATGGCAAAGTAAACACCATTTAGCTCGCGCCCAGGAACTGGAAGATCACGTGGAACGGTTGAGCCACCAGTAAGAAGCACAACATCGTATTCTTGACGAAGTTGTTGAGCGTTTACGTCGACACCGATATGTTGGTTTACTTTGAATTCAATGCCAGCTTCTGCCATCAGGTTGATCTTGCGATCAATGACATCCATGCCCAGTTTGAAATCAGGGATACCAAAACGTAGTAGGCCACCCACTTTCTCGTCTCGTTCGAATACCGTCACAGTATGACCAGCGCTGTTTAGCTGCTCAGCAGCCGCAAGGCCAGCAGGACCCGAACCGATGATCGCGACTGTTTTACCAGTGCGAGAACGCGGTATTTTTGGTTTGGCGTATCCTTCACGATACGCTGTTTCTACGATGGTTTTCTCGATATTACAGATAGTAATTGGGTCTTGGTTGATGCCAAGAACACAAGCACTTTCACATGGAGCAGGACAAACACGACCAGTAAATTCTGGGAAGTTATTGGTTGAGCTTAGAATGTTCCATGCTTCTTCCCAGCTATCACGATAAACCGCATCGTTAAACTCTGGGATGATGTTACCGATAGGGCAGCCGTTATGACAAAACGGCACACCACAATCCATACAACGAGAAGCTTGAGTATTGATCTTGTCACCAAACTCCTCGTTCAGAACGAACTCTTTGTTGTTCTTGATGCGTTCAGCTGGATCGATCTTTTGTGGTAGTTCACGACCATGCTCTAAAAATCCAGTAGGCTTACCCATTATACGGCCTCCACTTGAGTTTCGTTTCCTTGAGACTGTGCTTCAGCTTTACGCTTTTGAAGAACCGCTTTGTAGTCACGCGGCATTACCTTAACCATAGAGGCTAGGCTTGCTTCAAAGTTGTCTAGGAAAGACTGAGCGACTTCACTTCCTGTGAATTGAACATGCTTAGTTAGCATGTCGAGTAATAGATCTCTGTCTTCTTGCTCGATTGGATCTAGGTCTACGAGTTCTGGGTTCAGTTTTGACTCAAAGTCACCTGATTTATCCCATACGTAAGCCACGCCGCCACTCATACCTGCGGCAAAGTTACGACCTGTTGAACCAAGGATAATTGCTGCACCGCCAGTCATGTATTCACAACCGTGGTCACCGACGCCTTCTACTACTACTTTCGCGCCTGAGTTACGAACACAGAAACGTTCGCCAGCCATACCGCGAATGAAAGACTCACCCGAAGTTGCACCGTAGAAACACACGTTACCAACCACGATGTTGTCTTCCGCGACAATGCTTGATTTCGCGTCTGGGTAAAGTACTAAGGTACCGCCAGATAAGCCTTTACCCCAGTAGTCGTTCGCATCGCCTTCTACTTCGAACTTCACGCCCTTAGCGAGGAATGCGCCGAATGACTGACCCGCAGAACCTTTGAACTTCACGTTCATTGGCTGAGGTAGACCGGCATCTTTGTACACTTTCGAGATTTCGTTCGACAACATGGTACCTGCAGAGCGGTCCGTGTTAACGATAGGGAACTCGGCATTCACCGCTTCGCCTTTCTCGAGTGCAGGAATCGCTGCTTGAATCAGCTTGCGGTCTAGCACTTCTTCTAAGTTGTGGTTCTGCTGAGCTTGGTTGAATACGCCATCGGCTTCGCGTGGCTGCTCAACGTGGAGAACAGGAGACAGATCTAGGTTCTTGTATTTCCAGTGAGAAACGTCTTGGCGAATCTTCAGCTTCTGACCTTGACCGACCATCTCATCGATAGTGCGGAAGCCAAGTTCAGCCATGATTTCACGCAGACCTTGTGCCATGTATTGGAAGAAGGTTACGACGTCTTCTACGCGACCATCAAAGCGCTCACGAAGCGTCTTGTTCTGAGTTGCGATACCAACAGGACAGGTATTCTTATGACACTTACGCATCATTATACAACCTTCAACCACCAAGGCTGCGGTTGCCACGCCCCATTCTTCTGCACCAAGTAGTGTTGCCACTGCAAGGTCACGAGGTGTCTTCATCTGACCATCTGCTTGAACCACGATACGGTTACGTAGGCCGTTCTTCAGTAGCGTTTGGTGCGTTTCTGCCAAACCAAGTTCCCAAGGAAGACCGGTATGACGGATTGAAGACATTGGTGAGGCACCAGTACCGCCGTCAAAACCTGCGATTAGTACAACGTCCGCTTTCGCTTTTGCTACACCAGAAGCGATCGTACCTACGCCAGCTTCCGATACCAGCTTCACGTTTACACGGCCCGCGCGGTTCGCGTTCTTCAAGTCGTAGATAAGCTGAGCCAAATCTTCGATTGAATAGATATCGTGGTGTGGTGGTGGCGAGATAAGGCCAACGCCCGGAGTCGAGTGACGTGTTGCACCGATCCAGTCATCTACTTTATCGCCTGGTAGCTGACCACCTTCACCTGGCTTCGCACCTTGAGCCATTTTGATTTGCAGCTCTTCAGCGTTAGTTAGGTAGTAAGAGGTTACGCCGAAACGACCAGAAGCCACCTGCTTGATTGCCGAGCGTTCCCAATCGCCGTTTTCTTTACGCTCGAAACGCATTGGGTCTTCACCACCTTCACCAGAGTTCGATTTCGCGCCAAGACGGTTCATCGCAACAGCTAGTGTGGAGTGTGCTTCGTAAGAAATAGAACCGAATGACATTGCACCGGTCGCGAAGCGTTTCACGATGCTCTCAATTGGCTCGACTTCGTCGATAGAGATAGAACCTGCTGGATTCTTAATAAACTCAAGTTGACTACGCAGAGTTACCGCGTTGTCGCCTTGCTTATCTACGGCTGTCGCGTACTGCTTGAACTGATCGTAGTTCTTGTTGCGCGTAGACTCTTGCAGTAGAGAAATGGTTTCTGGGTTGAATAGGTGCTTCTCACCACGTTGTTTCCATTGGTAAACACCACCAACATCCAGCATTTGAATTGGGATTTCGCGTTGTGGGTAACCGATGCGATGACGGATCAGCACTTCTTTGGCGATATCATCAAGGGTGAGACCTTGGATACGAGAAACTGTACCTGTGAAGTATTTGTCGACCACTGATTTGTGGATGCCCAACGCTTCGAAGATTTGTGCACCGTGGTACGACTGTAGCGTCGAGATACCCATCTTCGAGAAGATCTTCAGAAGACCGCCATTGATCGCTTTACGGTAGTTGTTGAACAGATCGCGAGGGTTCGCTTCTGGATCCAACTTCTTCGTACGTTGAAGCTCAATAATGGTTTCAATCACTAGGTATGGGTTAACCGCATTTGCACCGTAACCAAGTAGTGTTGCAAAGTGGTGCGTTTCACGCGCGTCACCGGTTTCAACCACGATGTCACACTTCGCACGTAGACCTTTACGGATCAAGTGGTGGTGCACGGCGCCAACTGCCAGCATTGCTGGAATCGCCGCGTGGTTTGAGTTCACTGCACGGTCAGTGAGCAGGATGATTGAGTAGCCATCGATAACTGCGTCTTCTGCGTATTGGCAGATACGTTTTAGTGCGCGCTCAAGCTTGCCTTGATCTTCATTGGCTTGGAACACGATATCCAGCGTCTTCGCTTGTAGGTGCTCGTTATCGATCGCACGCAGTTTTTCAAGCTCAGAGTTCGCCAGAACAGGCGATTCCAATTCTACTTTCTGACAGTGAAGTGGTGTTTCAGTCAGAAGGTTTTGGTCTTTACCCAAGTAAGTGTTCAGCGACATAACCATACGCTCACGGATCGGGTCGATCGGTGGGTTGGTTACCTGTGCAAACAGCTGCTTGAAGTAGTTTGAAAGATGTTGAGACTGATGAGATAGAACCGCAAGCGGCCAGTCGGCACCCATTGCTGACAATGGCTCTTTCGCGTCATTCGCCATTGGAACGATGATTTCGTTCACTTCTTCAGTGCTCACACCGAAAGCTTGCTGACGATGCAACAAACGCTCTGGAGAAGGTTGGCTGAACTGGTTGCTCGCATCTGGCAGCTTCTTCAAGCTCAGCAGGTTTTCTTCTACCCACTTCTCGTAAGGCTGCGCTGTTGCGATGGTGTCTTTCACTTCTTCATCAGAGATGATGCGACCTTGCTCTAGATCTGCAACGAAGATACGACCTGGTTGTAGACGACCGCGGAACTCTACGTTCTCTGGTTCAATATCCACAACACCAGATTCAGATGCCATCACTAGGAAGTTATCTTTGGTCACTGTGTAGCGAGAAGGGCGCAAACCGTTACGGTCTAGTGTCGCACCAACTTGAACACCATCAGTAAAACATACTGAAGCAGGACCATCCCATGGTTCCATGATGTTCGCGTGGTACTGATAGAACGCGCGACGTTTAGGATCCATGTTTTTGTTTTCTTGCCATGCTTCCGGGATCATCATCATCAATGCGTGTGGCAGGCTGCGACCAGAAAGAACTAGGAGCTCAAGTGCCATGTCAAAGTTAGATGAATCCGAGCTGCCTTCCTGACAGATTGGAAGAAGCATGTCGATTTCAGCCTGAGTAAACAGGTCTGATTCTAGGATTGCTTCACGGGCTTTCATCCAGTTCAAGTTACCGCGAACTGTATTGATTTCACCGTTGTGGGCAATGTAACGGAAAGGCTGTGCAAGACGCCATTTCGGGAAGGTGTTGGTAGAGAAACGAGAGTGTACCAGTGCCAGTGCGGTCACCATGGTCGGGTTTTGCAGATCAAGGAAGTACTGAGGTACTTGCTCGGTTGTTAACTGACCTTTGTACACCAATGTCTTGTAAGACATTGAGTTAATGTAGAAGTCGTCACCAATGTTCGAAACGCTTTCTAGGCAAACACGTACAGTGTAGTTACGAAGTACGTACAGTTTGCGTTCTAGCTCTTCAGGTGTGATGCCAGGACCGCCAGAGATAAACACATGCTCAAACTGAGGCTCTGTGCTTAGTGGGTCTGCACCGATCATTGAATTGTCGGTTGGCAGTACTCGGTAGCCGATAACTTCAAGATCTAGACGTTGTGCGTTACGTTCTAGAATGTCACGGCATTGTTCGCGTTTGTATTCGTCTTTCGGGAAAAGAACGACACCAACACCATACTTTTCAAACGAAGGCAGTTTAATGCCTAGCTTAACGGCTTCTTCTAATAGGAATTCATGAGGTTTCTGTAGCAAGATACCTGCGCCATCACCGCTACATGGGTCACAGCCTTGACCACCACGGTGTTCCATGCGAGCCAGCATATCTAGTGCTTGAGTCACTACTTCATGAGATTTACGGTTTTTAAGGTGAGCAACAAAACCGATACCACAAGCGTCATGCTCCAGCTCCGGAGTGTACAGACCCTGTGAATTTTGCTCTCTATCTACCATAGATACATCCTTCCAGTTCAATGTCGACGCAAGAATCCCAGACAGATCTTGGCTGTCTTAGGTACACTCTGTGCGTCTTGTCCTTTATATTTATGATTCGAAACCGACCTAGGTTGGTCAGTTTTGATTCCTTTCCGTATCTCGCAGGAAAAATTTTGCGAGAAAAACAATCCTTGGTGATATCCCTTTATTTATTATCACTATCTAGTGATTTATATCGGTGGGAGCGGGGTATCGCCGACAATTCCCGCAGTTGTCATTGTAATAAAAGTCACAAAAACAGCGGGGTTGTGTAAGTATCCTACAATTTTGTGACTTCGTAATGCAATGAAAAGTCGCTTTTGTGACCCAATTTTTTCGTTTAAATATGCACTTTTTGTTTAACAATTGCGCAACATGGCTGCTTTTAGGTTGGTTTTATGCAGTTTTATTGATTTCAAACCATTATGCTCTTGTTTGAATTGACTAGAATTATTTGTTTTTTCTTGCAGGGATGTAATTTATTTACATAGATCGTAGTGAGATTTATTACGGTTTACGATTGGTGAGAATCTATGCAGTTACATGAGTTGGTCAACACACTAGGTCAAGACCTTCAGCGTCGTTACGGCGAAAAAGTCCATAAGCTGACTTTACATGGTGGCTTTAGCTGCCCAAACCGCGACGGCACCATTGGTCGAGGTGGTTGCACGTTTTGTAATGTCGCGTCCTTTGCGGATGAAGAAGTCCAGATCAAAAGCATTCATGATCAATTGAAAGATCGTGCGGGAGAGATCCACCGTGCGAAAAAGTACCTTGCTTACTTCCAAGCCTATACCAGCACATACGCGGAAGTGCAGGTATTGAAAAATATGTATGAAGAAGCTCTCAAGGCCGCTGACATCGTGGGGTTGTGTGTAGGCACTCGTCCAGATTGTGTTCCTGATGCCGTATTGGATCTGTTGTCGGATTATGTCAATCAAGGTTATGAGATCTGGTTGGAATTGGGCCTTCAAACTGCCAAGAACGACACACTTAAGCGAATCAACCGAGGTCACGATTTTGAATGCTATGCTGATATCACCAAACGCGCTCGTGCGCTAGGTATCAAAGTATGTACTCATCTTATTGTTGGCTTACCAAAAGAAACACGCAGCGATAACATTGAAACACTGCGTAAAGTCCTTGAAGTAGGCACTGATGGCATCAAGTTGCATGGCTTGCATATTGTTGATGGTAGCACGATGGCAAAGGCATGGCGTGCTGGAAAACTAGAAGCTCCAGAATTGGAAGAGTATGTAGCGATTGCCAGTGAAATGATCCGTATGACCCCTAAAGAGGTGATTTATCATCGTGTCTCTTCGGCTGCACGTCGCCCAACATTGCTCTCCCCGTTGTGGTGTGAAAACCGTTGGCTAGCGATGACAGAGATAGGAAGAGCTTTGGATCGCGAGGGGGCTCAGGGCAGTTTGAATGGTGACCCTTTCATCTATAGTAAGCCAGAATTAAAGGCAGATTGATCGATTAATAACTGGTATATTTTTCCCGATTTGCATTAAAGGTCGGAAAAATGGATCAGTTACTCGATTGGTTATGGGATGGGTGGGGCAACTACGAATTTGTAGTCCTGCTCTTTTTCGTGTTTGCCGTTGCCGTTACATTAATTTATTTACGTTTTCAAACCGCTTTAAAGTACGTTGTTACTGATTCTCCTTATCCTGTGCTTGTGGTTGATGCTAACCATGGGCAGCTTCTGTTATCTAACCATCCCGCGATGCAACTATTGGCTATTCGTCCTTTAGGTTCTGGTTTTCTTTATCCGGCTTCATTTAATTTAGATGAACTTGTCGTATTGCTTGATAGCTTTTCAAGCCGACAATTTCGCCAGCAAATTTTTGACTGGCGTTTATCCGATGGTGAAAGCATCAAAGTTGAGTTATCTGGTCGAAAGAGCTTACTGCGTAGGCAAAGAGTATGGATTCTGTATGCTCAAAGTCATCAAATGACCCAGAAAGATCAGCAACAAGAACTGGCCCAACTAAACATTGCTCGTTCTGCCTTGGACTCGTTGTCTGAATTGATTTGTTTGCAAGATCAACAAGGTAAAGTACTGACCACTAACCGCGCGTTTGATCAATTTTGGCAAGGTCGAGAAAACGAAGCATGCACTTCAAAATCCAGTTCGATGTCTGCTAGAAAAAGTGACCGTCGTTGGACAACGGATCCTCAAGGACGCAGTTGTTTGCTAGAAGTGAATCAGAATTCACTAGTGTCTCAAACTGGGGAAATGATAGGGACGCTGTCAATTAGCCATGATGTAACTGAATGGCATAAGATACAGCAAAACTTACGTGATGAAATGGAGCGTCGTAAAGATACGGAAGTGGCTCTGGCTCAACGTGACACCATTCTTCAGACCATTTTGGACGCCAGTCCAGATTCGATCGGTATCTTCAATGAAAACATGGTGTATCAAGCGTGTAATAAGCCGTTTGTGAATGCTCTAGGGATTCCAGATGTTTCAGACCTAATTGGAAAGCGTCTACAAGATGTGATCCCTGAAGATATTTACATCCGCCTAGAAGCCAGTGATCTTCAGGCTTTACAGCAAACTCACCCCGTGCGTTATATCGACAAAGTGACCAGTACCGACGGTTATTACACATGGTTTGATGTGGTGAAGTCACCCTTTAAAGATAAAGCTTCTGGTACCAATGGTGTGCTGATCATGGCTCGCGATATTTCTGAACGTTATCTTGCGGAGCAGAAACTGGAAGAAGCCAACTTGGAGTTGGAGAAACTCAGTTTCTTAGACAGCCTAACTCAAGTCGCAAACCGACGCCGATTTGACGAGCAACTCGATACACTTTGGTACCATCATGTTCGAGAGAAGCTACCTCTGTGTATCATGCTATGTGATATCGACTTCTTTAAGCGCTATAACGACTGCTACGGCCATCAACAAGGTGATGAGGCGCTAATTAAAGTGGCATCGGTATTCCAGCAGGTGGTTAGTCGTTCTTCTGATTGTGTTGCTCGTTATGGTGGTGAGGAGTTCGCTTTCATCTTGCCAAATACCACGACGGAAGGGGCTCAAAAAGTCGCTCTGCGGATACATGAACGCATTCATGACCTCGGCATCGAACATTGCTGTTCAGAAGCTTTTGCTCAATTGACAGTCAGTATCGGCTTTGTCTCTTACATTCCTCAGCACGGCGATGAACCTGAAATGGGGGTCGCGATGGCAGACAGTGCACTCTACCAAGCGAAGGCCGATGGTCGTGATCGAACCAGTGTTCATCCAAGTTCTTGCTAACGCTTTGTGACCGCTTGCTCTAAGTTGAGAGTAGGCGGTTTTAATCACCGTATTAAACACGTTAAACTGCCCATACATGGTGTGAGGTGTCTGCTAGCCCTGAAGCTTCGCTGGTTCGCCAATGTGTATTGCCAAACTTAAAACAGCTCGAAATATCTTCACTGTTTTAACTTCTCTAACTGTCAGGGTTCGATATCTAGCTTGTTCCATGGAGTAGTGAATGAAGCCCATGAAAAACCTCGCCCAGTACTATGTTGACCTATTGGTTAAGCTGGGGATTGTCCGTTTCTCTATATTGCTGGCCTTAGCGCTGGTGGCACTGGCTGTTGTGGTGCAAGTTGGTATTACGCTCGCCTTGAAAGGGAACGTCGACGATATTGATATTGTTCGTTCTGTTTTCTTTGGTCTGCTTATTACCCCTTGGGCGGTGTATTTTCTTTCCGTTGTTGTTGATCAGCTAGAAGAATCTCGTCAACGATTGACCAAACTAGTCTCTAAGCTGAAAGACATGCGCTCGCGTGACCAAGAACTGAACTTCCAATTGCAGCAGAACATTGAAAAGCTCAATCAAGAAATTGAAGAGCGCATTAAAGCGGAAGAAGCGCGCGAAGAAGCCATGCAAGATTTGGAGAACGAAGTATTCCAACGTGAACGCACTCAGTTAGAGCTTGCCGAGCGTACCGCACTTTTACGCTCTTTTATTGATGCATCTCCAGACTTGATTTACTACCGTAACGCCGATGGTGTCTTCTCTGGTTGTAACCGAGCAATGGAAGAACTCACTGGTAAGAAAGAGCATCAATTGGTGGGCCTAAGCCCATGGGATGTTTACAGCAAAGAAGTGGCCGAGCACATCGTTGATACCGACCAAAAGGTCTTTGCAGACAATCAGGCCATCACTTACGAGCAATGGCTTGAATATCCAGATGGTCGCAAGCACTACTTCGAATTGCGCAAAGTACCTTTCTACAGTAAAGATGGCCGTCACCTTGGTCTGGTTGGCTTTGGACGAGATATTACCGAACGTAAACGCCATGAAGAATCGCTAGAAAAAGCCAGCCGTGACAAGACCACCTTTATTTCCACCATCAGTCATGAACTGCGCACGCCATTGAATGGCATCGTTGGTTTGAGCCGAATGTTGCTCGATAGTCAGTTAACGCAAGAGCAGCGTAAGCACATGCAAACCATTAACGTCAGTGCCATTACCTTGGGCAACATCTTCAACGACATTATCGATATGGATAAATTCGACCGTCGTAAATTGGAACTGCTGCCTGCACCATTGAACTTTGAGGATTTTGTAGCAGAGATTGAAAGTATCTCTGCTCTGATGGCGGAGCAGAAAGGGTTGCGTTTCGACCTTGAACGCTTGAGCGCATTACCAAAAGCGATTGAAGTGGATGCGACCCGCCTGCGTCAGGTTATCTGGAACTTGGTTAGCAACGCAATGAAGTTCACCAAAGAAGGTGGCGTCGTCATGACAGTCAGCGCAGATGTCGAAGACGACTACGCGACCATCATCATGGAAGTAGAAGACACTGGCATTGGTATTCCTGAAGAAGAGCTGGATAAGATTTTTGCGATGTACTACCAAGTGAAGTCAGGCAAAGACAACCTTCATGCGGTTGGTACTGGCATTGGTTTGGCGGTTTCTAAGCAGCTTATCAACATGATGGATGGCGATATTACTGTTGCGAGTGAAGAGGGCTTCGGTAGTACCTTTACCGTTTCGATTCACGTTCCGATTGTTGAATTGGAAGAGCCTGTTATCGATGCTCAGCGAGATAAAGTGCATCTAAATATCTTTATGGTAGAAGATATCGAACTGAACATTACTGTTGCCAAGTCACTGCTTGAAAGCTTGGGACATACCGTCACTGTTGCCATGACAGGTGAAGAAGCGCTGGTGAACTTTGTACCAGACGAATATGACTTAGCGTTGCTGGATATACAACTACCAGACATGACAGGTTTTGATGTGGCTAAGTACTACCGTGAGCATTACGACAACTTGCCGCCATTAGTAGCACTAACAGCGAATGTGATGAAAGATCGTCGTGAATACTTAGACAATGGTATGGACGATGCAATCAGCAAACCACTTGCGGTACAAGCGATGCAATCAGTGATTGATAAGTTCTTCGTTAATCGTATTGATAACCAAGAGGAAGAGGTTGTTGAGCCTGAGCTCGTTGAGGATGTTACACCGACCCCATCGCCCGTCATCAATACCCATTTACTTGATTTGGATATGCTAGAGTCATACGTGGATATCGTGGGTGTGAAACCTGTTTATGACAGTATCAAGATGTTCGAAGACATGATGCCAGACTACATTCAGATTTTAGACTCGAACATGATGGCGAAAGACCAAGATGGTATTGTTTCAGAGGCGCATAAGATCAAAGGCGCCGCGGGTTCTATTGGTCTTAAACACATCCAAAGTGTTGCACAGAAGGCACAATCTCCAGATATGCCTGCTTGGTGGGAAAATATCTCGGACTGGGTCGAAGAAATAAAAAATGAATATCAAAATGACATTCAAGTCTTAAAAAGTTGGTTGGAACAGAGGAAATAACATGAAGAAGTTTGCATCGGCAGCACTGGCAATCGCATTACTTGCTGGTTGTAGTTCTGCTCCTCAAGTGGGATGGCAAGAAGACAGCCAAATCACCATGAATAAAGTGAATGTTGAGCTGAAAAGCAACTTGTGGGTAAACCTAATGCCAACCATTGGTGAGGTTCAAGAGCAAAACGTACATGGTGCGTTGTACTTGAAATCAGACAAGGAACTACCAGCCAACTTGACCGTGGATTCATTGATCATCAAACAAGGCGATTCTGAATGGCAAATTGATGGTGACTTGCTTGAGTTACGTACTCATAGTGAGAACCAGTGGGAAGTCGCCTTTGTTTGGCAAATTGAAGCGGATATGGAAAAGTCAGTCGACTTAGCTTTGTTATTAGATGATGCTGGTAAGAAAGGCTGGTTGGTTGAGAAACACATTAAGATCGATAAAGTATATTGATATTGCGTTTTCTCAGATAAAAAAAGGGCTTGCTCATGGAGCAAGCCCTTTTTGTTTGTGTTGAAGCGATTAGTCTTCTAGATCGCCACAGAAGCGGTAACCTTCACCGTGAATCGTCGCGATGATTTCAGGAGTACCTGATACAGATTCAAAGTGCTTACGAATGCGACGGATAGTCACGTCAACAGTACGGTCGTGTGGCTTAAGCTCACGGCCCGTCATCTTCTTAAGAAGATCAGCACGAGTTTGAATCTTGCCTGGGTTCTCACAGAAATGCAGAAGTGCACGGAACTCAGAACGAGGCAGTTTGTAGCCATCGCCAGCTGGGCTCACAAGAGAGCGGCTGTTGATGTCTAGCACCCAACCGTTGAACTCATATTTTTCTACCGAGCGCTTCTCTTCTTGTACTGCGTTAGTGCTCATTGAGCGGCTTAGCAGGTTACGTGCGCGGATAGTCAGTTCACGTGGGTTGAATGGTTTAGTGATGTAGTCATCAGCACCGATTTCAAGACCTAGGATCTTGTCTACTTCATTGTCACGACCAGTTAGGAACATCAGTGCGATGTTCGCTTGCTCGCGAAGTTCACGTGCTAAAAGGAGACCATTCTTGCCTGGAAGATTAATGTCCATGATAACCAAGTTGATTGAATTTTCAGACAACACTTGGTGCATCTCTTCACCGTCACTGGCTTCAAAAACAGCGTATCCCTCTGCTTCAAAAATACTCTTAAGAGTGTTACGAGTTACTTGCTCATCTTCTACGATAAGAATCTGCGGGGTTTGCATTGGCGGTACCTAAATTTGTGACAAAATTGTGCTAATAGAATAAATTCTAGGCAAAAATATAACATACAGGTAATGTGATTTTGATAATAAATCAAGTTGATCAAAAAAACACTTCTTTCAGTTATCCGCCTTCCTTGGAATTTTGCCAACTCACCAGTATCCGATGGCGACGTTTATTCTATAGGGCTTGTTTACCTTTCATTTCCTAGCCTTCGCGGGGCCTGAAACGTAAACACCCTAAGATATGGAGCGGATTTTATATTGTTAACAGCATGCTAACAATGCTCAAATGTTAATTCCATTCAGTTTGTTGATTTACATCAATTGATGAAATGTAACCGTTATTAATCGTTTAAGAGTTATGATAGAAAAAAGTAATACGAACATAGACGCATCGTTATGGAATGCTTATTCAGAATCTTTCTTTCGTTTTCATACTGATTGGTGCTCTTCAAGCTACGCAGTGATAACCGCTTGGAACCCTTACAGTAATTTGCGGTCAAAAGAGATGAATTGCATAAGTAATCATGAACTCGAAAAGCAATTAAACCACGTTAAACACGTGCCTGTCACGGTTGGTGATCAGGCATTCGAATGGTTTGAAGAAAGTTACGCAGCAGAACTCACGCCAGAAGCGGCGATAGTGCTGGCAAAAGATTTCCAACAGAACGCGATTTACTACGTCATTGATGACGAGCTTTACCTGATAGCGTGTTCAGAACCAGAGATTTTGCACAAGCTTGGTTCGATGAAATCCAGACTGGTATAGAAGGATACTACTCACTGGAGTTTTGCTCGGGTGAGACATTTCACGGAGGAACTATGAGAGACATAACACCAGATATTTGTGACCAATTTGAAGAACAAGTTACGTTACTGAGTCTGCCATTGCAGAATTTTGGTCAACGTACCGCGTTTCATGGAGAGATAGTCACAGTGCGTTGCTACCATGATAATTCAAAAGTTCGCGAGGTACTGAGCGATAATGGTACTGGCAAAGTACTAATTGTTGACGGACACGGCTCTTGTCAAAAAGCCTTGCTAGGCGATCAATTAGCGATTCTTGGGATCGAAAATGGTTGGGAAGGCATCATAGTGTACGGAGCGATTCGCGATGTAGCTCAGATTTCTCAAATGGACATTGGTGTTCAAGCCCTAGGCACATGTCCGTTTAAAACAGAAAAGCGTGATGTCGGAGAAGTGAATGTTACGCTGACAATGCAGAACCAAATTGTTCAACCTAAGCATTACGTGTATGCGGATTGGAATGGCGTATTGATCTCTAAAGAGGCGTTGGATTTTTAAAAGCGGAAACCAAGTCCGACTTCAAAGCCTTGTTGCCAATCTTGATAATCTAAAGTGGCGTGAAGATCTAAGTTTTCGGTGATTTTTACGCGGCTTGAAACTTCGGCAGCGAGGCTACTGTCTTCTTCACGAATACCTTCGGTCGTTTCCGCTTTATAAGAGCGAACTGTACTTTTAACGGTGACGCGATCATTTAAGTGATAACTGATCCCACTCAAAAAGCCACTTTGGTTTTGCGTTGGTGAATTATTTACACGCGCACCTACGTAAAGATCAACCGAGTCAAACAGCTCATACGCGTAACCGCCATCAATATTCCAAACGTCAAAGCTCTCGGTATGGTAGTTTTCACTAGAAATGAAAAGCTTGTGTGGGGAAGCTGTGGTTTTTCCTGGGAGAGGTGGCAACTCATTTGCAGCACAAATGCTAGGCACAACAAACAGTAACAGAAAAATCCATTTTTTCATGTTGACCACTCCTTGTGTCGAACTTTGTTATTAGTATGTGCTTAAAGCTTCTCAATATTAAAGCATAGAATATGAAAGTCAGCTCACTTATTTTCTACTTAATTCAATCCTATGAACCTTGATCACAGTTAACTTGTTGTTAATTAGTATTCATGAGGATCGATGTTTTGATCATATGTAGATAGAAGAGGATCAGGTGTCATCACCGCTATTTGCTTCTATATCAAACAGACCGTTGTAGAGAGAGAAAAAGTTCAATTGACTATGATAATTCGCAACCCTTTGTAATTACATTGAAATATCAAAGACATTGCGTAGCGGAAATCACTACAAGACCGGAAAATAGACAATTTTTTGTTGACTCTGTACCGGAAACTCGGTAAACGTAGAGTTAAGCAAACACACAATTATCGTTGAATATTTATTTATGCCATCAAACAGCCTAGTAGTAATGACCACAACCATTATTATTACCAACACGACCAATGTTGGGGCAGGCTGCTGAGCGAAAGAAATTCACAAAAAAGGCCTGTATCCAACAAGATACAGGCCTTTTTTTATGCTTTTTTAAATGAAATTTAGACAGAATTAAGAAGATACATCGGAGGAAGGGATGCGAGTATTGAAGTTTGGCGGCTCATCATTAGCAGATGCAGATCGCTTTTTAAGAGCAGCGGATATCATTGCCAATAACGCTCAACAGGAAGACGTTGCCGTTGTGCTTTCTGCACCGGGTAAAACGACCAATAAGCTTGTTGCGGTGATCGAAGGCGCACTTCGAAACGGTGAAGCAGAGCTTCAAATCAATGAGCTAGAAGCGTCGTTTAAAACGCTATTTTCCGAAATCCAAGCGGTTGTTCCAAATGTGGATGGTACGGCTTTCGATAACCAAGTTAAAACCTCACTTTCTCAATTACGTCAATTTGTTCACGGCATTAATCTTCTTGGTATGTGTCCAAACAACGTCAACGCACGCATTATCAGCAAAGGCGAGCGTGTGTCGATTCAACTGATGAAAGCGGTACTAGAAGCAAAAGGCCAACCTGCGCATCTTATCGATCCGGTTGAGTACCTATACGCGAAAGGCGATCATCTAGAAGCGATGGTTGATGTTGAAGTCTCTACGCAGAACTTCCGCCAAAACCCGCTTCCAGAAGGCCATGTCAGCATCATGCCGGGCTTTACAGCTGGTAATGAAAAAGGTGAATTGGTAACTCTGGGTCGTAATGGTTCTGACTACTCCGCAGCGGTACTGGCCGCATGTTTGCGTGCAGATTGCTGTGAAATTTGGACTGATGTAGATGGCGTTTACAACTGTGACCCTCGCCTAGTTGAAGATGCACGCCTACTCAAGTCGCTCAGCTACCAAGAAGCGATGGAGCTTTCTTACTTCGGTGCTTCCGTTCTGCATCCAAAAACCATCGCACCAATTGCACAATTTCATATCCCATGCCTGATCAAAAACAGCTTTAATCCACAAGGTGCGGGTACATTGATTGGCCAAGATACTGGCGAAGATAATCTAGATATCAAAGGCATCACGACGCTAAATGATCTAACGATGGTTAACGTGTCTGGCCCAGGTATGAAGGGCATGGTAGGCATGGCAAGCCGTGTCTTTGGTGCGATGTCATCAGCGGGCGTGTCTATCGTACTTATCACACAATCTTCTTCTGAGTACAGCATCAGCTTCTGTATTGAAGCGCAAGATAAAGCCAAAGCACAGCAAGTGTTGGCTGACGCATTTGAGTTGGAACTAAAAGACGGTTTACTTGAACCAGTCGAGTTCATCGACGATGTGTCTATTGTGACGTTGGTTGGTGATGGTATGCGTACTTCTCGCGGTGTCGCTTCTCGCTTCTTCTCATCTCTTGCTGAAGTGAACGTAAACATCGTGGCAATCGCACAGGGCTCATCTGAGCGTGCTATCTCTGCCGTGATTCCTGAAGACAAAATCTCTGAAGCAATCAAAGCGTGTCACGAGAACCTATTCAACTCTAAGCACTTCCTAGACGTATTCGTTGTTGGTATTGGTGGCGTTGGTGGTGAGCTGGTGGATCAGATCGAACGTCAACAGGTGAAGCTTGCAGAGAAAGGCATCGTGATTCGCGTGTGTGGTTTGGCAAACAGCAAAGGTCTTCTGCTTGATAGTGAAGGTCTTCCTCTAGAGCATTGGCGTGACCGTATGTCTGCTTCAACTGAAGAATTCAGCCTAGCGCGTCTGATTTCATTGGTTCAACGTAATCACATCATCAACCCTGTGTTAGTTGACTGTACGTCCAGCGAAGCCATTGCGAATCAGTATGCAGACTTCTTAGCTGCAGGTTTTCATGTCGTAACACCAAACAAAAAAGCTAACACGGCAAGCATGGCGTACTACCATCAACTTCGCGATGTAGCGCGCAGCTCTCGTCGTAAATTGATGTACGAAACAACCGTAGGCGCAGGTCTACCGGTAATCGAAAACCTACAAAACCTAATCTCAGCGGGTGATGAGCTAGAGCGCTTCAGCGGTATTCTTTCTGGCTCTCTGTCATACATCTTCGGCAAGTTAGATGAAGGTATGAGCCTGAGTGAAGCGACAAACATCGCGAAACAAAACGGCTTTACGGAACCGGATCCGCGTGACGATCTATCGGGTATGGATGTGGCACGTAAGCTACTTATCCTTGCTCGTGAAGCTGGCATGTCTTTAGAACTGGAAGATGTCGTTGTTGACCAAGCGTTACCACCGGGCTTTGATGATTCAGGCAGTGTTGATGAATTCATGAAGCGTCTGCCAGAAGCGGATACGTACTTTAAAGAGCTGTCAGCTAAAGCGGCAGAAGAAGGCAAAGTACTGCGCTACGTGGGGGAAATCGTTGACGGTAAATGCACGGTAAGTATTGCTGCAGTCGATGAAAACGACCCGATGTTTAAGATTAAAGATGGTGAAAACGCACTGGCCTTCTATAGCCGCTACTACCAACCAATTCCACTGGTATTGCGTGGTTACGGTGCTGGTACTGAAGTGACCGCAGCGGGCGTATTCTCTGATGTGATGCGTACTTTAGGTTGGAAGTTAGGGGTATAACGGCAATGAGTTCAAGTGATATGGATGTTGTGGTTTATGCCCCAGCATCAATTGGTAATGTAAGCGTTGGTTTCGACGTTCTGGGGGCGGCGGTGTCGCCAGTTGATGGCACTCTTTTGGGCGACCGAGTATTGGTAAAGTCAGGAGCTGAGCCATTCAGCCTAAAAACCTCCGGTGACTTCGTTGAAAAGTTGCCTACCGAGCCAAAAGAGAACATTGTTTACGATTGTTGGGTGGTGTTTGCTCGTGAGCTAGACAAAAAAGGCGTCAAGCTAAAACCACTTGAGATGACGCTAGAAAAGAACATGCCAATTGGCTCTGGTTTAGGCTCAAGTGCATGCTCTATCGTTGCGGCATTAGATGCATTGAACCGATTCCATGGACAGCCACTTAACGAGACAGAGTTACTGGCACTGATGGGAGAAATGGAAGGCAAGATCTCTGGTGGTATTCACTACGACAACGTCGCACCATGTTACCTTGGTGGTGTGCAATTGATGCTTGAAGAGTTGGGTATCATCAGCCAAGAAGTGCCTTGCTTTGATGATTGGTTCTGGGTGATGGCGTATCCGGGTATCAAAGTATCAACAGCAGAAGCGCGTGAGATCCTACCATCTCAATACCGCCGACAAGATATCATTGCTCATGGTCGCCACCTTGCAGGCTTTATTCATGCGTGTCATTCTGGTCAGCCAGAACTTGCTGCAAAAATGATCAAAGACGTGATCGCAGAACCGTATCGTGAGAAACTGCTTCCGGGTTTTGCGAATGCACGTCAATACGCAGCGTCTGCGGGTGCATTGGCTACCGGTATTTCTGGCAGTGGGCCGACACTGTTCAGTATTTGCAAAGAGAAAGATGTCGCTGAGCGAGTTGCTCGCTGGTTAGAACAGAACTACGTACAAAACGAAGAAGGATTCGTCCACGTTTGTCGTCTAGATAAGCAGGGTTCGAAAGTAACAGGAAGTGAGCTATGAAGCTTTACAATATAAAAGAAAATGATGAACAAGTTTCCTTTGGCCAAGCCGTTCGCCAAGGGTTAGGTCGTAATCAAGGCCTATTTTTCCCATCGGAATTACCAAAATTTGAAGATATCGATGCGCTGCTTGCAGAAGACTTTGTCTCTCGTAGCACTAAGATTCTATCAGCGTTAATTGGCGATGAACTTGCAGAAGAGCAAGTGAATGCTCTTGTTGATGCTGCATTCCAATTCCCTGCGCCTATCAATCAAGTAAAAGACGGTGTTTATGCACTAGAGCTGTTCCATGGTCCAAC
The DNA here is from genome assembly GCF_001557775.1 of Vibrio sp. MOR3. NCBI lineage: Bacteria > Pseudomonadati > Pseudomonadota > Gammaproteobacteria > Vibrionales > Vibrionaceae > Vibrio > Vibrio sp. MOR3. The sequence continues at coordinate 70,133 of NZ_LNRD01000003.1, read as the reverse complement.
GCTTGCGTTTAAAGACTTTGGTGGTCGCTTTATGGCGCAATCTCTTGCTGCGGTTTCGGACGGCGGCAAGATCACTATTCTGACTGCAACTTCTGGCGATACTGGCGCAGCCGTTGCGCATGCTTTCTACGGTATGGAAGACATCAACGTTGTGATTCTTTACCCGAAAGGCAAGATCAGCCCACTGCAAGAGAAGCTATTCTGTACGCTTGGTAAGAACATTCACACTGTTGCGATCGATGGTGACTTCGATGCCTGTCAGGCTCTGGTTAAGCAAGCTTTTGATGATTCTGCGCTGCGAGAAGAGATCGGTCTGAACTCTGCAAACTCAATCAACATCAGCCGTTTGATGGCGCAAATCTGTTACTACTTTGAAGCCGCTGCGCAAATGAGCAAGCGAGAACGTGAAAACCTAGTTGTGTCTGTACCAAGCGGTAACTTTGGTAACCTAACTGCTGGTCTATTGGCAAAAGCGCTGGGTCTGCCTATCAAACGCTTTATCGCTGCAACTAACGCTAATGACACTGTTCCTCGCTACCTAGAAACAGGTAAGTGGGATCCAAAACCAACAGTAGCAACAACATCGAACGCGATGGACGTGAGCCAACCAAACAACTGGCCTCGTATCGAAGAGCTATGCCGAGTGAAAGAGTGGGGCTTGGAGACGCTAGGTAAAGGTGCAGTAACGGATGAGCAAAGCGCGCAGTCAGTAAAAGATTTATACGCCATGGGTTACTTGTGTGAGCCGCACGGTGCGATTGCTTACCGCGTGCTTGAAGAACAACTGCAAGACGGTGAAACAGGTCTGTTCCTATGTACTGCACACCCTGCGAAGTTCAAAGAAGTGGTAGATGACATTCTGCAATCTGACATTGATCTTCCTGCGCCACTAGCGAAGCATGCGGTGATGGAGCTGCTATCGGAAGATCTCAACGCAGACTTTGACGCATTGAAACAAGTACTGCGCCGCGTGCAGTAAGCTTCAAAATACAGTCAGTATCAAAAACACAAATAACGAGAGGTGAATGAGCAATCATTCACCTTTTTTATTGCCGGTAAGTTTTAACTCTCTTTATTATTGAGAAACGAACTTAACTAAATGAGATGGAAAGAGAAGCATGCATTTTTTGATTTTTCTTGGCTCAGTGAGAGACAGCACGCCACCACGACCAGCCCGTTTAGGAATGCGAGTCAGTAGAGCGTGTGAAAAACTCATCGTGAGTCAGCATTCGCAACATACTGTCGAAATCATTGACCCATTGGGCTATGACTTTGGCGATGTGTTTAAGCCCGAGTTTGCTTATCACCGCTCTAAAGTGCCAGAACATCTGAGTGAGCTGGCAGATAAAATCAAACGTGCCGATGGGTATGTGATGGTCAGCCCGGAATACAACCATTCGATGAGTCCTGCCTTGGCAAACATGCTTAACCATTTTGGCAGTTCGCTGTTTTCCTATAAGCCAAGTGCTATCGTGACCTACTCTGCAGGGCAATGGGGTGGCGCTCGTGCTGCAGTGTCGATGCGCACTTTCTTATCCGAGTTGGGATGCTTACCCGTGTCGGCAATGATCCATATTCCAAAAGCACAAGAGGTGTTTGATGAGCACGGTGTTGTTGCGGACGAGTCGGAGCAGGCGCAGTGGGATAGCTATATGAATCGCACCCTGCATCAACTGATTTGGTGGGCAGAAGGGGCGTCATTGCAAAGAGAGAGGCTTGAACCAACCTCGTTGGCACAAGCGTTTCAGAAAGATCCTTCGCAAAGAAACGCACCTTAGAGGCGAGTTGCTTTCTGCTGTCGGAAGGGTTTAGAAGGATCCAGAAACAAAAAAAGCTTGGTCATTGCTGACCAAGCTTTTTAAATTCTAGCAAGCTAGTTTACTGAGAGATTATAGAGACTCAGTAAAAGTACGAGCGATTACGTCACGTTGCTGTTCTGGAGTTAGCGAGTTGAAACGTACTGCGTAACCAGAAACACGGATAGTTAGCTGTGGGTAGTTCTCTGGGTGTGCTACTGCATCTTCTAGAGTTTCACGCTTAAGAACGTTTACGTTTAGGTGCTGACCGCCTTCGATGCGAGGAGCTGTTTCGATTGCTACTTCACGGCTTTCGTATTCACCTAGGTCGCTAATTGCGATAACTTGGTCTGCTTCGTAAGTTGATGCTGCAGCAACACAACGCGCTTCGTTCTTCTCGCTATCTAGTAGCCAGATTGAGTTTAGTAGTTCGTCGTTAGCTGCTTTAGTAATTTGGATACCTTGGATCATCACTATCTCCTAGACCACTTACGTGGTGATTATTGGTGTTAATTTTCGAATTTTTGTCGAGCTAAGTATTATATAGCCAATATCCATTATTTTAATATTGATTTAAGTCAAAAAACAACCAAAAACCTTAATTTTCTGAAGGTGATTTTCTTGAGTTAAATCAATAAAACGTTTGAAAACATACTATTTACAATTTATTTGATAATATAAAAAATATTTAAAAGTTAATTTTGTTGTAAATTTACTACAAAACAAGCTCAAAACTTAACCTTGTTTACGCAACTGCCTGTATTTAGGTAGCCATACTGAAAGTCGAAAGTGATTAAATGACAAACATGAAAAACAAGTTTGGAAACAAATTTATTGGTGCTCACGTATCTGCGGCTGGAGGGGTTGATCAAGCGCCTCTTCGTGCTCGTGAAATTGGTGCGAATGCGTTTGCTCTGTTTACTAAGAACCAACGCCAATGGGTTGCAAAACCACTCGAAGAAAAAACCATTAGTGCGTTCAAAGCAAACTGCAAAATGCTTGGTTTCGGCGCGGAACACATTCTTCCCCATGACTCTTATCTGATTAACTTGGGTGCTCCAGAAGAAGAAAAGCGGAACAAATCCCGCGCGGCATTTATTGATGAGATGGAGCGTTGCAATCAATTAGGTTTAACGTTGCTAAACTTCCACCCTGGTAGCCACTTAAAGAAAGTGTCGGAACAGGTGTGTTTGGCGACGATCGCCGAGTCGATTAACCTGGCGCACAAAGCAGTGCCGAATGTGATCGCTGTGATTGAGAACACGGCAGGTCAGGGCACTAACTTAGGTTGGAAGTTTGAACATTTGGCTGAAATCATCGATCAAGTGGAAGACAAAGAACGTGTTGGCGTATGTCTCGATACTTGCCACACGTTTACCGCAGGTTACGATCTGCGTACTAAAGAGGATTGTGAGCATACCTTTGCTGAGTTCGACCGTATCGTTGGTATGCACTATTTAAGAGCAATGCATCTAAATGATTCAAAAGTCGAATTCGCTAGCAAGGTTGACCGTCACCACTCATTAGGCAAAGGAGAGATCGGCTGGAGCTGTTTTGAGTACATCGCTAAAGATCCACGTTTTGATGGTATCCCTCTGATTTTAGAAACAATTGACCCAGATATTTGGCAGCAAGAAATCAACACCTTACGCCAATTCCACATTGAAGAAATGGTTAATTCCTAACGGGATGGCAAAGTTGGCATCCTTCTTTCTTAGCTAAAACAATTGAGCGGTTATGCGCTTGTTTTAAACGCCTGAACTCAACGTTGTAGTTAGGCGAAGCTAGTTAGGAGGATGACAATATGTCTCGACCAGTTTCTTTTATCCCGGCGACACACTCTCGACGAGTGTTGCGTTTACCCACCCCAAATCGCCATATCACCGGACAGGGGCATTTTCGAACGCCGCAACGACATTAGCGAGGGCTCTCGTTAATGTCATGATTTTTTGAAAAGCCATCTCAAGCTGATAGTAAGTTTTTGTTTGTTTGGACTTCGCTCGGTAGAATAAAGGAAAACCCTAGGACAGGAACTTTCCATGAATCAGTTACCGACTTGGCACGATGTGATCGGCGAAGAGAAACAACAGAGCTACTTTGTAGATACCCTGAATTTTGTTGAAGCAGAGCGCGCCTCAGGCAAAGCGATTTATCCGCCAACCAAAGATGTGTTTAATGCGTTTCGCTTTACTGAATTCAATGATGTGAAAGTCGTGATTTTAGGGCAGGACCCCTATCATGGACCGAACCAAGCACACGGTTTGTGTTTCTCTGTGCTGCCAGGCATTAAAACTCCGCCATCTTTGGTGAACATGTACAAAGAGTTAGCGCAAGATATCGAAGGCTTCCAAATTCCGCAGCACGGTTTTTTACAAAGCTGGGCCGAACAAGGTGTGTTGTTACTCAATACAGTATTGACAGTAGAGCAGGGTAAAGCACATTCACACTCTAAAACCGGTTGGGAGAGCTTCACTGACCGTGTGATTGAATCGATCAACCAGCATCAGCAAGGTGTGGTGTTCTTACTGTGGGGAGCACATGCACAGAAGAAAGGTCGTTTCATTGACCGTAGCAAGCATCATGTGTTGGCCGCTCCACATCCATCGCCGTTATCTGCTCACCGCGGTTTCTTTGGCAGTAAACCATTTTCACAAGCGAACCAGATCCTGCTTCAGCAAGGTAAAGAAGCCATTAATTGGCATTTGCCTTTAACGGTGTAAATCTCACTTTTCCTCTTATATAAAGAGGTAATTCTCAGTACAGCGATCGTGACACAATGATCGCTGTTTTTTTGAACATCGTCGAATCAGATATTAGGTTTCTCATATACACTTATAGAAAGTAGGTGTTAAGGAGAGACGCTATGATGATCGAAAGAATTCGACGAGAACACGGCTATATGGTCCGTTTACTGGCGATATTGCGCCATAAATTAAATGAGATTAAACAAGAGAATGCCATCAATTATGCGTTGGTGAGCGAAATCGTAGATTACCTCTCTAACCATTCTGAAAAAATCCACCACCCTAAAGAAGACATTCTCTACCATTACTTCCTAAAACAGTACGGTCAGCAGAAGACAATTGAGAACTTAGAGCTTGAGCATCAAGTGTTGGCGAGCAAAACCAAAGACTTCTCAATGCTATTAGAAATGATCCTGCAAGATGCTGTCGTTCCACAAGAGTTATTCATAACACAGTTAGAGGACTTTATTGTTACTCAAAAACGTCATTTGGAGATGGAAGAGCGACAGGTACTGCCTCTTATTGAAGAACTGTTTACCTCGGACGATTGGCAATATGTAGAAAGCCTATGGCATCAGAGTGAAGATGATCCAGTATTTGGTAGTACTATTGCAGATCGCTATAAACAATTGGCTGAACGAGTGCGTCAGAACGATGTAGAGTTCGTTTAAAGCGAATTATGACAAGGTAAACGATTGTTTTAGCGCGGTTTATTTTGCGTTTTCTTATTTGATGAGAATTAAGGGTAAATTGAATTCTTACAAATAGGGCAGAATTTTGAGGTAAATTCTCAATCAATAAGAATGGGTGTTATAGGGCGAAATTCAACGCAAAAACACCCATCAAATTCATAGGTCTATAAATGACAAAAGGCACCCACGAGGTGCCTTTTGTCTAAATTATAGTTTGATATCTTCTAGAGAGATGTCGTGACAGACATCCAGTTCACGCAGTTCCTTTAGCAAATTACGTCGGTCGTTCATTTCTTCTATTTCTCGCCACTTACGCTTCAATGGTTTCGCACGAGATTTTGATGTTGAGGTAGTATCCAGACCAAATAGGTCATCGAGTTGAAAGCCTTCCATAAGCCACCTTTACCTTTCTATATCTAAACTGTTGTAACCAGTCCTTGTGGAGCTTTTTAAGTACCACAATAGACGTGAGGATAACCATGATATATTTCGCATTTGTGTCGGTAACATGACATTTTCGCGCAAAAATACTCACAGAATCACATTTTGCATGGGGACGGAGTGCGCAAAAAATAAGCGAACGAACTCACGAAAACGATTAAATGAAGAGATTTGGTATGTTAATTCGAGCGACAGATTTTACTTAAATTTTGAATACTAAGGTTGCATAGCATCGCTTTGATGAAAATGTATCCAATCGTAACAGAGTGAGGTCATTAAAATTTGTCAGATACCTTGTGGTTGCTAGCCTCGCTAAAAATAAATGGGATGGTGTTTTGTTAACGATTGCGGGGCTATTTATGTTGAGTTTTGATAAACGCAATGTTGCTGTTTGTGAGCAATAAGTTTTCGTTTTATGTTAATCAATAGTGACTTTATAGTGAAAAATAACAAGCTTATTTTACTGATTGCATATTGATTTTTGCTTGTCGAGGCTGCATTATCCGCCCGTCAAAAAATACGCTGGTACGTAAAATGGATGCATGAAGCGACGTTTACGATTCTAGATTGCGAAATAAACATTATTCAAAAAGCTAAGCAGACTTTGACACTTAGCATGCAATCTGGTGGATGGCTCGGAAGCAAAGACTGGCGCAACTCACTTTGAGGTACACATGACAGACTTAATCAATTTGATGAACGACCTCCTTTGGGGCTCGATTCTTGTTTATCTTCTTGTTGGTGTAGGAATCTACTTCACCGTTCGATTGGGATTCATTCAATTCCGCCATTTCGGCCACATGTTCTCTGTTCTAAAGAACAGTCGTAAAGCAGACAAAGCTGGTATCTCTTCTTTCCAAGCGCTTTGTACTAGTCTTGCTGCACGTGTTGGTACGGGTAACATGGCGGGTGTTGCAGTTGCACTGACTGCGGGTGGCCCTGGTGCAATCTTCTGGATGTGGTTGATTGCGATGCTTGGTATGGCGACGTCGTTTGCAGAAAGCACACTGGCGCAGCTATACAAAACCAAAGATGATGATGGCAACTACCGCGGTGGTCCTGCTTACTACATGGAAAAAGGCTTGGGCATGCGCTGGATGGGCGTGTTGTTCTCAATTTTCCTAATCATCGCTTTTGGTTTGGTATTTAACGCCGTTCAAGCAAACTCTATCGCGAATGCAATGAGCAATGCATTTGGTTGGGATGACCTTTACGTAGGTATCGCAGTTGTTGCTTTGTCCGCTATCGTTATTTTTGGTGGTATTAAGCGTATCGCGAAAGTTGCTGAGTTAGTTGTTCCTGTAATGGCTCTGGCTTACCTCGTTCTTGCGATGTTCGTGATGCTTTCTAACTTAGAGAAACTACCAGACGTTCTAATGCTTATCTTCAAGAGCGCATTCGGCCTGCAAGAAGCAGCTGCTGGTGGTCTTGGTTATGCCATCGCACAAGCGATGATCAACGGTATCAAACGTGGTCTATTCTCGAACGAAGCGGGTATGGGTTCTGCGCCAAACGCGGCAGCATCAGCAACGCCTTACCCACCACACCCAGCATCTCAAGGTTACGTACAGATGCTAGGCGTGTTCATGGATACGATCGTTATCTGTTCGGCGACAGTTGCTATTATCCTGATGTCAGGTGAGTACGTAGGCCAAGCAACAGAAGTGACCGGTATTGAGCTAACTCAGCGTGCATTGAGCTCGCAAGTGGGTGATTGGGGCGGCATTTTTGTTGCGGTTGCGATCTTCTTCTTCGCATTCACCTCAATCATTGCTAACTACTCATACGCTGAAACAAACCTTATCTTCCTAGAGCACAACCATAAAGCGGGTCTAGGCATCTTCCGTATCGTTGTACTAGGTATGGTTATGTTTGGTGCGTTAGCTTCTCTGCCTGTGGTTTGGTCGCTTGCTGACGTCTCTATGGGTCTGATGGCGATTGTGAACTTGGTTGCGATCATCTTGCTATCTGGCATCGTGATTAAACTGGCGAAAGACTACAACCGCCAGTTGAGTGAAGGTAAAGTGCCAACGTTTGATCCGAATGACTTCCCTGAGCTGAAATCTCAGCTAGAGGAAGGTATTTGGGACAACAACAAGAAGGCAGACTAAGTCGCTTAATCATTGTTGAAAGCTATCAACACGATTCAAAAAGCCATGCAGACAATGCATGGCTTTTTTTGTACCCTAATGGAAAACAAAATTAGGGAAGTTAAAGTCATGCTTATCGTCGTTTCTCCAGCTAAAACGCTTGATTACGAGTCTCCACTTGCAACCGAGACGTTTACTCAACCAGACTTGGTTAGCTATTCAAAAGAGCTGATCGAGGTATGCCGTAAATTAACACCTGCCGATGTTTCGTCACTGATGAAAGTGAGCGACAAAATCGCTGACTTGAACGTCGGCCGTTTCCAAGAGTGGAGTGAAACCTTCACGACAGATAACGCTCGCCAAGCGATTTTGGCGTTTAAGGGCGATGTGTATACAGGTCTTGAAGCGGAAACTCTTTCAGATACTGATTTCGATTACGCTCAAGGTCATCTACGTATGCTGTCTGGCCTTTACGGCCTGCTTAAGCCGCTTGATTTGATGCAGCCATACCGTCTTGAAATGGGCACTAAGCTAGCAAACGAAAAGGGCACTAACCTCTACCAGTTCTGGGGTAATGTCATTACCGATAAGCTGAATGAAGCGATTGCTGAGCAAGGCGACAACGTGCTGATCAATCTTGCATCGAACGAATACTTCAAAGCGGTGAAGCCAAAGAACTTGGATGCTCAAGTGATCACACCAATCTTCAAAGATTGTAAGAATGGTCAATACAAGGTGATCAGTTTCTACGCGAAGAAAGCGCGCGGTATGATGGCTCGCTACATCATCGAAAACCGTATCGAAAGCGTTGCTGACCTCACTAAGTTTGATGTTGCGGGTTACTACTTCGTTGAAGAAGAGTCGACGCCAACTGACTTGGTGTTTAAGCGCGAAGAGCAAAACTGATTGAAGTAAGTGAATCGCGAGTTGATGACTCAGCGAAATAAAGTACGCCAAAAAGCCGGATAGTTATCCGGCTTTTTTTATGTCTGTTAAACCTGATCTAAATCGGACTTTATTACATGAAAATTTTATTCATTAAAAAATAGTTGAGTGCGAAGGTTTAAAGTTGTATTTTAAATGCAACTTTAAAATAAAGGAGTTCTCCTATGTCAGACTTTAAGCTCACACACAAAAAAGCCTCTAAGTTATCGGAGTACATTGCACTGCGTATTACCAAGTTGCTGAAATTCACTCTGAACATCTTTTATGGCAAGAAATACGCGAAGCGCGCTGTGATTCTCGAAACAATCGCCGCTGTGCCAGGTATGGTGGCTGGGATGTTCAATCACTTGAAAGCGCTGCGTCGAATGAAAGACGATGAAGGCTGGATCCGAGAACTCCTTGATGAGGCCGAAAACGAGCGCATGCACCTAATGATTTTCCTCGACATTGCCAAACCAAGTTTGGTTGAGCGTTTATTGGTGTTGCTGGGACAAGGTGTTTTCATTGTTGTGTACAGTTTCATCTATCTGCTTTCTTCTAAAATTGCTCACCGTGTTGTGGGTTACTTCGAAGAAGAAGCGTGTAATAGCTACACTGAGTACCTAGAGAAAATTGATAGCGGGGAAGTGGAGAATGTACCAGCTCCGACTCTGGCGATTGACTACTACAAGCTGCCTGCTGATGCGATGCTAAGAGACGTGATTTTGCGTATTCGAGAAGATGAAGCGGGGCACCGTGATCGCAACCATGGCTTCGCTGATGCCTATGAAGATAAAACTCTTCCAGCTCATCAATTATAGTTGAAAAACAAAAAGAGCCGCGATTGCGGCTCTTTTAGATTTGGAATCAATCAGACGTGATTACTTCTTCTTAGCGGTTTTCTTTTTCGCTACTTTCTTCTTGTCGTCTTTTTTCTTTTTCTTCTTAAACACTGGTTTTTTGTGTTTAGGGCGCATCTCTTTGATGAAACGCTCTTTGATGTCTTCTTTTACGTAACGTGCAACACGATCCATCATTGGCTGGTCGTGCGCTTCTACGATAGAGATAGCGTTACCTTTTTTACCCGCACGCGCGGTACGGCCAATACGGTGAAGGTATACGTCAGCTGTGCGAGGCATGTCGTAGTTGACAACGTGTGATACGTCTGGAAGGTCGATACCACGGGCAGCAACGTCAGTGGCAAGTAGTACGTTCACAGCACCTTCACGAAAGCGTGCAATGGCATTGTTACGACGATCTTGCGGCATTTCACCTTGGATCCATGAACAAGGAATTTGCGCACTTTCTAATTGGCCACGTAACTCAGCTAGACGCTCACGAGTCTTCAAGAACACAATTGTGCGTTCTGCTTGCTCTGTGATGATGTGTTTTAACAGTTCTAGCTTATGTTCTGCTGTGTCGGCACGGTGATACCACTGAGCAATTTTTTTGCGCTCACGCAATGGTGATTTTGCATCGATCTCTGCTGGCTCGTTAAGTAGGTCTGCTGTGAAGCCTTCTACGCCTTTACCTTCTAGTGTTGCGGAGAACAGAAGGGTTTGCTTACGCCAGCGACATTCGTTTGATAGACGGTCTACCGTTGGTGCGAAGCCCATGTCTAGCATGCGGTCTGCTTCATCCAGCACTAACCATTCAATGGCACGACAGTCAAAGCGCTCTGCATCAATGTACTCACGTAGACGACCCGGTGTAGCTACGACGATGTCTTGCGTTGTTGCAAGAATATCGGCGTGCTCTTGGTACTGAACACCACCAGTGATGGTGAAGATATTCAATTTTGTGTTCTTTGCAAGCGCACGCGCTTGATCTGCAATTTGCATAGCAAGTTCACGTGTTGGCGTCAGGATCAGGATACGAGCAGGTCCAGGCTTGCGACGAGGGAAGTCTTGCAGGTATTGCAACGCAGGCAGTACGAATGCTGCCGTTTTACCTGTGCCAGTTGGTGCTGACGCTAGAATGTCACGACCATCCAACGCTTGTGGAATCGCCTCAGCCTGAATTTTAGTTGGGCGTTCGTAGCCCATCTCTTCGATGGCTTCAAGTAGGTTTGGGTCTAGATCAAGTTCAGCAAAGGTTCTGATCACAATGAGTTCTCCACAAGCAAAGCTTGGTTAATGGTTCGCCGCAGCAGCATAGAATATAAAAAGGTCGCACATTATAAAGTGATTGGTGACAAGGATCACATGTTATTTCACATCTTAAGATAAAACTCGTGAGTTAGACGGATAAATTCTTCGTCATAACCCTGATTTGAGTGGATGGTCAATTGTGATTCTTCGGTGTAGCAGACCTTTTTCGATAACTCAAATAGTACACGATGCACCGCTTTTTTCTGTGATGGTTGCACGTAGCATAGACGTGATACATACCAGTTTTGTGTTTTCGCCATGACAATAAACTGCTCACCTTCGGTGATTGGCAGAACAAAACTGGCTTTGCCGTCTTCTTCAAGTAAGTCATAGCAACACGCTAATAACGCACGATGTTGCAATGTGTCGGTATGTCGGGCGGTGGCGCGCTGAGCCTGCTTTGATTGCTCACCATTGTTGAAATAGGGCGGATTACAAATGATGTGCTGAAAACGTTGCGTTGGTTCAAACGTTAATACATCGGTGTGCAAAACGGTTAATCGGTCAGCCCAAGGTGAATGCGTAAAGTTGGTCTGGGCGGCTTCTACTGCGGTTGATTCGATGTCCACCGCGGTGATCATCGCGCCTGAAAAGCGTTGTGCGCACATTAGAGCCAACAGACCCGTACCAGTACCAATGTCCAGAATTTTACTCTGTGGTGAGCAATTTGCCCAAGCGCCCAGCATTACGCCATCGGTACTGACAGGCATGCCACTTTCACCACCATCGATGGAAAATTGCTTAAACTTGAAGCCTTTAGTCTTGAATGTATCGCTCTTCATGATTGTTTTATATTTACTCAATAATAGAGTTAAATGCTCTATTGTTTCTAAATTGTATGGTTTGTTATCTTGTTGGTTATTAATTTGTATTGCTTTTTGATCGAGATAAAGAACTGGTCATAAATATCAATGTAGTGATATCCACTGCTTTTGAGTTTGCAAACTAAATTAATATGGTGTTTTTTTCTTAAAGGTTGCCAAATGATGGGTCTTTCGTCATTATGCGGCGGAAAATTTATAGATTGAACCACAGATACTCATTTTATTTGGGTATACAAAAAGTGGTCGATGCATACACAACATTCATCAATTCAGAAAAAGGGTTATCTGTGAAGCAGACGTTAAAACTAACAGATATTATCGCAGTAGGCTTTATGCTATTTGCGTTCTTTTTGGGTGCTGGCAACATCATCTTTCCACCTCTAGCGGGTCAGCTAGCCGGTGATCATTTGATGCCAGCAATGTTTGGTTTCTTGCTAACAGCGGTAGGTCTACCTCTTATTACTATCGTTGCTATTGCTGTTGCAGGTGGTTCTTGGGATCATCTAACGCAAGACCTTCCTAAGAAAGCAGCAGTACTTATGGCTGCGCTTATCTTCATCATTATCGGTCCTGCATTTGCAGCGCCGCGTACTGGTCTCGTGGCTTACGAAATGGCAATCAAGCCTTTCTTCGTTGACGCGACACAAGCACACCTTACGTCATTCTCTATCCTGTTCTTTGCAGTAGCGATGCTATTTGCTTGGTTCCAAGGTCGTCTGATTGACTTGATCGGTAAAGTGTTAACGCCAGTTTTGTTCCTTGGCCTTATCGTACTTGCTATTGCGGTATTCGTTGATCCGCAAGGTGAGATGATGGGTGCGCATGGTGAGTACTTAACGCAGCCACTAACCAAAGGTTTCCTTGAAGGTTACAACACCATGGATACGTTCGCATCGCTGATGTTCGGTATGCTAATGGTGGATGCACTGCGCAGTAAAGGCATCACTGAGCGTGCTGCAACGACGAAATACCTAATTTGCGCAGGTTGTATTGCAGCAGCAGGTCTGGCGTTCGTATACATCTCATTGTTCTACCTAGGTGCGACGAGTGCAACTATCGCAGCTGGTGCAGACAACGGTGGTGCAGTACTAAGCCAATACGTTCAGGCACTATTTGGTCCTTACGGTCAGATTGTTCTTTCAATCATTGTATTATTGGCGTGTTTGACGACGGCGATCGGCCTTATCTCTGCATGTTCAGACTTCTTCAGCTCTAAGACGAAACTGACTTACAAGCAATGGGTTATCATTAACGGTGCCGCTTGTGCACTGATTGCGAACGTAGGTCTATCACAGCTGATTTCGTTGTCAGTTCCTGTATTGTTTGCGCTGTACCCAGTAGCAGTCGCATTGGTTGCGCTAACGTTTGTACGTAGCAAGCTACCAAACCCGCGAGTAGCATACCGCTCTGTGTTGCTAGTATCATTATTGTTTGCATTGATTGATGCTGCGAAAGTAGCAGGTCTAGACGTTTCCGCATTCAACATGCTACCACTGTTCGAAGTGGGCATGGGTTGGGTTCTACCAACGTTTGCAGCAATTGTCTGCATGTTCTTTGTTGCTAAATCTTCTCAACCTGAGTTGACTGAAGAAGCGGCATAACTGCTGACTCGCAAGATTAAAAAAGCCCGGTGAAGTGATTCACCGGGCTTTTTATTTGTCTGTCGTTTTATCAGGGTTTATGCGGACTTATAGCGTGTCGTGAAACTCAACCAACACTTGCTCACACCATTTCTCGATGCGTTCGTCACTCAATTCGTACTGGGAATCTTCATCTAATGCCAAGCCAACAAATTGACTACCATCTTCTGTTAAAGCTTTTGATACCTCGAACTCATAACCTTCATTTGGCCAGTAACCGATAAACTGCGCCCCCGTTGCTTTGAGCTCGTCATGAAGTAGGCCCATCGCATCAAGGTACCATTCGCCGTAGCCTTCTTGGTCACCCAAGCCAAACAGTGCAACTACTTTGTCTTTTAGAGGTGTGGTTGCAATGTCTTCCCAAATAGCACTCCAATCTTCTTGGATTTCACCGAAGTCCCAAGTAGAGATACCAATCAGCAATAAATCGTAGTCTGCCATCAGTGACAACGGTGTCTCTTTCACGTTGTGAATATCGACAAGGTCTGCGCCAATGATGTTGCGAATTTTCTCTGCTGCCATTTCGGTGTAGCAGGTTGTTGAGCCGTAAAAGAGTCCGATTTTCATTATATTCGTCGTTTTTTGTGTTGCTGTTGTGGCAGATTCTAACCATAAATTGAAGAAGATTGCAGCGAATATCCCGAGGGAGATGATTTTTTTATGGTATTGGCTTGGCTGTTGCCTTACTCTCAATACTGTAAATATAAACAGATAAGGACGCGTTCATGACGGCACAACAGCCTGTCAATCAACAAGATTTTGGTCTTGTTGAACAATTCTTAGATGCAATGTGGATGGAGCGTGGTTTATCAGAGAACACACTAGCTTCTTACCGAAATGACTTAATGAAGCTGCTCGTGTGGATGGAGCAACATCGCTACCGCCTCGATTTTATCAGCTTGTCAGGTTTGCAAGAGTACCAGAGTTACCTTGTTGATTTGGATTACAAGCAAACGTCCCGCGCGCGTATGTTGTCGGCGATTCGTCGTTTATTTCAATACATTCATCGTGAAAAAGTACGCGCGGATGATCCAAGTGCGTTACTGGTGAGTCCAAAGCTGCCTCAACGCCTACCAAAAGACATCAGTGAAGAGCAAGTGGATGCTTTGCTTGAAGCGCCAGACCCGAATGACCCAGTAGAACTGCGTGATAAAGCCATGCTAGAGCTGCTCTATGCGACGGGGTTGCGTGTGACAGAGTTGGTCAGTCTGACAATGGAAAACGTCAGTTTGCGCCAAGGAGTCGTGCGTGTGACGGGTAAAGGTGGTAAAGAACGTCTTGTACCTATGGGGGAGAACGCCGTCGATTGGATTGAAACTTTTATCCAGCAAGGTCGGTCTGCTCTATTGGGAGAGACTACGTCAGATGTGGTATTCCCAAGTAAACGTGCCAGACAAATGACCCGTCAAACCTTCTGGCATCGTATCAAGTACTATGCCGTGATTGCGGGTATTGATACTGACCAATTGTCGCCACACGTTTTACGTCATGCATTTGCAACGCATTTATTGAACTATGGCGCAGATCTCAGGGTCGTACAGATGCTGTTGGGGCATAGTGACTTATCGACCACGCAAATTTATACTCACGTGGCGACTGAGCGATTGAAACAGATCCACAGTCAACACCACCCAAGAGCATAATGATGGTTTGTTTCATCCATTGTCTCATTGGATGAAAGGATTTTATTTTAAGGTGAATTTAATGAGCGTATTACGCCGACTAACTCTGCTGACTTTACCGTTTTTCGTTACCGCTTGTGGTGCTGAAGAAAGTCAGGCAAAAACGGAAACTCCTGCACAACAAGTCGCACCAGCGGCAAAACAGAACTTTGATGAGGCAGCGCTAAAAGCGAAGTTCTCTAAATTGGGCGTATCTATTCTTGATATCAAACCATCAGACGTTGCTGGATTATTAGAAATTCAAACTAATGGTGGTGTGCTGTTCGCATCAAACGATGGTAATCACTTTATTGCCGGTACGCTTTACGCCATCGATGATAACGGTGGTTACAAAGACGTAATTGCTGAGCGTCAAGCACCTCTAAACGCAGAGAAAATTGCCAAGTTTTCAGATAGCGTGATCGAGTACAAAGCGGACAATGAAAAGTACGTAGTGACGGTCTTTACTGACATCACTTGTGGTTACTGCGTGCGTCTGCACAGTCAAATGCAAGGTTACAACGATCTGGGTATTACCGTGCGTTACATGGCTTACCCTCGCCAAGGTGCAACAGGTCCTGTCGCTGAGCAAATGGCAACCGTTTGGTGTGCTGAAGATCCTAAAGCAGCAATGCACAACGCAAAAGTTGATCGTTCATTTGGTAACCCAGCGAAAGATCTTAAGCAATGTAAAGAAACGATTAAAGCGCATTACGATCTAGGTCGTGAGCTTGGTATTTCTGGTACGCCAGCTATTTTCCTACCAAACGGTGAGCTAGTTGGTGGTTACTTACCACCAGCAGAACTGCTAAAACGTTTAGAGCAACAATAATCCTTTAAGGAGCAGAGTCAGCGGTATTCGCTGGCTCTTTTCAAACATGATAGAAATTCAACGACGTCCCGAACCGGACCTTTCTCTTCTTCCTGATTCTATTCCTGCGATTCTCAAACGTATCTACATTAACCGTGGTATCACGGATGTGGCGCAGTTAGAGACATCTGCTCGTGGTTTACATTCTTACCAACAACTTGGCGGTATCGATAAAGCGGTCGAGCTTTTATTCCAAGCGATCGAAGAGAAAAAACGCATTATTGTCGTAGGTGACTTTGACGCTGATGGCGCTACTAGCTCGGCTCTGTCGGTACTCGCATTGCGTATGCTTGGTAGCAACAACGTCGACTACTTAGTGCCGAACCGCTTTGAAGATGGTTATGGCCTGAGCCCTGAAGTCGTGGACCAAGCCTTAGAACTCGGCGCTGAAATGATAATGACGGTCGACAATGGTGTGTCGTCGATTGAAGGTGTTCGCTACGCCAAAGAAAATGGCATAACGGTACTGGTCACCGATCACCACTTACCGGGGCAAGTGCTACCGAATGTCGATGCAATGGTTAACCCGAACCTCGACAGCTGTGCTTTTCCATCGAAAGCGTTAGCAGGGGTTGGTGTTGCTTTCTATCTGATGATGGCACTTTGCGTGTACATGCGTAAACAGAATTGGTTTGCACTACAAGGTATGCAAGAACCAAAGCTTATGGAGCTGATTGACCTTGTTGCGCTTGGCACCGTCGCTGACGTTGTACCACTCGACGAGAACAACCGCATTCTTGTACACCAAGGCTTGCAGCGCATCCGTGCAGGTAAAGCACGTCCTGGTATTCAAGCGTTAATCGAAGTGGCGAAGCGCGATGCGCGTCGTTTGGTTGCGTCTGATTTTGGTTTCGCCTTGGGGCCACGTATTAACGCCGCCGGCCGTCTTGATGACATGTCATTCGGTGTTGAACTACTGATGAGCAATAACATCCACGCTGCGCGCCGCATGGCAAGTGAATTGGACGGGCTTAACCAAACTCGTAAAGAGATTGAAGAGGGCATGAAACAAGAAGCGATGGCTTTCTGTGAGCGTCTTCAGTTTGGTGAAAACAGTGAACTGCCATACGGCTTGGCACTTTTCCAACGTGATTGGCACCAAGGTGTGATTGGTATTCTGGCTTCACGTATTAAAGAGAAGTTCCACCGTCCTGTTATTGCTTTTGCTGATGGCGGAGAAGGGACGATCAAAGGTTCTTGTCGTTCGATTCCTGGCTTACACATGCGTGATGCGTTGGACTTTATCGATACGCAAAACCCAGGTTTGATCATCAAATTTGGTGGTCACGCGATGGCGGCAGGTTTAACCATCAAAGAGCAAGACTTTGAGCGTTTTTGTCGTCTATTCGATGATGTTGTGAAAAAAGAACTTGATGAAGCGGCGCTAAAAGGCGTGATCATGTCTGATGGTGAGCTCAAGCCAGAAGAATTTTCTATGCACATTGCGGAGCAACTGCGCTCAGGTGGTCCATTTGGTCAGGCTTTCCCAGAACCTATCTTTGATGGCGAGTTTAAAGTATTACATCAAAAGCTGGTGGGAGAAAAACACCTTAAGCTAATGTTAGAGCCACTGCATAAAGGTCACCCAACGAATGTGATGATCGATGGTATTGCTTTCAACGTTGATTTGCGTCGTTGGCCAGATGCCTCGGTCAAAACGGTACGTCTCGCGTATAAGTTGGATGTGAATGAGTTTCGTGGTAATCAATCGTTGCAATTGATGATTGACTACATCGAAGCCAAGTAAAGTCAGGTTTTACACTTTATATAGAGTACGGTCGCCTTTAAGTGGGGCAAAAATTTTATGACCGTGCTCTCTCTAATTGCAATCTGATTTCCCAGCCGAAATTTTCCTGTATCTCCGTCACATTTTTGAGTAGAATTTCTCGGTTAAATTCTATTCTAAAATGTTGAGCAAACATGTTTGAAATCAATCCAATTAAAAACCGTCTTCAGGACGTGTCTGAGCGCACGAATGTCCTGAGGGGGTATCTTTGACTATGACGCAAAGAAAGAGCGTCTAGAAGAAGTCAACGCAGAACTTGAACAACCAGATGTATGGAACGAGCCAGAGCGTGCGCAAGCACTAGGTAAAGAACGTGCATCTCTAGAAGCGGTTGTTGAAACTATCGTTCAACTAGAACAAGGTGTAGAAGACGTTGATGGTCTTCTAGAGCTTGCGGTTGAAGAAGAAGATCAAGAAACGTTTGACGAAATCGAACCAGAACTTGCTGAGTTGGAACAGAAGCTAGAACAGCTTGAATTCCGTCGTATGTTCTCTGGCGACCACGACAGCTCTGATTGCTACATTGACTTGCAAGCAGGCTCAGGTGGTACCGAGGCACAAGACTGGACCAACATGATGCTACGTATGTACCTGCGTTGGGCTGAAGCAAAAGGCTTCAAGGCAGAGGTTATCGAAGTATCTGAAGGTGAAGTCGCTGGCCTTAAAGGCGCGACAGTTAAGATTTCTGGTGAGTACGCTTACGGTTGGCTACGTACGGAAACAGGTGTTCACCGCCTAGTACGTAAATCGCCATTCGATTCAGGCGGCCGTCGTCATACGTCATTTGCTTCTGCGTTCATCTACCCTGAGATTGATGAAAACATTGCTATCGACATTAACCCTTCTGACCTACGTATCGATGTTTACCGAGCGTCAGGTGCAGGTGGTCAGCACGTCAACACGACTGAATCTGCGGTACGTATTACACACGTTCCAACGAACACCGTTGTGCAATGTCAGAATGACCGTTCTCAACATAAGAACAAAGATCAGGCAATGAAACAGCTTCGAGCGAAGCTATTTGAGCTTGAATTGCAAAAGCAAAACGCGGAAAAACAAGCTAATGAAGACGCTAAGTCTGACATTGGCTGGGGTAGCCAGATCCGTTCTTACGTATTGGATGACTCACGCATTAAAGACCTCCGTACGGGCGTTGAAAACCGTAATACACAAGCGGTTCTTGATGGCGATCTGGACAAATTTATTGAAGCTAGCCTGAAATCAGGTCTATAAAGCTTTTCACCGACAAAAAACAGGATACATCGAAAATGACTGATGCTGTTCAAAACGAAACTGTACAAGAAGCCTCTGCACAAGAAGAGAACAAGCTAATTGCTGAACGCCGCGCTAAACTGGATGCAATCCGAAAGAGCTGCAAAGCGAACGGCCATCCAAACGACTTCCGTCGTGACGCACTAGCGGGCGACCTTCAGAAAGAGTTCGGTGAAAAGACGAAGGAAGAGCTAGAAGAGCTTAACCACGTAGTAGCAATCGCTGGCCGTATCATGGCTAAACGTGGTCCATTCTTGGTAATCCAAGAGACTTCTGGCCGTATCCAAGCTTACGCTGACAAAGCGGTACAAAAAGTACTGAAAGACCAATACCAAGGCCTAGATATCGGTGACATCATCGGTGTGAAAGGTGCACTTCACAAGTCTGGTAAAGGTGACCTATACGTGAACATGGAAGAATACGAGTTGCTAACCAAAGCACTACGTCCACTTCCAGAGAAGTTCCACGGTCTAACTGACCAAGAGATGCGTTACCGTCAACGTTACGTTGACCTAATCGTTAACGAAGATTCTCGTCAAGCGTTCGTAGTACGTTCTAAAGTAATGTCTGCAATCCGTAACTTCATGATCTCTAAACAGTTCATGGAAGTTGAAACGCCAATGATGCACGTTATCCCTGGCGGTGCGAGTGCGCGTCCATTCATCACGCACCACAACGCACTAGATATGCCAATGTACTTACGTATTGCGCCAGAGCTATACCTGAAGCGTCTAGTCGTTGGTGGTTTCGATCGCGTATTTGAAATCAACCGTAACTTCCGTAACGAAGGTCTTTCTCCACGTCACAACCCAGAATTCACAATGATGGAATTCTACATGGCGTACGCAGACTACAAAGATCTGATGGACCTAACTGAAGAACTACTAAGCTCTATCGCACTAGAAGTTCTAGGTTCAACATCAATGCCTTACGGTGAAGATACAGTAGAGTTCGGTGGCACTTACACTCGCATGAGCATGTTCGAAGCAATCAAGCACTACAACCCAGACCACGCGCAAATCCAAGCGCTAACAGAAGAAGACATTCAAAACCGTGACCTAATGGTTTCTATCGCGAAATCTGTTCACGTTGAAGTGGAATCTTTCTGGACATGTGGTCAGCTTCTAGAAGAGATCTTCGGTGAAACAGCAGAACCTAAGCTAATGCAGCCAACGTTCATCACTGGTTACCCAGCGGATATCTCTCCACTGGCTCGTCGTAGCGATGACAACCCATTCTTCACAGACCGCTTTGAATTCTTCATCGGTGGCCGTGAAGTTGCGAACGGCTTCTCAGAGCTTAACGATGCAGAAGACCAAGATGCGCGCTTTAAAGCACAGGTTGAAGCGAAAGAATCTGGTGATGATGAAGCAATGTTCTACGATGCAGACTACATTACTGCTCTAGAGCACGGCCTACCACCAACAGCAGGTCAAGGTATCGGTATCGACCGTCTAGTTATGCTATTGACTAACACGCACACAATCCGTGACGTGATCCTATTCCCAGCGATGCGCCCACAAGCGTAATCTCCTCGCTGAGCCATAAAAAACCACCTTCGGGTGGTTTTTTTGTATCTTTAATTTGAACAAATTCAACTATTTGCATTTGAGGTCGGATAGGAGTAGTAAATAAGTATTCGCGAAATCTCAATCTGTTGCATAGTCTTAATATTGAGACAGACTTCGTCAGGCGTAGTCTCGATAATGTTACCCGTTCGCAAAGTTGGGTTTGTGGCGCGAAATTTCAATCAACAATCAATAAGGGTTAGAGAATGGCTGGGCAGTTTAAGATGGATTCCATTCCGGGATCGCTAGTCGTAGTTGGCGGTACTTATGAACCTTGGTTATCAGTACTAGAACAAGTGGGATGGAAGTGTCATCAAGTGGGTGACTTACGTAAAGCCAACACATTGTTAGAAGATATTGGACCATGCATCGGTATAGTTGACCTCAGCCATGATGAGTTCAGTCTTAATGGTTTAGCGAACTTAGTGAGTTCTCATAAACACGTTCGTTGGTTGGCGTTCATCCGCGAATCTCAACTTGGTACTGACACCATCTGCCAGTTCATCGTGAACTTCTGTATCGACTTCTTTACTGCACCAATCCCAGATGCGCAGCTATTGAGCACGATTGGTCACCAATTGGGTATGCTTAAGCTTGAAAAGAAAGTTTGGCCAAGTTTTGGTAACAGTTTAGATATGGGGTTGATTGGTGAGTCAATTCCAATGAAGCGCCTGCGTGACCAAGTTAAGCGTATCGGTCCAACAGACGTGAGTATTCTTATTTACGGTGAAAGCGGCACGGGTAAAGAGGCTGTCGCTCGTGCAATTCACAAAGTGTCGTCACGTTCACATAAGCCGTTCCTATCGATTAACTGTCGTGCACTTAACGAGCAACGTTTCCAAGCTGAAGTATTTGGGATTGAGGCGGAAGAAGAGATGGGACCAAGCCTGCTAGAGCAAGCTGATGGCGGCACCGTTTTATTCAATGACATTCTAACCATCTCAAAAGAGCAACAGATGAACCTGCTACGCTTCCTGCAAGAAGGGACGATTGAAACACGTGATGGCGCGAAGAACGTCAATGTACGGGTTCTTGCCGCTAACTCGTCTGATGTAGAGAAAGCACTCATTGACGGAGACTTCAATGAAGAGCTTTACCACTACATTAATGTACTGCGTATCAACGTGCCAAGCTTGAAAGAGCGCGCAAGTGACATCGCTTTGTTGGCGCGTTTCTACCTGCAGGAGTTCTCTAAAGAGTACAACTCACAGGCGAAGAGCTTTTCTGAAGATGCTTTGAAGGCTCTGACACGTTATTTCTGGCCAGGTAATGTCCGTGAGTTGATGAACCAAGTGAAACGCGCTGTACTGATGTCTGACAGCGTCATGATTGAAGAGCATCACCTAGACCTACCTCAACGCAATGACTCAAAGCGCAGCTTGAAATCGATTCGTGAGAAGAGTGAACGAGATGCGTTGCTGGTGGTATTAGAGTCGCATTCTGGTCAAGTATCGAATGCCGCAAAAGAGCTTGGTGTGTCACGTGCGACCATGTATCGATTATTGAACAAACACAACTTGATTACAGAGCAGACGGTATAAACCCTCTATCTGACAGCAAGATAAAAGGAGCGCAATGACGCTCCTTTTTTGTGCGCAAATTCTGGATATTTATAAAACTCGAGTTTTTATATATTCCTTAGTTGAATATGTTATTCAAAAAACCATATGCAACCTTATTTTAGGCTAATGGTTTGTTTTTAAGCAAAAACACAAAAATGGTTTGATAAATATCCTCTGTTGCTTACAATTCAACCGTAACTCAATGAGTTATACCACATCAATCACGGATTAATTTTTAGCTAGGAGGCGCAAGATGAAACATTACGTTGTTAACACCACTGCTTGCGCTGATCGTATGTCTGATGTTCGCTCAACCTTTGAAGCGATCAAACAAGATACTACTGGCTCATTAGATTAAATTAATCCGTAACCTACCTCTTATTACTAGGCTGCGGAAAAGTAGCGGCTTAGTCTCAACAGAGTCTTTCTGTTTAATTAGTCCACTATTTTTCCCTGTCGATTATTTATCGCTATTTGGAGAAAAATTATGCGTCACTCTATCTATTTGAAACTGGCCACTGTGCTTTTAAAAGCCGATCTCAAACGTGAAGAAAAGCAATGGCAACGTATGGTCCGCCGTAATGCTCATCAAATCCCTTGGACAAATGAGCACTTGTTAAAAGACATTGGCTTAGATAAAGAAGGTCGTTCAAACCATGTCAGTGTGCCTGATGCTGTCAAAGTTGAACGCCGAGTTCGTCATCTACGTCGTGTTTTAACTGCGCGAATACCAACGTAATCAATAACCCAAGTGGAGCTCTCAATCATATCTATTCGGTTCAACTTGGGTTTAATTCGCCAATGCAAAGAGGCTGACCATTGTGGTCAGCCTCTTTGTTTTTAGTCTATTGGGAAGTGAAATACTATGGGCATGGGTTCGAGTAAGTCGTACCAATCGCTTGGATATCATTTAGCAACGCTTCACTTAGTTGAACATCGATACTGTCGATATTGGATTTGAGCTGTTCTAGGTTAGTAGCGCCAATGATATTTGAACCCACAAACGGGCGCTGATTGACGAAGGCAAGCGCCATTTGCGCAGGATCTAATCCATGGTCTCTCGCTAGGTTGACGTATGCTTCTGTCGCTTTAACACCTTGTGGTGTGAAGTAGCGAGCGAAGCGTTCCCAAACCGTGCAACGCGCACCTTCTGGTTTTGCTCCGTTGAGGTATTTACCGCTCAAACAACCAAATGCTAGTGGTGAATAAGCCAGTAGCTGAACGCCTTCGTAGTGGCTGATTTCAGACAAACCAACTTCGAAACTGCGATTAAGTAAGTTATATGGATTTTGGATTGAAACGATTCTTGGTAAGTCATGCTTTTCTGCCAAACGCAGCATTGACATCACCCCCCACGGCGTTTCATTCGATACGCCGATATAACGCACTTTCCCAGCCTTAACTAGTTCAGTGAGCGCTTCCAACGTTTCAATCAGCGTGACTTCTTCTTGTTTGTCTGGGTAAGGATAGTTGAGTTGACCAAAGCAGTTGGTCTGACGCTGTGGCCAATGCAATTGGTATAGATCGACATAATCGGTTTGCAGGCGTTTTAAGCTATCGTCGATCGCAGTGTGAATATGGCGACGGTTAAGGCTCATGTTTTCACGAATGTATGGGACGTTGCGCGGACCAGCTACTTTAGTTGCTAAAACCACTTTCTCACGTTTACCACTTTTCGCTAACCAATTGCCAATGTACTGCTCGGTGAGTCCTTGTGTCTCTGCTTTCGGTGGTACGGGATACATCTCGGCAGTATCGATGAAGTTCACCCCATGATCGAGGGCAAAGTCGAGCTGTTGAAAAGCTTCTTGTTCGGTATTTTGCTCACCAAACGTCATAGTGCCAAGGCAGATCTTACTGATCTCGAGTGATGAGTGCGGTAGTTTTGTATATTGCATTTCACATCCTTGAAGAGTTACCGACTGAATAAGTTATTCCAATATAGGGGATTTTTAGTTGCTGTCGCAAATGATTTAAGTTTCGTTATGTAGTTAACTCGAAAGTTATCAATACGGTAACTAGACTTAAAGGATCTTGTAAAGGAGGTGCAATATGCAGAAGCATCAACTCGACATGTGGTTGCATGGCTATCACAAAGACTCCTATAAAACGCCTAAGGTCTTTGTGATTGGTTGTTCTGATGTCTCTGATTACCTATTAGCAGTGGAGTACAAACACCAACTTGAACCGATCAAAGACGGTGAAGATCCGATTCATTTCGGCTCATTGGATCTGGTGAAAGAAGAACTGCTGAGGTTGGGGATAGATAAAGCTTATTTGAGGCTGCACAATGCTTACGATGAGTTTGGCAGTGAAGGTACAGCCTCGTACTGTGATATTGAGTTGTCACTCGTGACGCACTGATCATTCTGATTGGGCGTTGATGTAGTGCTTCAATAATATCTGTTCGGTGAATTGTGTCCTAAGGTAGAAACCACGGGGCAGGGTTTTTATCGGTTTACCATTTGAGCTGTAAGCTTCAGTTAGTGCTTTTGCGTTTGCTGCTTTAGGTCGCAAGTGAAGCGCTTCTCCATGTCTGGCGGAAATTTGATCAAACTTACCCAACACGATCAATTCCATCAGTTCTTCCCAATCATTTTTTAGAATTAACTCTTCTTCTTGATCGGGTGACCATATCAATGGGCTACCAACTCTTCGCTCTGCCAAAGGAATCTCGCGCTCGCCCTCTACAGGTACCCACAGTACTCGTGACAGTTTGTTGCGAACGTGACTGGTTTCCCACGTGAGTCCCTGAACCCCAGTCAATGGAGCGACAGAGACAAACGTTGTCTCTAATGGTCGACCTGAATAACTGATCGGAATGCTTTTTAGTTCGATCCCAAGCTTGGCAAAGTCTTGTTGCGGTTTGCTTCCTGCTGGCGCACCTAAATGCCATTCCAGTAATTGCCCAACCCAGCCTTTATCGCGTTTTAAGTTTTCAGGAACAGCCATTCCTGCCTCTTCGGCAAGCTCTGTAAAGCTTAAGCCCGCAATATCATGTGCGCGCTCCATCAGTTCAGCTTCGGATTGTGGTTCTGGTTTCATAACGGCAATGTGATGAGGGAAAACGTTAGTCTACCAAATTTCATCAAAATCGACTGTCCAAGATTTCACCGAGCTGGATTAAGAATGATCAATTCATAACTTATCCACAGATTAGAAAGCCACCAATAGGATCTCCATGTAGGCTGGATGAATAAACAGGGGTTTAAAGGTGGATTGAGACTTGATTTTATTGAGATGTCATGAAGTCCTACCTGTTCAATGTGGATAAATAACCGATTGAGCGATCTTTGACCGATCTGTATTTGGTGAAAAGATCATCAGGAAAATAAAGATCGTTAAATCGCCATTTTTGGGTTTTATGTTTTTATAATCAATATCTTATGTTTATTTTGTTTGTGGTTGGAAAATATTGCTTGTAATGGTTTTGAACAAAAATCTTTATTGATAATGATTTCTTCACAAAGTTATTCACAGAAAAGGTGAATAAATGTGGGCTATGTCTCAATCTTGTGTTGATAAAATAATGTCTGTCTAAAAGATATCCAAAAAAGGCCAAAAGGTAATAAATCTTGCTCATATCACATCAGTAAGTTTGCTAGTAATGGGGATATGTGGAAAAATCACGGTAATAAAAAATTATTCATAGAGGTTAGCCGGTGATAGATGGCGATGGTTACCGACTTAATGTTGGTATTGTGATCTGTAATAACCATGGTCAGGTCTTCTGGGCTAAACGATACGGGCAACACTCATGGCAATTTCCACAAGGTGGGATTGACGAAGGTGAAACACCTGAACAAGCCATGTTCAGGGAGTTATATGAAGAAGTCGGTCTGACGAAAAAAGACGTTAAGATCATCGCAACAAGTCGTCATTGGTTAAGATATAAGCTACCAAAGCGATTGGTGCGTTGGGACTCCAAGCCTGTTTGTATCGGCCAAAAACAGAAATGGTTTCTGCTGCGATTAGAATGCGATGAATCCCGCATCAATATGCAGCGTGGGAAATCCCCTGAATTTGATGGTTGGCGCTGGGTAAGCTACTGGTATCCAGTTAGGCAAGTTGTTTCTTTTAAGCGAGACGTTTATCGTCGTGCGATGAAAGAGTTTGCATCTTTAGCCATGCCTTTTCGAGAGCGTAAGACGAAAGGGAAAAGAAAAAAGCAACGTAGATAGAGGATCAACATGCTCAGTCAGCTAAGGGAAATAGTTGAGAAAGTCTCCAGAGTCGATGATGTGCATCTGGCACTGGATATATTGGTTAAAGAGACTTGCGCAGCCCTATGCACTGAGTGTTGTACTATTTATCTAGCTAATGATGAAATGCAGCGCCTTGAGTTAATGGCAACTCAAGGCCTTATTTTTGAAGGCGATAGTATTCATATCAACTTCAACGAAGGCTTGGTCGGTTTAGTCAAACGCAGTGCGGAACCCCTAAACTTAGCTGAGGCTTCAACCCATCCTGATTTTAAATTCTTCCCTCAACTCGGTGAGCAGGTTTACCACTCCTTTCTAGGTACGCCGATCATTCATCGTAAACAAGTGCTCGGTGTTCTGGTTATCCAGCAGAAAACCCCACGCTTGTTTAGTGAAATGGAAGAGTCTTTCCTTGTGACCTTATCTGCGCAGCTTGCTGTGTTGATTGCGCATGCGCAAAACTTAGGTCACTGGCAACTCGCTTCCAAGCCGACTGTTATCAAGGGGCTTCCAGCTTCGACTGGTGTCGCTATCGGTGAGTTCTGGTTTGATAATACTCAACCTAATTTAAGTGATGTTTTCCCTGCCTCTGCCTTAGATAAAGAAAGGGAACATGAACTTTTGGCGGTTGCTGTGGAAAGAGCGTTGAATGATTTTCGCCGTATGCGTAAGAAGTTTGACAGCGAAATCAATAAAGACGCGTTAGCTATTTTTGACCTCTTTACCCACTTACTCAACGATCCAATGTTGCGTGGTGATCTTAAGAAGCAGATCGAAAAAGGCGACCGAGCGGATTGGGCATTGCGACAAGTCGTCGAAACCTACTCAAACCGCTTCGCGCGTATGTCAGACGTTTATCTACGTGAACGTGCTCAAGACATTCGCGAGCTTGGGCAACGCTTGCTTTACTTTTTACATAATAGTGAGCAAGAGCATGCCTCGATTGATCGCCCAGTGATTTTAGTTGCTAATGAACTCACGGCGACGCTACTTGCTTCAATACCAAAACAGCACTTACTTGCCGTTGTTTCGCTGGAAGGTGCGGCGAACTCCCATGCTGCGATTCTATCTCGTGCGCTGGGTGTACCTGCCATTATGGGCGCAAACATTAATACTCGCGCGGTAAACGGCAAGAAGGGCATTGTCGATGGCTACACTGGCGAGATCTATTTAGAACCGAACCGTCAATTGCTGCGTGAATATCGCAGCTTAGTGAGTGAAGAATCTGAATTGTTCGCGATGGTGAACAAAGATCTTGCACTGCCTGCGATCACACAAGATGACCATCCGATTGAAGTCATGCTCAACGCGGGCTTGAGTGCGGATAGCAATATCGCCATCAACTCTGGTGTGGATGGCGTGGGTTTGTACCGTACTGAAATCGCTTTTTTACTTAAGCATCACTTTCCATCGGAAGATGAGCAGTATCATCAGTATCAAGCAATCCTCAATAGCTATCCAAATCAACGAGTCGTAATGCGTACGCTGGATATCGGTGGTGATAAACCGTTACCGTATCTTCCGATTGAAGAAGATAATCCGTTTTTGGGTTGGCGAGGTATTCGTTTTACGTTGGATCACCCTGATATCTTTTTGATCCAGTTGCGTGCGATGCTTAGGGCGAGTGCGGAAAGTGGTAATCTAAGCATCTTACTACCGATGGTTTCTGGTATTAAAGAGCTGGATGATGCTATTACGCTGATTAACCAAGCTTACAGCGAAGTCGTGTTATTGGATGACCGCATTCAAGCGCCGAAGGTTGGGGTAATGATTGAAGTGCCATCAATGGTGTACTTATTGCCTGCGATAGCCCATCGTGTTGACTTCGTTTCTGTTGGTACTAACGATTTAACTCAATATTTGTTGGCGGTCGATCGGAACAATTCTCGTGTTGCGGATGTCTATGAATCCATGCATCCGGCAGTACTGCTGGCGTTGAAGCAAATTCATGATGTTTGCCATCAATATCAGGTTCCGGTCTGTATCTGTGGTGAGCTCGCAGGCGACCCATTTGGTGCCCTTTTACTGTTGGGCTTAGGTTACGACAGTTTGAGTATGAACACCTCTAACGTGGCTAAGGTGAAGTATTTGATTCGCCATAGCCAGCAAAAAGAATTAGAAAAACTCGTCGAAAAAGCCATGTCATGCTCTTATGGGCAAGAAATCCATCAAATGATGCATGATTTCTTTATTCAACAAGGTTTTGCCGGCTTTATTCGTGCAGGTAAGAAGTAGGTAATTGTGACCATCTCTTTATTTATATTATTGCTCGCGCTAGGCGCTTTCGTTGGCGTGATGGCAGGACTCTTAGGCATCGGAGGCGGGCTAATAGTTGTACCGGCATTACTGTATCTTCTTCCTTTAGCTGGCATTTCTCCTGAAATGAGTATGCATATGGCACTTGCTACTTCCTTGGCGAGTATCATCGTGACCTCCGGTTCGTCGGCGATGAATCACCTTAAACTGGGTAACGTCGATATGTTCGTCGTGAAATGGCTGATGCCTGGTGTGGTTATCGGTGGTTTTGTTGGTGCCAATATCGCCGAATGGATCCCTACACACTATTTACCGAAAGTCTTTGGTGTGATTGTGTTGTGTCTAGCGGTGCAGATGTTTCGTTCAATTAAAACGAAAAGCGAGAAGCCCATGCCGAGTAGTCCGGTCACTATGATGTACGGAACGGGAATTGGTGTGGTATCAAGTCTTGCAGGTATTGGCGGTGGTTCACTGTCGGTCCCTTTCTTGAACAAACATGGTATTGAAATGCGTAAAGCGGTTGGCTCCTCTTCGGTGTGCGGCTGCGTGATCGCCATCTCAGGCATGATTGGATTCATCTTACATGGCTACAAAGTAGAAGGATTACCTGACTACAGTGTAGGTTATGTGTACCTTCCAGCTTTGTTAGCAATCGCCATGACGTCGATGCTCACGACTAAAGTTGGCGCAAAACTGGCTTCTACCCTTCCAACTGCGGTATTGAAGAAAATATTTGCCGTATTCTTGATGTTTGTTGCAGCGACCATGCTGCTGTAAAGTCCACCTGTTTTATTAGTAATAAGAAGAGAATGAGTTATGTCTCAGGGATACTTTGAATTTCCCAATATTGATCCGGTTTTAGTCTCTATTGGTCCTGTTTCTGTTCGTTGGTACGGTTTGATGTACCTTGTCGGCTTCATGTTCGCACTTTGGCTGGCAAACCGCCGCGCAGATAAGCCGGGTAGTGGTTGGACACGTGAGCAAGTTTCTGACTTGTTGTTTGCGGGTTTCCTTGGGGTAGTGATTGGTGGTCGTGTTGGCTACGTGATTTTCTACAACTTCGATTTATTCTTAGCGGACCCTTTGTACCTATTTAAAGTTTGGACCGGCGGCATGTCGTTCCACGGTGGTTTAATGGGCGTGATTACTGCCATGTTCTGGTACGCGCACAAGAATGGTCGAACTTTCTTTGGCGTGGCAGACTTTGTGGCACCGCTTGTGCCATTTGGCCTTGGTATGGGCCGTATGGGTAACTTTATGAACAGTGAGCTTTGGGGCCGCGTGACAGACGTACCATGGGCGATTATCTTCCCGAATGGTGGACCACTCCCACGTCATCCATCTCAGCTTTATGAGATGTTCCTAGAGGGTATCGTACTGTTCTTAATCTTGAACTGGTTTATTAAAAAGCCTCGTCCTTTGGGGGCGGTATCAGGGCTATTTTTAGCTGGATATGGTACATTCCGTTTCCTAGTTGAGTTTGTCCGTGAACCGGATGCACAGCTTGGTTTATTTGGTGGCTATATTTCGATGGGGCAAATCCTATCTTCACCAATGATCATTCTAGGTGTGCTTATGATGGTTTGGGCGTACAAACGTGGTCTTTACCAAGACAAAGTCCAAGCAGAAACGAAGTAAGGAATTGGTGTGAAACAGTATTTAGATTTGTGTCAGCGTATCGTTGACCAAGGCACTTGGGTTGAAAACGAACGCACAGGCAAACGCTGCCTAACGGTGATCAACGCAGACTTGACCTACGATGTTGCCAACAACCAATTCCCATTAGTAACGACACGTAAGAGCTTTTGGAAAGCGGCAGTTGCTGAGCTACTTGGTTATATCCGTGGCTACGACAACGCTGAAGACTTCCGTAAGTTAGGTACGAAAACATGGGATGCGAACGCAAACCTAAATGAAGCATGGCTGAACAACCCATTCCGCAAGGGTGAAGATGACATGGGACGTGTATACGGCGTTCAAGGTCGTTCATGGGCGAAGCCAGATGGCGGTCATATCGACCAGCTGCGTAAGATTGTGGATGATTTAACGCGCGGTGTTGATGACCGTGGTGAAATCCTAAACTTCTACAACCCTGGTGAGTTCCATATGGGGTGTTTGCGCCCATGTATGTACAGCCACCACTTCTCACTGTTAGGTGACACACTGCACCTAAACAGCACGCAGCGCTCTTGTGATGTTCCGCTGGGTCTGAACTTCAATATGGTTCAAGTGTATGTGTTCTTGGCAATCATGGCGCAAATTGCAGGTAAGAAACCTGGTCAGGCTTATCATAAGATTGTTAATGCACACATCTACGAAGATCAGCTTGCGCCAATGCGTGACATCCAGTTGAAGCGTGAACCTCTGAAAGCTGCAACCTTCCACATCAATCCAGAAATCAAATCTCTAGAAGATTTAGAAACATGGGTAACTCTAGATGACTTCTGGGTAGAAGGTTACGAGCACCACGATCCAATTCAGTACCCGTTCTCAGTTTAACGAGTATATTGAGTTTCTAAGCCGCCTTTATGGGCGGCTTTTTTATATCCGAAGGGGGCGGACAGGCTTAGCCCTACAGAACGCTGCGCTTCGAAATGTGAGAGGGAATAAAAGATCCTCCAACTCACTCGAGCCTCGCTCTTGAAGATGATGTTCACTCACTCTGAAATCAAACGGTCGTCGGGAATCTCTTTTACCATAGTTTACTGCGTGATCAAGAAATGAGAGCGCTCCGCTGTAGGTATCGAGAGTGGGGGACTAGAAAAGAATTTTGGCAGGACTTGATGTCTTAGGTGGATATCATCGAGCCTTATCCCTCTCGAAGCTTAGCGTTCCTAGGGCGAGCCCATTTTTACTTCTCTAAAACGAAAAAAGGCCCCACCGAAGTGGAGCCTAACATAAGCGATGGTAATCTTATTATTATGCTGTCAGAGCAAGGATAGAGCCTGGTAGCACGATGAATACTGCTAGTAGGTAACCTGCTACAACCGCTTTGTTCTTAATAGCCATTTCTGAAATCACTTCTGCACATTTTACTGGAATCTCACGTAGGAACGGGATACCGAAGATGAACAGTGTCGCCAGAATGTTGAACGTTAGGTGTACTAATGCAATCTGTAGTGCGAATACCGCGAACTCACCAGATACTGCTGTTGCTGCTAGTAGAGCCGTGATACATGTACCGATATTAGCACCTAGAGTGAACGGGTAGATATCACGTACTTTTAGAACACCTGAGCCTACTAGTGGAACCATTAGACTTGTTGTCGTAGAAGAAGACTGAACAAGAACCGTTACTACAGAGCCCGATACGATACCGTGGATAGGACCACGACCGATTGCGTTCTTAAGGATGTCACGAGCACGACCAACCATCAGGCTCTTCATTAGCTTACCCATAACAGTGATAGCGACGAAGATAGTACCGATACCTAGAGCGATTAGTGCTACACCACCCATGGTGTCACCAAATGTAGATAGAGGCTCTTTAATCGCGCTTACTACAGGTTTAGTGATTGGTTTGATGAAGTCAAAACCACCCATGCTCATATCGCCAGTTTTTAGTAGAGGCGATACTAACCAGTGTGAAATCTTTTCTAGAATGCCGAACATCATTTCCAATGGTAGGAAGATCAGTACTGCAAGTAAGTTAAAGAAATCGTGGATTGTTGCACTTGCGAATGCACGTTTAAATTCTTCTTTACAACGTACGTGGCCAAGTGAAACAAGAGTATTCGTTACGGTAGTACCGATGTTAGCACCCATTACCATAGGAATAGCGGTTTCTACAGGTAAACCACCTGCAACCAAACCTACAATAATAGAAGTTACGGTACTTGAAGATTGGATTAGGGCCGTAGCCACCAAACCGATCATTAGACCTGCGACTGGGTGAGACGCAAATTCAAAGAGTACTTTAGCTTGATCGCCAGTCGCCCATTTGAAGCCGCTACCAACCATAGATACTGCTAGAAGAAGCAGATATAACATGAATGCCAAGTTAGCCCAGCGTAACCAGCGAGTCGTGCTCGAGATTGGTGCTGCTGTTGAAGTAGCTTGGTTCATCATAATTTTCTCCGTGGACCTTTCAGTTCGTTTATTTGGTCTGTTGTTGAAACTGAGGGCGATGTTAGAGATTAAATATTTCAGTAATATTACAGTTCGGTTTCTATGGAGAATTTTTATTATTCTTTTTAATAGTTGCCTGTGAAGAAAAATTCACAGTATTATAATTGATTGAAATTTATGTAATTTTCTGTGTTATTGGTTCGCTGCCACTTATCTTGATGAGATTAAAAAAGTGCGTTTTACTTCAAGTTTTATGACAGTGTGAATTCGTTATTTTCGGTAAAACTTATCTTTTTCTTATTTATTGTAGGTTTTGCCGAACTTCTTGTCTGTCCTTGTCACATTTGATATAAAAAGTGTCATCTTCTTTATAGGGATTGATGATGTCACATCTAAATTACAACCACCTTTATTACTTCTGGATGGTGTGCAAACAAGGTTCTGTAACTAAAGCTGCTGATGCTTTATTTCTAACACCACAAACTGTAACTGGGCAGATCAAAGCACTTGAAGACCGCATGAAGGGGAAGTTGACCAAGCGTAATGGGCGCACGGTAGAACCAACAGAACTAGGACAGTTGGTATTTAAGTACGCCGACCGTATGTTTGGTTTGAGCTACGAAATGCTCGATATCGTTAACTACAGCCAGCACTCTAATATTCTTTTCGAAGTTGGCGTTGCCGATGCACTATCTAAGCGACTCGTCAGCAAAGTATTAATGACGACGGTTCCTGAAGATAACAGCATTCACTTACGCTGCTACGAATCGACTCACGAACTGCTTTTGGAGCGTTTATCCCAGCATAAACTTGATATGATCCTTTCTGATTGTCCGGTGGACTCAACACAAAGTCCGGGCCTTTACAGCAAGAAGTTAGGTGAGAGTAGCATGAGCTTTTTTGCTTCGTCTGAAATACCAGATGTGAAATTTCCTGAAGTTTTAGAGAATAAAAAATTACTTATCCCGGCCAGTAGAACGGCAATGGGACGTAAAGTATTGCAGTGGTTTGATAGACAAGGATTACAGCCAGATGTGCTGGGCGAGTTTGATGATGTTGCCTTAATGAAGGCATTTGCTCGTTATCGTGATGATGTGATTTTTTTAGCTCCGACCGTTTATATGTCGGAGATTGAAGATGACCGCAATTTACAACTGATCGGCCACGTAGACGACCTTAAAGAAGAGTATTACGTTATTTTTGCTGAACGAATGATACAACATCCAGCAGTTAAGAACGTTTGTGATGCAGATTTTAGCCAAATGTTTGAATGAACACGTTTCGTTGCGCAAATAAATAGATTACTATCGACAAAACTATAACTCTAAATTATAAAATCTTTGTAACACAACAAACTGGCCAGGGTTGGGGAAAGTAAGTTGTAGCTAGAGGTCCAGCACATGAATCTACAAGAAATGGAGAAAAACTCCGCCAAAGCTGTCGTGTTGCTTAAAGCAATGGCAAACGAGAGACGCCTACAAATCCTTTGCATGCTGCATAATCAAGAACTATCGGTCGGGGAACTTTGCGCAAAACTAGAGTTGAGCCAATCGGCACTGTCTCAACATTTAGCTTGGCTTCGTCGCGACGAACTGGTGGCTACGAGAAAAGAAGCACAAACGGTATACTACACGTTAAAGAGTGATGAAGTGAAGGAATTAATCCAAACGCTTCATGGCCTTTACTGTGCAGAGGCCATGTGATGACAGGTCACATATAAGAAAAGCTGGCATCGCCAGCTTTTTTATTGTCTAAAATTCGATGAGTTACACGGAATTTAGATATAAAAAAACCGGCAGTAGCCGGTTTTTTCTTCACTGTAAAATCAAGTTTCTATTAAAGAGCTTTGATTTGCGCAGCGAAACGAGACTTATGACGTGCTGCTTTGTTCTTATGAACAAGGCCTTTAGTCGCCATACGGTCTAGGATAGGTGTAACTGCAGCAAATGCAGCAGTTGCAGCTTCTTTGTCGCCTGCTTCGATAGCAGCAACAGTTTTCTTCATGTAAGTACGCATCATTGAGCGACGGCTAGCATTGTGCTGACGACGTTTCTCAGCTTGGATAGCGCGCTTCTTAGCAGATTTACTATTTGCCAAGGGTCTAACTCCCAAAAACTTATTTCTGTGACAATTTAAGGGCGAGGACTATCCCTCATTTGCGCCTAAATGTCAAATGATTTGTGCAAAAACCAATCGAAGCCAAAACAAATTTTGGTAAGAAAGGTTATCGCGGTTAAGATGGCGGGGATTCTAACAGCATTTTTAGACCATTGCTAATAATTATCCGCCTAGATCTGACAATAAACGGATATATTTTTAACGCCCATTTGTAGCTTTCAAAGGCTTAGAGGAATAGGGTTGGCTATCTTTTGGTGATATTCCGAGGTTACAGTGAGTAAACGACTGCTCAAGTCTGGCATGATCGTCAGTGCCATGACATTAATTTCGCGCGTCCTAGGTTTAGTTCGTGATGTGGTAGTAGCAAACTTGATGGGGGCAGGCGCGAGTGCCGACGTCTTCTTCTTTGCCAATAAAATTCCTAATTTCTTACGCCGTTTGTTCGCAGAAGGCGCATTTTCTCAGGCCTTTGTGCCAGTATTAACCGAAAGTCACGCTCAAGGGGATATGGATAAAACTCGTGAGTTGATTGCTCGTGCGGCTGGTACGCTGGGCGTGATTGTCTCTATTGTTACCATTCTAGGGGTTTTAGGCTCTGGTGTAGTGACGGCGTTGTTTGGTTTTGGTTGGTTCCTAGACTGGATGCATGGCGGCCCGGCCGCTGAGAAGTTCGAACTTGCCAGTGTCATGCTCAAGATTACCTTTCCTTATTTATGGTTCATTACTTTTGTTGCGCTTTCTGGTGCGATCCTTAATACCTTAGGTAAGTTTGCCGTCTCTTCTTTTACGCCAGTCTTCCTCAATGTGATGATCATTTTGGCGGCGTGGTTTATTTCGCCTCAGATGTCGCAACCAGAAATCGGTCTTGCGATTGGCGTATTACTAGGTGGCCTTGTTCAGTTTCTATTCCAGATTCCCTTCCTTATTAAAGCGGGAGTAATGGTTAAGCCTAAATGGGGTTGGCGCGATCCGGGTGTGGTGAAGATCCGTACCTTGATGATTCCTGCCTTATTTGGTGTGTCGGTAAGCCAAATCAACTTATTGTTTGATACTTT
The DNA here is from genome assembly GCF_001557775.1 of Vibrio sp. MOR3. Taxonomy (NCBI): domain Bacteria; kingdom Pseudomonadati; phylum Pseudomonadota; class Gammaproteobacteria; order Vibrionales; family Vibrionaceae; genus Vibrio; species Vibrio sp. MOR3. Next base: position 34,413 of record NZ_LNRD01000003.1, on the reverse strand, counting down.
TATTGCCAGTTTTCTGCAAACCGGTTCGATCAGTTGGTTGTACTATTCAGATCGCTTACTTGAATTCCCGTTAGGTTTGTTTGGTATCGCGATTGCGACGGTGATTCTCCCTGCATTGTCACGTAAACACGTAGATGCTCACAGTGAAGGTTTTGCTCATACCATGGATTGGGGCGTGCGCATGGTGACCTTACTGGGTATTCCTGCCATGCTTGGGTTGATGGCATTAGCGAAGCCTATGTTGATGGTGTTGTTTATGCGTGGAGAGTTTTCCCCGCAAGATGTACATCAAGCTTCTCTCTCTTTATTAGCATACGCCTCGGGCTTGCTTAACTTTATGTTAATTAAAGTGCTCGCTCCGGGCTACTACTCGCGTCAAGACACCAAAACGCCTGTAAAATACGGCATTATTGCGATGGTGACCAATATGGTCTTCAATGCAATTTTTGCTTATTTCTACGGTTATGTTGGCCTTGCGATTGCCACTGCACTCTCTGCGTTTGTAAACATGGCATTGTTGTATCGTGGTTTACATATTGCTGGGGTGTACCAAGTCACCAAGCGAACGGTCTTTTTTATTGTTCGCTTGATGGTGGCTGGTGGCGCAATGGTTGCGGCAATTCTATGGCAGCTCGAAGACATGTCGGTGTGGTTGGATTGGAGCTTTGCTCACCGTAGTGGTGTGCTAGCGATGTTGATTGGTTTAGGTGCCGCGGTTTACCTTGCTGTGGTGTTTTTACTCGGTGTTCGTTTAAAAGACCTAAAAGCTGGGACAGAATAAGGTTGATTGGTATATAATCCGTCAGTTTCACACAGTGCAAAGTAAAAACAGAGGCATAAAGCAGTATCCAATGGAACTGATTAGAGGCATTCACAATATCAAGTCGCGCCATCAAGGCTGCGTGCTGACTATTGGCAATTTCGATGGCGTACATAGAGGCCATCAACAAGTATTGCAACAAGTGTCTGAACAAGCGAAGAAACTTTTGTTACCTTCGGTTGTGATGACCTTTGAACCTCAGCCTATGGAGCTGTTCGCTCGAGATAAGGCACCAGCAAGGTTAACGCGACTGCGAGACAAATTTGTCCAGCTGAGTAAGCTGGATATTGATCGCTTACTTTGCGTTAACTTCAATCGTCATTTTTCCGACCTAACGGCGGAAGAGTTTATCCGTGACTTGTTGGTTACTCGATTGGGTGTTAAGTTTCTTGTCATTGGTGATGATTTCTGTTTTGGCAAAGGTCGAACAGGTAACTTTGCAATGCTACAAGAAGCGGGGGAAAAGTACGGCTTTAAAGTCGTAAGTACTCAAAGCTTTTGTTTACAGCAGTTACGAGTCAGCAGTACAGCAATTCGAGATGCATTGGCTCGTGATGATTTGCAGTCCGCACATGAGATGCTGGGAAGAGATTACAGCATCAGCGGTCGTGTTTCACATGGAAGAAAACTAGGTAGAACCATCGGGTTCCCTACGGCAAATATTCCTTTGAAGCGCTGTGTTTCTCCGGTTTCCGGAGTCTATGTTGTTCAAGCGCTTGGCTTAGGAGATAAGCCGATTGGTGGTGTCGCTAACATTGGTCAACGACCGACGGTTAATGGTGTTCGCCAACAGTTAGAAGTACACTTATTCGACTTTCATGCTGATTTATATGGTAAACAGCTAGAAGTGAAACTTTTGCATAAACTTAGAGATGAGCAAAAGTTTGAGTCGTTTGAAGCACTTAAACAACAAATCGTATTGGATGCTGAAGCAGCAAGGGTGTGGCTGCGTCAGCTTAAGCGTTGAGCGGTTTATTCCACCGTTCAACATAATGTCTAATTTTCGCCCAATATAACGGAATTAAGAATCGATGAGTGAGTATAAAGATACCCTGAACTTACCTGAAACAGGGTTTCCAATGCGCGGCAACCTGGCCAATCGTGAGCCAGAAATGCTTAAGCGTTGGTACAAAGAAGATCTTTACGGTGAAATCCGTAAAGCGAAGAAAGGCAAAAAGTCATTCGTATTGCACGATGGCCCTCCTTACGCGAACGGTGACATTCACATTGGTCACGCACTAAACAAGATTCTTAAAGACATTATTATTAAATCCAAAACACTTTCAGGTTTTGACGCACCTTACATCCCAGGCTGGGACTGCCACGGTCTACCAATTGAATTGATGGTAGAGAAGAAAGTCGGCAAACCAGGTCAAAAAGTGACAGCAGCTGAGTTCCGCGAGAAATGTCGTGAGTACGCTGCAGGTCAGGTTGAAGGTCAAAAAGAGAGCTTCAAGCGTCTTGGCATCATGGGTGAGTGGGACAAGCCATACCGCACTATGGATTTCGCAACTGAAGCGAACATCATCCGTGCTCTTGGTAAGATCGCAAGCAAAGGTCACCTACTGAAAGGTTTTAAACCAGTTCACTGGTGTACAGACTGTGGCTCAGCACTGGCTGAAGCTGAAGTTGAGTACAAAGATAAAGTATCGCCATCTATCGACGTTCGTTTTAAAGCGGCTGACGAAGCGGCACTATTGTCTAAGTTTGAACTGACAGAAGGTCATGAAGGTCACGGTGACGTATCTATCGTTATCTGGACAACAACACCTTGGACACTGCCAGCAAACCGCGCAGTATGTCTACGTGATGATCTAGAGTACGTGCTTATCCAAACAGAAGGCGACAACGCTGAGCGAATCATCGTTGCTGCTGAGCTGGCGAAAGACGTAATGGATCGTGCGGGTATCGAGCACTTCCACAACCTTGGCTTTGCTAAAGGTGCGGATCTTGAGCTTTCTCAATTCCAACACCCATTCTACGATTTCACTGTACCGGCGATCCTTGGTGATCACGTTACGACTGATTCAGGTACTGGTGTTGTTCACACTGCACCTGGTCACGGTCAAGAAGACTTCGCGGTTGGTAACAAGTACAACCTAGAAGTAGCAAACCCAGTTGGCTCAAACGGCGTTTACCTACCAGATACAGAGCTATTTGCTGGTCAGCACGTATTTAAAGCGAACGATGCAGTAGTAGAAGTACTGAAAGAAAAAGGTGCACTACTACACCACCACGCTTACGAGCACAGCTACCCACACTGTTGGCGTCATAAGACCCCAATCATCTTCCGTGCTACGCCTCAATGGTTCGTTTCTATGGACCAAGCTGGCCTACGAGCTAAAGCACTAGAGTCAATCAAGAACGTAGAGTGGATGCCTGAGTGGGGTCAAAGCCGTATCGAAGGTATGATCGAAGGTCGCCCTGAGTGGTGTATCTCTCGTCAACGTACTTGGGGTGTGCCAATTGCTCTGTTTGTTCACAAAGAAACAGCAGAACTTCATCCAAACACGCTAGAGCTGATCGAGAAAGTCGCTAAGCTGGTTGAAGAGAAAGGCATCCAAGCATGGTGGGATGTAGATGCAGCTGAACTACTAGGTGCTGACGCTGACCAATACGAAAAAGTACTAGATACGCTAGACGTATGGTTCGATTCAGGTGTGACTCACTTCTCTGTGGTTGATGCTCGTGAAGAGTACAACGGCAACAGTGCAGACCTATACCTAGAAGGTTCTGACCAACACCGTGGTTGGTTCCAGTCTTCTCTAATTTCATCTATCGCGATGAAAGACGAAGCGCCTTACAAACAAGTACTGACACACGGTTTCGTGGTTGACGGTCACGGTCGTAAGATGTCGAAATCTATCGGTAACGTAGTTGCACCAAAAGACGTAACTAACAAGCTAGGTGCTGACATTCTTCGTCTATGGGTTGCTTCAACAGACTATACGGGTGAAGTTGCGGTTTCTGATGAAATCCTAAAACGCAGCGCAGATGCTTACCGTCGTATCCGTAACACAGCGCGTTTCTTCCTTGCTAACCTAAGCGGCTTCAATCCTGAAACAGACATCGTTCCTGTTGAAGAAATGGTTGCGCTAGATCGCTGGGCGGTTGGTCGTGCACTAGCTGCACAAGAAGAGATTGTTAAAGCATACGAAGAGTACAACACACACGGTGTGACTCAGCGTCTAATGCAATTCTGTTCAATCGAAATGGGCTCTTTCTACCTAGACGTTATTAAAGACCGTCAGTACACAGCAAAACGTGGCGGCAACGCTCAACGTAGCTGTCAGACTGCACTTTACTACATCGTAGAAGCGCTAGTTCGTTGGATGGCGCCAATCATGTCGTTCACAGCAGATGAAATCTGGAACGAAATGCCAGGCGAGCGCGACAAGTTCGTATTCACTGGTGAGTGGTTCGACGGCCTATTCGGTCTTGCTGAAGGTGAAGAGCTGAACAACGAATTCTGGACTGAGATCCAAGCGGTTCGTGGTGCAGTAAACAAACTTCTAGAAGATGCGCGTAAAGAGAAAACCATCGGTGGTGCACTACAAGCTGAAGTGACTCTATTTGCTGATGACGCACTAGCGGCGAAGATCAACAAGCTTGAAGATGAACTGCGCTTTGTTCTACTAACATCTGCTGCGAAAGTTAAGCCTCTAGGTGAGAAGACGGATGCAGCACAAACGACGGATATCGAAGGCTTGTTTGTTGAAGTAGCAGCAGCTGAAGGCGAGAAGTGTGACCGTTGTTGGCACCACACGCCAGACGTAGGCACAATCGAAGGTCACGAGAAGATCTGTGGTCGTTGTGTGTCGAACGTAGACGGCGAAGGTGAAGTACGTAAATTCGCGTAATTGCCTAGAACGACTGAACTTTTTTTAAAATTAACAGCCCCAGTATTTACTGGGGCTGTTTGTAGGTAAAGTAATGAGTGAAAAAGCACTGACGTTAAAGCAATCTGGAGTTCGCTGGCTGTGGTTAGCAATTCTGGTATTTATTGCAGATATTGGCATCAAATTGGTGGTGATGGACAACATGGGCTACGGATGGGCAAACCGAATTGAGGTGCTGCCATTCTTCAACCTACTTTATGTTCATAACTACGGTGCAGCATTCAGCTTCTTGAGCGATCAAGCGGGTTGGCAGCGCTGGTTGTTCACAGGTATTGCGTTTGTTGTGACAGGTCTTTTGACCTACTGGATGAGCAAGCTTCCAGCAAAGGAAAAATGGAACAACATCGCTTACGCACTGATTATTGGTGGTGCAGTGGGCAACGTGTTTGACCGCGTCGTTCACGGCTTTGTTGTTGATTACCTAGACTTCTTCTGGGGTAACTACCACTGGCCAGCATTCAACCTTGCAGATACCACCATCTGTATTGGTGCGGCAATGATCATTCTTGATGGTTTCCGCAAAAAGGACGCTGATAAGTAATCTTTTGCGATATATCGAATAACCCTAAGCGTCGTCCGTTGATTCGGACGGCGCTTTTTATTATGTTGGAGCCCAATCCGCGTATCTTCGTACAATAAAAAGCAATCACAGCACGTGATCAGATAGAGCGCAGGAAACCCAAGAACAAGGAAGCAGTAACGTGACAACAATAAATCAAGATTCAGCAGTAACGCTGCACTTCACCATCAAAATGCAAGATGGCTCTGTAGCGGACAGTACACACAATATGGGCAAGCCTGCTAAGTTCGTTATGGGCGACGGTAGCTTGAGTGAGAACTTCGAGCAATGCCTACTAGGCTTACAAGTAGGCGAGCAAAAAGCCATTGAACTAAAAGCGGCTGACGCTTTTGGCATGCCGAATCCAGACCATATCCACTATATGGACCGCACTAAATTTGTTGGCGAAGCGGAAGTTGAAGTCGGCACAATCATGGCATTTAGCGGTCCTGATGGAATGGAAATCCCGGGCATCATCACTGAGATTGCTGGCGACTCAGTAACTGTGGACTTCAACCATCCACTCGCGGGACAAGACGTGACTTTCGAAGTCGAAATTTTGTCAGTAGAATAGCGAACCAAATAAAAGATAACTTCCATGAGCAATGAAATGAAAATCCTGTTAGCTAACCCACGTGGTTTCTGTGCTGGTGTTGACCGCGCAATTAGCATCGTAGAGCGTGCGCTAGAGATGTATCAGCCACCTATCTATGTTCGACATGAAGTGGTGCATAACCGTTTTGTGGTTGAAGGTCTAAAACAGCGTGGTGCTATCTTCGTTGAAGAACTGCATGAAGTACCAGACAACAACATTGTGATTTTCTCCGCTCATGGTGTATCTCAAGCTGTTCGTCAAGAAGCGAAGTCTCGTGACCTAACGGTATTCGATGCGACCTGTCCGTTGGTAACCAAAGTACATATGGAAGTGGCACGTGCAAGCCGTCGCAATATGGAAGTGGTACTGATCGGTCACGCTGGTCACCCAGAAGTGGAAGGCACGATGGGTCAGTATTCAAGTGATACAGGCGGTATGTACCTTGTGGAAACGCCAGCCGATGTTGAGAAGCTAAAAGCGATCGTGAAAGATCCATCGGATCTGCACTACGTGAGCCAAACGACACTGTCTGTTGATGAAACTGCTGACGTAATTGAAGAGCTACGCCGCGTGTTCCCAGACATCCAAGGTCCTCGTAAAGATGACATCTGCTACGCGACGCAAAACCGTCAAGATGCCGTGCGTGAGCTTTCTGCTGATGTAGATGTGATGGTTGTTGTAGGTTCCAAGAATTCATCAAACTCAACGCGCTTAAAAGAACTGGCTGAAAAGCTAGGTACGCCAGGATACCTAACAGACTGCCCAGAAGACATCATGCCTGAGTGGTTTGAGGGTAAGGTAAAAGTTGGCGTCACGGCGGGGGCATCTGCACCAGAAGAGCTGGTAAACCAAATCCTAGATCGCATCAAAGAGCTGGTTGGTGCAGAAGCGGTAGACGAAGTGCTTGGTCGTGAAGAGAACATGTTCTTCGAAGTGCCAAAAGAGCTACAAATTAAGCAAGTCGATTAAGACGAGTCAAACATCAAAAAGGCGACCACAAGGTCGCCTTTTTAATTGGGAATTTCTACACGAGTTATGCCAGAGTCTGAGCTTAGTGACTGATGCCTAGAAGTTCTTTGAGCACCTTTAAGTAACGGCGGCTCACTGGGATCTCAAAGCCTGTTTTGGTGATGATTTCAGCTAGGCCGTTTTCCAATAATCTAATCTCGCTGATGGCTTTGATACTCACCAGATACTGGCGATGACAACGCACCAGTGGCGTTTTTTCTTCCAAGGTTTTCAACGTTAACTGTGTACTGGCTGTTTGGCTGGTGGAACGCACATGCACACCGCTAATATCGCTGTAAGCAGACTCAACTGTCTCGGTTGCCATGATCACAATGCGGTTGTGGCCAATGCATGGGATTTGATCAAGGCTATCAGGAGCAATGCTGGAGATTTGTTGCGTCAAAGCTGATTGGCTAACGACTTTATTTAAGCGTTTCACCGTCTTTGTTAAGCGGCATGGATCAACCGGTTTTAATAGATAGTCGAACGCATTGTCCTCAAAAGCTTGAATCGCATATTGGTCGTAAGCGGTAACAAATACCACGTAGGGCATGGTCTCTGGATCTAACATACCCAGTAGCTCGATGCCCGTCACCTGAGGCATTTGGATATCTAGGAAAACCACATCCGGTTTCAGCTCATTGATTTTCTTAAGCCCCATAATGGCGTTTGACGCATCGCCAATCACTTCTATGTGACCCGTTTCAGCCAATAGTTCTGCCAGCTCTTCACGAGCAAACTGTTCATCATCAATGACGAGGGCGGTTAACATCCAGCATTACCTTTTTATGCGTTTTTATTGCGCTTATCGCGATGAGGGAATGATAAAACTCATTTTAGTAAATTGGTGTTGTTGATAGTTAATTTTTAGCGCTGAATCACGTCCAAATTGATTAGAGAGGCGCTTATCGACAATTTCCATCCCCAAACCAGAATGATTCTCTTTTGGTGATTCATAGCTGCCTGCATTGTCTTCCACGGTAATAAGGTACCCTTGTGCATGAGGTTGGCTATAGATTTTTACTTTACCGCCTTCCAACATAGTCGAGATACCGTGTTTGATTGCATTTTCGACCAAAGGTTGCAGCGTAAAGCTTGGTAACTTGATATCCAGCAGTTCAGGTTCAATATCAATCTCAACTTCTAGGCGATCAGTAAAGCGTGCTTTTTCGATCGATAAGTAGGAATTCACATGTGCTAATTCTTCTTTCAGCGTCACGGTATTGATGTTCTGTTTTAAGTTACTACGGAAGAAGTGCGACAAGTTTTGGATCAGTTCTCGTGCTTTGTCTGGATCACGACGCGTAATCGCACTGATGGTGTTTAGCGCGTTGAATAAGAAATGTGGGTTCACTTGGGCGTGCAGTAGTTTGATTTCTGCCTGAGCTAATAATGTTTGTTGCTGTTGGTAATCGCCATAAAGAATTTGACTCGAAAGAAGCTGAGCAATGCCTTCTGCCATTGACATATTTGCCGTCGAGAACAGCTTACGTTTTGGTTCGTAAAGCTTAATGGTGCCCACCACTTCTTTTCCTGCTCGTAGTGGGATTATCAGTGCGGAGCCCAGTTTACAGTCTTGTGCTAATGAACATTGGTAAGGGCGCTCACTGCCATCAAGGTAGATGATGTCGTTCTTCTCCATTGAGTCGAGCGTACTCTGCGATGAGATTGGAGTATTTGGCCTATGATGATCATCGCCGATGCCAACGAAAGCCAGAATCTTCTCTTGGTCAGTAATGGCGACTGCACCTACTTTGGTTTCTTCATAAATGATGCGGGCGATCTTATCGGCATTTTCGCTGTTAAATCCGGTGCTGAGAATACCAACTGAGCGGTCGGCAATGCTTAATGCTCGGCGGGAAAAGGTGGCCGAGTACTTTTCAAAAATGGTTTTACGATCTTGCAGAATACTCATAAACAGAGCGGCACCAACGGAGTTAGCGATGATCATTGGGGCAGCAATCGCTGAAACGAGTTCATAGGCTTGGTTGAATGGTTTGGCGACAGCAAGCAGCAGCACCATCTGAACGATTTCTGCAACAAAAGTAATGCTGAATACTACGCTCGGGTTAAACAGCATTGCCCCTTTGTTACGCTTAATGAGGTAAACGTGGAGTAGCCCCCCAATGAGCCCTTCTGCTGTTGTGGAAATCGCACAAGCTAAGTCGGTAAAACCGCCTAAAGTATAACGATGAATCCCCCCAGTTAAGCCCACCGCAAAACCGACAACAGGACCGCCAAACAGTCCTCCCATCACGGCACCAATTGCACGCGTGTTTGCTATCGCGTCGTTGATCTGTAAACCGAAGTAGGTGCCTAGGATACAAAAACCAGAGAAAAGCACATAACAAATGAGTCGGTGACTTAAGCGAGAAGAAATGCTCAGTAGGGGAAGAATGATTGGCGTTTTACTCAGCATATAAGCCAGCACTAAGTAAACACACATTTGTTGCAAAAGGGAGATGATCAGTTCCATAGCGAACCTAACCTAGACATGATGTTGTTATTGTAAGTGAATTCATTCTTTAAAGAGAAAGAAAAAGAGCCTGCGATAGGCAGGCTCTTAGCGTTATCCAGATATTGATAATGAATCGGTTAGCAAGCGAAGGATTTCATTACGCCGTTTCTGAGACAGTGTCTGGTTTATCTTCATCTGCAAGATCTGTTTCGCCTTTGCCTTTCGAGATTTTGATAACGTAAGCCGCTGTAGCAAGAGCGAACAAAATGCCAGAGATTGTCGAGATTTGCATTGGTAGACCGAAGCCTAGCGTGCTGTTGTTCAAAATGAAAGTGACACACACGGTTGTCATGAAGACTGCTGGGATAGTCGTAATCCAATGCAGTTTGTTGTGACGTAGTAGGTAAGCCGACGCAGTCCAAAGCATCATTACTGCTGTTGTTTGGTTTGCGAAACCGAAGTAGCGCCAGATAATACCGAAGTCTACTTGAGTCAGAATGCCACCGATAACGAACAGTGGTAGAGCCATTAGAAGACGGTTACGTAGTGTTTTCTGTTCCATACCGAAGTATTCAGCAAGAATCAGACGGCTTGAGCGGAATGCGGTGTCACCCGATGTGATTGGCAGAATAACAACACCAAGGAAGGCAATCACACCACCGAATACACCCAGTAGACCGAATGAAGCGCTGTATACCACGTTACCAGGGCCACCGTTTTTCACTGCTTCTGCAAGGCCATCAAGCGTGCCGAAGAAAGACAGAGCGATAGCACACCAGATTAGCGCGATAACGCCTTCACCAATCATTGCACCGTAGAATACGAAGCGACCGTTCTTCTCATTTTCCATACAACGCGCCATCAGTGGAGACTGAGTTGCGTGGAAGCCAGAGATAGCACCACATGCGATAGTGATGAATAGTGCAGGCCATAGAGGCATATCGTTCGGGTTCAAGTTAGTCAGCATGTCGCTTACTTGGAAGTCACCCATCACAGTGTGTTCGCTAGAGAAAGCAATAGCAGTCATTAGACCTACAGACATGAAGATCAGTAGCGCGCCAAACAATGGGTAGAAGCGACCGATGATTTTGTCTACAGGAACAATTGTCGCGATGATGTAGTAAGCGAAAATCAACACAACCATGGTTGTCATGCTTACGCTAAAGCTAGTTTGGTCGTTGATTAGGTTTGTGATCATACCTGCTGGCGCTGACACGAATACCACACCAACAAGAAGCAATAGGACAATGGCAAAGATGTTCATAAAGTGTTTTGCGCCATTACCTAGGTAGCGACCCGTAATTGTTGGTACTGATGCACCGCCGTTACGAACAGAAAGCATGCCTGAGAAGTAATCGTGTACCGCGCCTGCGAAGATACAGCCAACAACAATCCAAAGCATTGCAGCAGGACCGTATAGGGCACCCATGATTGGGCCAAAGATAGGACCAACACCTGCGATGTTCAGAAGCTGAACAAGGTAAACACGCTTGGTTGACATTGGAACGTAGTCAACGCCGTCCGTCTTAGTATGAGCTGGCGTTTGACGATTCTCATTGATGCCGAAAATCTTCTCAACGAAAGCACCGTAGATGAAGTATCCGCCGATGAGGGCTGCGACACAGGTTAGAAACCACATCATAGCAATTGTCCTTGGTTTGTTAGGTAGGGTAATTTTTTAAGCTCAGGATGTATGGTATTCATCTCTTTTGTTAAGCGCATTCGCTCTATGGATGAGTGGTCGAATAGAGAAGCGAGTGGTCGATATAACGGTTAAGTGGTTTTATCGTTTGCCTAGTGGTCGTGCGTAGGGCTGAGTGGTTCTATTAACCATTAAGCGGTGGTTATCAAGGGTGAGCGGCGAGCTCAAGAGTTAAGTGGTGAAATCAATAGATAAGCGGCAAAGCACAGGCTTTAGTGGTAAGCTTGTTTTGAAAACAATTAGTTAAGGAAGAATGATGAAAAAGGCAACGTTAGGCTTGGCGCTGGCTTTACTAGCAGGGTGTGCGGCAACAACGGAAGAACTGGCGCAGTCCGGAGATTGGTACCAGATCGGTTATCAAGATGGTGTCGCTGGGCATACCTCTCGTACCATGAAAGAACTTCGCTCGTTAGGAAATGTAAAGCAAGGCGATTATGACCAAGGTTACCTTGAAGGGGTGACTGAATATTGTAATCCTGATTTTGCTTACCAAATGGGCCTGTCTGGTCAGTATTATGAAGGTGTATGTGAGGGAACGCCTGGGGCACAAAAATTCCGTATGGAATGGCAACGTGGCTGGAACGAATACAGTAACTAGATCTGTTTCATAATCAAGACTGTGGTTTTGCTTGTTGATCTTCTGACATTTGCATTTTATTGCTTTGCTGTACTCATGGCTTGAGATTCAATCAGAAGTGAAATGAAAACATGAAGAAGTATTTTTTGGTCGCATTAGCATTGTTGCCCTTAACGGTCGGTGCGACCAACGTGTTGAAAGAGTCGATTAAGATGAAGCGTAAATACGATCACGATAAGCATCGTATTACCAATACCATCAACAATACCAAGCGTAATATTAAAGAAGTCACTGACGGTACTTATGTCGAGAACCAAGTGAAGCGAGAAGTAAACCAAACCACTCGCAAGTACACCAATAAAGTAGAGAACGTTAAGAACATAACGAATCCTGATCACATCAAGCGTAAAGCAAATGACAAGCTTAACCAAGAGTTTGATGAATGGTTGTATGAAGACTAAATCTTGATATCTAAAACAAAAAAGGAGACCACGAGGTCTCCTTTTTGTTTGTCTTCTATCGACAGATTTGAACTACGGGACTCGAGATTTATTTAGGCTGGTGGTTTTCCACTGCTTTGCGTAAGAAGCCGTCTTGGTGGTGCAGGTGAGCACGAGCAGATTCAATATCAAGATCGGTCAGGATCATTAAGATCGCCAGTTTCACCTCATAACCAGTTTGTTTAAGTACGTCGGTAGCTTGTTCTTTGCTGCAATCGGTCGCTTGCATCACAATACGTGCGGCGCGTGCAACGAGCTTATTGTTGGTTGCTTTCACATCGACCATTAAGTTTTGATAACTCTTACCCAAACGGATCATGCTGGCAGTAGTCAGCATGTTCAGGACCAGTTTCTGCGCCGTACCTGATTTTAAACGTGTTGAGCCAGTCAATGCTTCAGGGCCTACAACAGGGCTAATTGCGACGTCGGCAATGTCGGCGATTGGAGAATCTGGATTACAAGATAGTGCAATCGTGGTTGCACCGATCTCGTTGGCGTACTCCAAACCACCAATGACATAAGGCGTTCGGCCACTTGCAGCGATACCTACGACCACATCGAGATTTGTGAATTTGATATCTTTTAGGTCTTGCTCACCTAAAGCCGGCGAATCTTCCGCACCTTCTTTTGCTTTTAGAATCGCCTCTGGGCCACCTGCAATCAGACCGACCACCATCTTGTCAGATACGCCAAATGTTGGCGGACATTCCGATGCATCAAGCACACCTAAACGGCCACTGGTGCCAGCGCCCATATAAACCAGACGACCGCCGACTTTAAACGCGTCGGTGATCTTATCCACCGCGAGTGCGATTTCGGGTAAAACCTTCTCAACCGCAAGTGGTACGAGCTTATCTTGCTGATTAAGTCGCTGAACAATGTCCAGAGAGGGCAGTAAATCGATGTCCATCGTATCTGGGTTACGACCTTCTGATACTAGGTGGGCAAGAGCAGCAATAAGCGCGTCATTTGTCATAGTGGTTTAAGCCTTTTGAATACTGATTTCGATTTATTTTGTCGCTGTGTCTGGCACAACGCATTTAGTTTTTAGGATAGAGCACACCCAGCGAAGCAAGACGGCTCGCACCAGTCACTTCAGGTAAGTTGCTCGGCAGCCCGTCAATATGTCGCTGAGCAAGCCAAGCAAACGCCATGGCTTCCATGTAATCGCCATCGACACCTTTATCATCCGTTGTTGCGACTTGCCACTGCGGCAGAAGTTCCGCTAAACGTTGCATCAGTAGAGGGTTTCTCGCCCCTCCGCCACACACCAACAGCTGTGGCTGCTGACCATACGTGAATTTCTCCACTTCGTTTGCAATGGTCTTCGCCGAGTATTCACACAGCGTGCGTTGTACATCTTGTGCTGAGATATTGTGGTTGGCTAACTGATGATGCAGCCAATCGATATTGAACAGCTCTCGACCAGTGCTCTTAGGCGCCGACATGGCGAGGTAAGGCTCTGCTAAGAGTTGAGTTAGTAGTGTTGCATCGGTGTTGCCTTGCAGAGCAAATCGCGCGTCTTTGTCGAAGCCTTGTCCTGTGTGCTGTTCACACCATGCATCCATCAACATGTTGCCTGGGCCAGTATCGTAGCCGATCACTGCTTGGTCAGGATGCAGTACCGAGATATTGGCAATTCCACCGATGTTAAGCACCACGGTGGTGGAATCTTGCATGGCAAAAATACTTTTATGGAAGGCAGGGACGAGCGGTGCACCTTGGCCACCTAACGCCATGTCTTTACGACGAAAATCTGCCACGGTATCAATGCCAGTTTTGACTGCAATGATGTTGGCATCACCCAGTTGGGTGGTGAAGGGCTGTTCGCCAGTCGGCTGATGGAACACGGTTTGACCATGATTACCAATGGCTCGGATTTGCTCTGCGGAATAGCCGGATTTATCCAGTAGCTGTAAAACCGCATCGGCAAACAGATGGCCAAGTTGGTGGTCGAGCTTACCAATGGCTTTTAGATTCGTGTCTTGCCCAGTGCAAACCGACAAAAGCGTCTGCTTAATATGAGCAGGCATTGGGTAATCATCGTGTGCGAGCAAGCGAACACGGTTATCTTCAATTTCAACCAGTGCGGTATCTACACCGTCCATACTGGTTCCAGACATCACACCGATATACAGTTTGTTAAGATTCACAGCCAATTCCGTCAATTCTTCGATTCACTTATTGTAAAGCAATTCTGAAGCGAATAACCTCATCGAATACGAGATATTCAGCCGATTTTGAGGAGAAAAAATGGGACCGTTATGGGTTGATGTTGCAGGCTATGAACTGACTGCAGAAGACAGAGAAATTTTGGAGCATCCAACGGTTGGTGGTTTGATTTTATTTACGCGTAACTACCACGACAGCAAGCAGCTTCAAGCTCTTACCCAATCTATCCGAGAAGCGGCGAAACGTCCGATTTTGATTGGTGTTGACCAAGAGGGCGGACGCGTTCAGCGTTTCCGTGAAGGCTTTTCATTGATTCCTGCGGCGGACCAATACGCCAAACACCAAAACAGTGAAGCTCTGGCCCGCATGGGCGGTTGGTTGATGGCTGCTGAGCTGATTGCTCATGATATCGACCTAAGCTTCGCGCCAGTGTTGGATAAAGGTCATCAATGTAAAGCGATTGGCAGCCGTGCTTTTGGTGAGGATTTAGACACTATTTTGCGTCACAGCACTGCTTATATGCAGGGTATGAAGAGTGTCGGTATGGCGACGACGGGCAAACATTTCCCGGGTCATGGTGGTGTGATTGCTGATTCACACCTAGAGACACCGTATGACGAGCGTAGCGATATCTTTGAGCAAGACATAGCTATCTTCAAAGCGCAAATCGATGCAGGCATCTTAGATGCGATGATGCCTGCTCACGTCATTTTCCCAAATTATGATGACCAACCTGCTAGCGGCTCTGAGTATTGGCTTAAACAAATCCTGCGCCAGCAACTTGGTTTTAAAGGTTTGATCTTCTCTGATGATTTGACCATGGAAGGTGCCGCAATTATGGGTGGTCCTGCCGAACGTGGCGCACAAGCATTAAACGCTGGCTGTAATATGCTGCTGGTTTGCAACAAGCGCGATGCGCAAGTTGAGGTGCTTGATAATCTACCCATCACTTCTGTTCCTCTCGCTGATGCCTTGTTGAAGAAACAGAGCTTTTCTCTAAGCGAGCTAAAACGTTCGCAAGAGTGGAAAGATGCCTCTGAAGCTATGAAGCGATTGGTTGGCTAGCCATCTCACCCCTGAATAATGGTTTGTTCAGGGTGAGACGTAAACTTTCTAAAACATCCATTTAAAGCCGAAGTGCTCTGCATTTCGGCTTTTTCTTTTGATGTAAACTTAAATTTACACTTGATGTTTTTTATTGTGTACGGTTGTAATTCTTTTTTAGCCTGTTATCTTGTCCGTAAAGCTTAGTTGTCTCACCAAGGAATTGGTTGGGTGTAAAAAATAATATACAGGTCAAGGTTATGCAAAGAAGTGAATTGAGCAACATTAACATCTGCGAAGAACAAGTTCTTATCACGCCTGAGGAGCTAAAAGTTAAGCTTCCTCTAAGTGAAAAGGCCCGTCGTTTTATCCAAGATTCTCGTCAAACCATCGCTGATATCATTCACAAAAAAGATCATCGTCTACTCGTTGTATGTGGACCATGTTCTATCCATGACGTAGACGCTGCGAAGGATTACGCCAAGCGTTTAAAAGCACTTTCAGAACAACTAAGCGACCAACTGTATATTGTTATGCGTGTTTACTTTGAGAAGCCTCGAACCACGGTTGGTTGGAAAGGCTTGATCAATGACCCACACCTAGACGGCAGCTTCGACATTGAACATGGCCTGCATGTTGGTCGTGAACTGTTGGTTGAACTCGCTGAGATGGATATTCCGCTGGCAACAGAAGCTCTTGACCCAATTAGCCCACAATACTTGGCAGATACGTTTAGTTGGGCAGCGATCGGCGCTCGTACGACTGAGTCACAAACACACCGTGAGATGGCAAGTGGTCTCTCAATGCCTATCGGCTTTAAGAATGGTACGGACGGTAGCTTGGCAACGGCGATCAACGCAATGCAAGCGGCTTCTTCTAGCCACCGTTTCATGGGTATTAACCGTGAAGGTCAAGTAGCGCTTCTGACTACGCAAGGCAACCCGAATGGTCATGTGATTCTTCGTGGTGGTAAGCAGACCAATTACGACTCAGTATCCGTTACTGAGTGTGAGCAAGAGATGGCGAAGTCCAACCTTGATGCGTCCTTGATGGTGGATTGTAGCCATGCGAACTCACGTAAAGATTACCGCCGTCAGCCGTTAGTTGCAGAAGACGTGATTCACCAGATTCGAGAAGGCAACACGTCGATCATTGGCCTGATGATTGAAAGTCATATTAATGAAGGTAATCAATCTTCAGACCTTACTCTCGAAGAGATGAAATACGGTGTTTCAATTACCGACGCGTGTATCAATTGGGATTCAACTGAGGCACTATTACGTCATGCACACGAAGAGCTGGTGCCTTTCTTAGAGAATCGCCTTAAAGGCTAAAACGGAACTTATTTAAGGAACATCAATGGCAGTTGAACTTAACGCATTGCGCGATCAGATTGATGCAGTCGACAAGCAAATGCTAGAGCTACTCTCTCAGCGTTTAGCGCTAGTAGAGAAAGTGGGTGAAGTAAAAAGCGAACACGGTTTGCCAATTTACGCCCCAGATCGTGAGGCGGCAATGCTGGCATCACGACGAGCTGAAGCTGAAAAAATGGGGATCCCTCCACAGTTGATAGAAGACATTCTTCGTCGAACAATGCGTGAGTCTTATGCCAGCGAGAAAGATTCCGGTTTTAAGTGTTTGAACCCAGAATTGCGCTCAGTCGTTATTATTGGTGGTAATGGCCAGTTAGGTGGTTTGTTCGGACGTATGTTCAAACTGTCTGGATACCAAGTGAAAGTCTTGGGCAGTAAAGACTGGGAGCACGCTGACGAAATCTTAAAAGACGCTGGCCTGGTGGTCGTGACTGTGCCAATCCATTTAACTGAAGGTGTGATTGAAAAGCTCGGTAACCTGCCACAAGATTGCATTCTTTGTGATCTGACTTCTATCAAGTCCAAACCACTGCAAGCAATGTTAAATGTACACTCTGGCCCGGTTGTTGGTCTCCATCCAATGTTTGGTCCTGATGTGCCAAGCTTAGCGAAACAGGTGATTGTGTACTGCGATGGTCGTGAGAATGAGCAATACCAATGGCTACTGCAACAGTTTGGTATTTGGGGCGCAAGCTTGTGCCAGATCGATGCGCAAGAGCACGATCATGGTATGACTTTGATTCAGGCGCTACGTCACTTTACTTCCTTCGCTTACGGTATGCACCTAAGCAAAGAAAACCCTAATATTGAACAATTGTTAAAGCTGAGCTCGCCAATTTACCGCTTGGAGCTAGCGATGGTAGGGCGTCTGTTTGGTCAAGACCCAAATCTATACGGTGACATCATTCTTTCATCACAAGAAAACATCGATATGATTAAGCGTTTCCACCAACGCTTTGGTGAAGCTTTGTCTGTTTTAGACAGTAAAGACAAGGCTGAGTTTGTCGAAAGCTTCGAGCAAGTGAGCGATTGGTTTGGTGAGTACTCTCAGCAATTCATGAACGAGAGTCAGAACCTACTTAAGCAAGCGAACGATAATATCCATCGTGGCTAATTCCCTATTTTAGATGCAAAAAGAGCAGCACATTGGCTGCTCTTTTTTGTTTGAAAATAATCAGTTGGTCGATGTACCACTGTTGTCTTCACTTGATACCGTGCTAATACTCGTATCTCGGTATGGCGAATTGGTTAGATTGATTTGCAGACGAACCACGTTATCGATCAACTGAACCAGAGGACCCCATTTTACCATCTTTTCTTTCTCGAACACGGAGTTAAAGTTCTCTGGTGTCCAATCCATTAAGTAGCGCGGGTTTAGCGTACGCCCAAGAAAGCGTACTTCGTAATGAAGGTGTGGCCCAGTCGAGTTACCTGAATTACCACATTTCGCTATTACATCGCCTTTACTGACAAACTGGCCATTTTTCACGCTGAATTTGTTCAGATGAGCGAATGAACTTGAGAAACCAAATGAATGACGGAGCGTAAGGTAGTTACCGTATCCACGATTACTTGGTCGCACCGTTTCTACCACACCATCCGCTGGGGCTAAGATTTCTTCGCCGCGTTTGCATGTAAGGTCGATGCCTGTATGCACATGACGTTTGCCAGAAATAGGGTTAATCCGACTGCCATAAGGGGAGGAGATACGCTGGTAAGTCATCGGACTGTCGTTTGGAATTAAACGGAACATCGTTGCGCGCACTGCTGAATCAATGGCTGCGGCATCAATACGCTCTTCTAGGGCAACGTTGTACTCTTCGCTTTCAAGCTCTTCGTCAGCGAGACCCAGAACCGACTCCACATCATATACACGCTTACCTAGCAATTGAATCTGATTGTTTTTGTCAGTTAAAGATTGAGAAAGAGAGTGGTTCGTATCAAGTTGTTCTTCATACAGTGCCGTGATCTCCGCTTTTTCACCTTCCAGCTTTGCGATGGTTTGGTTTAGCGTCTCTTGATTGTATGTTTGTTGTTGATTCAAATACCAAGCGCTACCAACGACGGCAGGCAAAGCGATGACTGACACACATACTGCAAGGATCGAAAGGCGACCCACATAAAATTGCTGATTCCCATCTTTTGTTGGGATCTGCATGATGATTTTTTTAGACATAGTTATTGTTACTAAAGCAGGCGTTCAATTTATTCTTCCCCCAAATCAGAAAGGTATTCTAACTCTCGATTCAGCAGCTCGTTATTGCCTACGTTTAACTCTATAAATCGTTTTAATTGGCTAATACTGTCGATGTCTATGTTGATGATCTTCAGCCGGATCTCGTTACTTGCAACAGCGATGATATCAGCGGTTAACTGCATCACCTGTTCTGATTGAACGAACGAGAATGCGACTTCTACCGGTAGTGACGACTCAAGTGAGTTTGCATTTTCAGCTCTTAACAATAAACCATGTAATGAGAGATCTTGAATCGTGGCTTGTAGTGCCAAGTCACTTTGTTCCACTAAAGCAGAAACTTGGTAGATGATGCGTGAAAAGCGTCGTCTCTCCGTCATAGAGCTTTCTCATATAGTCGTCGAATCTGTCGATGACTATATCAAATAGAACAAAAATTGTTCAATTGTTGTTCTTAAAATGTCGAGGTAGCACAGAGTTACGATTGCTAAAGGTCAAGCTCTTAATTGAAAAAATGCCAATCTGAGCCATTTATGCAACACATACAACAAAGGCCGCTATGATAGCGACCTTTGTACGAATTACAAGCAAAGGTGAGTGTAAGGTGATATACCGCACACTCATCTTATAAACGAAATTACTTCGATACGCGCTTGTATTTGATACGGTGTGGTTCAGCGGCTTCAGGACCAAGCGTCTTCTTCAGCCATTCCATATACTCGTTGTAGTTACCTTCGTAGAAGTTAACTTGGCCTTCATCGCGGTAGTCGATGATGTGCGTTGCGATACGGTCTAGGAACCAACGGTCGTGCGAGATAACCATGGCACAACCAGGGAACTCAAGCAGCGCTTCTTCAAGTGCACGTAGTGTTTCAACGTCAAGGTCGTTGGTTGGCTCATCGAGTAGTAGTACGTTACCGCCGGCTTTAAGCAGCTTAGCAAGGTGCACACGGTTACGCTCACCACCAGAAAGCTCGCCGATAACTTTCTGTTGATCTGAGCCTTTGAAGTTAAAGCGAGAACAGTAAGCACGTGCAGGGATTTCGAAGTTGTTGATCTTGATGATGTCAGCGCCTTCTGAGATCTCTTGGAATACCGTGTTTTTATCGTTCATTGAATCACGGAACTGCTCAACAGAAGCCAGTTTCACAGTGTCACCCAGTTCAATCGTACCCGAATCAGGTTGTTCAGTACCGCTTAGCATCTTGAATAGGGTTGATTTACCCGCACCGTTGGCACCGATGATACCCACGATGGCACCCTTAGGCATGCTGAATGATAGATCATCGATAAGAACGCGACCGTCGAATGACTTAGTCAGGTTGTTCACTTCGATAACTTTATCACCTAGACGCTCACCTGGCGGGATGAACAGCTCGTTAGTTTCGTTACGTTTTTGGTGGTCAGTGTTTTGTAGCTCTTCAAAGCGCGCCATACGTGCTTTAGATTTCGCTTGGCGACCTTTAGGGTTTTGACGAACCCATTCAAGTTCTTTCTCGATGGTCTTTTGACGAGCTTTTTCTTGCGACGCTTCTTGTTGTAGGCGCGCATCTTTTTGCTCTAGCCAAGAGGTGTAGTTACCTTCCCATGGAATACCTTCACCACGGTCAAGTTCTAGGATCCAACCCGCTGCGTTATCTAGGAAGTAACGGTCGTGGGTAATCGCAACTACAGTACCAGTGTAATCAACTAGGAAGCGTTCTAGCCATGCAACAGACTCAGCATCCAAGTGGTTGGTTGGTTCGTCGAGCAGTAGCATGTCTGGTTTTTCTAAAAGAAGACGACAGATAGCCACACGGCGACGCTCACCACCGGATAGGTGTTGGATTTTTTGATCCCATTCAGGAAGACGAAGTGCATCAGCAGCACGTTCTAGCGCGTTGTCTAGATTGTGACCATCTTTCGCTTGAATTAGCGCTTCTAGTTCACCCTGTTCTTTTGCTAGAGCATCAAAATCGGCATCTGGTTCTGCATACGCTGCATATACCGCATCCAAGCGCTTAAGTGCGCCAGCAACATCTGCAACAGCCTCTTCAACGATTTCACGAACGGTTTTTGACTCGTCCAGAACGGGCTCCTGCGGTAGGTAACCTACGTTTAGGCCCGGTTGTGGGCGTGCTTCACCATCGATATCGGTATCGATACCCGCCATGATACGTAGCAGCGTAGATTTACCCGCACCGTTCAGACCTAGAACACCGATTTTTGCACCAGGGAAGAAGCTTAGAGAGATGTCTTTAAGAATTTGACGCTTAGGTGGCACAATTTTGCTCACCCGCGACATGGTATATACGTATTCAGCCATTGCCGATCGTTCCTAAATTAACTGTCATTCAAAGGCTCTATTTTATACCAACTCCTTCAGTTTTGTTACCGCATTGCAAGAAATTAGCATCTTGTGTGATTTCTTCTTCATCGCTGACCGGAAACTCTCAACTTTAGGGTATACACTTTTCTTGTTCGTCTTTAAATCAAAGCCAACAGTTCATTTAGTTGGATGAATTGATGGGAATCTATTTGTCTTAAAGGGTTCTAAAGTTTTACGAGTACAACATTTATTACATCAAGTCGCTTTACAATAAGCACTTATTACGGTGTAAATAGATGCATATGCTTTATTGCTTACTACGTTTGTATTCACCAGTGGTAAAGCATGAAGAGAGAAACGTCTGGGGAAAATGACGCACATGAAATTCAACGTAACTGAATTGGCTAAAAGAGTATGCTACGCAGCCGCTTTATGTGCGGTAAGCGTGTCGGCAAACGCGACGCTGAGCCTAGAAAAGCAGCGTCAAGTCTATGAGCAGGCACAAAATTTATTAGACAAGAATGACATTGATGGCTACTTGTCTATTCGTTCCAAAATCGCTGATTATCCACTCACTCCTTATGTGGACTATCGGGTATTTCTGAGGCAATTATCGAGCAAGTCACCACAACAGGTAGATGCGTTTATTAGTGAACATGAAGCTTTTCCATTCTCACGTCGTATTCGCGCCCCGTATCTAGATAACCTTTATCGCCAGAAAGATTGGAAAACCATTACCGAGTTCCAGAAAGTTGAGCCAAGTGGTGAGCGTTATCAGTGTATTTTTTATGTTGCTCAATTAGAACAGGGTAAACAAGTTGCTGCCTTTAAAGGCGCAGAGCACATGTGGCTGCGCGGCAAGAGTATTGCTGATGAATGTGACCCATTGTTCTCTGCATGGGACAAAGCGGGTGAACGTACCGATGACATGATTTTACAACGCATGTTATTAGCATTTGATGCGCGTAATGGCGGGCTAATGGCCTATCTGCAAAAGTTGCCTACATCGGCCAAAGCTCAGCAGCAAGCCAAAGCGATGAAGGCATTGTTCGATAAGCCTGAAAATGTGGCGGAGTTTGCCAAGAAGCAACAAGCGAATGACTTTAATCGAACTCAAGCAGAATTTGCATTAGAGAAACTGACTCGAAAAAACACCAAGCAAGCGCAAGATGCTTATGCGACCGTAGTGAAAGGGCAAAAGTTCTCTCCAGAAAAGGCTCAAGCACTGGCGGATTACATTGCGATTCGTTTGATTCGTACTGAATCAGATTCATTGGCGAAGTGGCGCGATGACAAAACAAAAACCAGTAAAAACCTACCTCTGATTGAAAGTCGTATTCGTTTATCGATTCAAAATGGCGACTGGCAAGGGGTAAAAAAATGGATCGCAGTGCTTAATGATGAAGAGCAAGCATCACTTCGGTGGCAATACTGGTTAGGGCGCAGTGAAATCGCATTGGGTGATGAAGTCGCAGGTAAGCAACGTTTAGCAAAACAGACTGGCCAGCGTAACTTTTACAGTGTGGCCGCAGCGAATGCGATTGGTCAATCGATCAAGTATCCATCAAGCTCTGTTAAGCTCGATAAGACAGCTATTCAGCCATATCAAAAATCGCTGCTTCGTATTGAAGAGCTGATAGCAACCGACAAGATCGCTGCGGCGAAGAGTGAATGGACACATTTGCTCCGTCGTGTTGGTAAAGAGGAGAAAACGCAACTTGCCGCTTTTGCAGCGTCTAAGCATTGGCATAACTTGACGGTTATTGCGAGTATTCAAGCTCAGATGTGGGATAACATTCCGTTGCGATTCCCTGTCGCGCATCGCTGGTGGTTTAACTTTTACGCTGAGAAACACAATATCGACCCAATCACAATGATGTCTTTGGCGAGACAAGAGAGTGCACTTGATTCTGAAGCGCGCTCTCCGGTTGGAGCTCGTGGTCTGATGCAGATTATGCCTGCGACGGCTAAGTACACGGCAAACAAGTACAAACTGAAATATCAAGGTACGCAAGATCTCTACAATGTAGGTAAGAACATTGAAATTGGTAGCCACTACTTACAAGGCTTAATGGAAGATTACGATAATAATCGTATTTTTTCGCTCGCTGCTTATAATGCAGGGCCTAACCGAGTAAAAATGTGGCGAGAGCGAACTCAAGGAAAAGTGGATGCTTATTCCTTTATAGAGGCGATTTCATTTAAAGAGACGCGTGGGTATGTACAGAACATTTTGATGTTCGAAACGTACTACCGCGACCTTTTAGGTGTCGACGGTTCGTTCTTGACCCAAGAAGAGATCAATACCAAGTATTGAGTGAGGTAACTTGATGTCACATGAACCTGAGTACAAAGACTGGCAACAGATTGTCGAGTTAATCCGTTCAAGTGTGGACAATCAGCAACACGAAATGTTGTTGACCATGCTAATGACACCGGATGAGCGAGAGTCACTGACCGCACGCGTTAATATTCTCAACGAGTTGCTAAAAGGTGAGCTCTCACAGCGTCAAATCAGTCAAATGCTTGGGGTTGGTATTGCGACAATTACCCGTGGCTCTAACGAGTTAAAGTCAAAGTCCGATGTCGACAAAGACAAACTTAAGACATTATTAGAGCAGGGCGCTCAATAATCTTTGAGTTACGGACAGCAAAAAGGGCGGAATATCCGCCCTTTTTAATACGTACTTTACTCGACTATCAGCTTCAGACTCTTAATAAGAGCCACACAGCTATAGGTTTGCAGGGAAATGTTCAGGGTTGGTAAAAGGAATCAACGCCAGAATCAAAGCTTGGTGGTAGACCGAACTGCGCGTCAGTTGGTTTTGAGTTAACAGGCCAATTGCGCCACCTTTTTGTTTGATGTTGTCAGTACCAAATACTTCATCCATTACATCACCCAGTTCATTGGCATGTTCAAGTTTTTCTAGCACTTCTGGTGGTAGCATTAAACTTGCTGAACGCGACTCTCCACGATGAGTCGCGGATTCAATCACCATCCAAGCAAAAGTAACTTTTCCTTCAATACCCGCTTCTAAACCAATATAGAAATCAGCATTCGGCATCTCAGTTTTAGCATTGCGAACACGATTTAAAGCACCTCGGCGTGTTTCATCATTGGTCATTGGCTGGTCTGAAACTTCACTCGGGACACTGACTCCGAAAAAGTTAAAACGTTGTTCAGGGAAAGCACTTTGAAAAGCACTCTCTACGGCTTTAATTTTTGCAGGGTTGAGTGAAGCGATAACGACTTTTTGGTCTACCATGATCTTTTTACCTATCGATGTCTATTAACCCAATTTTACTTGAGTGGGTTTTACGTTCTCACTTGGGTAACATCCTAATACTTTCAGGTGTTTAGTTATCTTGGTGAGCTCATCGAGCACATGCTGCATGGCGGTGGAACCAAGGTGTGATTCTAAATCAACATAGAACATTTCTTCCCATGGGTTACCCATGATCGGACGGGACTCTAACTTAGTCATGTTGATACCGAAACGTTGCAGTACTAACAGGGTCTCGACTAAAGAACCTGCCTCTTGAGAGGTAGACATAATCAATGTGGTTTTTGCCGGTATCTGTGTGGAGACCTCGACAGGTTTACGAGCAACCACAATAAAGCGGGTATGGTTTTCAGTTTGGTTCGCGATGTTGCCTTGGATCGCTTGTAAGCCATAAAGCTTACCACTGGAAGCATTACCGATAGCGGCGACATCATCACGGCCCAATTCTTGTACCTTCTGCATCGCATCGGCTGTGCTCGCACAAGATTCGAGTTGAACGCCTTTCATTCTACTAAGGAACTCACTGCATTGCTGATGGGGCTGCGGGTGAGAGTAAAGCGTTTTGATGTTCTCTAGACGAATGTCTTTGGTTGCAACAAGGCAATGCTCAATCGGTTGAGTCAGCTCTCCTACGATATAAAGTGTTGTGTGTTGTAGAAGGTCGTAGACTTCGTTAATTGAACCAGAACTGGTGTTTTCAATTGGTAGAACACCATAATCAGCATGGCCAGATTCAACGGTCTGAGTTACTTCTTTGAAGTGCTTGCAGTTGAGTTCAATTAGCTCTGTATTTTTACGACTGAAGTACTCACGACTAGCTAAGTGAGAGTAAGACCCTTTAGCTCCTAAGAAAGCCACTCGTGCTAATGGTTTACGACTTTGCTGAGGGTTGACTAGGTTCTGTAGATAGCTTTGTTGCAAAAGCACCGAATCTTCGATGATCGTATGGAAAAGTTTGGTGATGTACTGAGCGTCGAGTTCGTATTTATCACGGCCGTTGGTAATCAGTTTTACTAGTAGTTGTTGTTCACGGACAGCATCACGAACAGGTTTTGATGTTTGGACTTTGCTTTTTGCTACTTCAATGCTGAGCTTACGACGTTCAGACAGCAAGCTTAAAAGCTCGTCATCAAGCTCATTCAAACGTAAACGAATTTCATCCAGGGAAATAGGTTGGTCAGTCATCAATTCTTTCCTTATAAAAAAAGCCTCCCGATTTGGGAGGCTTTCTGTTTGTTTTTGACTTTTCTTTCACAAACGAGTTAGCCCCTCCAACTATGGAAGGAAAAAGAAGTCAAAAAGAAACAGGTGAGTCAAATGCATAAATAGTGCTTAATTTGTGAGTGTTTAAACACAATAAGCAAGCAGGCGGGGAGCGTCAAGCAAAAAAATAGCGCCTTACGGCGCTACTTCCTCGATCTGGTCGGTTTACTCTTCTTCTTCCACTAACTCTGGCTTGCTAGCACGTCGAGCTTCAGGTTTGTGGGTCAGCTTATTCAATTGTCGTTCTAGTTTTTGCTCCACTTCGTTGATAGCTGCGTAAAGATCTTCGTGAGTAGCTGAGGCGATTAGTTGCCCTTTAGGAACCGTAATAACGGCTTCGAATTTCTTCTGTTTGTTTGGTTCCTCACTGAAAGTTGCTTGGCATCCGATGATGTCTACTTGCCATTTCTCCAGCTTTTTAAATTTGCTCTCAATATGAGCTCGGATTGCAGAGGTGATTTCGATATTTTTACCAGTGATGTTCATTGTCATAAATGTTTTTCCTCTGTTTCATCCCTCATGGGTTGAATTCAGATTACCGTTCTGAGGATAAAATAATGTGATATAGATCACTATTTTGAGTGGTTTTTTATAGGTGGGAAGTGAATGTGATCTTTCTCAAGAACTGTTTAGATTTCTGTGAAAATTGCTTGTTATCGGATTCGAAATCATTAGATTGGATAGAGTACTGAGCTGAAAACTATCCCGTTTTTAGGGGAGTTATACGGCCTGTAATTCTAGTTAGTTAAAAATTAACCAGAACAAAGATGTGAATCAGATCACTCTTAAAGTGCATAGTAAGTTAGATTCAAAAACGCCGCTCATGAACTGAGCGGCGTTTTTGGTTTTTTGTTCTCGGTTTTATGGCGTTTGGCTTATTTTCTTCAATGGCGTCATGAACACAGGGTCTTCTGGCGCTAATAAGACGTTGTCCAATGTCTTGGCTAGGTCGAGGCTTTCGAGTTGCTTGTAAATAACGTAGTAGCGGTTCACGTTAGTGACGTATCTGACGGTCTCGCCTAAGCTACGTCGCGTCACCACTTCTACATTGTGAAACCAAACGTTTGGGTCATAACCTTGTTGCGCGGCGCGTTTGCGCATTCTCTCTATATTTCCAGGCCCTGCATTGTATGCGGCAAGCGTTAGGTACAGTTTGTTCTCTTTACTGATTGCTTCATCGCTGAAGTAGTATCGACGTAGAAAGGCCATGTACTTCACACCAGCATGGACATTGTTCTCCAAGTTTCGAACGTTTTTAATATTTACGTTTGGGTCGCTGGCAGTACTTGGCAGAATTTGCATGATGCCAACTGCACCTCGACTCGATACTAGATTATTGTTAAATCCAGATTCTTGATAGGCCACTGCGGCGATAAGCAGATAATCAAAATCGTATTTTTCTCCATATTTAGAGAATAAGGAAGAGAGCTTTTCTAATTGCGCGATTTTTTTCGGGTTGAGGGCTTTGTTGAGCCAATTAGTATTATCGATATATTTGCCGTAAATCACATTGCCCAATAAGGTGCCGGATCTTGATGTCTTGATGAATTTATTCACCACTTTCTTCAACTCTGGACTATCGTGCCTCATTGCCCATGCTATCTCACCGCCGGTGCGGAGGGGGATTTTGGTATGAGAGCGAATATCATCCATAAAGCTCATCCACAACTTGGCTTTGTGGCTATCAAGAACGATGGCTTTGACATAGCCATTGTTGAGCATTCCCACCAATTCGTAGTCTTGTAGTGTTTCTTCTATGAAATGCACAACAACAGGTGGTAAGCCTTTCTTATTAAGTTGTTTGTTTAATGCCTGAATGCTCTCGAAGTAACTTGAACTGGCACGTACCCATATTTCCTTGCCGCTTAACTGGTCAAGCTTGGTCATCACAGGTGTTTTCTTGTCGGTGATCACCCACTCTTCAATTCCCGTAATGGCAGGATCACTAAAATCAACCAATTTCTTACGTGCGTCGGTAATGGTGAGATTCGCAACAACCAGATCTCCCAGCCCTTGTTCTAGGGAAGGAAGCAGTTCATCACGAGATACAGGAATGATTTGAATATTGATCTTAGGTTTGAGTTTGCGTAAATCTCTCTCAAAATGCGCAAGCAACTCAGCGCCAATCCCTTTTGGTTCACCTCCCTCTATGTAATAGAAACCCAAATCGGCAGATACCAACACACGCAAGACGTTCTTCTCTTTAATGACATCGAGATCACCTGTGTAAGGGGGCTGTCTCAGAGGGGACAACTCTAAAGCAAATGCTGATGCTGAGAGTAACAGTAGAAGTCCTGTCCATAGCTTTGATAATGCCATGTTCACATCCATGTTGATGGTGAAGGAGAACCTTAAGCATATGTGTCGCTTAAAAAATCATCAAGGTGATGAATGTGGTAACGAGAAAGGATAAAGCAAAAATAAGGAAGGGGGGGGGACAAAACCGCCACAGGCAAAGCTGTGGCGGTTGGTGTTATTTTACTGGGTTAAGCTTTATCAGCTCTTCCGTTCTGGCAACGGCATCTTTTAGTTCCAGTTGCTTGTAAGCTTCTAACTGAATATCCAGTGACTTGCGTGCTGCTTCAGTATCTGGGAATGCTTTTTGAAGTTCTTGGGCACGGTTAATCGCAGCAATCCAAGCTTCACGGCGTAGATAGAAGTCCGCAGTAGCAAGGTCGTAGTTTGCTAAGCGGTTTTTCAGTGCCACCATGCGTTTTTGTGAATCTTCAGCATATGGGCTGTTTGGGTAACGCTCTAGCAGTTTTTTGAAATCATCAAATGCTTTCTTAACTGGCTCTGGATCTCGGTCACTACGGTCAACGTTGAACAAGTCATGCATAAAGTTACGGTCTTGCGCCATGTGGCTCAAACCACGCATGTACAATACCCAGTCCATTTTTTCATGAGTTGGGTTCAAACGCATAAAGCGAGAAATCGTTGCAAGACCTAATGCTAGGTCGTCGTTTTTGTAGTACGCGTAAATAAGGTCAAGTTGTACCTGCTCAGAGTAGGCACCAAACGGGTAACGCGAATCTAAAGCTTCCAATTTCTCAATAGCAGAAAGCCAGTTACCACTTTGAAGCGACGTTTGCGCGTCAGCATACAGTTCAGAAGGTGGCACATCAGGAACGATTTCTTCTTTGCTTGCACAGCCAAACAGAAGGGATACCGCTAAAAGGCCTGTTAAAGTCTGATGTTTCATATCAGGAGTCTGTTCCTTGAATCTAAATATTTCTTAAGCTGCCGTTACTTTCTTTCCAGTAACAGATACAATGACGTAATAGTCTATTTTTCCACAGTCGTGAGCATTAGTCTCACAGTTTTTAAAAAAGTTCGATATGGCTCAGCAGATTGTTTTAACCAACACCGTAAAAGATAGCCAATTAGGTCAACGTTTGGACCAAGCTATCGCCGAATTATTCGCAGACTTTTCTCGCTCTCGCCTGAAAGAATGGCTTCTTGACGGGAAAGTACAAGTGAATGGTGAAGTTGTCACTAAACCTCGCACCAAAGTTATGGGTGGCGAGGAAATTACCTTGCAAGCCGAGCTGGAAGATGAAGAACGCTGGGAAGCGCAAGATATCCCTCTAGATATCGTCTACGAAGATGATGACATCATCGTAATCAATAAGCCTCGTGATTTTGTTGTTCACCCTGGTGCGGGTACTCCAGATGGTACCGTGCTCAACGCGCTATTGCATCATTATCCTGATATTGCAGAAGTACCTCGTGCAGGTATTGTGCATCGTTTGGATAAAGATACGACTGGCCTAATGGTGGTCGCAAAAACCGTTCCGGCGCAAACTCGTCTAGTTCGTGCTCTGCAAAAACGTAACATTACACGTGAATACGAAGCGATTGCTATCGGCCGTATGACAGCAGGCGGTAAAGTGGATAAGCCAATTGGTCGTCACTCTACTAAGCGTACGCTGATGGCTGTAGCACCTCTGGGTAAGCCAGCAGTAACACACTACCGTGTTGCTGAGCACTTCCGCGAGCATACACGCATTCGTCTTCGTCTAGAAACCGGTCGTACACACCAAATCCGTGTGCACATGTCTTACCTGCAGCATCCGCTATTAGGTGATACTGCTTACGGTGGTCGTGCTCGTATCCCGACAGGTGCTTCAGAAGAAGTGACTGCGATGATTCGTGGCTTTGACCGTCAAGCACTGCACGCGGTAATGCTTCGCTTTGAACATCCTATCACTGGTGAAGAGCTTGAGTTCCATGCTCCAGTGCCTGCGGATATGGTTGTCATGACAGAAGCGTTGCGCAAAGATACAGAAGAATACGGTCTACCAGACGAGTTCTAATATGAAGACAGTTATTCCCAACTGGCCTGCGCCTAAGAATGTAAAAGCTTTTTCCTCTACGAGAGTAGGGGGCTTTTCTTCTGCTCCGTATCAAGGGCTTAACTTAGGTGCACACGTTGGGGATGAACTGTCATTAGTTGAAAAAAACCGCGAATGGTTAGCGCAACAGGCAAATATGCCGACCGCACCTATCTGGTTAAACCAAACTCATTCGACGGTTGTCACTCAAGTGAGTGCTCCGACTTTGCAAGTGCTCGATGCGGATGGCATATATACGTGTTCAAGCAATGTTATCTGTTCTGCTATGACGGCAGATTGTTTACCCGTTTTACTGACCAATATGCAAGGTACCCAAGTTGCTGCGGTGCATGCCGGTTGGCGTGGTTTAGCGAATGGTATCATTGAAAACGCATTAGAGTTGTTTTCTGGTGAGGTAATGGCGTGGCTTGGTCCTGCTATTGGACCAAAAGCATTTGAAGTGGGGGAGGATGTCCTCCAAGCCTTTATGGATTTCGACTCACAAGCTCATCAAGCCTTTACCCCTCGTGATGTTGAAGGAAAGTGGTTAGCGGATATGTCCAAGCTTGCAACTCAGCGTCTTAATAAACTTGGTGTCACTCAAGTATTTGATTCAGGTCTATGTACTTTTCAAGACAAAGATGACTTTTATTCCTATCGCCGTGATGGTGTGACTGGTCGACAAGCCACTTTTATTTGGATTGAAGATTAACTCTGACCAAGCGCAAATTCGCTATGATGCATAGCTCTATTTTTGCAAAGCTATCTTTATTGATTCACTCCCTTGAAATTCCCCCTTTGCGTATCCATCTTTCTAACTGTCAAAAGAATTCTCTTAAGTTGAGGTTAGGAAGGAAGATATGCGTCTTGATAGATTCACAAGTAAGTTTCAAATCGCTATCTCTGATGCTCAGTCACTGGCGTTAGGGCGCGATCATCAATACATCGAACCAGTCCATCTTATGGTGGCTTTGCTGGATCAAAACGGTAGCCCAATTCGTCCATTGCTAACAATGTTAGATGTCGACGTTACTCAGTTACGTTCAAAGTTGAGCGAGATGTTAGACCGATTGCCAAAAGTAAGCGGTATTGGTGGTGATGTTCAATTGTCTAGTTCAATGGGGACTTTGTTTAACCTGTGTGACAAGGTGGCTCAAAAGCGTCAGGACTCTTACATCTCATCAGAAGTCTTCTTACTGGCTGCAATGGAAGACCGCGGTCCTCTTGGTCAATTGCTTAAAGAGCTCGGCTTAACTGAGCAAAAAGTTAGCCAAGCAATCGAAAAGATCAGAGGTGGTCAAAAGGTCAATGACCCCAATGCAGAAGAGCTTCGCCAAGCCTTGGAAAAGTTCACGATTGACCTTACCGAACGTGCAGAGCAGGGTAAGCTGGATCCTGTGATCGGTCGCGATGATGAAATCCGTCGAACCATTCAAGTACTGCAACGTCGAACTAAAAACAATCCTGTCATTATCGGTGAGCCGGGCGTGGGTAAAACCGCTATTGTGGAAGGTTTGGCGCAGCGCATCATTAATAATGAAGTTCCGGAAGGTCTACGCGGGCGTCGTGTGCTTTCACTAGATATGGGATCGCTCGTAGCAGGAGCGAAATATCGTGGTGAATTCGAAGAACGTTTGAAATCGGTATTGAATGAATTAGCCAAAGAAGAAGGCAACGTTATTCTCTTTATCGATGAATTACATACTATGGTCGGCGCTGGCAAAGGCGAAGGCTCTATGGATGCAGGCAATATGCTTAAACCAGCGTTGGCACGTGGCGAGCTTCACTGTGTCGGTGCAACAACATTGGATGAATATCGTCAGTATATAGAGAAAGATGCCGCACTTGAGCGTCGTTTCCAAAAAGTGCTGGTGGACGAACCTAGTGTTGAAGATACCGTTGCGATTTTGCGTGGTCTAAAAGAGCGCTATGAACTTCATCATCATGTAGAGATTACCGACCCTGCGATTGTCGCAGCGGCCAGTTTGTCACACCGTTATGTGTCAGACCGTCAATTACCGGACAAAGCGATAGACTTAATTGATGAAGCGGCTTCTAGCATTCGTTTGCAGATTGACTCCAAGCCTGAGTCACTAGACAAGCTAGAGCGTAAGATCATTCAGCTTAAAATCGAACAACAAGCATTAAGTAATGAACATGATGAAGCGAGTGAAAAACGTTTAAATGCACTTAATGACGAGTTGGATGAAAAAGAACGCGAATACGCGGAGCTTGAAGAAGTGTGGAATGCTGAAAAAGCGGCCCTTTCTGGTACACAACATATTAAAGGTGAACTAGAGCAAGCGCGTATGGACATGGATTTTGCTCGCCGCGCAGGTGATTTAAACCGTATGTCTGAATTGCAATACGGTCGTATTCCTGAACTTGAAAAACAACTCGACCTTGCAACTCAAGCTGAGATGCAAGAGATGACGCTACTACGCAATAAGGTGACGGATAACGAGATTGCAGAAGTACTCTCTAAGCAAACGGGTATACCAGTCTCTAAAATGCTCGAAGCAGAAAAAGAGAAACTGCTCCGCATGGAAGAGGTATTGCACAAACGTGTGATTGGTCAGGCAGAAGCGGTAGAAGTGGTATCGAATGCAATCCGCCGTAGTCGAGCAGGATTATCAGATCCAAACAAACCAATTGGTTCCTTCTTATTCTTAGGCCCTACGGGGGTGGGTAAAACGGAATTGTGTAAGACACTCGCGAGCTTTATGTTCGATAGCGAAGACGCAATGGTACGTATCGACATGTCTGAATTCATGGAGAAACATTCTGTGGCAAGGTTAGTTGGTGCGCCTCCGGGTTACGTTGGTTATGAGGAGGGTGGTTATCTAACAGAAGCGGTTCGTCGCAAACCTTATTCTGTCATCCTATTAGATGAAGTAGAAAAGGCGCATCCCGATGTGTTCAATATTTTGCTGCAAGTATTGGATGATGGTCGATTAACTGATGGTCAGGGTAGAACGGTTGATTTCCGTAATACTGTAGTGATCATGACATCGAACTTAGGTTCAGCTCGCATCCAAGAGAACTTTGCTACTCTGGATTACCAAGGCATTAAGAATGAAGTTATGGATGTGGTTAGTAAGCACTTCCGTCCTGAGTTTTTAAACCGTGTTGATGAAAGTGTTGTATTCCATCCGCTTGGTCAAGAGCACATAAAGTCGATTGCTTCTATTCAACTGGAACGTCTAGCTAAACGCTTAGAAGAAAAAGGTTACCAATTAGAGGTATCCGCAAAAGCCCTCGATTTGATTGCTCAAGTTGGTTTTGATCCTGTGTATGGTGCGCGACCTCTAAAACGTGCCATTCAACAAAATGTCGAAAACCCACTAGCGAAATCAATCTTAGCCGGACAAATATTGCCAGATAAGAAAGTACAGCTGATTGTGAACAATGACCAAGTTATCGCTCACCAGTAATTTCACTAATGCAGTGAAAAGTGAGACGAAGTTCAAGGTTTAGGGGGCTGTAGCCCCCTTTTTGATGCACTTTTATCGGGTTTTGATTGTTTTCTATACGAACGAACCAAAAAGATAAGTTTTTTTGAAAAATAGGGTTGTGTTCCTAAACGAACTCCCTATAATGCGCCTCCGTTGTCACGGGAAAGCAAACAAAGCGAAGCCGAGATGACAAGGTCAGTGAGTTCGAAAGTAACTCACAGAGAAATAACTTAAAAAAGTGTTTGACACGATAAGTTATCTCGCTAAAATGGCCGTCCACTTTGGAGAGAACTTCAGAGTGTGCTCTTTAAAAATATAGACCTATCAATCTGTGTGGGCACTCGTTGATGATAATCCAATTAGAAATTTCTCTTAATAAAGAGCGGTTTCAAATTAGGTTTCAATGAACTGAGTGACCAATCAAGTCTTCGGACTTGGCACAGTCAATTCATTATCATTCTGTTGGAATGGTAATAGCTTTAAAATTACTTCTTACTTTCGAGTAAGGATGAGTTTTGAAGTCAGTATTCGTTGAGCCGAACAAAATCTTAAATTGAAGAGTTTGATCATGGCTCAGATTGAACGCTGGCGGCAGGCCTAACACATGCAAGTCGAGCGGAAACGACTTAACTGAACCTTCGGGGAACGTTAAGGGCGTCGAGCGGCGGACGGGTGAGTAATGCCTAGGAAATTGCCCTGATGTGGGGGATAACCATTGGAAACGATGGCTAATACCGCATGATGCCTACGGGCCAAAGAGGGGGACCTTCGGGCCTCTCGCGTCAGGATATGCCTAGGTGGGATTAGCTAGTTGGTGAGGTAATGGCTCACCAAGGCGACGATCCCTAGCTGGTCTGAGAGGATGATC